>SOET01000030.1 GCA_021646465.1 Candidatus Kuenenia hertensis | reverse complement strand
TTACCATAACCGAAACAGACGTTGCCGGAAATACCGGATCAGAATCGATCACGGTTATTCTGGATAACGAAGCATCAATTGATGACAATCCGGACACAACGGCACCAGTAGTTGCAATTGTCTCACCAGAGAATGGGGCTGTGGTGTCCAGCACCCCGATAGACGTGACGTATACTGTGGATGGAGGGGCTCAGAAAACGGTCAGCAGAGACCTGATTGAGGGTGAGAATACTATTACCATCTCTGAAACCGATGATGCAGGGAATGAGGGAACGGCGTCGATCACGGTTACGCTGGATACCGGTGGTATGTCATTTGGTGGAAAAGCAGCGAGTTATACGTTTGATGAAGGCAGCGGTGCTGTTGCAGTGGATACATCGGGCAACGGCAATGACGGAGTTATTACGGGTGCTGTATTTTCAACGGGAAAGAGTGGCTCAGGGCTTGCGTTTGACGGGACAGATGATTACGTATCTATCCCATGCATGAATTATGATGAGATTTCAATATCCGCATGGTTTTATAAAAATGAGAATGATGCAACGAATGCGGATGCGATATTTGGCGGCTGGAAATGGAATTCAGATGAACAAATGAACGAAGGTTTTGATATCCGTTTTCATAAAAACTCTCCGGATACCATTGACTTTTGCCTTGTAACAGAAGATACGGGTGGAACCAGGACCATAAAAGCGGTAAGCAGCAACTTGGGGAATTCAACCGGGACATGGTATCATGTTGTCGGTACATATAATCAATCAACAGGAGAACAGAAGCTTTACATAAATGGTGTATTGGCAGTAACGGAAAACCATCCTGCGGGAAATACAATAGTACCGTTAAGTTCGTATTCGGATATGCGTATCGGGCATTCAAGGGTAAACAATGGTTATTTCAATGGCATAATCGATGAAGTATCTGTTTACGATTATCCATTGAGTGATCAGGAAGTTCTGGATGTATATAACAGTTCAATTGATGCTAAAGCTGCTTACTATACGTTTGATGAAGGTAGCGGTGCTGTTGCAGTGGATACATCGGGCAACGGCAATGACGGAGTTATTACGGGTGCTGTATTTTCAACGGGAAAGAGTGGCTCAGGGCTTGCGTTTGACGGGACAGATGATTACGTATCTATCCCATGCATGAATTATGATGAGATTTCAATATCCGCATGGTTTTATAAAAATGAGAATGATGCAACGAATGCGGATGCGATATTTGGCGGCTGGAAATGGAATTCAGATGAACAAATGAACGAAGGTTTTGATATCCGTTTTCATAAAAACTCTCCGGATACCATTGACTTTTGCCTTGTAACAGAAGATACGGGTGGAACCAGGACCATAAAAGCGGTAAGCAGCAACTTGGGGAATTCAACCGGGACATGGTATCATGTTGTCGGTACATATAATCAATCAACAGGAGAACAGAAGCTTTACATAAATGGTGTATTGGCAGTAACGGAAAACCATCCTGCGGGAAATACAATAGTACCGTTAAGTTCGTATTCGGATATGCGTATCGGGCATTCAAGGGTAAACAATGGTTATTTCAATGGCATAATCGATGAAGTATCTGTTTACGATTATCCATTGAGTGATCAGGAAGTTCTGAACTTATATAACGGCTATTAATGTTACGTAGTGTGAACATTATATTTAATAAAAGAGGCGAAAACATGTTTTCGCCTCTTTTATTATTGTAAAAATCAAGTAAATTATTATTATTTTTCAGGCGGATAGAATTTCTCTATTTTTTGCAGGTTTTTTCTTGTTATGGAATATTTTGAGATAGAAGTGCTGCCATTGAAAGGTAGCAAATGGCAATGCCAATGACAAATTTGTTTTTCTTGTTAATGGATTTTCTTCTGAAAACGGATAAAGAGAAGTTAAAGGCATACGTAAGTTTAAATGACGAATAATCAGGTGTATTATCGACTTTCTTACAGGAAACACCGCCAGGTCTTTAAAAACTGTTTCAGGGAAATTGCATCCTATTGTTTTTTTTGTAACAAAAAGAGCAGTATAAATAAGAATATTGCAACGGTATTTTTTTGCCTTCCTTACAAAATCCTCCCAATTCAAATCAGGGTAAGAACGAATTATTTCTGCTATATCAAATAATGACTTAAGCCGAAAGAATCTTTTGCGTTTGGAATTAATACATGCGATGATGAGCATGTCTTCAGGGGACATAACATAGACGCGGTATCCCAAACAATGAATCTTTTTTGCATTGTGCCAGATATTTGCAAAATCTATGGGAAGTGTTTCTGCGCAAATAATATCATGATGGTGGAAATAGTCACACTCAATTCCCTTTAATCTAATACTTCGGATATAATCTTCTATTTCATTCTTTTCCACTATTGTTGGTGTATTTGTTCCTGGTCGTATTATAATATCAAGATCATTTTTATTAACGAGCCATGGATGCTTATATACAAGCGCGTTTAATGCTGCTCCCTTTATAAGCATGACATCGATAAATCTTTGATGAAAATAATATAGTGAGTCTTTTAAAGTTTCTTCCCATTTAATTTCCAATACCTTTCTGGTATAGAGATAGAGTTTAAATTTATCTGCAATATCAGGCGGAATGGTAAGGCCGTTTTCAGTACATTTTTGTAAGTTTAAATAGATTAAAGGTGCAACACCGTGTAGTTTTGCCGTGTAATATATTTTGTCCCAATGGATTTTTTTTCTATTACACAAATTGAGAACTGCTTTCTGGTGTGTATCTGAAAAATTCTGCCTCGTACAAATGAAAAGAAGTTTATCTTCAGGTTTCATGTTTTTTCAATTTTAGTTAATTTAATGTTTAATGTTTAAGACTTTCAAACTTTTCTCCTCACCCTTAATCCCCCTCAATGAGGGGGACAACAACTATTCCCCCTCTGGCTGGGGTGAAGGGGGTGGACACCCATAAGCGCTAACTTGTTTTAGGTGCGCTCGAAGTATTTTGATATCTGTGTTTTTCGGATTCTTGTATTTTCTGCTAAAGAACAAGCAATGTCATTCCAGCACTTAAGAACTTCCTGTAATGATAACGCTGGTTCTATAGCCCGTTTTACTTGATTAAGCATAAAAGCAAATTCACGCCATTTGCTTTTAGTCTTCTTGCTTGACAATGAAGTATCCCCAGGGGGAAAAAGACGTAGCAAAATCTATTAGTTTTTCTGTCAAAAGAGCACCCCACGTTTCATGCGTGGCAATTTAGCCATGAAATGTATATATCGCTATTAATCAAATAAACTATTGGGTTCAGATTACAAATCTGAACCCGCAAGGGGAAAAGCAAAAAGGTAAAGACTTAAATGATTAACCTGTGATTGAATGCTGCGATGTTTTTGTGTAATCTCATCATTAATCTTTTTTTTGTCGTTGTCTCTGTTAATAACCTTTTTGTACACCTCCAATGTTTCTTCTGCGATGTTTCCCCAATCATAATTTGCTACGATCATGTTTCTTTGTTCCCTTTTATCTTTGTCGGTAATCGGCTTTTCCATGAAAGCTTGTATTTTTTTTGCAAGTGAAGTAATATTACCAACCTCAAAAAATCTGTCATCGGATAACTTTACGTTTTTATTAGCGGGAATGTTTGAAGCAATACAGGACAGTCCATAACTGAGTGCTTCAAGAAGGACAATGGGTAATCCTTCGTAATAAGACGGAAGCACAAATATTCCTGCGTTGCTGTACAGTTCCTGTAATGGTTTCCCTGTTAGAAACCCTGTTAAAATAATATCGCTGTTTTTTTTCGCTTGCACCTTCAGATTGGTACTATAAACGTCTTCATGGTCAGCCTCTCCGACGATTACCAGTTTCCAATGATTCGTTTGCAGTGGTTCTTTATATTCTAAACTTGTAAAATCAACGCTGTAAAGCTGATTAAAAGCGGTGATGAGATCGTGAAAACCCTTTTCGGGAACAAAACGGCCAACTGCAAGGATATAATTTCCTTTTGTTAACCCATATTTCATCAGACAATCATTACTTTGTAAAATATCCGGCAATATTACACCGTTGGGGATCACCTTTACATTTTTCTTATATCTGTTTTTTATATGGTCTGCAATGGTATCGGAAATAGTGATTATACTATTCGCCCATTTGCAACCATATTTTTCACCAAGTTTCAGAACAATTTTTGCTAATTTCCCCCACTTTTTTCTTTGATAATCAGGCCCGTGGTGTGTCATAACCACTTTAAATCCGAGTAACCGTGCCAATGGAACCATAAGTGAAGGCCCAATTGCATGAATATGCAAAATATCAGGAGAATGTTTTTTGGCGGCGAGTATTCCAATGAAGGTATGAAAGAAAGCTTCAAGAAATTTATTCTTTGGGCAAAATAAAGGAATTAAATGAACACCCTTGTAAAAAGTATCAGTGTTGTTTACATACGGCTTTCTTGTAAATACTACTACATCGCATCCTCTTTCAACCAATTGAGGGTAAAGGTTTTCGCAATGGGCCTCAACGCCACCCTGTACTTGTGGAAATCCGCGTGTGCCAAGAACTGTTATCTTAAGTTTAGAATGGTTGATGGCTGATGGTTGATGGCTCATAGTAGGCGTCTCATGCTCAAAGGTGTTCCTTATCGAATTTATCATTTCAGTAATATCATTGACACTTACAGCAAAAACTACAGCTTTTTGCAAAACGTACAAAATCTTCAAAATTTTAATTAGGCGTCCGTCTACTTTTTTTATTTACATGTAGAAGCAATTCATGAATTGCTTCTATAAGATTGAAATTTCTAAACGTAAGTTTAACTTCGCTCATTCTTCTCTCCATCAATTATTAACTATCATCAGGAGCCATGAACCATGAGCAAAGAATCATTGCTCATATTTGAGAAGCACAATTCAGGCTCTTTACCCAGAGTAACACGCAGTTTATTCTTCAAAATCCATTTAACAGGTACACGCATATGCTTTTTTATAACGGGAACGGCGTTTCCTACCATCCAACACTGTTTGTTGCAAGCAGTGACCGCATTGCGAACCTTTTCTGCATTACTGCTATTCCATATCTCACTGAATGATTGCTCTTTAATATTTCCCATTGGCATTTTAACCGTCATGCCATTGCAGGGAAGCACATCTCCCGAAGGATCAATAAAACAAGCTTCTGTTCCCATTTCGCATTTGAGAAATCTTTCGTTACCATATATATAATTCATGAGTCCATAATTGAAATACGCCCTGAACCATTTTTTCATTGATTTAGATTTTAATAATTCATTGATAAGTTTTGAAAACTCATTGCATATTAAATCCTTGTTTTCAATACGGTTGTCCAGCTTATGAAAGTAATGGGAATTATGAAGGGTTGCCGTTGCGAATTCATACCCCAACGCATTTGATAATTCATAAAGAGGTAAAAGATCTTTGTAATTCCTGTCTTGTACTGTCATACCAAAGCCAATATCCTTCATTCCCATTTCTCTTAAAGTGAGTAATGTTCTGATGCCCCGGTCAAATCCGTTTGGTATCCCTCTGATTGCATCATTTGCCTTTTGCAATCCTTCTATACTTATTCTTATGCCAATGTCAGGGTATTTTTTACAAAGATTAATTATTTTTTCTGTAAAGAACCCATTTGTACTAATAACCACCCGTTGTGTTTTTGGATGCACTACTTCGATGATTTTTTCTATATCCTTTCTCACAAAAGGCTCTCCGCCTGTTATGTTGATAAATCTCAGGCCAGATGGTAGTTTCTCCAAATCTTCCGGGGTAATTTCATCCTGGAATTTTGAAGGGTAATGCCACACATCGCACATATTGCACCTGGCATTGCATCTATACGTCAGAATAATGCAAATTTCTTTTGGTAAAGGTATGTTTCGTATCATGATAGGATTCCTTGTAAAATCGTCTAAATTAACAATACATAGTGCAGCATAGCTGCAATCAAAAAAGATTTTCACCGCGAAGCACACTGAGAACACAAAGGACACAAAAAATGATAAAAAGCAGAAAGTAAAAAAATCTTCTTTCTTTGTGAACTTCGCGTCTTTGTGTGAATATTTTCATTCCCTTTTGTGAGCAATAGGCACATGGATGTTTCATTTGACCAGAGATTGATAAATATTTAATAAAGATTGATAATGTTTTTCAGGGTTAAGCTCCTCTTCTACAAACTTTCTTGCATTACTCCCCATTTTGTGACATAAACTATGATCAGATAATAAAAACTCTATCCTTTCCCTTAAGTTAATTGAATCTCCCGGTTCGAATAAAAGTCCGTTTTCTCCTTCTTTAATTAATTCCGGTATACCACCGATTTTTGCACCGATAACCGGCTTTCCAAGGGCAAATGATTCTATTATCGAAAAAGGATTATTTTCATACCATTCTGAAGGCAAGACAGTAAATAAGCCGTTGCGGATTTCACTTTGTAAGTCGTTTTTCGTTTTATAGCCGAGGAATTCAATGTTGGACATGCCTTCACGCAAAACTTTCTCTTCCAGTTCTTTTCTTTGCGGGCCGTCACCGATTATTTTCAATTGCAAATCGATATCTTTCACGGCATCAATCAAAACCATAATCCCTTTTTCCTGTATTAGCCTTCCAAAATAAACGATGGTTCTATTACTGTCGTTATATGAAGGTTCAAATTGGTTCGCATTTACAAAGTTTGGTAAATGAGTGAATTTGCCGGAAAATCCCATTTCTTTCGTCTTTTCTATAAGGAATCTACTAGGGGAAATAAAAAGATCTACCTTGTCATAAATATGAAGTATTTTATGATGTAAATACATTTCTGCCACGTTTACAGTGCTTTTTAACCGGGACCCTTTGATGCACTTATTTCTATAAGCTTTATAATATTTCCCGCCGGAACAGTCCTCACAAACACGGCCATTTGCTAAAAGAGTATAGGCCGCGCAGGTAAGTTTGTAATCGTGCATGGTCATGACCACCGGGATATTGTGTTTTTTTAAAACATCAATAATGGAAGGAGATATTTGATGACAAATATTATGGAGGTGGGCGATATCAGGGTGCTGTTTACTGATCAGTTCGGATATCTTGCTTTTTGCCTCAAATGAATACAGTATCTTTCCGGCTGTTTTTATGCTATTTCCTAATCCTCCACCCTCCATGTTAACGTGAGAAACAAAATACCGGGAATCGGGAGAATCTATATTGTTTGGGCTTAACATAGAAAAGAAGGATACTTCGTGTCCGTTTCTTTTTAGAATATCCGCGGTAGAAAAGAAGGCGATTGCATCCCCCCCTTTTGGATAAAAAAATTTATTTGCAAGCAGTACTTTCAAAATATGCTCTTTCTGAGTATCGATTGTAATAGTAAAATAATTATGCAGCCAAAGAATACTGATAGATGGCAATAGCCAGATGGCTGCCTCGCTACGGTATCAATGGTAAAATGAAATATAATAATTTCCATGTGCATTGCACATATAAAGATCGCCGGTTGTTGGTTCGATAGCTAAACTAAATACACCTGAATAACCGGGCAGATTGTATTTTATATCTTTCCAGGTGGATCCATAATCATCAGAGCAGAAAATATAGTTTTTCGGATGACCAAGATTTCCGTCCCTTTTTCCGATATAAATTCTGTTTGGATTAAAAGGATCTACTGCGACGGCGCTCACCTTGTAAGAGACAATATTCCCATAGACTTCCGGAGTTATTCCTCCTGATTTGGTAGTTTCATTCCAGTTTTTTCCATTAAATATGTATAAGCCTTCATTTGCAGCAACATAAAGTCTGTCAGAATTATCAGGATCAATATCAACATCCAATGCATACTTAAACGGATTTTGTTTTTCGGGAATGGAGCGTTTCCATGTTATACCTCTATCATTTGAACGCCATAATATTGAATTTTCATTTAAAGATTCTTCAATAGCATAAACAATATCGCCGTTTTTCGGATACACAGCCCGAATGCTTTTATCAACTATAAACGTCCATGACTTTCCGTTATCTTTACTTATCCAGCTTCCTGATTTTGTACCTGCATAAACATAATTCGAATCCTGTGGATGAAATTTCATAAATAAAAATCGATCGCTGGTATTGCTTACTGTTTCCCAGCTATTGCCACCATCTTCTGATCGTAGAATTGTTTGGGAATTCCATGTGCCGTTCGCAACAAGCATTATTTTCCTATTATTATCCACTGCCCCAACGGCAGCCGTCCTTCCTTTTATTTTTCCTTTTACTTTTAATCTTTTCCATGAATCACCACCATCCTCTGTCATTACTGGCCCAAAGTCAAATAAGAAGAATATTTGTCGATCAGGGTTTTCCGGATCAAAATAAGTAGAAGTTTTAAAGGACCGGCGCGCACCCATAAATCCGTTACCGGAATATTCCCATGTTTTTCCTCCATTTATTGTTTTTCTGATGCTACTTAACATTGATCCTAAGGCAATGTTCGGATCATTTGGATGAGGCGCAACAGGAATACCATGACCAGGACCTATCCATTGCAAATCAATCATTCCTGCGTTTAAATTCTTCGGCGAGTACCATGTTTCTCCGCCATCGGTGCTGTAAAATGGATTTAATACATTTCCAACACACCTGCCTAGTTTAGCATAGAGATAGTTGGGATCTGTCGGGTGAATGGTAATGGTTCTATACTCACCGCTTTGTGGCAGTCCATTACTTTTGCAAAGGAAATTCTTTCCGCCATCAAAAGATTTATATACTTTATGATCTCCAACAGCCGCATAGATTATAGTATTATTGTGATTGGTTTGCGTATCTATAGCAATTGTTCGGGGAAAATCCGGTAAATTACCTATCGGGGTAATAGCATATGTATTATTTTTTTTGCCATCAACAACTTTGTATAAACCATTGCCAGGGGCTTTTGTATTATTTGTTGCAACATAGAGTATATTTGCATTAGAGTTGGTTGCTAGTTCTATATCTAAGATTCTTAAGCCTTTTAATCCAATTGTTTGCCAGGTGTCTCCGCCATCAGTTGATTTTAATAATCCTTCGCTATGCGTGCCCGCGTAAATAGTCTGATGCCTCGTGCCATTAAAGCTTGTAGAGTCAAATGCGTAATGCTGCCCCTCTCCGACATCAAGAGGATTGTTGCTTGTATTCTTTGAGTAATAGGTTTGCCTTACCAATTTCCAGTTTTTCCCTCCGTCTAAGGTACGATAAATTCCGTCTACAGGTGAACCACCTCTTGGCAGAGCGCCGCTTACAAAGACGATATTTTCATTTCGAGGATCGATACTTAACGAAAAACCTCCTAAAGCTCTATATCCTTCACGCACTGAATACCATGAAAATCCGCCATTATCAGATTTCCATACCTGAGAGGTATCAACTGCCGCATAAACGATATCAGGATTAGAGGGTGCATATTGTATCATTTGCACCATTTGCATACCTTCTCCCCCAGACAATCCCGCTTTTTTTTGAGCAACAGACCTTAAAGGTAAGGGTTTCCAGGCTGGTAAAGCATCATAGCTCAAATATTTTCCAATTTTATTAGGATTAGATTGTGCAAGAGTTGTTGGGTACTGTCCTGACAGAACAGAGGTTAAGCAAAAGAAAAATAGTATAAACGTTATTTTTGTAAGATATGTCATTTTTTTCTATTGTCAAAAATTCTTTTTATACTTTTATGAATTATCAATATCCAAACGCCTTTTTATGGCTTCCTTAATATTTTTAATTCTTTTCAGGTTTAGCATAAAAGCCAATGCCAGTTTTATTGGCAAAGTCAGTTTGTAATAAAATAAAAGAAAAAGGCTTGGTTTTACAGGTATGGCGCCATAACCATGTTTAGCCATAGAAGCACCGGTAATTTTCTGACAGAGATAAATTTCTGCTGAATTCAATCCTCCTGTTTGCCATTTACCTGTAACATCTTTATTTATTCCTTTTTTGTCTGGTTGATTTATAAAATTTGAAGAACCAACTTGCGGAACTTTTAGCATATCAGAGCTATACAGGATGCCAATAAAATTACATATATCCTGTATGTATTTTTCCGGACATTCAATTAAATCCTCAAAACGCAGGAAGAATACTCTTTCTGATGTTGAATATTTATCAGCAGCAGTCAGAGATGCTTTCCATAATTTACTGATAAATACAGGATGGTAATTTGCCCACATACGAATAGCCTCGTAAAGTGGAAAACCTTTTGCACCTAAAAAAAACTTTCTTTTCCACTTTCTTTTTTGAGATAAAAGGACATCTCTCGGGTCACGAATCATATTAATAATTTTAGCTTCCGGAAAAAACTTCAAAATTTCACGAATAAAAAAGACATACCGCGGCGTCTGTTCGCAGGGTATACTTTTCCCGTTTTCTTCTGTTATGTAAAAAAGAAAATTTGTGTATATTTCTGTTAATAAACAATTATTAATGTATTTATTTGCAATATTATTTATATTTCCTGAATAAAGAGTATTGCTAATATATCCGTTATTTTGTCTCTTCATTAATTGCAGGAACAGTTTTTTTGCTTTTTGTTTCGAAAGAATCCGATCGCTATCACTTTTTGACCACAATTGCTCAAAGAAATGAAGTTCATGAAAGGTAAAAACATTTGGATTGTTTCCCAATATTCTTCCCATCATAGTTGTACCGCTTCTGCTATTTCCAACAATGAAAATCATTGGTAAATCATTTAGATGCTTTACTCTTGCAGCGCTTTCATTCTCGATGGTTTTCATAAAAAATATCCTTTTTTTGTTTTGAAACAAATTTGTGTGCTTTATACAGAATGGTTATATACAGCATGTCAATATCGAACTGCAAACTTTGGAACCACAATGCTTTCATCAGCTTTTTTATTTAGTCTTAAAGAAATAATGAGTAGCGCATATAAAGTCCATGCAAATTGAATAGTGAGTGACTGTCTGAAATATTCTATAATAATTTCATCGAGCAACATGGCCATTATTGTTACTGTTAGGAAAAAAAGTAAACACCAATTTTTTATTTTCCCATGCCTTAATAGAAGAAGCCAGGCATGTTTCAGCATGATAAACCAAAATAGCAAATGAATCACCAAACCAAAGATTCCGAACCGGAATATGGTTGTTAAATATAGTGAGTGAAACGAATTTATACTGAAAAAATTTGCTAAACTGCTAAAACCTCTGCCAAAGAGTGTTGGTTTTTTTAGGGCATGGAATGCTGCTCCCCATGCAACGTCTCTATGGATAGCGGTAAGGTCTGTGGAATGTGTCAGGCTTGAAAATTGTTCAATTCTTCCAATTAATTGATCGACATGGGTGCTAAACAGAGCGAAAATCGCCCCGCATAGGAAAGACAATATTAAGATTAACTTAACGGTAATTCGCCTTTTGTCTGATTTAAACAGAAAAAATAAAATTGAGACGAAAAAGAACAGGAAGAAAAACAAGCCTAAAGGTGCCCGCGATTTGGTGAAAACAATGCCTGACAGGCAACAAAACAAAGGGAAAAAATACTTGTTTTGTCTGGTTTCATAAATAAGGGCTAATGATAATATGGTGCCAATAAGAAACCATTCTGCAATAAGTTCATATTCCCCGAAAGTGCCCATAGCCCTTATACTGTCATGTCTGAAAGCCGCACTGACCTCAACTTCGCCTCTTTTGAAAATTTCAAAAAAAGAAGCTATTCCAGGATATTCAATCTGTAAGAGCGATATTATTGCCTGCAAAATAAGAGTGAATAGTATTATTTTTATAATCAGTAATACTTCTGAATAATTTTTTACCGTTGCAAGGAGTACAAAATATAACAATATTCCACTGCAATGTGAAATGTACTGCCTGACGGACTCTCCTAAAAAATGTGGGTTACACAATAACGTCATGGTGAAACCAAAAAGAAGAAACGTAGGCAAGATAAATTCATATTCGAGTTTAAAAAAAGATGTTTTGTTTACCATGTTATTTATGACTACAATGGTAAAAACAAAATATATGAGTACTGTATTAATAGTTAAGGCATCGCTCCCTCCAAATTTGATTAAATAGGGAAAGGGGAGCGTAAAAATGACAAAGTACAGCGTATATTTCGTTACGTTTTCTACTTTTAGTCTTAAGACTAAAATGAAATAGATTATGCTGAAAAAAACAGAAAATATTATTCCATAGGAATTTTTGTTTCCAATTAATAGTAAAATAGAAACAAACAATGAAAGGCAAATTGCTATAATTATCTCTGATTTTTTCATGGTTGACCAACAACACAAGTTCTGCAACAATCGTATAAGAAGTTACATCCATCAACAAATGATTTTCTCAGGTTTTTTCTAAAGTCATTATTCCATACATTATTGCCTTCTTTGAAAATGTTCCCATATTTTTTATCCGTTCCCATCGCCTTATGGCAGCCTGCAGTATTGCCTTCCATATCGATACCAAGCCAGTTCCATAAAGGTTTGCATATTCTTACCGGCTTTTCTAACCCCTTTTTGACTAATGTCGGCCAATTAATGTGCACGGTGTATTTCTGGTTTTTCCATTCAGAGATTTTTGCAGCAACTTCTTTATCATCGGTTGTTAGCACGTTATCGTAATCATTGTAATTGTTGTGTGATATTACATTATGCAGATCTAGGCAATCGACATGTAATTCCTGGGCTAATTTGACAATTTCCGGTGTGCGGTTAAATAAGTCGCGCGTTAATACGAATGATATATGAACACGTGGTTTGGATGATTTTCGTCTTTCTACTAATAATTGAATACCCTTTAATACATTGTAAAAGGTATTTTCGCTGGAACCGCAGATTATAGCATAATTCTTTGCGTCCAGGGAATTAAGACTTATCGAGATATATTTGAAATTTGCTTGTAACACTTCGTTCAGTCTGTCAAGCAGGAGAGTGCCGTTGGTAATTATGCTTGTCCTCATCTGGCGTTTCTTGAACTCCGCATTAATTCTGAATAAGTCGTTAACCATTAATGGCTCGCCGAAACCTGCAAAGTTTACATGCCCGGCTTTGGGGAAAAATGATAAAATTTCTTTCGCCCTTTCGAGTGTTATATCGTCTCTTTTCTTTTCAAAGCCATTTCCATAATTATCGCTTGAGGGGGATTGTCTTAGGCACCATGAACAAGACAAAGTGCATCTATCCGTCAAATATAAGCCTATTTGAAGCGGCTCATTATTACATAAGGAAGAATGTTTCCCTAGTTTAGATTTGAAATAATTCGTAAGTTGTGGAAAGGAATAGCAGTAACCCATAAATTAAACTCCATCGAAAATTCCTAATTGGTAGGTTCAAATAGTTTTAATATTTGAGCCGGCCAGCGGGATAATTGTTTTTCATGATAATAAATTTACAGTTTATAGTGATCTGGGGAGATCAGTGATAACCAAATGCTTGATTAAGTGTGCCGGCTTTTTTCTCAAAATATTTTAAATCTTCTTTTGTCATTTTTTCTTTCCATAACATATCAGGTTTTCGTATAGCAGAAGATTTACAAAAACGAATGTCATTTCCAGCAGTAATGTGATGTGTCTTTCTGGTAAAATCAATCATTTCTTTTTCAAAGTGAAATCCAACAAACTCACATATTTTAGCTAGTTCATAATGTATATCATTTACAAGATCCTCATATCTGATTTGTAACACATGTTCCGGTGCAACATGTTTTCTTATTAATGGCAATGCTCGAGTGTAAAGATTTTTCCAAGAATTAAGGCTTTTTTTATAAGAAAAATTTCTCTTCAGCCCGGAAAAGAACACAGCTCGTCCGTCACGTATCAATAAAATAATCCTAACCTTCTCAGGAGCATTTTTATAAAGATCTACAGCCTTAAGATAATCCTTTGACGAATCAACAATAGCATCTGCACCAAGAACAGATATTACCGCTTCATATAATAGAAAATTGTTCTTAATGCCTTTATGCACATCTGTAATTAGGGACGATAGAAAAGGGGCGCCAAAACTTAATTCCGAATATCTAAAAGCAGATTTTAGCTTTCTTTTGAATGTATAAAATGTGGAGTTGTTATTCACATCGGTATTCACTCGTGTTCTGATATTGCCCAAATTCAGAAAATACGGATTTTTATTAATGTCTATTCCTAGTTTTTCACTCATGATATTTATAACCTTAATCCAAACAGAGCATGATTTAACCTGTTTGCCACAAGTACATAAGGCATTTAATGACAGATCTTTTGGTAGTTGCGAAATCTCGCCTAATGATTCAATCCTGGAATGCGAACCAATAAGAAGGTCTAGCAAGGTTGAGCCTGAAAAATTTGCAGAACAAATATATATATACTTGGACATTTTGGTTTAAGGGGAAAAGTTCAAAAATGTAAAATACAAATAACCGCTTTAAATAACTAACTTAATAAATGCCAAAAGTTTTTTGTAAAATGTACCAGAAAGGAAGCTGTATAATTATAATGATATCATTATTTATTCATTATGTGCTCTTCATGAGAGGGATATTTCCTTTGTAAATCTACCCAACCAGGAAGATCATTTGTTGAAACAATACTCGCTAATTCACTGTTGCTCTTTTCATAATATTTTTGTAACAGCAATTTTGTTGATTCTGACATAGGTATTACACATGCATTATTTTTATTAATATATTTGTAAGCATTAGTGATTTTATTTTTTATCGACTGATTGTTGCGCAAATACGGCTCTAATTTTTTATTAATGTATAATGCCGCCTTATGAATAATTTTTATTTTTGAATCGAACGTTTCATTTGCCCTTGTAAATTCGTAATTATCATATAAATGAGCGTTAATCCCCAGAAAATTGCATAATTGGTGCATGAATTTTTTAGGATTAGTTTCTAAATTTTCATAAAACATAATCTTTATTTGTTCACGGGGGAAAATTTGGAGATATTCATTTATGTAGTTAGCGTATCTGCCATATTGTAAAGCTGCATAGTGCATATGGTTTAGTTTGGATTGCACGCTATTTATTCCGTTATTTGAATATTCAAAGCATTTTTCGACATATTCATTGAAAGAAACAGTTCTATCAAAATCTTTAACTAGTTTACTTATCATATGATTGTAATAAGAATAAAGCCGGTCTACAGGTTCTCTTAATATGAATAACAATTTTACATCTGGTAGCATAGAATGTATTCTCTGCGCAACTTTTATTCCGTTATGAAGATACCCAGTTGAGGCTTCCATTATATAATCAACATCAGAAGAACATTTTTTAAAGTAGCTTGAATACTTATTGATGTCGATATCCCAATTGCCTGTAAATTGATCACCAAAAAATGTAGTCTCCTTAACGGAAGAACCACATATTTGAGGATGTGCATTTAAATACATGAAAACAGATGTTGTTGCGGCTTTCATTGTACCGCCAATAATAAAGACTTTTTTGGTAAATATTATTTTATACATTATGCTTTTACTAGAGATGATTTTAGTTTGAATTTATTTTTTATTGAAGAAAACAAAACTTTGTCTTCCTCTTTAAGGCCGGTAATAAGAAAAGTGATGGCAAAAACAAGCCCTACCCCGAGGCTTTTTGCTGCAAGGCTTGTTGCATAAGATTTATACGGCAGATGGTGCCCATAATAATAGAGAAGAAAAAAGGTAATTATTCCACTGATAATTCCTGCTATATAACTGGCGTTATAAGGGTGTATTTTAAAAACAATGTATACCTGAAAAAGCCGGATTATATTAATGGATGCAATAGAAATAGCGGTCGCAAATGCTGCACCGACAGCGCCATAAGTTGAAATAAGAAAATAATTGAGTATTACATTCACGACAAACATAGCAATATTGTTAAACAATTCGAGATTTTGTTTCCCGCAGATGGAAAGATTCATTCCAACGCCTCCTGTTACACAATTGACAAACTGCGACAAAGCAAGAATTATTAAAACCAATGAGCCTGCTTCCGTGTATTCTTTCCCGAAGACTGACAATATCTCTTTTGGAGAAAAAATAAGTATTAATGTTAATGGAAGGGTAAAGAAAAATATCCAACGTGTGGAAGTTTTTAAAAGATTCTGCAGTCTATCCTTTTTATCCTGATAATACAATTCGGCAATGGCAGGGGCATATATTGAATTGGAGGCCCTTGATACCAAAAGAAGAAATATGGGTATTTGGGATGCTGCCCGGTAAATACCTACGTCAGCTGATGTCCTCATAAATCCTAACATGAGAGTATCAACCCATGATAGCAGGAACATTAAAAATCCGCTCAATAAGAGAGGCGAGGAATAGTTTAAGAGTTTTCTTACTTCATAAACAGGTTTGATTGTTTTTGATTTTATTTCAGGAAATTGTTTCGCAATAAAATAATACCCGGCTAAAAGAGCTATTCCATGCGATACTATATATGCGCAAATAATGCCCAGGATGCCAAAATCAAGATAAATAGCGGCGATTATGAGTAATAAATTTAAGGAAGGTTGAATAATTTCAACTATATATACTGAGTATTTTGTTGTCTGAAAACCCCTTGATGCAAATGCTACGACGTGTAAAGTAGAAAGAAACGGAATGGAAAAGGCAAATGTTTTTGCTATTTCTGACAAGTGAGGTTTATGGAATATTGATTCTGAAATAAAATCGGAGGAAAAATATGTGATGGCGCCAAGCAATATACCATTGAAAAAAGAGATTGAAAAGGAATTGATTAAAACACCTTTTGTCCTTTTAATATCTTCATTTCGATACATGGAGACAAAACGAAGTGCACCTGCATTGAGGCCTGTTCGTGCGATCTGGCTTGAGATTTTTACAACGAGAAGTCCGAGAATGAACAACCCAAATACTTCTGTGCCGAGAAAGCGGGCTGTTATGACCTGCGATATAAACCAAATAACCCTTCCAATTACACTGCCAATAAAACTGAAACTTGCACCTTTTGCAAATTTTTTTACATCTTTTGCCGTATCTTCTGATATCGCTTGTTGTGGTGTCTTCAATGGAGGTTGTTTTGTTAACATGGATAAAAAATATTTATAGTATGATTAATAAGTTTAATTTAATGATGTTACCTTTAGACTTTTACCGTCTCGTATAATTTTTCAGCGGTTACAAATTTTTTATAATATTTGGTTGCTTTCTTGATGCCTTCTTCAAAAGTAACTTTTGGCGTCCACTTGATCTCCTTCTTTACCTTCGAATTGTCCAGGCTGATGTGATCAACCTCTCCGTGTCGTTTCTGGCCCATGATAGGTTCCAGTCGTGAATTTAATGCCCGTCTTACAGCCAGGAATACCTCAATATCAGAAATTTCCTTTCCCCATCCAAGATTATAGATTTCTCCGTTACCTACGTTGTTATCCAAAACCGCAAGATTTGCTTTCACTATATCATCAACATAAACGTAATCTCTTGTCTTTGAACCGTCGCCAAAAATGGTGGGTTGTTTATTCCGTAACATCTGTTCGCTGAAGATTGCGACAACTCCCGCTTCTCCATGTGGGGACTGCCGTGGTCCGTATACATTGGGATATCTTAAAATGGTAAAGTTCAGGTTGTATAATTTATAGAAAACATACAAATAATGTTCTACCGTATGCTTACTTACTCCGTATTGCGAAAGGGGTTCGGGAGGGGTAGTTTCATTTGCAGGTAAGTCTTTTGGCTCTCCATAGACAGCGCCCCCTGTAGATGCATAAATAAATTTTTTAATTTGATATTTTTTTGATAACTGGCAGAGATTCAAAGATCCCAAAATATTTATATTCGCATCATAAACAGGCATTTCTACTGATTTCCGAACGTTTGCATGTGCGGCATGGTGATTTACTATATCGGGTTTTGTCTTATTAAAAACCTCTTCCAGGCTTTTCATGTCACAGATATTAATGTTGAAAAACTCCGCTTTTCTATTGATGTTTTCTTCTTTCCCCGTTGAAAGGTCATCTACTACTGCAACACGATGTCCATGTTCGATTAATTGATCTACTAGATGAGAGCCAATAAATCCCGCCCCGCCTGTTACGAGTACTTTCATAATACCCCCTTTTAAATTTGTTACTATTAGTTACGTTCAAAAAAATTCATTAACCATACTCATGTGTTGATCAGGTATCTTGCGGTTGATAAATAGCAAAGCAAAGACCAAAGTGCCTGTCTCAGATATTCTGTTTTATTACTAACTGTTTAAAACAAAAGTGGATAAAACCAATTTGAAAATAAAAAACAATAATCTTTTGGATAAAAAGGGCTAAAGTGAAATGTTTTCGAATAAGGTTTCTTCTGCAAAATTTGCGAAGATATATCCGATGCCGTGTAACTATTTACGTTACTGAAAACCCTGCTGTTTGCAGATTGTGTTAAAATTGTGAGTTTGCTGTTTTGTCTCATATTATTAAAAACCGTTTTCTTGTATTTAATCTAAGTAATTGCAATGTACTTGTTTAAGTTAATGATTCGAATGTTTGTGGTAAACAAAAAAGGGCATGGTTTCCCTACGCAAAATTTGCAGAATTAAAATCAAAGTATTGAAGATAAGGAAAAACAGCCTGTTGCAATGCACGTTTATTTTAATGGATTGATTATATGGAAATGGACGTTTTGCATGTAGAGCAAGGCAATAGATTTTTTTGTATTAATTTATTTATTCAGCCCCTTGCGGGTTCAGATTTGTAATTTGAACCCAATAGTTTATGTGATTAATAGCGATATATACATTTCATGGCTAAATTACCACGCATGAAACGTGGGGTTCAGGTCACAGACCTGAACCCGCCGGGGGGGGGATTTTGCAAAAATTTGGGAATGCTCCCCTTTGGCTTGGGATACAACGGCTTGATGATATGACCGCTATGTGGAAAGTATTTGTTAATGAACCTACCCCTCACTCATTATCTCCACCGAGATTTGTCCAGTAGAATTTGTGGGTAATGATAAGATCAATGAGGGGGATTAAGGGGGAGTTCCGGAGGTGTTTAGCAGAGAACTTAATTGCAATTACTATTTGTTTTTTGACTACTGGTGATACCCCATTCTTTTACCCGGTACTCAATTTTTCTCAGAGATATCCCCAGCATTTTTGCGGCTTCCTGCTTGTTGCCTTTTGTTAACTGAAGGGTTTTTATGATAAGTTCTTTTTCCGCATCCTTCCAGGAGGTGCCCGGTGTTAATGTAATAGGGGGGATGTCGCCTTTTCTGGGCACAATACTTCCCGGCAGGTGTTTCTTTGATATCTTGTTGCCGGAACACAACACCATTGCCCTTTCTATCACATTTTCCAGTTCGCGAATATTCCCCGGCCAATCATAGTCCATCAGAATATCCTCTATTTCAGGAGAAATCCTTGTAACTTTTTTTTGTAATTTGGCATTGAACTTTTTAATAAAATGGTTGATCAGAAGTGGGATATCCGATTTCCTATCCCGCAACGGCGGCATCATTATGTTTATTACATTCAGGCGATAATACAAATCTTCGCGAAATTCGCCGTTATCTACTGATTCTAACAAATTCTTGTTTGTTGCGGCGATAATACGCACGTTCGCTTTCTTCGTCTCGGTACTTCCCAGGGGGATGTATTCGCCTTCCTGCAACACACGCAATATTTTTGCCTGAATCGATTTTGAAATATCGCCCACTTCATCCATGAAGAGCGTTCCGCCATCTGCTTTTTCAAATAATCCCACCTTGTCTTTAATGGCTCCCGTGTAGGAACCTTTCACATGGCCGAACAGGGCACTTTCCAGAAATTCATCTGACAAAGTAGCGCAGTTTATCGCTACAAATTCTTTGTCTTTTCTGCTGCTGTTCAGGTAAATCGCCTTGGCGATAAGTTCTTTCCCTGTGCCGCTTTCTCCGGTGATTAATACGGTCGCATCGCTGCGCGCCGCCTTTAACGCGATATTCATCAGGTTGCACATTTTCCTTGAGTTGCCGACAATGCCGGAATTTCTGCTTAACTCCTCAAGACTGGAAGGCTGCAATTGGTCGGATATAATCTTTTGCTGTAATATCATGCGGTCGATATTTTTCAGAATATCTTCGACTTCAAAAGGCTTGGTGATAAAATGAAAGGCTCCTAATCTCATTGCCTCAACAGCCATTTCTATTTCACCAAAAGCAGTGATCATTAATATCGAGGGGTCATACAATTCTTTCGCATCCTTCAATATATCCATCCCGCTGATCTTTCCGGAAAGTCTGATATCGGATATAATCACCGGAAATCTGTGCTGTTTAATGAGTTCCCACGCCTCCTCTCCCGATTCAGCAGCGTGAACATCCATGCCGTGTTCTTTCAAAGTATTGCGCAATATTTTCCGATAAATTTCCTCATCTTCTATAATCAAAACTTTTATTTTATCCATAGTCTTTTACCTGTTATAAAGCAATAAATTGTTCACAATAAACCAAAGAGACTATTCGCAAATTTGATACCAAACTGCTCGTCTTGTGTGGAGAAGGTTATATGGTCAAATGAAGATAAGATTGTGCATTACTTCGGGTCATAGTTTTTTAATGTTCCGGGCGCTCCGGTATTTGAAAAATATGCTGCCTTTCGCTGCAGAACTTTTCAGGAGGTTAAAGGCAATAGACAAAATATTAACATACGAAATTGAATTACGCTATAATAATTACAGTATTTCTGATTCAAGTTTCTTTTAAAGGCAAAGATATTCTGAATGTTGTTCCTGTTTCTTTCTCGCTTTCCACTTTGATCGTTCCATTATGCATCCTGACGATTTTATTTGCAATACCTAAACCAATAACAGGCCTTTCATTTTCCGTTTTTTGGGTAAAAAAGGGGGTGAATATTTTTTTCAAATTGTTTTTATGAACACACGCTCCGGTATCTTTTATTGATATTTCAATCTCGTCTTTGTTTTTGCCCATACTCGTTCCTACAGTTATTGTACCGTTTATAAGATTATTAGTGCGTGCCTGATCTTTTGTCAATGCATTTATAGCGTAGATAGAATTATAAAATATATTCACGAAAACCAATTCCATTTTGCAGATATCTATTAAAACATTGGGAAGGTTGTCTGAGAGATTAAAGATGATATCGATTTTGTTTTCGTTAAACATTCTGTATATTGAAACGATTGCGTCTGTTATTAGACAATTTACATTATAATTTCTCTTGCACAGTACTATTTGATTTGCGAAATTCAGCAGATTATTAACGGCTTCTTTACAATTAATAGATTCCCTTATAGAATTTTTTAAATACTCGCCCAAATGCGATTCACTGTTCCGCAGGGATAGTTGTTCCTTTTTCAATTCTTTTTCACAGGTATCCAAATTGTTCATGCATTGAGTCAATACCTCCTCATACGTCATACTTTCGCCGTTTGCGCTCATAAGTGTACGTAATTTATCCAGATTGCCGGAAATGGCATCAATCTGTGTTTCCAAGTGGTTGAGCGCCATGGCAATCTTATTAAAATATTTCATACTTTCCTGGGCACATAAGCTGAATGCGCCTATTGGGGTATTGATTTCATGTGCTATTTCTGACGACATCATGCTTAAGATATTTAATTTTTCTAATTGTGCCGCTTTCTCCTGCAAATGTTTCTGCTCTGTGATATCAATTATATAAATGTTTATATATCCTTCTTCGGTAACCGGCACAAAAGTTAATGCGAATACAGTGTTTCCGTATACCGTTTCCACTACCCTGTTTGAATCGGTATTGAATGCGTCGGCAATCACTTTGTTCCATTGTGCGGGAACATATTCATTTACTTGTTTATTCCAGAAATTTAAAAACCATAATCCTGCTTTATTGGCAAATGTTATGACGCCTTCCTTTGTTACTTGCAATACCGGATTCGGGTTTTTATTTGTGATATATGCGAACTTGTTTTGTAAGGTTTTGCTGTCACTTATATTTAATTTCATACTATCCCCTTCCATAGTATTCATTTACTGAAGAAGTCCGGTTATACTCTTTTGAGAAAATAAAACAGCCCTCTTATCGATATTATCGAGACGATTTATTTCAATAACTTCTCTCAGTCCGGTTCAATACGTTTCTTTTTTATTTTTTATATCCGTACACCATTTCAGAATATACAATAATATTTGTATATGTAAATACACCAAAAAGGATTGATACCAATGGGTGTATTTAATTTGGCAATATGAGTTGATATTTTATAATATTTTATTTGGTAAAGAGTTTTATTGTTTTCAAAAGACAAAAAGCATGCAAAGACCCATCATTCCCATTACACTTCTGTTTATATGCGGTGTTTACCTGGGTTCCCTGACAGAAATTCCCCTGCATATAACCCTGGGGATATGCCTGATGATCTGGATGGTATGTTTTTTCTGTTTGTTTTTAACCAAAAACAGCACGGTATTACTGATATTTATGCCTGTTCTTGTGATTGCGCTTTCTGTTGCGTACTTCGATTGCCGCAATGATTTTCTCCCTGACAACCACATTGCACATACACTAAGTGCAAAAAAATCCATACAACGTGTAAGAGGAACAATTATTAAGCCGCCTGTTATTTTAAAGGGAAATGCGCCAAATAAACGATTATTGCAATATCAATCAGAAACTTTTAATAAAAGTTCTGATTATAAAATATCCTTCATCATACAAACGAATGAGATAGAAACCGTTTCGGGATGGAAAAAGTCATCCGGCTATATCAAAGTAAATGTATACCTTCCGCACGAGGATTTGGCAATTTCCAATAAAGGCCAACGGCTCTTACATCAATTGGTTTACGGTCAAAAAGTAGAACTCTTTGGTTGTGTGTATCTCCCAAAGACTCCGGGTAATCCGGGAGAATTTAATTATAAAACATATTTAAAACGACAAAAACATGCTATTCATTCCTTAATGACAATAATAAATACAGACAATATTGAAATATCAGGTGTGCATCCCCGCAACCTGTTCTATGGTTTCATGTACGCATTGAAAAATTATCTAAATAACACCATTTATACTCACACTTTCAGTAATAGCGCCCCGTTAATCAGCAGTATGTTACTCGGCGACAGGGTTGGATTGTCAGAAGAAACAATCGATACTTTTATAAAAACAGGAATCATTCACTTCATTGCCATCAGCGGATTTCATGTGGGAATAGTAATAGTTACTGTACTTTTTCCATTGCGTGCCCTGGGAGTCAATCAAACAGTTACCATAGGCATAATAGTGTCAGTTACTCTTTTGTACGCGTTTTTAACCGGCTTCAATCCTCCCGTGCAACGAGCAAGTATTATGGCTATTGTTTTCTTTTTTGGTTATTTAGTACACCGGCAATGGGATATTACCAGCAGCATATTTACTGCTATATTATTTATACTCCTGCGAAATCCATCAGATCTTTTCAACATCGGATTTCAGTTATCAATATTGGCAACGATGGGGATTGTCTATGGTGCTTCAAAGATTGAAGCAACGTTATTCAGAACTGTTTTATTTGTAGAAAAATTGCAAGTGCCGGAAGAACGTGGCAGATTATTTTTGATAAAAAAATATATACGCAAACTCTTCTGCATCTCACTGGCAGCATGGATAGCGACCCTTCCACTCACTGCATACTACTTTCATCTTTTTACGCCGTACGTTTCTATCGCCAGTATAATAGTGTTTCCATTATTCTGGATTGTTATTGTCAGTGGTATTGTTTTACTAATATCCGGAATTGCATTCCCTCCTTTAGCTTCTGTTTTTGCATGGCTGGCATCTGCTACCGATATTGTATTAGAATCACTCGTAACCACTCTTTCTCATTTACCGTATTCTCATTTTTATGTCATTGGGCCTTCTTTAACAGGGATTTTAGTATATTATTCATTACTGCTCTTAATTCTTTATCGTACTTATTTATCAATAAGCTATATTTACATTGCATTGTGGGGTTTATTAAGCGCCAATATTCTCACATTCTCCGGCATAATAAAATCCCATTCACATTCGTTAAAATTAACCTGTTTAGATGTTGGGCATGGTGGTGCTCTGTTTATTCAATTTCCCAATGGTAAAAATATCCTGTACGATGCAGGCACATGGCACAACTATGATGCAGGAAGGAACATTGCAGCGCCCTTTTTGTGGTCTGAAAAAGTAAAGAAGATTGATTTGGTAATTTTATCCCACGAACATAATGATCACTGGAATGGTTTGCCTTCAATCATTGAAAGATTCAGTGTAAAGCGAGTTTATTCGCAACCATATTTCTTTAAATCGGAAACAGGCCGTAGAATACTCGGACATTTACAGAAAAAAAATATCCGTACCGCAGCACTATTTCATGGATTGGAGATAAAAGGTTTTGAACCCGCAACAGTTAAAGTGTTCCATCCTTCATTATTTTCTTTAACTACTTCAACAACAAATGATAATTCCTGCGTGGTAATGATTGAATATATCGGACGCTCAATTCTTTTGTGTGGGGATATTCAGCGGCAGGGGATAAAGGCGCTCTTATCAAAACAGGAACATATCAAGTCGGACATTATTCAAATACCTCACCACGGTTCCTCTTCAAATAATTTGCAGGCGTTTATAGATATGGTTCAGCCATCATACGCATTTATCAACTCGCATGATAATACTGTGTCTCACAAGACAATCGATGTATTACACAATCGCAGCATTATAACCACTCAAACACACAAAGACGGGGCTATAACATTTTTGTTGGGCAAGAATGGTATAACGTATTCAGTTTATAGAAATTAAACGTTTAGGAATTTCAATCTTTGTAGGGGCTGAAGATTTTCAGCCCCTACATTGAATCTTAACACCAGGAAGATTTATTCGTTTCTGAATAATTCTTCAATACAATCGGAAGTAATAACCCTTTCACCTAATGCCTCTAATTCTTCCAGCGTATTTATTTTATTCAAACGTTCCTTTATACTTGGTTGCAACCTGCCCCATTTTCTCTCTATCAGACGAATTAACAGTGATTTTTCCCCTTCTATCTTCCCTTCTATTTTCCCTTTTTCTATTAACCTAGCCGCTATTGTCATACTTAATATACCTCCTTCCTCTGATATTTCTTTTACTGTCTCTATTACCCGTTCTACCGGGATTTCCGGTGCATTGTATAAATATCTGATTACACTTTCTAAAAACCTTAATCCTTCTTCCTCCTGAAAATACCGCTTCCCTATTTCAAAAAACTCCTTCAACTTGTCTTCAAGATGCTTTTCATCAAATATGTTCCTCATTAACAACATGGCTATTTGAAGAGACGCCCTTCTGAATACCTTGTCCTTTATCTCCTCGTTGCTGTAATCACTAAGGTCTGTAAGCAGATATTCAAACTCCGGGATGAACCGGTAAAATACCTCATCCGTTCCTTCAAAGCAATCGCTGAATCTCCTGATTTTCCATGTTTCTTTTCCATGGTACAAAATCACTGGAATTACTTGTACAAGCCCTTCCACTTGCTTCATATTCGTTTCCCATATCTTGAGAAGATATCTTAATAATTGCAGGTGTGGGCACTTTTCAGGATGGCTCTTATGTTCAAATAAAAGGGTGATTTTTAACTCTTTATCATTACAAAGGCATGTGTATACAATATCCGAAAAATGTTCCTTGAGTTCCTCGTCAATATAGGAGTTGTTTTCGAGCGCCAGGGTAGATATATCGAGTCTTTTTAAAATTCCGGGGGAAAAGTCCCCTCAAGAAAATCTATCACATTTTCCCGTATCGAAAAAGTCTCTTTGAAAAATTTATCATGGGGATTGTTGATTTCCATGGTATTTACATTGTCAATACGGTTTCTGATTTATTTTAAATACAGGCATTGCAGATTTGCTAATATTATAAAGATTTACATGCTTTAGTGCAACGAATACGTTTGAAAAATGAAAGGGAGCATTCCCGATTTTTTGTAGAAACTAATTGCCGTTTTCATATTGTATTGGCAGGGCAATTTGGGAGTAGGTCGGGTTTCTTACCCGACAATACAATATGAAAACGGGTTGTCGGGTAAGAAACCCGACCTACAGACAGAGTCTGCGGATGTGCTCAGGGACATGCTTTTTCATAGATGACTGTGGATGTCATCTGAGCCCTTCGCTCCGTTCGCTTTACTCATGACGAGCTTTGTCATTCAGAGCGGGGTTCCTGTCTGCCGACAGGCAGGCAGCTTGAGCGGTAAAAACACAGGCAGGATGCTTGTGATGCGATATAGCGATAGGAAGGAAAGCAGCGTTAACTTAATAACCATTTTATTTTTTACTTGATTTGTTTTTCTGTTTGTGATAAAAGTCACAAACAGACATGCGATAATTTGAAAAAGGCAAACCAATCGTGAGGTTGGGACGCAAAGCCATGGGTCTTCGATAAAGAAGAATGCCAGGTTGCCAGTTTTAGAAGGAAACATAATTAAACGTTTAGAAATGTCAATACTTCGACTCCGCTCAGCATGACGTTATTTCGATCCGCTTAGCATGATGTCATTCCGGGCGGAGTCGAGGAGTCAAGGCGGCCAAGGACCATTTAATTATGTTTCTTTTTTACACGTAAGCTTTGGAAAAAAACGTTGCAATCACGTGTTTCGCTTATGTGTTGAGATTGAAAACCTTCTTTATTGAAACTAAAAAGACCCACGGCAGATAATGTATCTGTACTTGGGTCTTTTTTTTTGAGCAAAAAATTATAATAAACGATGACGTTCAAATAATTAATGCATAGTTGGTATTTGAGAGGGAAAAAAATTTTTATATTTTCCTTAAATCCGTACCGTTTTCATCCGATCATTTTTTCAGTGTAATCAAAATTGCACCGACATAGAATGTTGGATGAAAATAGTTTTTATTAGAAAAAAAGGAGGAAACAAAATCCAGTAAACTATAAAAATAAAACAGCAATTTGAAAAAGGCAAACCAGCCGTGAGGCTGGGACGCAAAGCCATGGGTCTTCGATAAAGAAGAATGCCAGGTTACCAAATTCAGCCGATAAAAAAGTTTATTTATCGTTCAGAACATCTTTTGTCTATGTAACGGCTGTAATTAGTTAGTCCTGCAACGCCAGACTATGTGAACGTTAAATAATACGTTATTTACTTCCGCATTGTGTAACGAAGACCCAAGCGTCAGATATCAAATATCTGCCTTGGGTCTTTTTTTTTGATGAAAGGAGGTTTTACATACTTTTCATGTTGCATTAGTATGTTCTGAATATTTTACAATGATTCATCCGGATATTTTCTTCGGATACATTCGTAAACTTGTCTTAAAAACTTTATGGTAGGTGAACTATGGAAAAATTATGTATTGTCAAAAGGAGGAAACAAGGTTTTCTGGAAAATAATTTTAATGCGCTATCAGTATTGTCAGGTAATACAGACATTCATAGTGAAGGGGATAGCACAATACAGGAATCATTGAACGACGACAATAACGTAATTACTTTTCGATTGACTCAGGAACAATGTAACGTAGTGAAATCGAATGAGTATGTTAATTCCTTGATGAATACAGCCTCTAATGATTCTTTGTTAAACCTGCGCCAGCAGGGTACAGGGCAAATAATCTTTAAATTTTATCTCGAAAAACCAGATTCATTAAAAATGCTTAAGCCCAGACAAGTATGTCAAATGCTGCAAATAAGCAAAAGTTTTCTAAAAAAACTCATATTGAAACAAAAAATAAAAAGCTACAAGTTGGGGAAACTCAGACGTGTTTCAATGGATGATGTGCTGGATTATCTCGCTAAAAATGTAGAAAGTGAAGCAGAAAAAAACAAGCCAACATTCTAAACGGAGGTAAAAAAATGTACTACAATTACTGGAATCTTGAAAAACCGCCCTTTGATAATGTTCCGGACCCTTCAATGTATGCAGAATGTCATACTTCCATGGAAAATGCAATTGCAGAAACTCTATTTGCAATAGAGGAAGGCGGAGAATGTATCGCCGTTATCGTCGGAGATGTGGGACTTGGTAAAACCATGTCTCTTAGAATGATTATAGATTCGATAGCTCAGGATAAATATAAAATTGCTCTTATTACGAATCCAAGCACTACATTTGTGCAGCTTATGAGGGAAATAATCGGACAGATAACCGGAAAGCAATGTGAAGAAAAGAAGAAAGTCGATTTAATAGAAATATTTAATAAATTATTGTTTAAAACTATTGACGAGGGGAAAAAGGTTCTCGTTTTTATTGATGAAGCAAATGCCATTTCTTCTGCAAACCTGGAAAATTTACGGTTGCTTACCAATATGCAGGACGATAAACGGAACTTATTCACCATGGTGCTCGCGGGACAAATGGAGCTAGCACGAAGGCTTGAACAACCGAAATTTGCAAATCTTTTTCAACGTATCGGGACGTATAACAAAATTGAAAAAATTCCATCGATCGATATGGTAAAGTCTTATGTTGAAACACGGATAAAGCTTGCGGGGGGAAAAAGAAAAATTTTTACTGATGATGCGTTTAATATTATATGGGAACATTCGGAACATGGCATACCCCGTCTTATTAATAAAATTTGCAAATTAGCTTTAAAAGCAGGTGAAACAAACGGATTCTGTGAAATTAATGGAGAGGTGATACATCAGGTAGGAGAACGTTTCCGTAAAATCACCGGCCCTGCCGTCCAAAAGAGGATGCCGCGAAAAAGACCAAAGGAGGAAATGATTCCTTCTTCTGTAGAGGAACTGGAAATAGTACACGAGAAAGTATCCGTAAATCAGAAAGAAGAACACGATGAACAATTGGTCGAAAAGTGGAGTATGAAAGAACCGTCAATTGATTTGCCTGAAGAAAATTCTACGGAAGAAGACTCCTTGTCATTAAATAAAAATGAGTACTTTGAGCCATTCATAACGCAGTCAAGTTCATGCGCGATGCCTGCATCTGTTATAAACAACGATTCTTTAGTGCAAGATGATATAGCAGAAACAGAAATCGGGGAGTGCAAGCTGAGAATAATTCTCCCTTCTGACTTAATCCAGCAGGCTCAATCAACTACACAGGAACACCGCCTTAAATTAGCAGGCGCAATGGCGGCCAAAACTCTTAAAGAAAATCCGCAGTTGACAAAATCTCCTTATGCAGATCCGGTATCTATCTGGAGTGAAATCAGAGATCTGGTATTAAGCAAGATAGGATAAAAGATAATGGTCGGGAGCACAAATACTTTTCGTTTTTTTTTACTACTATACTATGCTCATAGCAATGAACAAAAAAACATTAGCACGAAATTGGTTCGCAGAAGGGAAAAAATATGATCACATTCTTCCCAATTCGGAACAGGCAATAGAGGCTTACAAACAAAGTATCAGGAATGATAACAGTTTCACCGATGCCTATGTGAACCTGGGGTTTATTTATCTTGCCAGGAACGATTATGATGAGGCGCTAAAGTGTTTTCAGAAAGCGACCGCTTTGGAGCCCGATAACGAAGAAGCGTTTAATAATCTTGGCTATGTTTATGAGAAAATGGCCAGGTTAGGCAGTGCAAAACAAATGTACGAAAAAGCCTTAAAGATAAATCCTGAAAATATTGAGGCAATGATTAATATTGCTAAAATACTCGAATTGGAAGGTAATTATAATGGAGCAGTAGAACAATATAAAAAAACGATTGCTCATGATCCGAATGCCATTTTTCCCTATTTCTGCCTGGCGGTTCTCTATGATACACATGACATGTTTGATGAAGCCATAAAGGAATATGAAAATGTTTTAAAAAGAGACCCCAATCATATAAAAGCCTTATTTAATTTGGGAAATCTTTATGCACAGTTGGGGAATTGCCAGGAGGCGATCCGGTTTCTTAAACGGGCTTCTGAATTGAAACCATACGAAGTGGCGGTTCTCAATAAACTGGGAGAAATGTATTTGACAATTTCAAATTATTCTGCCGCTGAGGAAGTCTTAAAACAATCCATTGCATTAAACCCGTTCCAGGAAGATATACATATGAGTCTTATACAATCACACTATTTTCAATATTGTTTAAATCCTGAAGCATCGAGGAAAGGGGAGATTCGTCGCAGAATTCATTTTATTCTGTCAATGAACTCAGATAATAAAACGTGTCGGGAAATTTTAAACGCTTTGGATGCACAATAAAAGGATACATAAAAATGAATTGGATAGATATAACAATATTTGTAGTCCTATGTATTTCAATAATTTTTGGCTTTATTGACGGGCCTATATGCCAGTTTCTCAGAATCAGCAGTTTGTTTATTTCTTTTTGTGCGGCGCTTTTTTACAACGCGATCATAAGTAACATTTTCAAAAATGTTTTTTCTGTCTCATTGAATAATATATTGAGCTATTTCATCATATTTGCTCTTGTAGCACTTATTACCACGATTATTGCTGATTTTCCCAAAAATATGATCGACAACCTGAAAATCGGCAGTTGGTATAATTTATTCGGTGCGGTACTTGGATTAGTGAAAGGAACGATCTTCTGCGGCGCAATCATCTTCGGTATCCTCAGTTTATGCAATAAACCGGCATGCGAAGTGATTTACACCTCAAAAGTAGCGACTGCAATCGGAAATGGGATGCAAAATATAGCATCAATTACATCAAACAGTTTTTTGAGTAAAATGAGAAAAAATAATAACGAAAACAGGGAGAATAAAGTGTCAAACAATACAAAAATTACGAAAGGTACAAAATTTTAGATTATTTCTTGCTATAGTTGCTTGCTTATTATAAATCAGTTTGTAAAATATGGTTACGATAAATCTTAAAAAATTGAAAAAATCCTTGATTTTCGATAATAGAGAGTGTTTTATGTCTCATACAATTTGTATCCTTACCGGCCCTACGGCAAGTGGAAAATCGGAAATTGCCATAAAGATAGCGGAGCAAACCGGGGCTGTAATAGTTTCCGCAGACTCTATGTTGATTTATCGCGGCATGGATATCGGGACGGAAAAACCCTCTGCCGAAATAAGAAAAAAAATTCCTCACTACCTGATAGACATCAGAGATCCCTGGGAAGAATACAGCGTAGGAAATTATATAAAAGATTTTGAAGAAGTCACAAATAGTCTTTATGCACAGGAAAAACCCTTCATTGTAGTGGGAGGTACAGCACTTTATCTGAAAGCCATTATGGAAGGGTTATTTAACGGTCCTCCTGCAAACTGGGAATATAGAAACCAATTGAAAACAATCGCAAAAGAACAAGGAACGGATTATTTATACAATATGCTTGAAGCAATTGATCCGAAAACTGCCCACAGATTACATTCTCATGATCAAAGAAGAATAATCCGGGCGCTTGAAGTTTTTAAACAGACGGGAACAACTATTTCTTCTTATCAAACCCAGTTTGGAAGTAAAAATCCAAAGTACAACTGCATTGTGGTTGCAATTGCTCATGATCGGAATGAATTGTATAAACGAATAGAATCGCGTGTGGATAGTATGTTTTTGCGAGGACTTGTTGATGAAGTACAAACTTTAATTAATAATCCATTGGGGTTAAGCAAGCAAGCCTCTCAGGCGCTGGGATATAAAGAAGTGATTGATTACCTTGATGGAAATCATTCACTTTCGGAGGCAATCAGTGCAATCAAACAAGGTACACGCCGTTTTGCAAAAAGGCAAATGACATGGTTTAGAAGTTTTACTGATATTCATTGGATTGCCCCCGACTCATTTGATGATAAGGATGTAATAGAAAATATCCTGGATTATTTTGTTGCTGGTGGGTTCAGGTTTGTAACCTGAACCCCGATTTGGATAGTACATAAAACGTCTTATCGGTAATAATGCGTTGAAAAATATAAAATATGGGATTGCGTTGCAAACCAATGTCATTAAAGTAAGAATTATTTTATAGAAACAACCCCCTGAATCCCCCTTGCTAAGGGTGGCTTTTGCGGCTGGTAGCTCAACTTAATGACATTACGTTTCAAATGTGATCCCGCAGGGAAAAAAATAAATATGATAAACTTTCCAAAACTACGAAAAAATCCCGGTACCCGCAAACCTGTTTCACAAAGAAGGCCGTCTGTCTTTCAACAACGCAATATAAAAACAGTATGGGGTTTGGATATTGGCGATAATGCATTAAAAGCAGTAAAAATTACCAGAAAAAATAACGATGTAATAGTTGACGACGTTGATATTATTGAATACCCCGCTCCGCTATCAAGTACAAAACTGCTGGAATCTCACCACGTCCGCAATACAATTCAAACTTTTCTGTCAAAACATGCTTTCAATAAAAAGATTGATATTGTGGCGTCCGTCCCCGGACAATTAGCTATGTCAAGATTCAGCACTATTCCACCTGTTAACAAAAGGCAATTAAGAAATCTCGTTAACTATGAAGCGCAACAACAGATACCGTTCGAACTTAAAGACGTTGTGTGGGATTATCATCAGTTATCAGGACGGGTGCCAAGTGAAGAAGGTATTGAAATTGGATTTTTTGCATCAAAACGGGAAACACTTCACTCTATTATAAACAATATCTCTTTCCGGGAATTTAACCTAACCGCCTTACTGACCTCACCTTTAGCAATATATAATTTAGTTCTTTTCGATCAGCAGGTGGAAGGGCCAACCATCATTGTTCATATAGAGGAAGAAAACACCGACCTGATTATTATAGATCACTCCCACTTTTGGCTGAGAACCATCCCATTGCGTGAGGTAAATGCAGATTTCGTAAAAGAAATACAACGGTCTATGGAATATTATAAATCTTTAAGTAAAGATACAGACACGGTTCATTTCGAGAAACTTTTACTCATCGGGAATAAATTCAATGATCCATTGATGCAAAACACCATTAAGGACAATTTTGCCTATAAAGTAGAAGTACTAAATACACTAAACAATATAAGAATTTCCGGCAACATTGATCACGCCTTTTTCTCCGGCAATTGTGTTTCGTTAAGCGTTGCATTGGGGCTTGCTCTTCAAGGGGTGGGGCTGGGAAAAACAGCGGTAAATTTATTGCCAAAAGAGCTAGTACGAGCTGCACAAGTATCAAAAATAAAACCTTATGCAATTGCAGGTCTTGGATGTTTTGCACTGTTAATCGTTGCCCAATATTTTGGGCTGCGTTTTCATATTTCCAAACTTAATAACGCACACAATTATCATCAGGCAATATTGCAAAATGTAAAAAATCTTGAAAGCACATATAAAAAAACGGAAAAAACCTTTAATGAAAAGAAATCGGAACTGGAACTTATTTCTTCTATAGACTCTTCAAGATTTTTTTGGATTGAAGCAATAGAAAAACTGCTGGAAAGTATTCCCGGCAATGTATCCATAAACTCTTTACAGTCTTCCTGGATAGACCCTGATACATTAAATATCAATGAAGGCAAAGCGAAAAAAAACCAAAAGGACGACAACACTGCAAAAAAATGTTTGTTTATAGGCATAAAAGGAGAAAGCAGAGAACCAGGGATACGTTTTATTGAAGAAAATGTTTTACAGCCAATTAAAGAGTTAACACTTTTTGGGCAAAAAGTTGCCGCTTTTAAAAATGTTGAACTTGTCCCCAACTCATGCCGCCAGGTATATTCCGAAGCAGACACAACAGAGTGCATCAGTTTTGAGATAAGGTGGATTGTAAAATCACAGGAAGAAATTATTGCCGAATCGGAAAAAATAGATTTACAGGAAGAAAAAAATATTTCCAATGGTATTTAAAAATTTAACAGAAAGAAAATTTTATGGATGCCGGTTTAAATAATAATCTGCCAGAAGAGAAGAAACAGAATCCCCCCTTTTTTTTATCCATATATCGTTTTTGGATAATTACAGGCGTCATTTTTCTTGTGATGATAATTGTTTTTTTTACAGTTAACTATTCTCTTTTAAAACAACATACCACTATTCACAACGATCTGGGAAATTTATCTTCCATGCTGGAACGATATGCCCTGGCAAAAACTACTTATAATAATAAATGGATATCCGCCAAAGAGCAGGAAGCGAACATATATAATGAAGAAATTGAAAAATGTCGTTCCCTGATAAATCGTATGGATAATCAACTGGAAATGACCTTTTCAAATAACATCCCGGAAAAGGGTGTAGTGAAAATTGAGGACGAAGCTTTATGGAAACAGGAATATTTAAAAAGAGGTTCCTTGTTATTAACAAAATTGGAAAAGAGTAACATCGAATTTCACGAATCTGCTTTGCCATTTTATGATTGGGCAGCCAATATCCCTGCGTGGGAAGAAATTATCCCTGAACAAAAAAGATTTTGGATACTCGATGCGCTTGTTAATATACTTCTTAAAAATACGGGGGTAACAAAACTTGAAAAAATATCTTTCAAAACTGTTCCTAACAACATCGATACCCGTTACGAATCTCTTTATTCCACTATCCCTTTAACAATTTCATTAGAGCTTGAAGCGGAACGTGTGCAATTCTTACTGAATGAACTTCTTAAATCCGGCATTCCTTTTGTGATTGAAAATATAAACATTGAAAGCACTACCAAAAAAACATCCCACATGAATTCCGGAAAAACCTTGGGCAGTAGCTTTAAGAATCAAGATGCTTTCATGGCAATGCCGGTAATCAACATTCTTATTGATGCATATGTGATTGACTTTAAAACTTAAAGAGCGAATACTCGTTTACCCAATGGATATAAATACTCTACTAATTAAGCATAGCGGAAAATTTATTTTAGGCGTTATGGTGTGTTGTTTCTTTTACACGATGTTTCACACATTTATTCTGTTGAATTCAAAAACACTCAAAATTGTATCATCGCTGGATTCGTCTTCCAATGTAATTGAAAGAAAACTCTTAACAAGCAAACCATCTGAAGGTGAAATATCACTGGCAAACGCGCAACAAATGGAATTGCGCTTTACGCAACCTCCTGAGCCAAATGTATTGCAGCGGGCGTTTGTTTTTAATACCTCAATAAAAGATAGCCGGGAAAATATAAACATCAAAGATTTGTTAAAAAAGAGACAATATCGGGATGCATCCCGCCTGACGGTGACAGAAAAAGGCGATACGGAATTCATTTATAAAGGCGGTACAGGAGACCTTGCCTTGATTCAGGTAAGAAAGTTATATCAGGATGTTTGGAGAGAAAACAGCTTTGCTGTTTCAAAAGGAATGCCTATCGGTACAAAGAAAATAGTAGGAAAAGAAACGATAAATTTTGATACACGATGCAAACTTATGGAAATTATCCCATCCGCTCAAAAACCAATTATCATAAAAAAACGCATTCTTCAAAGAAATGAAAAAGGAGAATTTATAGGATCAACCATCCTGGAAGAACCACATATGATTACATCATCCAAAATTTTATTCAAAAACAGGGACGGGGAGTCACACAGCCTTTGGGCAGGAGAATTGGTAAATTTAGGGACGGAAACGGTGTCAATCGTTTCTTCTGAAAATACAATGACCGGCAATTAAAATTATTAAAGGAGAGAAACCACATGAAAAGTGTCTTTGTTTATACTACTTTTGTTCTTTTACTTTTTGTGTCCTTCGAAACACAGCAAACATGGTCTCAGGATAAAGATATTACTGAAGATAACACATCTCTCACAGACAATTACTATCTTAAATCTGCAAAAAAATACCTGGAATCGGCTGATTATCAAAAGGCTATTAATGAATTAACACTTGCTATTTTATTAGAACCAGCCAACACTGAAGCGCAACTACTTAAAAATGAAGCGGTTTCACTTCTTGAGGAAAATACGGTCTTACCAAGCACAACAGAAGGTGTAGCATCAGACCCTGCAAAATCAAATGATATATCAACATTAATAAAAAATGCACGTACCGCAGCAGAAAATGACCGGTATGATGATGCCATAGAAATATTGGAACAAGCGCTTACAATAGAACCCGGCAATAAAAAGGCTTTGTATTTTAAAGAAAAAATACATGAAATAAAACACAAACAGGAGGCAGCAAAAGAAGCGTCTGTGGTGGTTCAGGAAAACAACGATGCTTCAGGCACAAAGAATGAAGAAATAGAAATAATAGACCTAAGCGCCCCCAATAACACAGAAAATGAGCCTATTAAGGTTGCTGACGAAACAGACAACTCACCGGAATCATTAAGCAAACAAGAAGAGGCAATTCCCCTTCAACATTTGGATACTGTTGTAAGAAATAAAGAATTATTGCAGATGCCCTATGAAGAATCCCTGGAAATATCTGATACACTTTCAAGCGATAAGGTTGCTGAAGAGAAACAACAAACTTTTAGTTCAATAGAAAATAGAAAGAGTTTGGAACAGAAACTCGAAGAAATAGAACCGCATAACGAAGAAGCGTTATACCTTAAAGAAAAAGTGAATGAAACAAAACACAAATGGAATTATGAAAATCTTAAAACAATTCATTCTCAGGAAAAACTGCGAAACAAAGAGTATCTCAAGGAAGCGTCTATTCCATACCAGGATATTGTTCGCTTTCCCGATCAAAAACAGTGGGACGATATTGCAAACCGTAAACTCCCGGAATTATCCGAAGCCGTAAAGGAAAACAAAACCAGGACTGAATTCTTAAGAACGATTCCAAATCCTACAGAGATACAATTTTCTCAAAAAATCGAAGACGCCTTAAATACCATTATTTCTTTTGAATTTATTGATGCTTCTTTACAGGATGTTATTGCCTTTATCAGAGAAAAAACAAACATAAATATGGTGCTTGATGCAAACGCGGGAAACGTTCCCATCACATTAAAACTGGACGAAGTATCCGTAAGGACTGCGTTCACCTATTTGCTTCCGAAAGGATACGAGTATCTCGTTGAGGGAGATATATTGCACATATACAAAGAAAAAATGGAACTGAGGGTTTATGATGTGAGGGATATATTAATCAACCTTGACGATAAGGAACCTCTTGAATTTGACATCACTGCGGCGACATCCAGTCAATTAAGTGTAACAAAAGGTGAACCTGTTAAAGTGAGAGACCCTTCTGAACGGGTTTTGGATCTAATAGAAATGATTGTTACCACAATCGAACCGTCCTCCTGGTCAACGAATGTCGGAATCATAGGAACCTCCGATACGACAGAACAAAGAACTGTTAGAACAAGCGGGTTGGGAGAGGGAAGTATTACTGCACGTATGGGACAGCCTGGAGATCTGGTTGTAGTAAATACAAAATTCATTCACAAGCAGATAGAGGATATACTGGCGTCACTCAGAACCGCTCAGAATTTGCAAGTAAACATTGAAGCACGGTTTATTACGGTATCGGATGAATTTTTGGAGGATATCGGAACCAATATCGACAGTTTTTTTAGTGATAAGATTTCCCTGGATACCGGCGCGGCAGATATTATAGGAGATTTAGGCAGCGGCATGGATCTCAGTTTTGCCATATTTGGATCTTCCGGAATAAAAGGTTTTTTAAAGGCGGTGCAGGAAAGTAAAGGTTCGGAAGTCCTTACTTCACCACGAATAACGCTTTCTAATACACAACGCGGAAACATTGCCGTTCTGCAAACCCGAAATTATATACAAAGTACAACCGTTGAAGATGGTATTGTCACACCTGTTATCGGCACGGTGCCGGAAGGTTCCACGTTTGACGTAAGGCCTATCGTGAGCGCCGACAGGAAATTTGTTTACATGGAAGTAACCCCTTCAGTCTTTGATATTGAAGAGATTGAATCTTTTACTTTTAGTGGATTATCAGAAGATGTAAATGTCGGAGGAGGAGACGGCACTACTTACATACCGCCAGAACAAACAGTTCAGCTTCCAAGGGTAAATGTTTCTCAGGTTTCGGTTACCGTATGCGTACCAGACAAAGGGACTCTCATGATTGGGGGATTAGGCTCTCTCAACAATGAAGACGCGACGAGCGGCGTTCCTGTATTATCCAAAATACCGGTTATTAAACAACTATTCACCCGTGATCAGAAAACCCGTAATAAATCGAATCTTATTATCTTACTAAAACCAACTATCATTATTAAAGAAGAACAGGAAAAATTGCTTCGACTAACAAACGAGAAATCCTATATACCGCCAATTTTAAACACAAAAAAACAGTAAAATGTCGGGTAAGAAACCCGACCTACAGGTAATAGAATAATATATTTGTAGGGCGGGTTTCCAAACCCGCCGGATATTTTATGGCAACATTGAAATTCCTGTACATTCCCGGCGGCGGGTTCAGGTCTGTGACCTGAACCCCACGTTTCATACGTGGCAATTTAGCCATGGCCTGTCCGCCGACGGGCAGGAATGTATATAGAGTCAAACAAATCTGATTTTCGAAATTTAGGCTTTTGAAAAAACAGATTTATTTGATAAAACACCCCCCCCCGCCCCCTCTTGATAGAGGGGAGAGAGGGCAAGTCTTCTCTATCAAGAGGGGATTTAGGGGTGTGTAAATATTCGAAAATCAGATTTGTCTGGTTATATCGCTATTAATCAAAAAATATTATGCAAAACCAAAAAGGATTTTCTCTCATAGAACTGGTTGTTGTTGTGTCTATTATGGGAATTGTCGCAGGAACAGCAATTCCCGTCTATCACAATATGAAACCGCAAATCAACATAAATAGTGCAGCAAGGCAGGTAATGGGAGATCTTATGTGGGCAAGAATGCAAGCAGTCAGTCAAAACAACAGATATAAAATAATTTTTTTAAACGATCACCAATATCAGATTTTAGATGACGATAATAATAATGGAACCGCTGATATAAACGAAACGATCATAACAAAGGATTTACAGAATAACTATCTGGACGTAATCTTTAATCCTGTACCATCACAATATCCAATATTTAGTCCGGATGGATTATTATACGGGCTTTTGGAAGTCACCATAACTTTGGAAAATCCACACGGAGAAAAATCTCTAACCGTTGCCCGTACGGGACGTGTAAAAATTAATTAATATCTTGAGAGATTAAATATGACGAGTTCTCATAAAGACGAAGGATTTTCTTTAATCGAAATTATGATTTCTATCGCAATTATTGCCATTGGGTTATTTGCAGTAATGAGCGTACTTATTGTTGTAATAAAAGGCAATACCCATAGCAGCAAGTCAACTACCGCTATGACGTTAGCACAAGATAAATTAGAGGATTTCAGGAATATGGATTATGATGATATTGCGGGTACATACACTGTATACAATAATCCTGACTACTACTTGCAGGCAACTGTTGATACAGACACTCCTGTTGCAAACACAAAAACAGTCACAATTAATGTTTACTGGAACCCGGCGACAAGTACATCTGTACATAAAGTTCAATTAAACACCATCATAGCGCAATAGGAATCTATTATGATTAACAATAATGAACAGGGTTTTACCTTGATAGAATTAGTAGTGGGCCTTGTCCTCATGGTTATTATACTGAGCATTGCGGTCAAATTGCTTATCTTACAACGAAAAACATTTAATGTTCAGGAGCAGGTAAGCGAAATGCAACAATACATTCGATCCTCTATGGATGCGATCAGCAGAGAAGCACGGATGGCAGGATACAATCCAACAGGAGCAAGTTTTAACGGTATAAATGTTGCCCAAACGGGAACGTTTACCTTTTCTATGGATAATGATGGCAATGGCACGATCACTGCCTCAGAGTCCATTACCTATGCCTACGACTCTGCAAATAGCCAAATTGATAGAAACGCAAATGACGGTAACGGAGCACTGCCATTTGCGGAAAACATCGATAATCTCACGTTCTTATATTATGATGGTGACGGGGCAACAACTGCTACATTGTCTGATATCAGAAAAATAAAAATTACCATAACGGGGAGGACAGAAAATATCGATCCGATTTCCGGTGAATACAAATATGCCACCCTTACGTCTTTTGTAACTCCTAAAAATCTTGACTATTAGAATACATCAATACTATTCGAGGTAAAACCTATGAATACACAACAAAAACCAAAGACAACAGTGATAATTTCTCAAATGAAAAATGAGGAGGGTATAATTTTTATCGCCATTCTGGCATTAATAGCTATTTTGGCGATAATAGGTTCTGTTGCCGCTATCACAACAACCACAGATCTCAAAATCAGCAGTAATTATAAAACCAATACTCAGGCATTTTTTTCAGCCGAGGCCGGAATTGAGGAAGCACGGTCGCGCCTGAGAGGGCAACCTAGCGGCCCAAATACTAATACCAGCTATGCGGGAGATGATATTACAACTCCTGATCCATCATGGTGTGCTTATATTGTAGCAACAAGTTCATGGCAAACATCAGACGACCCTGATTACAACGCTTCATATACAAATTACTTTCCTACATCCAACAACCCAACAAATACTACCGTAGGAACGAACACAATACAAACAGCATCAAATATACCCTATTGGGTCAAGATAAAACACAAAAGAGAATATGACGCCGAACTGCAAGGACATACTGTTTCAAATCCACACTATTATGATACTGACGGAAATACTGGCACTCATACGGCTGCATCCCCCGGCAATATTATCTATTGGGGATTCGGAGATTCTTCACAACCAGCAACCCCCGTTCAATTCACTGCAGCCAGTACAACGCATAAGCCTGTAGATATTATCACTTCATATGGATACAGCTCTGGCAGCAAAAAAATAACGGTAGAAGAAGTAGCCAGCAATCCGGGGCCGCCAATTTTGGCGGCTTTATATTCAAAGACACAGGTAGATATTAATGGGCATGGAAATACTGTAGATGGTAATGATGAATGTGGGGCTCAGCCCCCTCTTGACCCAATTTATACTATGGAAACGGTAGACAAGCACGGTAATACCCCTCATATTGGGCCAACCTCTCCAATAGAATACGGTACAATTGATATCGATTTCGATATGTACATCGATATGTTAAAAGAGGGGGCGCAGGTAATTACAAACAACAATGCCAGTAATATAACCTATTGGGGTAGCGCAAGTGACTATGGGGTATGGTATGCGGATGCCACGGGCTTTTCTGGAAACCAACTTACTCTAAATAACGTAACTGGATACGGCCTATTGCTTGTAAATGGAGAGCTGAATCTTGGTGGTGGATCATCGGGACCACAAGGTGGATTTAGCTGGAACGGACTCATACTTTGTACAGGAGAAGTTGACCTGAACGGAGGGGGTGGGCCAAATATGGTTAATATACATGGGGCCATTCTTGGCAATGACGTTAATGATATGAATGGGTGTAGCGTCATAGAATATAGCAGCTGTACAATTGCCAATGCATTATATACACGACCGGTAATTCCGATCAGTTGGAAAATGGAATATAACAATTAAGGTGGTAATAGTTTTAAATAGTATAACGTTTCATTCCCTTTTCTACGATACATCATAATAAATCCTTAGCCTTTCCTTATTCACCCATTTTTTAACGTCTCACATTTCCGAAAATTTACCTTACTATTTATTGATTTTTCTGTTACTCCATAACATCGTATCACACACACCATGTAAAATAATGATTGCATTTCAATACCCCTTTTGCTAAATTTTAGAACCTTCGTTAATTATCATTTCTGCCGATGATGCTCATATGCATTTAAAAATGCTCTTTTCTTATTAAAATATATAATTAAATATATTGTCCCCTTTTGACAGGCCATCAACTATTATGCAACGCCAAAAAGGATTTTCCGTAATTGAACTTATGGTAACCTTAATCATCATCAGCATAATTGCAGGAATTTCAGTATCTGTTTACCTGAATATGAAACCACAGCTCAGGTTGAATGGAGCTGCAAGGCAAGTAATGGGCGATCTCGCAAATGCACGGATGAAGGCAATCAGCCAAAACAACGAATACAAAATATTTTTTGTAGATAACCACCAATATCAAATCCTGGATGACAATGATAATGATGGAACAATTGACAGCGGCGAAGAGGTAACAACAAGGGATATACAAACCGAATACTATGATACCACTTTCTCTGCAACAGCAAATCCCATCTTTCATCCCAGAGGAAATGCCGCACCAAGCACAAGCATCACTTTAACAAACCCTGCTGGTGAGAAAACAATTACCGTAAGCATTGCCGGAAGGATAAAAATAAACTAAAAAACTCATTGGTATGAACACTAAAAAGTTTGACACTACGAATGGTTTTACCTTAATCGAATTGATCGTAAGCCTTGCAATTTTTCTTATTCTTGCGATTGTAGCTGTTCGCATTTTTCTTTTACAACGCAAGGTTTTTACCGTACAGGAACAGGTTTCGGAAATGCAGCATAATGTCAGGGCAGCCATGGACTATGTATCCCGTGAGGTGAGAATGGCAGGATATATGGTAGGAACTACCGCTGTCATTACAAATTCCGGCACAAATACCATTACCTTTTTAAGCGACATTGACAGCGACATTGTGGCAACACTTAATACAAATCCAGCCAATGCAGGAGATATTCAAATTTCAGTTAATTTATCCGATAGCAATGATTCCGTTGCTTCAACTGACTATATTTACATTTCTGATAGCGAAGGCAGCAGCACAGATATTATTCTGGCAGGTTCTCCCACTGCATATAGTGTCTCTGGAGAGCCAGACACAATCTATCTCAGCACTCCTTTAACACATTCCTATACTGATCTGGGAAGTACCACGGTAAGAACCATAGAAGTGATTACCTTTAGCCATGATACAAGTAATCTGAAAATAGAAAGAAACAATCAACCAGTTGCTGAAAATATAGAGGCGTTGAGTTTTACGTATGATACAGATGCAACCTCCGGGGCAACAAATACTGTTAACCTTGTAATTACAGGACGCACTGCTATACAAGATCCTTATTACACCGGGGATGGTTACAGGAGGGCAACGGTGACTTCAACAATAAAGATAAGAAACCAGTGACTGCATTTCAAACAATTATGATCAAAACTATCAAACAAACATTATTCAGAAATGATAAAGGAATAGCCTTAATTGCTGCTTTGGTGCTTGTTGCTGTCCTGGCGATTGCAGGAACAGTAGGAGTTGTAACAACTATTACAGATATTACCATAAGCAGTAATTATAAATCCAGCATGCAATCATTTTATATTGCGGAAGCCGGGTTTGAGCATGCTAAAGCAGTTTTGAAAGTAACACCTTTTGATGACGTATTAGATGGGACATACGGAGGCAGCCCGGGAATCTTAAATTTTGGTGAAAACGTTTCTTTTGGCAATGGTACATACACAGTAACCGTCAGCGATGATAGCAATGACTGGGATGGAGATACTACCGCAGATAGTAATGGTAAAGTTGTTATTACATCAACAGGAACCTTATCAAATGGCAGTACACATATTACTGAAGCTACTGTCAGTAAAATTCATTTTGACAGCTATCCGGCGGCAATTACTATGATTGACAATGAAAATGGTACAATTGATAATGATAGAATCGTACTGGGAAGCGGGGTAGATATCGATCCAATAGGTGATAATGGAGAACAAATAGGAAATGTTGTTAAGGACGTTTTTATCACGGGAGACGATACACTTGATAGCTCAACAAATACCGGGGATGGTTCGGGTGACGATAAACTTGGGATTGCATCACAGGAAGAGTTCAGGGTACAAGGAGGAGTACAGGACCCTGCGGTTCTTGTACAGGTAGGATTCTCTAACGAACTTCTTTACAATAGCAGTGACCCGAATTTTGTTCGTCCCGTGCTGGACGGTGGTTCTTCGTCTGCATATGGCACCGGAACCATAGCAGCAGGCCCAACAGAAACAAAAGTCAAATCCCAGGTTTCATACCTTCAAAACAAAGCAGATTATTCCATAACCGCAAATAAACTCTCTCAAACAACATACACAAATTTTGGAACCGCAAGCGACCCAAAAATAACCTACTTTCCGGATGATTTCGATATTGATAATAGTATTACCGGATATGGCATTATGGTTGTCGAAGGAAATTTAAAAATAAAAGGGAGTTCCACCTTTGAGTTCCATGGTGTGATATATATCGTTTGCCGGGGGCAGCTTGAAATCGTGGCAAGCGGCGGTATTTTCAATATGTGGGGGCAAATAATTATGATTACGTATAGCGAATCCCCTTGCACCAGTGTTAGTGGTGAAGAACGACTAGAGATACCAAAAGGAACCATGCATGTTTATTACAGTACGGAGGCAATAAGCAATTATGCAGACCCGCTTACTTTTGAGGTGGATTCGTGGAGAGAAAAGTATAACGAATAGATTTTCTTATTTTTGAAAATGTAAGATTTTATATTACACGCTTCAATCGGCTGGATTATGTGCAGTCAGAAAAACTATTATGATTTTCGGGCTGGGGATATTTCATTTGAGGCTATTTGGATTAAACTCGTCTTAAATTCATCTAAAGGAAAATTTTTACCTGGACATGCCGTTCCTTTTTGATGAACCTGGCTATGCAATATTATGTTCGATAAAGGGATATCGTATTTCCAGGAAAGATATCGGGTTAACCTGATCAGAGAGTCAAATTGGTTTCCTGTAGGAACACCACCATTTTCAAAATCACCGACCAGGCAAATCCCTATCCCCACCTTGTTACAATCCATATTTGCCGTATGAGCGCCATGAATTTGTTCTTTCCAGCGATTTCCCACTTCTATTTCTCCGTCTCCAGAAAGCGACCCGTTGCCAATTACAAAATGGTATGCCAGCCCATGTTCCCACCCTCTGTGTTTTCTATGATAGGTATCAAACCGGGTTGCGTTTCCCTTTTCAGAAGCGCTATGGTGTATAACAATATATTGCCAGTGCCTTTCCTTTGTACCTACATCGCAAACCTGAGATATATTTTGTGCAAACGCTGTTTCCAAAATATCGTTTTTAACCTTTACCACCTTTGCATCCGCATCTTTACCGTTAAAAACCGGTAACGACCCAATAACGCCGCCCGCAGCAACCATAAAGGCAAGCGATATACGTTGAATCATTTTTTCATATGTACGATTCTTTGTATTAGTCATATTAATGTCTCAATTAGTGCACAAATAAAGAAAGAAAGCCCTGCTACAGAACAAAATAAACTTTAAGCAGTTCTTGTTCGGTAGCAGGGCTTTCTTTCTTTAACGGTTTCAGGAAATTTCTATTTTCATCTCCCAATTGGTTTTTTGCTTTACACCTTGATTGCCGTTTAGTAAGTAAAAAGATCCTTTGCTTTGCGTCCCAGTCTCACAACTGGTTTGCCTTTATCGATATTTACTTTAAAAAAGATCTGATATAAATGACAACTACATTATAAAATCATTCGTTTTTTTGTCAATAATTAATTTGTTTCAGACAAATGTACCAGGGAAAAGAAAAAAACAATGGAATATTGTTTTTAATCACGTGCATTCCAGGTAAAAGATCCTGCTTCTTCAACAATTTCTTCGCCGCCATTAAAGTCGCCTGCAACCCTGAAGTTATACGTTTGCCCATCTATCAAGTCAAATCCCAGGTCGGTTGTCTGCTTAATAGTTGTGCCTAACCAGGAGTCTTCCGAGGTAGTCACACCAAGATCAATTGCTGCTTCACTCTCTACATTATCAGGATTAACAATATACAAAGTTCCCTGAGTATTTTTTTTACTAAACCATGCACCAATATACACATATCCTTCACCTTCTATAGTTTTCATACTAGCCATTTTCAATTCAGTCGGAATCCAGGTAAATGATCCATTAACTTCAAGGGTTTCATTTCCATTTACTCCTGCTATTCTATAATTCATAACAACATTATTTTCTACAGGTAATTGAAAATCTACAGAGGACGAACTTATCGTATTGCCAATAAATAGGTGATCTTCAGAATTTATCCCTAAATAAATTTCAGATTCATTTCCTGTGTTGTACGGATCTTCAACATACAACCAGGCTTCTGTATCAGGTTTATTGAACCAGATACCAACATAAGCCCAGCCAGATCCCGTTTTTACTTTTGGATCACCCGATTTTAGTTCGGTAGGCCATGGTGTTGTATATGACCCGGATTTTTCTGTCGTCTGCCCATCATCGTCCGTCAGATAGATAGTCCAATCATAGGTATTATTTGGCGAACCGTGTACATAATTAAACCCATAATAACCTTCCGCCAAATCGGTTAATACTTCTGAATAGAAATAATCTTCCGGACCAGTTACATTAAGTTCCATAGTAAGTACCGCTTCAGGATCACCAGGTTCCTTGATGTATGTTCCTATATATGCTCCATAAGGACCTACCGATTTTACAGGGTCGGAATCTCCGAAAACCGGCGCTTCTTCTTCCGGAGTGAGTGTTTCAAAATGTCCCGTAACCGGAGGATCAAGACTTTGGCCATCATCATCATCCAATTCCACCATATAGTAATAGGTTGTTTCCGGTGTTAACTGGCTGAGGTTAAACTCTATCATGCCATCGCCTTCTCTCGTTTTTTGATCTATCAACTCCAGACTATCTTCGGTATCACCAAGGTAAAGCCTTGCGGTAAGCAGTGCATCCGAATCATTTTGCTCATACGCCCAAAAACCAAGCCAGGCGCTGTATGCATCCGGAGAAACTTTTACTCCGGAAGAACCTAAGACGGGGGGGTCTTCCGACAACGAATCCGTTGTGAAAGAGCCTGTTGCTTCCGTCTGATCTCCATCATCATCAATTGCCGTAAAACGATAGTTATAAACGGTATTCGGTGTTACTACGGACATTGGATTATCCTCCGGAAGTTCGCTCGAGCTAATGTCAACCCACTCCGCGCCTGATGTATTCACTTGTTGTACGATAACCCACTCATCTCCACTTTTCTGCAATTCCATTGTTACTTCAATAGGAGCTTCCTGGTCATGAGGCTCCTGAAAATACGCCCCCATATAAAACCAATTTGAACCAACCTTTGTATTTATGCTGCTAATTTTTGGCGCACTATCATTATCATCCGCAGTAGTAGATATTTGTTGTTCCAGAGAGACGTTGCCGTAACTATTTGATACTTCGAAATTTGCTATATAAAGCGTTGAAGGGTTTAATTGACTCAAACCTTGTGTATCAGGATCATCACCATTAAACTCAAACCATTCAGAAAGTGCATTCTCACTTCCGTTCCCATCACCAGACTGTGTTAATTCTACGGTTTTTCTTGTTCCACTGATCTCGTTCCCATTCTGGTCTTCAAGCCAAAAGGTAATGGTAGCCGGATCATCAATTCCGGTTTCTGCTTCAATTCCTGCCCACAACCACGTTGGGCCACTGCCAAATTTGAGGGTATCCTCCTTTAGTTCTGGAAGATATTCTTCACTTTTTTTCTTCTTTTTATTGGATACGGCGTTTGTGATATTGTCATTTATACAATCGCCGTGTCCTTCCATTATATCAATGGTTTTAAATTGGCTGGCATATCCGATTGAATTAAAGGAATATAAACCCGTCACAAAAATAATTGTCGTTAAGGTGATAACAAAAGACAACGATTTTAATATATTCATTAAAATTTTGCCTCCGAAATCTAAAGAGATGGTAAATGTAGTAGGATATAAAATAGCGGCATTATACAAATTGGAATATAAATTGCAACTACGATTTATAATTTTTCCAAAACACTTTTAAGTAATTTTTCACCCTCTTCCCTGTTTTTGGAAAGAAATGTTGCCGCTAAGAAATGTTTTTCCCGCAAAAAAGAGGTAGAGTATGCGTTTTTACTTTGAAAGGTATGGATGGCATCAGTAACCATCTCATTTTCTCCCCATGCCCTCCACAACTGAATTGCATCTTCTAATGCGCTTGAGGCAATATTGCTGTCAGGGTATTTTACCAGCATGAGTAACAAAGAAACTTCTTCCCCATATTCATATTCTGCAATAACAGCATTGGTCTGTTCGCTTAAATGAAATACGTTTTCTTCAATAAAATTGTCTGATATAAAGATGTTATCAAGGATTATTTTTTTGTGAAAAAATTTCAGGCTTTCTTTCACAAGATTATTTTCCGGCAAATACCGTACTATATCGGGGAGCATTTCCTTTTTGTACGGCATTAAATCTATAACGGATTTACCAGCAGCGGTGATTTCCCCGGCGGGAATATCGCCCTGCCGCGGTTCCACTTTTATGCAATACACATCATTCCAGATGCATAAGTAATTCTCGAACAAAGCAGCCCTGTTGCCTAATTTTATGTCAATACCCGCACGGTCTTTTGTAAAGACTCCGAATGCATCTTCCGCAGTCTCAAATTCCCAAATATCTATCAAAATCTCTTTTCCTGTGTCATCGCCATACTCCGCGTTGGTCACACGAATAAATGAATACGATAAATACGGCTCCGCACCTCCATTTATATATTCGTACAATTTTTCCTTTCCTTCATAAGCCTTCGTCTCTGTAATTCTTTTCCAGTTTCCAAGTGTTTTGGGGAGAAAGTTGCCGGATGGCAATATTTTCAGATCCCTTTCTTTTTTAACAGTCGTTTGGGGCTGGATTCCTTCCACGACAATAGCGGAAGTCCCTAAAACTGGGCATACTTTTTCGCAAAAACCGCATCCCACGCAAACGTCTTCTCTTACGAAAGGTCTTCGAATTTCCCTTCCTTGTTCGTCCACATACGTATTAAAATGGATTGCCTTTGTGGGCACAGGACACACTTCTTCACATACGCCGCAATTAAAATCCTGCCATTCTTTCTTGAGTTCCGGAAGGCGTGAATAACCTACCCAGGGGATACACCGGTTATGATCTATCCTGGCCTTTCCTAACGCAACCCATCGTTTTTCTTCAAGCGGCAAACGTTTAATAGCCCCTGACGGGCACACCCGTGTGCACAATACGCAACCATAGTCACAATATCCTATTCTTGGAATTAATTGCGGCGTCCATACGCCGTCAATACCATATTCCAATAAAACAGGGTGCAGGCCGTTCGTTTTGCAAACTTTCATACATTCCCCGCACCGTATGCAACGGGCAAGAAATTCTTTTTCATTTACAGCGCCCGGAGGACGAATTACGGAAACATTTTCCTTATTAATTTTCTTTCGATAGTTCAATTTCAAAAAAGGGATGATTGCGGCGCTTGTAATACCACTAACCACAAAAGCCCTCCTGGAGAGGTCGATGGCATATTTTTGTATAGGAGGCTGTTGTCTTCTGAAAGTAACACTGTGTTCCGGACATACTTTCCGGCAGGTCATACACAAAATACATTCTCCCTCTTTTGTGCTTTTCCCATCGCTCCCTATCGCGCCCATACCGCATTTTTCAACACATAAACCGCAGCTTGTGCATGTTGATGAAACATTACGCTTAAAGAACGACCAGTCAGAGAAAAGCGCGAACAGGGCTCCCATCGGGCAAATGTTCCTGCACCAGTAGCGCCTCAACACTATTCCAAAGGTAATGATGAGGATAAAAACAAACAAGAGGATTCCATGGGCACGGAAAAAGGGAGCATGGTAAGCAAAAAGTACATCCTGAAAAAAAGTATGGAAAAAAGAAAATACATGCCCAAAAAAAGGAATATTTCCCAAATAACCAAAAAAGGAATCACCAAGATGGACAATATAAGGATGAATGCTCATTGCGAATACGCTTGTTGCAATAGAGAGAGGGTCAAACCAGCCGGCGCATTGCAACCCCAGGAGCAGACTTAATAAAAGAAACGCAAGGAGATAGTATTTTATCCGCCTTCCATCATATACGGACTTTCGCGCATATTTTCTGAAACCCGCAAAAAACCCATCGGTAATATCTATTGTTGTTCCCAGAGGGCAAATCCACGCACAAAAATAACGCCCGAAGGGTATGGTTAAAAATAAGATAAGGAATGCAGGCCAGTAGTTGAAGATAAACTTCCTTGCCGCCATCATTGCACCTATAGCGGAAAGGGGGCTCATGCGAAGAAATACATTTACGGATGCGTCTCTTTCTGTCAGCGGGTCTAAAAAGAGCAACAGATAAAGGAAGAGAGAGAAACTAATAAATTGAATGACCCTGCGTGTGTAAAAAGGCCAATTGTTTTGTTTTTTCTTCATAGGTGGAATTCTTCAAAACCCCTTAATTTGTAATCCATTTCCCCCAATCCTTCTTCATGGGATTTCCTGATATATCCCACATCTTTAGGTTGAATGCCAAACAATGTGGCGCCATATGCGTCAATCGCAACCGGGTCTGTGCTAACGATAATGCGCCTTGCATTTCCGGGGGAATTATCAACATCGTCCAGTCTCCCTCCCGTGGGGCCGTTCTTTTTTAAAATCCTGAATGCGTCAAGCACGGTAAGGTCTACTTTTACAAATTTGTTAAGGTCTGCAATTTTTGCGTGTATATCGGTATGCAGGCTGCCCCTGTCTCCGCCGATCATGCCGAAGACATTTTTCAAACCCATGGAAAGCCTTGACGTACCATGCTGTTTTGCTATGGGTACGTTAATGAGCACATCCACTTCATCTTTATATACCATTTCCTCATAAAAAGGCCATAGATTTAAAACCGTACCGTCAGGAATAACGAAATCACGGAAACGGTTTTTATTCACGTATGAAACTTTTGCACCCGCCTGAATGGCGGCGGAAGCAATGCCGCTTCTGTTGTATGAGGTTTCCGGGTTTGTGGAGCATGTGTGGTCCATAACTTTCACCGAACGGGCGCCGGCATCTTTACATAACTCAATAAGTGCGGCAACGACATAGGGATTCGTATTGGCGGCAAATTCTGGCGCCTGGTTCCAGGCAATGTTCGGCTTGATAAGCACTTTGTCTCCATTGGAAACAAGTTTGCGCATTCCTCCCAGTGCGCTAACAGCACGTCGTACCATTTCATTGACAATAATTGCTTCTTCATTTGCGCTTGTCAGACTTCCATGAACCACAACCAAATCCGGTTTTAAGTTATGTTTCTTCAATTGTTTCAGCTTAGGTTTTTTCTTTATCGTACTAAGGTACGACAGGCCATACACTCCAGCGCCGACTGCTATGCCTGTCTTTAAAAAACCTCTACGGCTGATTTTTCCCTTATTCTTCATATAGTATATTTTAACCGTAATTTAATGTTTAGGAATTTCAATCTTGGTTTCCCCTCTAAAAAGAGAGGATTAAGGGGTGTGTTAAAGGCATTTTTTACACACCCCCGACCCCTCTTATTAGAGGGGAGATAAAAAGTTGCTGCCAAAGGCAGCCTAATTTATATTATTACTATTTCGCTGTCTGAGCCTTCCGCACTCTTTTTATAAAATCCAATCCGTTCATCTTTGGCATCTGAAAATTCACTATCTCCCTATGAAACCTATTCATCAAATAAAGGTACCGAAGTATTTTTCCCCTCTCCTCCAATTGCATAAAGATGGTTATCATTAGATCCGATATAAATGGTACCATCAGGGCCAATGGCAGGTGATGATTCAATTACGCCCATGGTTTGGAATGACCATTTCAAATTACCTTTTGCGTTGATGGCATAAAGCTTTCCGTCGCTTGAACCAATATAAACAGTTCCCTCTGCATCAATTGCGGGGGATGATTCTACCCATCCTCCCGTTCTGAAGCTCCATTTTAATTTACAGTCCGGGTGAACCGCATACACAAAGCCATTATACGAACCAAATACAATTGATCCATCCTCTCCTATTGCAGGACTGCTATGTACCGCTTTCCCGGTATTGACAAACCACCGGATCTTTCCGTCAGGGTTTATGGCAACCAGTCTTCCATTATCCGCACCGACATACACCACCCCATCTTTTCCAATAGAGGGAGACGAAAATGAAGAATACACACCAGTACCCACTTTTTTTGCCCATTTTTCACGACCATCGGTGGAAATTGCGTGAAGGGTACCTCTTTCTCCGAAGATACAGACAGTACCATCATCCCATAAAGAAGGGGACGCCTTCAAATGGCTTGGGGCAATATATTTCCATTTTAATTTGCCATCCAGAGAAAGAACATAAAGTATGTTATCATCAGATCCGAAATATAGGGAATCTTCTGTTACTGCTGCCGAAGAAATAATGATCCCATCTGTTTTATACGTCCACTCTACCTTTCCTTTCGGAGAGACCGCATACATCTTTTTATCCCGTGAGCCAACATAAATTGTTCCATTACTTCCGATAGCAGGGGAAGCGGTTATTTCGTCGCCAACCTGAAGTATCCATTTTTTTGTGCCATCCTGGTTAAGGGCATATAATCTTCCGTCTACAGAGCCGAAACAGATGGAACCGTCACTTCCTACAGCAGGAGAGGAAGTAATACGTGTATCGATTTTAAAAGACCACTTTAAATCATTGTTTTGTGCCCCGATAAAAGGACTTTGTCCTGTGTGCTGCAAATCTCTTCTAAACATCTGCCATGGGATTTCCGAATCTCCGGCTTGCAGTGATTTGAACTGAATGGTAATTGTTACTATAATAATAGAAAGAAATGGAATAAAATAGAAATTCGTTTTTCCTGGCATAAATTTGCTCCTATAATAACAGTCAGGTAAAGCTACTTTGGTGTTTTTAAGAAATTCAGATTATAGTATTATATAAAAATTGAACAGATAGCAAAATAAAATAAACCATAATTGGGGTTGCCGTTGAAAACGATCAAAAACAATATCTTTAAACAGAAAAAAGGATATTTTCGCTTTTTTAAGACCATAAAAATAAAACTTATTTTCTATTTTATTCTTATCACTACCATCCCTATTCTCGTAGTAATCAGTACTTCATACAAAAAAGGCAAAAAAGCGTTAAACGAAAAGGTTATGGAAAAGCTCACTTCTATTGCCGATTTAAAAAAAACACAGATGCATAACTGGCTGCGGGAAAGGTTCGTTGATATTAGTGTCCTTTCCACAAATAAATCTTTAGAAGCATCTTTTTCCAACCTGCTCTACCTGAGAAAAGCGTTTCGAACTATTGGCAGCATGAAAGAAACCGAGATTGGGAGGGTGTATTATAACCGGCTGTCAGAATACCTGAACAGCCTCAGGGAAAAACTTATTTATTGCGATGAAATATCCATCCTCGATATTGAAAACGGCGAAATCGTTATATCCACTAATCCTGCCAATATCGGCATAGTAGACAAGGATTATCACTATTATCTTGACGTTTTGAAAAATGGCGGAATGCCTTTTAAAGACATCCACTATTCAGAACATACAAAGCAGATTGGAATGACCTTTTTCAGCACTACAAAACTTACCGATTCGATAACCATGGAGGAGACGGAGGACGTCAATGGTATTGCCCTTATCCGGGTAAACACCGAAAATTCCATCAGCGCGCTCATGCAAGACTGGCCGGGGAGAGAGGAAACGGGAGAAACGTTGTTAGTACGTCGTATAGATAATGATCTTATATTTCTCAATAACTCGCGTCATTTATCAAATACGGCGTTAAATATGAGTATTCCTGTGCGGTTAATAGCCCCCGAATCTTTTATGCTTGATTCTATAGAAGAGGGGATTACGGAAGCGTTTGATTATAGAGGCGTAGAGGTTCTCTGTGCTTTTCGGTATATTTCCCAGTTAAAGTGGGGACTCCTGGTAAAGCAGGATACACAGGAGGCATTCAAACCTATTATAAAACTTAAAATTCATGTTATTACCTTAGTCAGTGCAAGCGTCCTTATTATTATCGTTATCGTTTTTGCCATTACACACGGAATTACTCAGCCAATTTTCCAGCTGGTGAAAGGTGCAGAAGCAATTGGAAAGGGAAACCTGGACCACAGAATATCAATTAATTCAGAAGATGAGGTTGGCAGGCTTGCTTCCGAGTTCAACAAAATGGCAGAAAAACTGGAAGAATCATACGCGGGACTTGAACAAAGAATACGGGAGAGAACCGCGCAGTTGAGAGAATCCGAAGAAAAGTACAGGGAATCAATCAATCTTGCCAATGACGCCATTTTTACTCTTGATCCCGTCATGGCACAAATTATTGATTCAAACAAAAAGGCGGAAGAACTGACGGGATATTCAAAAAGAGAATTAAGCCAGAAAAAAATATGGGAGATTGTTCCCAAATACGATCGGCAAAAAACCAGGCAATTATGGTTGGAAATAAATAAGGAGGGTTCCGGCATGCTGGACAACCTTGATTGCCAGCACGCAGATGGGAAAATTATTCCGACGAGTATTAGCGCAAGTATTATTGAATATGGCAAAAAAAGAACTATCCAATGGATTTGCAGGGACGTCACCGAAAGAAAAAGAATGGAACTGCAGCTTATTCAAACCGAACGCCTTGCCGCTGTTGGAGAACTGGCGGCGGGCGTTGCCCATGAAATTAACAATCCCCTGGGAGGTTTGCAAAATTTCGTAAAAATGATGACGAGGGAACCGGAAAATGTCACTCAAAACAAGGAATTCCTGGAACTAATGGCGGAAGGACTGAACAGGATAGAAGTTATTGTAAAACAACTCATGACGTTTTCCCGTCCTTATTCAACACATATGGCCAATCATTGTGTAAATGCGGTAGTAAGCAATTCTCTGCGGTTTTTGGACCACAGAATCAAAGAACAACGCATAACACTGGAAAAACACCTGTTTTCCGGTCTTCCCGAAATATACGCAGACGCAGACCAGATTTCACAGGTTATTATTAACATTCTTGTAAACGCTCTTGACGGTATGGATGATGGTGGAATGCTCACCATTACTACCAGCTATTGCAATCACCAAAAATCAAGTATACACATAAAAATTACCGATACCGGTCCTGGCATCAATGATGATATATTAAGCAAGATATTCAACCCGTTTTTTACTACAAAAGAAATGGGAAGCGGCTTAGGGCTTGCCATAAGTAAAAGAATCGTGGAAGACCATGACGGAAACATTGTTGTTCATAGTAAATTAGGGGAGGGATCAACATTTTACATATGTTTGCCCGTGAACAAGGCAATGACTCAGCACTAACAGGAAAAGTATATTCAAGATGCTTATAAAATGTGAATTTTAAATTGATAATAGGGTGGCACGGACTGTAGAGACGCATTGCTATGCGTCTCTACGTTTGTCCGTGTTGAACTTGTACGATATTGTCTATTAAAACACAAATATAGAAATTTTTATATTTTCAGGAGTTTTATATGAGTAATAAGATTTTAATTGTCGATGATGAAAAACTGATGCGTATTTCATTGGAAAGCCAGTTAAAAAAAGAAGGATTTGATGTAAGTTCAGTTGACAATGCAAATGAGGGATTACATTTAATAAAGGCGGAAGAATTTGATGTCGTGGTAACGGATTTACGATTGCCAAACATGAGCGGCATGGAACTCTTGAAGGAAATCAAAAATTACAATCAGGATATTATTGTTGTAATTATGACTGCGTATGGAACCCTTGAAAGTGCAGTTGCAGCAACAAAAGAAGGGGCATATGACTATATCGCAAAACCCTTTTCCACTGACGAATTAATTATTAAATTACAAAGAGCGCTCCAGCACAAAAATACCACCGCAGAAGTAAACCGCCTGAGAAAAGAAATACAATCTGAATTTGAGTTTCACAATATCGTTGGAA
>SOET01000029.1 GCA_021646465.1 Candidatus Kuenenia hertensis | reverse complement strand
CCCTTGCGTTGACGCCGGAGTATAAGGTATGCGCCGTTAAGGTCGAAAGGATGTAACCGGATTGATACACCTTAAAACTTATTCAGGTCGTGCAAATGCCGGTAAAATACAGAAAGATTTGTATTTTGAATTTTGTTTGGTAATTAAACAAATTATTTGCTAAAATTTATCTTGTAGTTGTTTCTAATCTGTAATGATTACGGCCAAAAATAGGTTTTTGGTATTTAGTTTCAATGGACTTTGGTTTTTAATGAAAACAGGTTTTAGCAGATTAATTAAGGATAGTATTTTATGAAAATTGCAATATCGGGAAAAGGCGGGGTAGGAAAAACAACTTTCGTTGCAACATTAGCGAAGGTTTTTAAAGAAAACGGAAAGAAAGTAATTACCATTGATGCTGATCCCGTCTCTAACCTTGCAGTAACACTTGGTTTTAAGAATGTCTCTGAAATTATCCCCATTAGTCAAATGAAGGATTTGATAAAAGAACGTACAGGAGCATCAGACGAATATGGAAAGTTTTTTAAATTAAATCCTACTGTTTCCGATTTGCCCGATAAACTTTCTCTGGAACAGGATGGAATCAAACTAATGGTCTTAGGCGCCATAAAACGAGGTGGCAGCGGATGTGCTTGCCCGGAAAGTGCTTTTTTAAGAACACTTCTGAGCCATTTAATAGTGCAAAGAGACGAGGTTGTCCTTGTGGATATGGAAGCAGGAGTTGAACATTTGGGGCGGGCTACCGTAAAAGCTGTAGATGCATTAATTGTAATTGTAGAACCAGGTTCTAAAAGTATTCAAACAGCTTTTCAGATAAAAAAATTGGCAGATGATATTGGCCTCAAATCGATTTATGTGGTTGGTAACAAAGTATCTTCTGAAGAACATAAGGCTTTAATTCAAAAAGGACTTGATGGTATTCCTGTTTTGGGATTTATCTCATACAATGATAAAATACTCGAATCAGATATTAAGGGAATAGCTGCTTTCAGTGAAAATAGCACATTATTGGAAGAAGTCAGACAAATTAAAAATAAGGTAGAAGAGACTGTTAAGACGAAGTAAGAAAATTGTATTGTATTTTCACTTGATTTCAATAACTGAACCATTATAATTGACGTTTCTATTTCTTCTCGGCAACGAAGAAGAAACGGACAGTACGGCAGGATAATTACTTAGTAAAAATTATCCGATCGAACTGTGTTTTATTATCAACAAAAAGATTGGAGAATGTGTCATGGAAGAAAAGCAGAAGACAACAGATCAAATAATGCTTGATAAAATGCGTGAAACGAAAGTGGAAACGATCTATGATAGATATAAGGCGCAGCTACCACAGTGTGGCTATGGAAGCCTTGCATTATGCTGCAGACATTGCAACTATGGACCATGCAATATTGACCCTTTCGGCCCAGGGCCGAAAAGGGGTGTTTGCGGTGCGGATGCAAACACTTTTGCCGCAAGACATTTCCTTCGTATGTGCGGAGCCGGAACGGCTTGTCATTCCGATCATGCCCGTGCTGCAGCTCATCTTTTGGTGTCGACTGCAAGAGGCGAGGCTCCGGGCTATCGTATAAAAGACATAGAAAAACTCAAAATGGTAGCCGAGTGCTTTGGTGTAGAAACCAAGGGCCGAGAAATAAATGAGATTGCCGAAGAGGTTGGTGAGATGGCATTGATGGAATTTGGCAAACCTTACGGAACGCTTTTGTTTCTCAAACGAGCTCCTGAGGCGCGTCAAAAAATATGGGAAAAATTGGGAATAGCATCCCGTGCAATTGATCGGGAGGTAACTGAAAGCCTGCACCGGACCGGCATGGGGGGGGATCAGGACTATAGAAATCTTACAAAGCAGGCCATGCGTGTTTCACTGGCAGATGGATGGGGAGGCTGCATGATTGCCACCGAATTGCAAGATATTATGTTCGGGACGCCGAAGCCGGTACAGGGAAGATCAAATCTTGGCGTAATAAAAAAGGATCATGTAAACATCATTGTTCATGGTCATGAACCTCAGCTTGCCGAAGCAATTGTTCTTGCATCAAGCGATCCTGACGTAGAAAAAGCGGTATCCGCATCGGGGGCGAAAGGTCTTGTTATTGCAGGCCTCTGTTGTACCGCGAACGAACTTCTTGTTCGCCATGGAATCCCCATGGCCGGGCATATGACCATACAGGAAGGAGCTATGGCAACCGGTGCGGTGGAGTTAATGGTTGTTGATATTCAATGCGTAATGCAGGCGCTTGCCGAGACGGCAAAACATTTCCACACGAAGCTTATAACTACGTTATCAAAAGCAAAAATTGCAGGTGCTGAACATGTTGAATTTGAGGATGAAAGTGCATTAGAGTCCGCCAAAAAAATTATTTTAATGGCGATAGATAATTACAAAAACCGTGATAACAAAAAAGTATTTATTCCAAGCGCTTCCGAACCTAACCTTATTGCAGGGTTTAGCCATGAAACAATTAAATATATGTTGGGCGGGAGATATCGCGCAAGTTACAGACCATTAAATGATAATATCATAAACGGAAGAATCAGGGGAGTTGTTGGGATTGCAGGTTGCACAAGCCCGAAAGCTGGCGAATGCACCCAATCGTATGTTGAGATGGCGAAAGAACTCATCGCAAACAATTTCCTGGTTGTTGCAACGGGATGCGCAGCGGGTCAATGCGCTTCCGGCGGTCTGATGCTTCCGGAACTCAAAGATCAGTGCGGTGCGGGATTAAAAGAAGTTTGCGAGGCGGTTGGCATACCTCCGGTTTTACATTCCGGTGCATGTGTAGATAACAGCCGCATTCTTATTGCCTGTTCTGAAATGGCAAAAGAAGGCGGATTGGGTAATGATATCAGTGACTTGCCTGTTGCAGGTGCATGTCTGGAGTGGATGAGTGAAAAGGCTATTGCTATTGGCCAATATTTGGTTGCATCCGGGATTTATACGGTATTTGGAATGAATTCTCCGGTGGCAGGGGCCCCTGACATGCAAAGATTACTTACTAAAGAATTGGAAGAACAGGTAGGTGCGAGATGGGATTTCGAGCCTGATATCAAAAAGATCGGGAAGATGTTAATGGATCATATCGAAATGAAAAGAGAGGCTCTCGGTATAAACGTAAAGAAAGAAAGGAAGCTTTACGATATGGCTGAAAGAAGAGCGTTGGAGCGGGAATGTAAACCTGCAGGGCATCATTAAAAAATGGATTAAAGGGGCGTTGTTATATGTCAAAGATAATTTGTTCTGCCGCAATACGCGGAGCATATCAAATCGTAGATAAAGCTGACAAAAAGCTTTCCGAAGCAATCGAACAAAAAGGGCGCGATTGTAAAGTTGAGTTTCCTAATACCGCTTATTATTTGCCTATCATATATTCCATGACGGGTATTTCTGTAAAAACACTGGAAGATTGTGTTCATATTATAGGTATGGCAAGGAGCATGCTGCCACCGTTACCTGCAGAAAAACATTGGGTTCCCTATCTGGGGCATACGCTGGATGCAGGTATGGCGACACTTTTTGCCGAAGAAGTTTATGAGGCGTGTAAATATTTGATAGGGCCTCCGCCTGTTGATGGAATCTGGTTGGGCGCCGCGAACGATATTATAATGCGTGAAAGAGGGATTGAATTTGTAGATGGCACGGCGCCTGGATTTGCTGCAATCGTCGGCTGCGCTCCTGATTCCGATACCGCGGTAAAAATAGCCAGGGAACTTCAGGAAAAAAATCTGTATGTATTCATGCAATCAGACAATTTAGGTACTTCGTTTGCCGAACAACTGGAAGAAAAAGGTGTCCAAATGGGATGGGATACAAGGCTGGTACCTTTCGGAAAGGAAACATCCGCTGCTGTCTATTCACTGGGATTCGCAAACAGGGCAGCCCTTTCTTTTGGAAATGTACCACCGGGTGAGGCACGAAGGAATCTCCTTTATAATAAAAACCGGATTTTTGCTTTTGTTCTGGCGCTGGGAACAGAAGTAACGGATGAACAATATGCAAATGCAGCAGGGGCAATTAACTATGGTTTTCCAACTATTACCAATATCGATATACCTGAAATTTTACCTACGGGGGTGTGTACTTACGAACATGTGGTGTCAAGGGTGCCTGTCGATAAGATTGTGGAAAAGTGTATCGAAGTGCGCGGTTTGAAAATTTCCGTCCACAAGGTTGATATTCCGGTTGCGTACGGCCCTGCCTTTGAGGGAGAGCGTATAAGAAAAGATGACATGCAGATAGAAATTGGAGGACCGGGAGTTCCCGCTTTTGAATTTGTCTGCACAAAGGAAAGCAATGAGGTTGAGGACGGCAAAGTACAAGTGGTGGGTCCTGATCTCGACGATATTCCGCAAGGGCCAGGAGTATCTCTCGGTATTATGGCAGAGGTAGCCGGCAGAAAAATGCAGCCTGACTTTGAACCCATTTTTGAACGCCAAATGCATCGTTTCCTTGGTGAGGCGCAGGGTATTTTCCATATGGGGCAGAGGGACATTATTCGTCACCGTATAAGCAAAGACGCATTTAATGCGGGTTTACGGCTGAAACATATCGGAAAAATTATTCATGCTAAATTTCACGGGGAATTCGGCGCCATTATCGATAAGGTGCAAGTAACCCTGTATACAAAAAAAGAAGATGTGGAAGGAAAGTTAAATGAAGTTCGTGCTGCATTTGCGGAACGTGACGCACGTTTAGAGGGTATGACGGATGATTCCGCAAATCTCTTTTACAGTTGCACGCTTTGCCAGAGTTTTGCCCCCTCGCATGTCTGTATTGTTACCCCTGAACGTTCAGGTTTGTGCGGTTCCGTCAGTTGGCTTGACGGGAAAGCGGGTTATGAAATAAATCCGACAGGACCAAATCAACCTATAGAAAAGGGAAAAGTGATAGATGACAAACTGGGTCAGTGGGACGGCACAAATGAATTCTTATATAACAGTTCGAATCGGGCGCTTGACAAGGTGAGTCTTTACAGCATAATGACTGACCCAATGACAAGCTGCGGGTGTTTTGAATGTATTTCTGCTATGCTGCCAATGACAAACGGGATTATGGTGGTAGACCGTGATTTTACGGAAATGACCCCAAGCGGCATGAAATTCTCCACAATGGCAGGTACCGTAGGGGGTGGGCTTCAAACTCCCGGTTTTATGGGGCATAGTAAATTTTATTTAGGAAGCAAAAAGTTTATTTCTGCTGACGGCGGTTTGGGACGCGTAGTATGGATGCCGAAAGCACTCAAAGAAGAACTTTCTGAACAACTTGAAAAAACGGCTAATGAACTGGGTTTGGAATATTTCCTGAATAAAATTGCCGATGAGACCGTAGCTCAGACGGAAGAAGAAGTATTGGAATATATGCAGAAAGTAAATCACCCTGCTTTGTCCATGGATCCAATGTTCTGAACGAAACAGGAGTTTGGGAACGTGTCGGGTTAGCAGTTCAGCTTGCCGCAGAAAACGCTGAGAAACCGTAACGATTATCAGAGGTTAAAAGACAGGAAAGTTATACATATTTCTTCCGTTTTTTTCTCTGCGTTCTCCGCTTGTGCCGTTTTCGGCGGTGAACCATTATTTATATCTTATTTTAGGATTTTACCGTGGAGTTCAATGTATGACTTTTAAAATGCCATTTTTAATCACCAAGTGTGATAGCGAAGAAGAGGAGAAAGAAAAAAAACGTGGCGGAGGAGATTTAATTGCAAAATTACTGAAGACACGTACGATTATTGTAACAGATGAAGTAAATAAAAAAATGGCAGAAAGGGTGATAACGCAACTCTTACTCCTCGAAGCGGATAATAATGACGACATTAAAATTTTCATTAATTCGCCGGGTGGAGATGCCGATGCCGGTTTTGCTATGTACGATATGATACGATTTGTTAAACCGAAAGTTAAAGCTATTTGTGCCGGGGTAGTTGCCAGCGCAGCAGTTATAATACTATTGGGGGCAAAAAAAGAGGATCGTTATAGCTTGCCAAGTTCACGTATCCTTATCCATCAACCATCAACAGGTATTCATGGAACTGCCTCTGACATTCAAATTGAGGCGAACGAAATACTTAAATGCAGGGAAAAAATTAATCGTTTGATTTCCGAGGAAACGGGTCAAACAATAGAAAAAGTAGAAACAGACACGAAGAGAAATTTTTGGATGTCAGCCGAAGAAGCACTGCAGTATGGTTTGGTCAATAAAATCATATCTTCCAGTGACGACTTAAAAATATAGCCCATTAAAATACATATGGGTAATTACTTGATATTTTAAGTAATCCCGTATAGAATATTAACCCCTTTTCCTTATAGTTGAACAATGGCAAAGGGGTATTTTTTTATATAAGAAATTGCTAACTTGTTATCGAAAGGATAGTAAAGAATGGCTTTAACCGGACTAGATATTTATAAGTTGCTTCCAAAAACAAATTGCAAAAAATGTGGGAGGCCGACATGTCTTGCCTTTGCCATGCAGTTGGCACAGAAGAAGGCAAATCTTTCAGATTGCCCTGACGTAAGTGAAGAGGCAAAAAATACGTTAGGCGCTGCATCTGCTCCCCCAATAAAACTGGTTACCATTGGGGTAAATGATAAAAAGGTACAAGTGGGAGAGGAAAACGTATTATTTAGGCATGATGAAAAATTTTACCACCCTACCGGTATAGGAATTACCATTAATGATGATTTAAGCAAAGAAGAATTTGACGAACGTCTGAAAAAGATTAATGACATGAAACTCACAAGAGTCGGTACCGAGATAGAAATTAATCTGGTTACTCTTATTAATAAAAGCAATAGTGCAGAAAAATTTACCGAAGCAGCAAAAAAAATAAACGATAGCTCTCATCTTAGTATTATTTTAAGTAGTACCTCCGTAGATAATATGAAAGCGGCCCTGGCGACCTGTGCGGAAAAAAGACCTTTGTTGCATGGTGCAAACGCTCAAAATTGTGAATCGATGGCGGCATTGGCCGTTGAAAAAAAATGTCCGATGACAGTAACCGCTCCGACAGTCGAAGAACTTGCTGATCTAGCCGAATGTGCAAAAAAAGCTGGTGTAGAGGAAATTGTCCTGGACGTAAGCGGCAATAACCCCAAAGAGGTGTTGCAGAAATTAACAAAAATCAGGCGTGCCGCTCTCAAGAAGAACTTCCGTGCCATCGGATTCCCTGCTATCACGATCGTTTCCGAAGAAGATCCATTCCAGGAAATTTCATTAGCAGCCACATACTTAGCAAAGTATGCCGGTGTTGTGGTGGTGAATAATTGCGAGCCTTGGGGAATTATGCCCTTGCTTACCGTCAGGACTAATTTATATACTGATCCGCAAAAGCCGATCCAGGTTGAGCCAAAGTTATATAGCATCGGAGACGTAAAAGACAATTCGCCCGTTATGTTCACTACCAACTTCTCTCTTACCTATTATACGGTACAAGGTGAAGTGGAGTCGAGCCGTGTTCCTGCGTATATACTGTCTGTTGATACAGGCGGAACTTCTGTGTTAACTGCTTACTCGGGTGACAAGTTGAATGACAAAACCGTAGCAAAAGCTATGGAAGACTGCCAGGTTGCCTCCAAGGTTAAGCACAAGAAGTTAATTATTCCCGGGCTTGTTGCTGCAATGTCAGGAAAATTGCAGGAAACTCTTGGGTGGGAAATACTTGTTGGACCCAGAGAAGCTTCCGGATTACCTTCTTACCTGAAGAACGAGTGGCATAATTGACATCATCTATAATAAATAGAAGAATCTGCGACAATATAAATGGAAAATTCACGCTTTAAAATACATTTTCTCCCTAACGATGTTACTGTCGAAATAGAAGAGGGCAAGACGGTACTGGATGCATCATACAAAGGAGATCTTTTCATTAATGCCTTATGTGGTGGAGATGGTACCTGCGGTAAATGTAAAGTAATTCTTCAGTCCGGGAGGGAGCAAGTCATCCCATCTTCGCATATTTCAGAAGAAGAAGCCAAAAAAGGATATGTGCTGGCATGCAAAACAATAATAGAAAATGATCTTGAGGTTTTTATTCCGGAAGAGTCAAGGCTGGACAAAAGCCAGATACTTGTGGGACATTTCCCTCAGTTTTCCGGTTCTCAGGCAGCAGTCAGCCCGGGGATAGAACAGTTTAAACATTCTCCACTTGTTAACAAATATTACTTCGAATTGCCACCTCCGACCATGGATGACAATATGGCCGATTTTGAACGACTCTGTCAGAACATCTCCTCGAAAACGAAGATACCTTCAGAGAAATTAACCATAAATTTCTCTGTCTTAAAACAATTACCAGCTTTGTTGAGGAGCTGCAATTGGAATATAACGGTAACCCTTGGTAGCAGAGGATCATTGTTTGAAATAATCGAGGTACAGGCGGGTGATGTAAGCGCACACAATTATGGAGTAGCTGTTGATGTTGGAACCACAACAGTTGTAGCGCACCTGATTAATTTGTCAACTATGGAAACCATTGACGCAGAAGCCACGTATAATTCACAAATCAGATACGGGGATGATTACATACAGAGAATTATGTACGCATCCCAAAACAATGCCATGGAAATGATGCAAGAAATGCTGACGGAGGATATTAATCACCTCATTTCCACTCTGGTAAAAAGAAATTCATTAAATATTCATGATGTTAATGCCATTGTTTGCGCAGGCAATACGGTAATGACCCACTTCCTCCTTGGCCTCGACCCAACAAATATAAGAAAAGAACCGTATCTTCCGGCAGCTAATTTTGTGGCGCCGATACGTGCAAGTGAAATTGGTGTGAGGATTAATAATCACGGTTTACTTTACACGATGCCTTGTGTCGGGGCTTATGTAGGCGGAGACATATCTTCCGGTGTTTTATCCATAAGATTAGATACAACAGAAGCATTATCATTGCTCATCGACATTGGCACGAATGGTGAAATCGTGCTGGGAAACAAGGACTGGCTGGTATGTTGTTCTGCTTCTGCAGGCCCATCCTTTGAAGGAAGCGGGATTGCCTGCGGTATGCGTGCAGCGAAAGGCGCTATTGAAAAGATTACTATTTTGCCTGATTTTGAAGTTGCATACAAAACGATTGGAAATGTTCCCCCAACTGGAATCTGTGGTTCCGGGCTTTTGGAGTGCCTGGCAAATCTGGTAAGAAGCGGAGTCATTGACAGAACGGGAAATTTTCAAAAAGGAATAAATACAAAAAGATTACGATCCACAGATGACGGGCAGGAATTTCTTCTTGTAGACAGGAAAGAAACTGCAAAAGACAAAGACATCGTTATTACGCAGGCAGATATACAGAACCTCATTCGGTCTAAGGCTGCCATTTATTCTGCAATTTCCACGTTGCTGGAATCTATGGGTATGGATGTGGAAAGTATAGAACAAGTATACCTTGCGGGCGGTTTCGGAAATTATCTCGATACAAGAAGTGCAATTACAATTGGAATGCTCCCCGATATTTCAATCTCAAAAGTACACTTTGTCGGCAACACTTCAATAATCGGAGCTAAAATGACTTTATTCTCCACAGAAGCCCATGAAGTGGCAAAAGAAATCGGTGCGAAAATGACATACATTGATCTTATGTCCAACAATAAATATATGGAAGAATATGTATCAGCAAATTTTCTTCCTCACACGAATATCGAAAAATTTCCATCCGTAGCAGAAGAATTAGCAGTTAAGTAAAAAAATAAAGGATACATAATATTATGTCATATAACATTGCGGTTGCGGGAAAAGGTGGTACGGGAAAATCTACTATTTCCGCACTCATCATACGATACATTACAGAAGAATTAAACCAAACCGTTTCAGCGGTTGATGCAGACCCAAATTCTTCTTTAGGCCCATTGCTTGGTTTACACATCGAAAACACTATTGCCGACATACGGGAAGATATTGTTGAAAAAAAGGTAGATTTTCCCCCTGGAATGTCAAAGGACAGATACATAGAGTATAGTATCGAAGAATCGATTATCGAAAGAGATAAATTTGATCTTTTGACCATGGGCAGGCCAGAGGGACCAAAATGTTATTGTTACGTCAACAATCTCCTTCGAAAATATCTTGATAAAGTAGGTACGACATATCCTTTTGTTGTACTGGACAATGAAGCGGGGATGGAGCATCTTTCCCGCAGAACAACAAATAATATTGATTTTTTGATGATAGTCAGCGAACCTACTGTTGTAGGCGCATTAACTATGCAGCGTATCATTAAGCTGGCAGATTCCCTTCCTATAACAATTAAGGAGAAATTTTGCGTGTTAAATCGTGTGCCGGAAGATGGTATTCATGAAAATCTGCAACAGAAACTGGATAGTTTGGGAATTAAAATCGCTGCCATACTCCCATTCGACCAGGAAATATATAACTCTGCCGCATGTGGTGTTTCCGTTTTTGAGATTTCACGGGAGAGTAAATTTTATCGGAAATTGGGGGATTTTTTACGGCAACATTTGCCGGCGTCTGCATTAGAAAGAAGCACTGCCGGCAAAATATGATTTTTTCATTAGACTTGGATAAGTAGGAGAACGATTCATGGAAATACCAAATGTAGCTGAGAAGTGGACAAGTAGTGTAAACGAAATTACTATCGGAGCAACAAAAGAAAAAGGCGGAACAAGAGAGAAAACGATTACTATCGGGGGTTCAAAATGTATTCCTTTTATGGACTTTGACGGGAGTCATGGCCACAAACCGGTAATCGCAATGGATGTCTATGACACACCGCCTGATGGTTGGCCTGAGACGTTAATAAAACCTTTTGCTGACGTGCTGAACGATCCGGCGCAGTGGGCAAAAAAATGTGTTGAGTATGGAGCGGATTTAATCTGTTTGAAACTGGAGGGCATTCATCCTGATAAAGGAAACAAGTCTGCGGCAGAAACCGCAGATATCACGAAGGCTATCCTTGCCGCCGTAGGCGTTCCCTTAATCATTTGGGGTTGTGAACATGATGAAAAGGATAATGAGGTTTTACCAAAAGTAAGTCAGGCGGTGAAAGGTGAAAATTGCCTTATGGGAGTAGTAACCCAGGACAATTACAAAACCCTTACCGTTACCTGCCTTGCGGACGGGCATAGCATTATTACCCTTTCTCCGGTAGATATTAATATTGCGAAACAGGTAAACATCCTCGTTTCAGAAATGGATTTTCCCCTCAACCGCATTGTTATGTTTCAGACAACAGGTGCGCTTGGGTACGGAATGGAATACACATACTCCATACAGGAACGTGAAAGAATCGCCGCTTTAACCGGTGATAAATTAATGGCAATGCCGGTGATCTGTGATGTCGGCCATGAAGCATGGAGGGCGAAAGAAGCAAAATCTGAAGACAGCGATGCACCGCAATGGGGCCCGAGGGAGGAAAGGGGTCCCATGTGGGAAACTATTACGGCAATGAGTCTTTTGCAATCAGGGGTGGATATTATCAGGATGAATCACCCAAAAGCCGTAGCCGCAGTAAAAAAATGTATTGACCGTTTATACTAAAATTACGATTTTAAAAAGGGGAAAACATACGATGATTTCTATCGGTGAACGTATCAATGGTATGTTTAAAGATGTAAGGGAGAGTATTAAAAATAAAGATCCGAAGGCCATACAGGAACTGGCGAAAAAGCAGACGGACGCAGGGGCTACGTACCTGGATGTAAATGTGGGGCCCGCCGCAACCGATCCTGCTGATGCCATGAAATGGCTGATTGAGGTTATTCAGGACGCCGTTAAGACTCCCATTGCCATTGACAGTCAAAAATGGGACATAGTGGAAGCCGGTTTGTCGGTAATAAAAAATGACGTGTTAATCAATTCCACAAAGAGCGATCCTGAAGAACTGGATAAATATATGAACATCGCGAAAGACCATAATGCAGCCCTCATATGCCTGACCATGGACAAACACGGTATTCCGCAGGACGTGGAAAAGCGTATGGAATTCGTAATGCAGATTGTAGAGAAAGCCGTTGAACATAATTTTCCTATGGAAAAAATTCTTATTGATCCTGTGTTGTTTCCCATCAATGTAGACCAAAAACAACCCGCACTCATGTTTGATATTTTCAGCCAAATACAAATGATTTCCGACCCGGCGCCTCAGAGAAATGTGGGATTAAGCAATTTTTCCCAGGGAACAAAGGAAAAAAGGCTTCTTGCCCGTACCTTCTTAACGATGGGAATTGCATATGGGTTGAATGCCGCAGTAATGGATGTGCTTGATAAAGACCTGATGGACGCGGCAATTACGGCTGAAATTATTATGAACAAAAATGTTTACAGCGACTCTTATCTCACTGCGTTCAGGAAATAGTAACTTCCTTGTTATTTTAAAATGGGGGCACGACGTTAAAAACCGTGCCCTTTTCTTTTTATGAAAATACACGAAATCAAAACACGCATACGATATCAGGAAACAGATCAGATGGGGATTGTTTACTACGCGAATTTCTTTGTTTTCTTTGAAATGGGACGCACTGAATATTTGAGGCAATACGGATTGCCTTACTCGGAAATGGAAAAGGAACACATCTATTTCCCCGTGGCGGAAGCACACTGTAATTTCCGCTCCCCTGCGTATTATGACGACGTGCTCATTATCCAAACATGGGTTTCCGAATTAAAACATGCAACGGTCCAATTTAGTTATAAAATATTCAGGGAAGGGAGTGATAAATTGGTCGCTGAAGGTTACACCAAACTCGCATGCCTTAACGCAAGTCGAAAACCCGCTGCCATACCGGACAAATTGCGAAAATTATTGCAGTAGCAGCACAAATTGATGGAAACAATAAATGCCTTTATACTAACGGCACATAATGAGGACGAGGGAAATCAAAATTATATACAGCTCCTCTGTGCCAGCGACCCTGGACCGGTAGAAATTTTTATCAGAAACAAACCGCTCTTTTTTGTTTCCTCCAACTGCCAGTTGCCTCCAAACATTAAATATCTCGAAAGGAAAGTACTGAAGTTGCGTACCTTTTCCCGTGAAAATGCGGATGCGCTTTACTTTCACTCCCATCACGAGATGTTGCAGGCAAGACATTTGCTCAAATCAAACGGTATTCAATGCTATGAATCAGATATCAGGCCGGAAGATCGTTTTCTAATGGAAAGGTTTATAAATGGCTCTATCGGGGTAAAAGGAGAAGTGAGGGAAAACGGTGTATTGAGAAGAATGGTCAACCCGGAAATCAAGACCACTGACTACACTCCCACGTTTAAAGTCCTGTCGCTGGATATCGAAACAAACGCTCATACCGGAGAACTCTATTCTATCGCCCTTCATATGGTAGAAAACGATAAGGAGCAAAAGATCGTTATTATGCAGGGAGACCAGGCGGGTAACGTTGCGAATGAGGAATATGTGCATTTTGTCCCTTCAGAAAAGGAGGTAGTGAAGACATTCCTCTCTGCGTTTCATTCCTTTGATCCCGACCTGATAATCGGATGGTATGTAGTAGGGTTTGATCTCCTGTTTTTGGAGAAGAAATTTCGTTATTACAAAATACCCTTTACCCTTGGCAGGGGGAATCGTCCGGTAAAAATTGAGGAAAAGAAAGGGGCTGGGTATTTTGCCCACATTGACGGAAGGGTGGTCATTGACGGGCCGTCTGCGTTGAGAAATAATTTTTACACATTCGAAAATTATAAGCTGGAAACCGTAGCCAGAAAACTCCTGGGGACAGGCAAAGCAATAGACAATGAGGAGGATAAAATAACCGAAATCAACAGGATGTTTAAAGAAGATAAGGCCGCGTTAGCGCGATACAATATTCAGGACTGCGTGCTTGTGACGGACATCTTCAAAAAAACCAGTCTCATTCCCATGATTGTGGAACGAACAAAAGTATCCGGGCTGTTAATGGATAAAATAGGTATGACGGCCAGGGCGTTCGACCATTTCTACCTTCCCCGGATACACCGCAAGGGATTTGTCGCTCATGATTGTAGCGATGTAGAACAAGGGGAGCAATCAGGGGGAGGACACGTTATAGAACCCGTTGCCGGGATCTATGATCATGTGGTGGTTTTTGATTTCAAAAGCCTGTACCCATCCATTATCAGAACATTTAAAATTGATCCGTTATCGAGGTTGATCGGTGAAGAAAGAAAAGAGTCCCATACCATTCCATCAGGTCACGCCTTCTCTTCAAAGGAGCACATCCTTCCCGAGTTTATCGATGTTTTAATGCAAAAGAGAGAACAGGCGAAAAGAGAGAAAAACATGCCCATGAGCCAGGCAATAAAAATATTAATGAACAGTTTCTATGGCGTCATGGGTTCATACGGCTGCCGCTTCTATCATCCCGACTTGCCGAACAGCATCACTTCTACGGGAAGGTTCCTTTTGACGGAAACCGCACGATATCTGGAATCATTGGATTATAAGGTTCTTTACGGGGATACCGATTCGGTATTCGTGCAGTTGAAGAAACATCAATCCGGAGAGTATGCAGACGTTTCCTCACGCCTGGCGAAGGACCTCAATGAATATTGGAGAAAACGATTAAAAGAGAATTTTCATGTAGAATCGTTTCTGGAAATAGAGTTCGAAATGTATTTCGAAAAACTCTGCCTTCCCATGGCACGGGGGTTTCAGGGCGGTGCGAAAAAGAGATACGTGGGAAGGGTGAAAGATTCTCAAGGGGAGAAACTCCATTTTGTCGGGATGGAATATGTGCGTTCCGACTGGACGGAACTGGCAAAAAACTTTCAATATCAACTCTACGAAAGACTTTTTAATAATCAGGAAATAGAAACCTTCGTTAAGGACTACATCAGCGATTTGAAAAAGGGGAGGTATGACAATGACCTTATTTACTACAAAAGACTTCGAAAAAATGTCCGTGAATACACAAAGACGAAACCGCCTCACGTAAAAGCGGCGCACATGCTGAGCAAGGAAGTCGGAGAGGTCTATTACATCATGACAATGAGAGGCCCCGTTCCCGTTCAACTGGATCACAAAGACATTGATTATGTCCATTATATTGATAAACAGATACGCCCCATTGCCGATTCGGTACTGCCTCTCCTAGGAAAATCCTTTGACGCCATTTATGGCGCACGACAGCTTTCTTTGTTTTCATCGTAAAATAGCCTTTGTTTCCCTTCATTTGCATTCTGTTGCCGACCGATATCGGTATGATAAAAGATAGAGTTATCTTATGCCTTATCTCCTATTCCTTTCCCATACTTTTCCCTTGATCTTTTTATGCGAAACAAGTATCTTTTTTCAGTCATCATTGAATATGCTTGGTCAATATTTCTATGTATGAGAATCGTAAAATAAAAAATAGTCCCTGTTTTATCTTGTACCGTTCAGAATGAGTGGTATAAGGATAAGGGAGCATTCTCAAATTTTTGCAAATCCACTCTTCTTGTTCCCAAGTTCCTGCTTGGGAACACAATTGTGAAGGAAGCTCATGCTTCCTCTTATTAGAAGCAAAGCTTCTAAAGCAATTACGTTCCAAAGCCGGAGCTTTGGAATGAGTTAAAAAATTTTGTTTGATATTATATACGAATTTTAAAACGGTCTAAAATTTATGGCTCAAATTAAAACAGCATATAAAACAAAATTAGGGCTTTTCTATCAATGTGATATTGGTGAAATATTGAAGTCAAAAGCTTTTGCCAGATATAAAAAGAAGGTTAATCTAATTTTTACGTCTCCTCCTTTTCCATTAAACCGAAAGAAAAAATATGGTAATTTTAATGGAAAAGAATACACAAGTTGGCTGTCTGGATTAGCTTTGGGTTTTAGAGATTTTCTTACAAAAGATGGCTCTATAGTCATTGAGCTTGGTAATGCTTGGGAAGCAAATAGGCCAATAATGTCTACGCTGCCTTTAAGAGCTTTATTGGAATTTCAAGAAAAAGGAAAGTATTTTTTATGTCAACATTTTATATGGTTTAATACTGCCAGACTTCCCAGTCCTGTTCAATGGGTAAATGTAGAAAGAGTTAGAGTCAAAGATGCTTTTACTCATATATGGTGGTTAAGTAAAACGCCACATCCTAAAGCAAACAATCGAAATGTACTTGAAGAATACAGCGAATCGATGAAAAAACTTCTTAATAAAAAAAAGTACAACTCGGGGCGAAGACCATCGGAGCATTCAATAGGAGAGAAATCGTTTTTGAAAGATAATAATGGTGCAATCCCACCGAATGTCTTAATTGGAGCAAATACAAACGCAACATCAAAATATATTGAACATTGTAAAAGGAATAAAATAGAACTACACCCTGCCAGAATGCCAGAATTCATTCCTGATTTTTTTATAAAATTTTTAACAGACCCCGGCGATTTAGTTTTTGATCCTTTTGGTGGCAGTAATACTACCGGTTGTGTTGCTGAGAAATTAAAAAGAAAATGGATTTCAGTAGAAATAAATGAATCGTATATTAAAGGATCAGAAGGGCGCTTTAAAATTTAACTGAATCATGAATAAAATATTACAAGTTTTTCCTTCAATCATAGAACTAAAAAAACTCATAATGCATACGAGTGCAACCGTATGGAAGTATGAAATTACCGAAAAGGAAATTGATAGATGGTTAAATAATTTTAATGGAGAGGTTTTAACGGCAGATGAGGAAAAGGTACTTGCATTATGGCTGTTATCAAATTTTGTATATTACAATGATGATGAAGTCATTCATCTTTGCAAGGTTTTAATGAGAGATTTTATTCATAAAATCTTGATTGATGCGAATACCATACAAGATAAAATTGATAATGATTTAGCTGAAATAATTGCAAGAACTCGTTTTTTAGCCCTTGGGGAAGCTAGCGAGAGTGGTGGATATATTTTGTATCATTTTAGACGAATTAATGACCTTCATATTTCCTATTTCATTTTCTCAAAAAAAGGTGATACTGATTCAGTTGATAATTTGGTTTATATTGATGATGTCACCTTAACAGCAGGCAAAAGTGGACAGGCTTACAGGAAACTTAAAAAAATAAAATCAGATTATCCAAATAAAAAAATTATCCTTTTAACTTTAATTGCAAGCGAAGTTGCGATTACGGAGTTAAAAAAGATTGGAGTAGAGGTTGTTACAACAATTATTTTAGATAATAGAAACAAATGCTTTAGTCCTGTTTCTGATATTTTCCATACTTATTCAAGGTATAGGATAATATGTAAAAATTTTGTATTGCATTATGGCAATAAAATTGATAGTAATTGGCCTTTAGGTTATGAGAAGGGCGAATATGCTTTTGGTTTTTTTTATAATACCCCGGATAATACATTGCCTATATTTTGGGGAACAGGCAATGGTTGGTATCCAATATTTAAAAGGTACGATAAGAATTATAAAAGAAGAGAATTAGCAATAAATGAAAAATTCTTATAGAAATCCATTTAGTGGAATTAATGCAGTAACTCTTGATGACCAAGCCATTTTGGATTATTGGTGTAGCCCTTTTGTTTATCGTCTTTTCTCTGAGATTAAAGAGACAGACATTTACGAGGATCCTAGTAATATTGTTTTTATGGGTGGTAGAAGTACGGGGAAAACAATGTTTTTAAGATATTGGTCATTTCCCGTTCAATTGAAGTTAGCTTGTCAAAATAAAGCAAATAACAAAGCCAAGAGGATAATAGACTATTTTAAAGAAAAAAAAGGACTTGGATTCTATATCAGAATAGATGGTCCAGTTCTAAGGTCATTTGATGGTTTTGGAATAGATACCAAGAAATGGAATTCTATTTTCACGCATTACTTTGAACTTATTGTGGGAAGAAATTATATTGAAGCAATTAAAAAGCTTTACGATTTAGAGAACCTAAAAAGGGACGAAATAGAAGATCAATTCATACCAGAAGTAAGGCAAATTATTAATGAACCACAAATCCAATCGTTAGAAGCACTTTTAAGTGAATTTGATAATAGAATTAAAGAAGTCGACAGGTTTCGTGGAAATATCCCATTTTTCAAGAATGATTTTATTCCCTCCAAAGGTGGATTTGCCTCACAATGTTTAAGCTTTGGTATCCCTGAAATCGCAAAAAAAACAATTTCCGAATTAAAGGAATCAATAAATTTTATATTACTGATAGATGAATATGAAAATTACCTTGAGCCCCAACAACGCGTAATAAATACCTTATTAAGATTTTCAAAGAATGAAATCAGGTTCCGAATAGGGATGAGATTAGAGGGATTTAGAACTTTTAATATGATTTCCGAAGATGATTTTATTAAGGAAGGAAGAGAGTATAGAAAAGTTATTTTTGAAGAAGTTCTTATAAAAGACGAAGGCTATTATCATTTCCTGAAGGAGGTATCTAAAAAGCGATTGGAATCGGTATCCATTTTTAAGGAAAATGGGAAGATAGATATAGCTGAATTTTTATCAAAAACTGAGAACCTCGAAGAAGAGGCATTAGAATTAGTTTCCAAAAACCCTGGGAAACACTTTGATCATTTTAAAAAATTTCTTACAGCTTCTGATATTGATGCTATTACCTATAAGGAAAATCCTTTATTAGAACTTTTAAATATTTTATGGGTACTCAGAGGTGTTAAAGTAGATGAAGTTAAAAATGCTATGGAAGATTATCTAAATGGTAATAAAACTGGGAAAAATGAAAAAAAGTATCATATGGATTATGTAGATAAATACAAATTGTCTTTAATGTTTTTGCTATGCTCCATTTATCGAAAACATAAAAAATATTACAGCTTTAATACCTTCTCTTTTTTATCATCTGGAATAGTAGGAAATTTTATTGAACTATGTAGAAGGTCTTTTCAGTATGCTGAATTCGAAAATAAAGACCTTTTAATCAAAGAAGGGAAAATATCTAATGAGCAACAAACAAAGGCTGCATCAGATTTTTCTGCGGCTGAATTGCAACAGATAAATAGGATCGAAAAGTTTGGAGGAATTATATATAAATTCATAAATAATATTGGAAATATTTTTAGGGATTTTCATAAAGACAAAGGTATTAGATATCCTGAGACAAATCAATTTTCGGCAGACATTGATAACTTGCCTGACCAAAAATTTAAAGATGCAATGAAGGCTGCTATAAGATGGAGTGTAATTCAGAAGAAACCTAACCTTCAACAATCTTCTCCTGGAAAGTACTTAGAAGATATTTACACCATTAACAGAATTTTTTCACCAAGCTTCCAAATTTCTTATAGGACACGAGGAGGGCATTCAGTAAAGTTGACTGCATCGGATATTATAAAATTAATGAGTGAAGAAAATGTTAGTTCAAAAGATTATCTTAAACAAATGAATGATGAATCAGGAAAAAAATTTATACAAAAAAAACTGTTTGTTTGATTCAATATGAGAAAGTTGGTTTATCAAATGGATTTAATTTCTGGCGAAATAAATGACCATGATTTCTTTCTTCTGTCTGGAGGTTCTGATTATAGGGCTTATGAAGTATTAAGAAAGATGAAATCCAAAGATACCGCAATTAATAAGATATTACTTTTTGATTTTTATGAACGGGTTCGAGATATTGATAAAAGTGACCCTTATTTTGAATATCAAACAATTGGTTTCAATAATATTTTACCTATTAAATGTTCTATTAGAGATCCAAATTCTTGTCTGCAAGATTTAATTCCTTTGGAAGCTGAATTTTTATCTACAACTGCCCCCAAAATTGCATTAGATATTTCTTGTTTTACAAAACCATACTTCTTTTATCTGCTCAAACTTTTTAAAGAAAGATTTAAGATCGATTCCATAAGTGTTTTTTATACTGAACCTCAATTTTATCTATTTCCAGGTGGAATTTCTAGCGCATATCGTTCAAGTACCGGTCCCCTTACAATTTTAGAAATTCCAGGGTTTTCAGGTTATGAATCAAGAGGGGATAGAAGGGTTTTGGTTATTTTATTAGGTTTTGACGGCGATTTATCCAAAGAAATAAACGAAGATATTTCTCCATCAGAAACATTGGTAATAAATGGTTTTCCAAGCTATTCTCCAAAATTTAAAGATATAAGCTTAGTCGCAAATGAGAAGCTTACAAGTGATAGAGATATTAAAGTCAAATTCAGTAGGGCAAATAATCCTTTTGAGGTATTTAATATTCTCGAAGGCATTAAAAATGAAAATGGAAAATCATTTATTAACATTGCACCGCTAGGTACCAAACCCATGGCTTTAGGAGCTTGCTTATTTGCGCTTAATTATCCGGATGTTAGAGTTGTTTATCCCTTACCTGAAATGTATGAGAAAGTGACAACGAATAGCTGCTGGAATTCGTGGCGGTACTCTTTCCTTTAGATTTATCATAGTTTTAATATTAGGAGTTTAGGGCACAGGGGGGGCGCATCTGGACATTAGACAATATTTTCTTGGAAGTATACTCCGTCAAACCTTGATTAGTGGTTATAATTTCTCAAATTCTTGTATGTACTGCCCTCTTTTGTTATTCTTGGTTTGATACATGGCAGCCCACCTGTTTGTAAAAGATAGATGTATTAATTGCCTTGTATTCTCTATCCGCTCTTAGATAATAATTTCTGTATTTAAGAAAAAAAGTCATTCAGTTTTCTCGCACGAAGACACGGAGTTTCGAAGAATTTGAATAAAAGTGTGATAATAAGGGATGGAGAATAAACTGAACGAAAGAGAACCCCACCACCAACTGTGTGCATGGAATTCAATAGTCTTTTGGGTATAGCGTTACAATTTAATCGATGTTTGTAATGGCCTTCCCAAAAGATTATCCTTGCAAGTGCTGACATGTCATTTTCTGGATTCACGTATTACTTCTAATATTTCCTTTCGGTTAATTTTTTTGCCCAAACCTGGCACATCAAAGGGAGAACGGCGAGAAGGTGTCTTCGGTACGATGGAAAATATATCACCTTTGCGGCGACGTATAACAATTTCTTCTTTTTCCGATTTTTCAAGAATGCCTGCTAATTTTACTCACGCCTGAGAGTAAGTATATATTTTCATTCACTCCACCTGAAAATTATCATTCTATTTCTTTTGATTGGGGTTATATAAATACACATCACCTCAATAAGAAAATATTTTTCAATGTGTGACTCATATCATATTTGGAATTTGAAAATAATGGTATAGTTCCTTGCAGAATGCGATTTTACTGGATTAACAGAAAAAATAAATATTTTTTTATTTATGTGACACATGTCATAACGCAAGATTAAAAAAACTGATATAGTCTATTTATAATTGTAATACATTTAATATTTCTAATGAAAGGAGGGAAAATCAGGAGTTTAATAGTATGTGTTACTGGTGTTATAGTGTCGTATTTTAAATTTTTTTTAAGGAGTGTGTCATGTTGAGAAAAATGTTTTTTGGTCTGATAGCCGGTCTGTTTTTAACGCTCTTTACACTGTATAGCAGCAAAGTATCTGCGGAACCAAGTGGTAATTTTGCCAATCAACTTACTGTTAATGCCGAGGGTTCCAAGGCGCCGTCACTTGAACATGCCAACGCGGTTGTTTTCGTCAGCTTTAACGGAAACGCCGTTGATTTTTTAGAAGAAGAGCATTTTTCCACAAAGACGAATGCACAAATAGTCCCTCCCGGCGGTGCGGCAGTGGAAATAACAGAGTTCAATAATCAGGGTTCCGGCTTTTACTATCTTAAGTTTGAAACGTTTGATGGTTCTGAATGGGGAGAAAACACACGTATATTTCCTGTAGTAATAGAATTTCCAGAATACAACATGATCGGAAGGGATATCTTGAAGATAAAACAGGATTAATTACTGGCGATTTATAAATAAAAAGCCTGATACGTTTATTCATAACATCCGTATCAGGCTTTTTTTGTTATATGATTTTTTGTGAAATTTTTTTTAGAGTTTTTTATCTTAAGTAATGAACCCAATTATCGCATTTTTAAAATATACAGCGCTTTAAATAATCTGAAAATCTGGAACACAAGAAAAACTATCACTAACCATAATTACTACTATTTTCCTAAAAACGGTCGATGACCCTAGTTATCCTATACTCTTTTTTGTGATAATCGCATCTAACTTCTGACACAATTTTCAGTTATTTCGTGGTTACAGGCACAAAGCATAGAAATAAATACGGTATATTGATATTACCTTTGTGCCTAGCTTCTCAATAAGGTTGAATAATAAGTTATGTTGCTCATCTATTTCTTGTAGTTATTTTCCATAACAATATTTTTTACTCCCTTAGAATCTAAATATTCACCAGTAACTTTGGCACCCGCTATCTTACATGCATCAATAGATATCTTAAAGTCTTCAGGACGAACATATCTGATCCGTTTTATTCCTCTTTTTGCAGCGAACTGTTCTAACTCCTTTGCAGCTATCCCTAATAAATTGGCATCTTCATAATTCTTTAGCATTGAACCGCATATATGTCCCCCCATTCTAGAACTTCTTTTTCATCAGATTCTAAAATAACATGAGCTTTTCCTATTCTTGTTCCTGTTTTGTTAATTATGTCAAATATCAATTATTTTATTCAATAATTAGAAAAAAATAAGTGTAATAGTTACCCATTCTAACGTTTTGAAGCGTATTCTGACGTACTCGTCCTCTTTTGATAGAAGGTGCATATTGATCAATGGAAAGTTTTCATTTACATAAAATTCCATCAATCCATATCCTTTCCGGATGAAGTTACGTGTAAAGATTCTTCAGCATACAATCTACAGAAAAAGCAACGTCTTCCCGCAAAGATTCTTTTGTTCACGTGAAATAGTTTTCGATAATTTTTTCTTTCATCCACCCTTCGGCAAAAAAGCTAGAATAAATTCACCGATAAGCGGGCTCCTTTTACTACCGGTTTGCCAAGTAAAATTGTTGAATCAGAATTATATACGTTCTCAATATGCGGCATTATGCAACCTTCATTTATAACGTATCTATGATCAATAGGCTCACAATTTGTGATTTATAGACAATATCGTACAAGTTCAACACGGACAAACAAACATAGAGACGCATTGCTATGCGTCTCTACAGTCCATGCCACCCTATTATCAATTTAAAAATCACCTTTTATGAACATCTTGAGTATATGTTCGTTATTCTAATATTATTTTGTAAAACTTTTATTACAAACCTTGGGGTGTTGGCAGTTCTACTTTTACCGGTTGAATTGTTTTTTTGATGATTTCTTTTGAATTGACTATGTTCAGTTTTTTGAAAAGGAAGTCAAATTTGTCTTCGAGGTCTTGTCCGATTTTTCCCCTGATATTTTCTGGTAAGTCCCAGAATTTCTGCTTGAAAGGGCCGAATCCCATTTTTCTGGTCTTGTAAATGAATTGCTCTTCTGTCTGACCTTCTTTCCATTCGTCACGGCATTTTTCTTTGAGGAGTTCGTAGATTTCTTTCTTAAAATCAGCGGGGAAGATGGAGTTGTCGTAAACCATGTTCTGGAATTCCGTGGCAAGGTGCACTTCGGCGGTATCCGTTTCGGGAAATTTACCGAACGCGTCGCTCGGAAGCGTAGAAGCTCCGTGCTGCACCGCGCCGCTCATTCCATATTCGTCTTTCGCGGCATTTGACAAGGTTTTTAAGGTTCCAAAATCCAGTTTCACATCGGCAATGGTTCCGTCGGGAAGCACTACACCGCCATGGGAAGTGCCTGTCTGTATGCTGATCTTGCTGATACCTTTTAGTCCGTTGCCCTTTGTTTTCAGGGTTTTGTTGTATCCGTCCATGAACGCACGCAATTCTTCGATAGTGCTGTTCTTCTTTCCCACTTCGCCGATTTCACCGCCAACGGATATGGTAATTCCCTTTGGTTCCAGAGATCGTATATAGGCGGTAAGTTCAGATGCATATTCGAAATTGAGGCGCTGCTGCTCGGTAAGGTTGGGTTTGCTTAAGTCAACAAGGGTTGAGGTATCGATATCAATATTGTAGAAACCTCCATCGATGGCTTCTTTAATGAGATTTCTTACCGTTGTGAGTTCTGCTTCTTTATTTGCCTGATATTTCTTGAGATTGATCTGGAAGTGGTCGCCCTGTATGAAAACAGGGCCTTCATGCCCTTCCCTGATGGCCGCCGCAAGGACTGCCGTTGTGTATTCGACAGGACGCTGGCTGGTATACCCGATTTCCGACCGTGCAATCTCAAATATTATTGCGGTGGCGTTATTCTTCTTCGCGGCACGAAACACGGCGCGGGCAACATCATAGGTAAGGCCCCGAATGTTGATGGCGGGTACTGTGAATCCCTTGTATTCTCTCCGTCCCATTGCGTCGTAAAGCGATTGGATGGACGATGAGGCATTGCCTAAAGCATTGCTGGCCGCCCTGATCAACCACCGTGAAATATCCTTCAGATTGTTATCACTATTAAAAACCGCATTGTAAACGATTTTATCTATTGCCTTATTTCTTAATGCTTCCATATTGGTTATAGAAACAGTTCCGTCTTTTTGAATATCGATAATTCCTTTGATATCATTTAATAAGTCTTCTTTTGCAGCGTAGAGCATAAGTGATTTACTCCCTTTCTTAGTATTTATTTATTTTTGAAATACCCTTCATATTTCTCCACGTCTTCTTTGCTCCCGATAATAAGGGGCACCTTCTGGTGGAGCTGTTCAGCGGTTATCTCCATGATAGGCGTATCACCTGTAGAAGCCTTGCCTCCTGCCTGTTCAACAATGAAGGCAAGGGGTGCGGCTTCATAGAGCAATCTGAGTTTTGGCTTCGGTTTGTTGGGATCTTTATAATCGGCAGGATACAGAAAAATGCCGCCATATAAAAGATTTCGGTGAAAATCTGCTACCAGTGAGCCAATGTATCGGAGGGAGTAGGGCTTTTGTCCCGTCTCAGGGCATCCCATTTTCAGGCTATTAATGTATTTCCTTGTTCCTTCATCCCACGTATTCGCATTTCCCTCATTAATACTGTAAATTTTGCCCCTTGAAGGGATCTGAATGTTTTCGTGGGAGAGCAAAAACTCTCCGATGCCCGGGTCAAGGGTGAATCCATGTGAACCATGCCCGGCGGTATATACCAGCATGGTGCTGGAGCCATACACAATATAACCAGCGGCAACCTGTTCCACGCCCTTTCTCAAACAATCTTCAAGTGTTCCGTTGCCACCGGTTGTCTTTCTTTGATAGATGGAAAATATGGTACCGACGCTAACGTTCGCATCGATATTCGAAGAGCCATCGAGTGGGTCAAACATGAGTACGTATTTGCCTTTGGGATATTGTTCAGATATGGGGATAATATTTTCATTCTCTTCTGACGCCATAACACAAAGATGGCCTCCATGATCCATGGATTTAATAATCACTTCATTGGCATACTCATCCAGTTTTTTTACTTGTTCTCCGTGAATGTTTTCTTCGCCTGTAAGACCAAGAATATCGGCAAGACCCGCGCGGTTCACTTCCCGGGAAATGGTTTTTGCGGCAATGGTTAAATCCCACAGGAGCCCCGTAAGCTCCCCTGTAGCCTCCGGATGTTCCCTCTCCTGTTCAATGATATGTCTCTGTACGGTAACAATTTTACTTGCTGACATCCTGACAGTCCCCCCGAATTGCTAACTGGATTATATTATTAATGTAGCGATATTCTACAATCTTAATCGTTTATGTCAATGTTTTATCTCTCCGTAATAAGCGGAAAACATCTGAAAAGCACCATCAATTTCACCGGGAGACGAAGCATAATAAATAACGAGTGGCAAAAAATTAAGAATGCTCCCAACGCGTTAATAATTACGATAGGATTAAAAATAAACAATAAGTGAGGTAAGAAACATGTGTTCATTGAACTCGAAGTGGGTATCCGACAGGCCAAAATCTTCGCCGTCAACTTCATTTGCCCATCTGAACTGATAGGCAGCATCAAGGCTGAATCGTTTCGTGGAAACACCGCTTCCAATACTAAAACCGTACACATCGGTGGGGTTGCCAAGGGAAGGACGGGGATCATAAAAAAGACCTCCGCGAATGGGTATAATGATTTTTTTCCGGAAAATCAAATACTCCACGCCGGTTCTTACGGCAAGGGTATCATCGATTTCCCGGTCGGTGGATGCACCTCCCAACGGGCGTGATTCATTCCCTGCTTCGTCTTCCTGTTCAAAGGTTGACCAGTCGGTCCACGTTACGTCGAATGAAAAGGATAAGGCGTCGTTATAACGAAAACCGAACCCCGCGCCGAAGGACATGGGATAATCAATTTCCATTTCTTCACGGTTGTGAAGCTTAGACTGTCCTAATGGGTTAGTGATGGATGTTGTGTTCGTAACGCGATCCACGTCCGCCGTGTAAGGAGTATCAAATACTGCTCCGAAGGTAAGAAGTTTATCCTCTCTCTCCCAGATGTCCCATAACACACCAAAGGTAAGGTTAATTGCCTGGAAATCCTCAAATTTTGTTTCCGAGTTGTAGGTCGTAGTAATATCCATTCCGTCAAGGTTGCCGCTGCCGTTTGCTTCCGTGGTTTGTTTCCACGCGTAATCACCAAAAAATTCATCCGTAAAAATATTTACCGCAATACCAACGGATATTTTTGGGGTAACAAGTACTGAGAGAGCAGGAGTCAGCGCCCCGATTCCACCTTTTGATTCAAATTCTATCTTTTGCTTATAGTTTAAGGAGGGAGGGGAGGGTTCATCTATAGACAAACCAAAGTCGAGATCCATATGGAAATCGTATATTTGCTGATAGTTTAAGGCGGCAACCATGTTTTTCCCGAAAATTCTGAAAGGATAAGCAGCGCTGGCATAATTCAGATCGTCGCGTGATACGGATTCATTACCAAGGGAGAGGCCGGTAAAACCCGGATCAAAATCCTGGTCGGTTACCAGAAATGAACTCACTACGGAAAGTTCCGGTTTTTCCAGTTGTATCAATGCGCCCGGATTCCATGAAGCGGCAGTGGCATCGTCTGCGACGGCAATAAAAGCGCTTCCCTGTGCGATAGCCCTTGCACCTGAACCAGTGGGAAGCGGAACAGCGTTGATATTGGGCGGTGAGAGAGAAAATTGCGCGAAAGAGACCTGAGATAGCGACAGAGATAAAATACTTCCTATTATCACAAAAAATATTTTTTTTAGCTTCATTAAACAATCCTCATTTTTCACCTTTCGGTTTCCACACGGAAATGTATAACCATGGCGTTCATATATAACTGGCATAACAATCCGCAAGCTCAGATGTTCCTAATGAGGCAGAGCCTCACATTGCCCGTTCCCACGTGGTACGCTTACAGTTGGACAATTTTTTGCTGAACATTACCTCGTTCCCATGTTCCACGTGGGAACGCACCAATATGACGCTCTGCGTCTTACCATAACTCCATCGTATCTATTAATAATACCGAATGATCGTCATTCAAATAATTTCTGGCGCTTGAATAAATCCAATGTGCCGGTTCATCAACATACCCTCTCCTGACAGGATTATTATGGATATATTCTATACTTCTCAGGAATTGAAGACATTCTACTATCATGTCGAATCTCGCACGTGAGGTAAAAACAGGAATCCAATTAACCGTTGTACAGGTAATAAAATAAGGGCTTTGGTCATGAAAATGCTTATATCGGCTTCTCATTATTTAAGTGGTACTGGTTGACGCAGAGCGTCTTACTTCACATTCCCACGCAGAGCGTGGGAACGAGATGATTATTGAAACAATCCCCTTCTTTCCTCTTTATTAATGTAGATTTTTTACCAGGATCGCTGCACAATTGAACGCCGTTTTATTTCGTTATCACCATATCATTATTCGCTATATTTTCGGAATCTTTTACGCTGGTAATTTTGACAAATGAAGTGTCCGGCTGTACCTGGACAATACGCGCAATTACATCGACCGGTTCTTTTATCCTGAAATTTCCCAGATTTATTTCTCGGAATACCAGCAATTTCATCCCAACCGACAACCCGTGATTTGCGCCAACGTTAATGTGAAATCCTTTTCCTGATACGTGGATAACATCACCCTGCGCCATCGGAAACTGTTGTTTCATCTTCAGAGTCAAACCGTACATGAGCCAGTCAATATTTTTATTGCTTTTATCTTCATCGTACACATCGGTATTTGCAAGTATTTGTGTTGTTTCCGTATCCACAAGCCGTAATGTGACATTTATTCCCTTATCATCCTCTTCAACCGAACCAAACAACATACCTTCCGCCGCCTGTATTTTCCCGATCTTAATAGCGGTATCAGGGGACGCCAGTTCGGAGTTGCTGATTTTTTGTTCCTTCAGAATTTCCAGAAGTTTTGCCTGATCCCTTTCCACGAAATTGAACCTCTTCGGGTCTTCATCAAAGGCATTGAGCAGTTTGGCGTAAAGACGTTCTGCCGAAATTCCTTTGTTTGTCATTGATGATTGTAACGGCAATAAAGCCACAGAATACCTCGATTCTTCAGAAAACGTTCTCAACGGGAGCAGGGAAATGGTAAACCGTGCTTCCGTATCGAATAATTCAAAGGTCTTTTTCTCGACTTCAATTGGCGAAAGTTGTGCTTCATTGCCTTCCGCATCAATAGCCTTCACCGTAATGGTGTTTTTCCCGTCATTCAGTTTTAGGAAATAATTGAAGAAAACGTGTTTCCCCGGCCTTATATCAATGGCTTCCTGGTTAACAAATAATTTTTCAATACCATTGTCATCATGCGCTTCTCCGCTGAAGAAAAAGTTTTTATCATACACGATACACGATTTTATCCCGCTGCGAATAATCGGTGCAGAAATATCTTCTCCTTTGTTTTGTGTTGTTTTTTCCCTTTTATTTTTGTTTGTACCGGAAACATCGGCAGTTAGAGATGCGAGAAACGTATTGATAAGTGAACCATTCAGTCTGGTTGCGGCAAGTAGAACAGGTTTGTTTATCGTGGTGTTGTGTGTAAATTTTATCTCATTCCATTTATCTTCAGGCCAAAGCGAAGCTTTTACCGTCACCTTCTGTTCACCATTTGTTTCATTCCCCGCAATGTCTGTCACCCTGAATGATATTTTGTTTCCTTCTGCCAAAACAATTTCCTGTTCAAAATGCACTTCTTTATTCTGAGCATGTTGAACAGTAGTGTCGTTTATGCTGAAACTCCTGATACCATAGTCATCCGTAACCGTTCCTTTCACAATGGCAACATTCTTTCCGTTTTTCCTTTGTACTTCTATATCATCCAGATAAATGAACGGTGGACGCATATCCAGGGTAAGTTTGAACTTTAACTGAGCAATTTTCCCTATCAGGTCTGTGGAAACTAAATTTAGTGTGTTTTCTCCTATTCCAAGGTTAACCTTTTCCGTAAATTTCAGGTCTTTTTCCGCAAGTTCAATGAATTGCCTTTGTCCCTGTATAGTAACATCCCTGACGAAATAATCGTCCATCACAGTACCGGAAAGATTTACTACCGGCGTATTCACAATCTCTCCGTCAGTATGTGAAGTTACTTTAATGTGTGGTGGCAGTTGGTCAGCCTTTGTTGTCTTTAAAATTTCCTCATTGCATTTGTTCAAATAAAACTTTGCCCTTGCGGAATCGGCAGTCGCAAGGGACGTTTCCAGTTCCTGCTTTGCCTGTTCATATTGTTTTAATTCATAGAAGGCAATACCCAGTTCACGGTGGCCAAAATAATCCCAGAAATGCAAACCATAGCTTCTTGCGGCGCGCCGGTCTTTGCTTCTGATTTCGATAGCCTTTTTAAAATCTCCAATAGCCTCTTCGTAAAATCCACCCTCTGCATACCACCTGCCTCTTGTGTAATAGTTCCACCATTTGCCTCTGTAGAGATTAAATTCTTTCGTAATTTCTTCTTTTGTGCGCCCCGGTTTAAAATATTCACGCCAGCTATCGGTGGCAACAGGCGTTGTGGCAGCACAGCCAATACTTATAACGAATAAGGTAATGGAAATGATGGTAAGTTTTATCGCTTTGTTTTTCATAATTATAACTTCCGTTTTGTTGAAATCTTTTCTCTGATTTTCGAAGCCACGGTGCTAGCAATAGCCCTGAAATTATCTTCGGTATTAAACACATGTTCCAGCGTATCCACTTGTGTAGTAGCAGTATCTACAATTTCCATCCGCAATGTAAGTTGTTCGGGCGAGTCGCCGGGAGCAACCCCGCTGAAACATAAAAATTGCGCCCCTTGTATTTTCCCCAAACTTATCCTGTACATTTCATCGGCAAGCACCGAACCGCTGAGCCTTTGTTCCCGCAATATTTCTTCCTGAAACTCCAGGTCTCTCTCGACGACACTTAATCCCTTCTCACTGATCAGGGCGTCTATTATTTTCTGCCGTAGCCTCTCCATATTTCGCTTATTGGATAGGGCGCCCATTTTTACTGAAAATTCTTTTATTGATACGGGGACCGTCGGTTCCGCTGCGACAACTTCCTGTATCTTTTTCTGCGGTTTTTTGTCAGTGACTATATCATCTTTTGCCTGTTCTTTTGCAATAGATTCTAATTCTTTGATTAATGCGTCAATGTTGTCTTTCAGCATCTCCTTGTGTTCTAACGATTCTTTATTGCCGGCGGACATTTCCGCGTATTCCTGCTGAACATTCTGGATGGCTGCTCCGGTTGTATTTTCTTTTGTTCCTCTGCTTATAAGATCGAAATACACATCCGTATTTTCCGAAGGGTTAATGAACACCGTATTTGTCACATCTTCAAAACCCTGCTTTTTAATAGTAACAGGATATGTGCCCGCAGCGAGTTTTACGGTTGCCGGTGTAACAGCGTTAATATCGCTTCCTCCAATCAGCACTGAGGCTCCTTCAGGGGTAGTGTCTATTTGTACCGTTCCCAAACGAGGTTTGGGAGCGCCCTTGCCTTTTTCTGCCTTCGGAACGTCTGTACCAGGAAAGCCCAGAGGGAGATTGTTATCGAAATTACCCGTTATATCAGGGTGCTGAGCACTTTGAGTTGCCCGTTTCACTTTTTCTTCTAAAAAGTCATACGTTTCTGCGAGTGTTACGATACCATTGTTATTCCCCGCCTTGTCCGCGTCTCCCTTTAAAGCCTCCAGCAAATAATAGGTAAACGCCCCATGTCCGCCGCCCCATTTTTCTGATTCCATGGACACCTCGCCAGCCCTGCAGGAACTTACTATTCCCCATCCTTCCCGCGTGGATTTAAGTTCGGAGATGGCGACATTAATGGTATTTGAAAATCCCCTTGTTCCAACGGATCCTTCAGTCAGCCCCGCACTATGGCATGCATCAGCAAGAAAAATCAACCGCTTCGCCAATATGTATCGTTTCATATCCGCATTTACGTTTTCCATGTGGTATGCCGTTGCAGATAAACTCGCAAGTTCCGAGTCATGGGTTAGCAAATAGAGATTACTGGGACGGTCTGGTTCCGGTTCGCCATGGCATGCCATAAATATGACAACATAATCGGTATCAATCGCTTTTTTAAGAAAGTTTGTAAGAGCGAGCTTTACGTTTTTAAGTGTTGCCTGTTCATTTTTTAACAGTAAAACATTTTCTTTATTAAAATCGCCTCCTTCGGTGCTCGTTATAAAATCATAAAAGGCCTGGGCGTCTTTGTCGGCATATTTAAGGTCCGGTATTTTCGGGTCTTTATAGTCTGATATACCAATTACCACGGCGTACCGTTGTATGTTATTTGCTTCAAAGTATTTTTTCGGGGGAAGTATACCGCGAATAAATTGGCCGCCCGCATGGGCAATATCCCTGTCGGGCAAGTTCAACGTATTGTCTTTCATATCAAGTATAATTTTCTTTTCTTTCTTTTTCTGCGCGGTTACCGCGCTTCCCTCCAGTATAGTACTGCTATTATTACCGATTTCGATAAGTGATTTTGAGGCATATTCCTCTTTTCTGCCGCCATCGTAGTAAACAATCACGGTATTCGCTCCGTCTTCCACTTCCAGCATATCGCCTTTTTGCAACTCCATGGCCTTTTGGGCTTCCAACTTGCTTCCTTCTCTCAGCAGCCAGACCTTTCCGGATGATTTCCGTATCATACCGACTACATTCCCTTCTGAATACGACAATGGCAAAAAAACAAGAGAAAAAAGAAATACTACCAGATTAACCATAATAGCCATTTTTGGCACAGGCACCTTCATTGTTTCCATACCTCCAAACAAAAGTTTAAGGATATTATTTGCGGCAGGGATTGCGCAATTAACACTGACAGGGTTGTTTTTCAAGTTTTATTCTATTCGATACAGTTTAATGGGTTTCGTTTTTCCCCTGAGGAGAACTTCTTTCTCCGGGACAATATTGTAGTTGTTTTTTAATTGAGAATACGTTGCTTCCGTTATCAGAATGCTTGCCTTTAATTCCTTCGTGAGGCCTTCAATGCGGGAGGCGGTATTTACTGTATCGCCAATGACAGTATATTCCATTTTAAGTTCCGAACCGACATTTCCTACAACGGCAGACCCGGAATGGATACCTATTCCGATTTTTAGGGGCGGTACTATATTTTGATCTTTGTTTAGCTTATCAAGTCCTGCAATCATTTCTATGGCAGAACGCACTGCTGATTCAGCGTGATCATCCCTTTCCACCGGCGCTCCGAAAAAAGCAAGAATACCATCCCCCAGATACTTATCCAATGTACCCTTGTTCTTTAAAATAATATCGGCCATTATGGAAAAATATGAATTCAATAAAGAAACAATGTATTGCGGATCCTTATTCTCGGATAACGAAGTAAAGCCTCTGATGTCTGCAAACAGTATTGAAACATGTACGCGGTTTCCGCCAAGCCGTAATGATTCAGGAGATTTTAATATTTCATCTACTACCTCTCTGCTCACATACCTCTTAAATATTTTTTTCACCATCCGCTTTTCTTTGTCCTCGATTGTGTAGCGATAGGCAAACACCGCAGTATAGACAAGCGGAATGCTTCCTATGGGGCAAATAAGCTGTAAAAAAATGTTATAATAAGCAAATAGCGCAATGCAGATGAAAACGTAAATTCCTAATAAGGAAAATGATGCGATACCACCTATAACAGGTGGCAACCGAAAAGATATATAACTCGTCATGATTCCAAGGAATAAAATAATGAGCATTGTTTGCCATTCTTCCAGGGGAATAATGAAATTTTGCTGCACTATCGTATTAATGGTATTCGCAATAATTTCCACACCCAATGTTTGCGGAGTGCCTGAATAATACCTTGAACGGTAATAAGGAGTCGGTTTGAAATCCTGACTGTATATGTTTCCGGGACCTATCAAAACAATCTTTCCCTGAAAGTGTTCTCTGAAAAAATCCCCGTTTTCGAGAGAAGCCATTTTCCAAACCTCATAGAATGACAGCATGGGAAAGGTTCCGCTTGGTCCGGCAAAATTAATGCGCATTTCATTGTATTCATTTACCGGAATTGTATAGTCGCCTACGATGAGGTGGTTTCCTTTTTTTTCTATGGGACTATTCAGCGCCTTTGCGATCACTTTTAACCCGATATACCCATATACATTATTTTCTGTATCGCTCATCAGCAGAATCTGCCTGCGTACGCATCCGTCACGGTCAATGGTCAGATTTGAAAACCCAACATTATCGGGATCTGCTGCGTATAAATAGCGTGGCAGGGGGTTCAGCGCCTTCAATCCATTTATAGTAGTATCCCAACGTAGTAAATTAATCATAATTACATTTTCCGCTTCCATTAATGCGTCAGCCATTATGCCGTCGTGATCTGTTCCGGCAACTTTATCTTTTAAGGAAATCGTTTGTAAAAAATCAATCCCTATTGCCGTGGCACCTCCACCGGCTACCGCTTTAATGATTTTAGCAAAATAAGGATTCCAGAATACAAAGGGGTCTTCAATTTCATCAAGCGCCTTCTCATCAGTGCCGATAATAACAATCTTATCACTTACCTGAATCGGACCTCTGACGAGAAACCTGAAATCATAGGTCTTGCGTTCAATATTCTTAAGAAAGTTACTGTACTGTATGGCTGCCATGATACTGCCGCACAATAAACCGATAACTATTATGCTGGTATAATATTTTAATTTATGCTTCAACATGGCAGTCAAAAATAACTACTTATTTCTTCTTTTTCTTCGCCAAAATATATAACCCCATCACTATCAATTGCCAGGAGTAACACCGGATGAAACGCAGAAAGAAAAACAACTAAAATAACGCATAATGGGTCAGTATGAAAAAGAAACAGGTGTCCCTTTTCTGAAACAGACGTATGGATTGGATAGTGTGAAAAGAAATGCTTCACTAAACAGCCTCCCCTATTGGTGCGATAACAAAGAAAATATCCGGTTACTGTATCACTTCGGCACTGCGAAGTCAAAATATAATAAGGCGTTAAGGACGAGTCGCAATGCAATAGATTTTCACTTATATTCAAGAAGATAATAAAGCATATCGGTTGATTTCATAAAATTCCTATGTTTCTTGTAACCCTTGAGCGTTATTTTACAAAACATTATAACAACCCTTTATGACACACATCACATATAAGAAAATGAGTGGGAGCGTCCCCAAATTTTTATGAATCCATCATTCTTATTTTCAAGTTCCTGCTTGAGAACACAATTGCGAAGAAAGCCCCTTGCAGGTTCAGATTTGTAATCTGAACCCAATAGTTTATGTGATTAATAGCGATATATACATTTCATGGCTAAATTACCACGTATGAAACGTGGGGTTCAGGTCACAGACCTGAACCCGCCTGGGGGAGAATTTTGCAAAAATTTGGGAATGCCTCCAAATGAGTAGAGCACGGCACTGCCCTAATACAAATTAGATTACACATAAGTTGTGCGAAAATCTTTTTACTATTTCGAAAAAAATAAGCCAAAAAAAGGCCTACTGCAAAAGGGGTGTTGGAGGTTGTAAGCGCACGCGGCCCTTTTCGGGCATTTCATACAAAGAGTTCAAAAGGTGTTTGTTAAAGGAGAGTGAAAGCATACGTGAAAAAAATAATATCTCTTTCTTTACATCCTCTTTTTATTTCAAGTGATGCTGCGATTGTGGGTAATACTTTATCTGCTCCGTATGGAACAGCAACTTAAACCACGAAATGATATCCAGAGATAAAAGGAACAGGTTAAACGTATCGCCAAACCACGACAGTTTCGACCCAAAACAAGGTGAAGATCTTCTGCAAAAGCGTTTTAATATGTAATTCCGGCTTCTTTTGGTTAGAGTATTAATAAAAAATATTTGAAATGAAAATAAATTTCTATATAATCTATAAATCTTATAGACTAAATAGAATTATTGTCCATTACGATGTGTAAATACGATGATTTCAAAAAAGGTTAAATACGCTATTATTGCGCTTGTTAAATTAGCAAGAGAATACAATAAGGGTCCCATACTCATAAGAGACATTGCAGAAAGTGAAAAGATCCCTCAAAAATTTTTAGAGACGATTCTGAGCGACCTTAAGCATGCCGGCATTCTTGCCAGCAAAAAGGGAAAGGGTGGGGGGTATTATTTGTTAAAAAGTCCTGACGAAGTAAATCTGGCTACAATTATCCGGTTGTTTGATGGTGCAATAGCACTTTTACCGTGTGTTACATATCAATATTATGAGCGGTGTGAAGAGTGTAAAGATGAGGAGACATGCGGCATTCGTGAAGTTTTTAAAGAAGTGCGAGACGAAACAGTTGAATTGCTGAAGGCAGCAACCCTGAGTGAGATTATCCGGAGGGAATCAAAATTAGAGAAAAAAAAGCGATAAAAATTTTTGGCAATATAGTCTATTAGTTCTATAGACTATATTTTCATAAAGGAGGGATTATTGTATGAGTTACGAAGCGTGGATAACCTTATCGGTAGTTGTGGGCATTTTTGTTTGTCTTATCAGGAATCTTGCACCGCCAGACCTGTTATTTTTAGGGGCTACAGCGAGTCTGGCGGCGCTTGGCATTATTACGCCGGCAGAGGCTTTTGCCGGATTTTCAAATTCAGGCATGTTAACCGTAGCCGCTTTATTTGTAGTGGCTGCCGGACTGCGTGAAACCGGGGTGCTGGATTACATCGGACACCATGTTCTCGGGAAAGCAACGACAGAAAAAAGCGTCTTGGGGAGATTGGCAGTGGTAGTGCTTCCAATGTCAGCCTTTTTGAATAATACTCCCATCGTTGCAATGTTCGTGCCGGTTGTATTGGATTGGTGCAGAAAACATCTGGTGTCTCCCTCAAAATTATTGATCCCGCTCTCCTTTTTAGCGATTCTTGGCGGAACGTGTACGCTGATTGGTACATCGACCAATCTTGTCGTACAGGGTTTAATGATCAAGCATGGGTTATCCGGAATGCACCTCTTTGAGATTGGGATGGCAGGACTTCCCTATGCCCTTGCAGGCTTTGTGTATCTGTTCTTTGCAGGTTTAAAGTTGCTTCCCGACCGTAAAGAATTTCTTGAACAGCTTGGCGAGACCAGGAGAGAATATTTAGTGGAAATGATGGTGCAGTCCGGGTGTAAATTGATCGGGAAAACGGTTGAGCAGGCAGGGCTAAGAAAACTTCCGGGGTTGTTCCTTATAGAGATTGACCGCGCCGGCACGATTATTAGCCCGGTGAGTCCGGATGATGTGATAGAGGCAAATGACCAGTTGGTTTTCACGGGGGTGGTAAGCAGTATTATTGAGCTGGAAAAAATTCCCGGCATTATACCAAATGCAGATACCGCCTATGAGGTTTCTCCAAAACAGCAGCGCAGGCGCCGTTTGTGCGAAGCAGTAATTTCTGAAAATTCTCCCCTCATAGGAAAAACCATCCGTAATGCTGATTTCCGTGCCTCGTATGGCGCTGCGGTGGTAGCTGTTCATCGGGGCAGCAGGCGTGTTGAAAAAAAGATTGGCGATATACGCCTGCAGCCGGGAGATACCCTCCTCCTGCAAGTGAGGCCGCATTTTTTGAGGGCACACCGAAACGACCCTGCATTTTACCTTGTCAGCAATGTTGAGGGATGGCGACCGCTGCGCAGGGATAGGGCATGGATTTCCGTGTCTTTATTTCTTGTATTAATAGGATTTATGACAACAGGATGGATTCCTGTTCATATCGTATCCATCCTTACGGCTCTCTTCATGGTGGGTCTCGGGTGTATATCCGCCGGAGACGCACGGCAAAGCATTGAATGGAAGGTGCTTATTACCATAGCTTCTTCATTCGGCGTCGGCGCTGCCTTGCAAAACTCAGGGCTGGCTACAACTGTTGCAACACTTCTTGTTGAAACTACAAAGCCATACGGCCCAATTGTGGCATTGGCTATTTTTTACCTCCTCGGATCGCTCATGACCGAAGCTATTACCAATAATGCTGTGGCTGTTTTACTCTTTCCATTTTGCCTTGAAACCGCAAGGCTCTATGATACAAGTCCTCGTCCTTTTCTTGTTGCTCTGATTTTGTCTGCATCTGCAAGCTTTATGACGCCTATTGGTTACCAGACGAATATGATGGTTTACGGGCCGGGAGGGTATCGGTTTACCGATTTCTTAAGAATTGGCGGGCCGCTGAATCTGCTGCTTTGGATTATGGCTGTCGTATTGATCCCATTTTTCTGGAAATTCTGATTACCGAAAAATATCTGTAACCATTCAGCGCAAATTATTAAACTCACGGCACGCAAAGCGCAACTCATTCCCAAACAGGGGTTTGGGAATGAGCCGTGTAATATTTACGCTGAATAGTTGTAAATACTTAACTCAAAATTAACAATTCCTTAATAATTTCTTAACAATAATTTTGTTGAATAGTGTGAAAGCAAATACATGAACAATTTGCATAGATGATCTGATGAGATAAACCTTAAATACGAAGTGAATACACGTCATTTATTTAAAGGAATTGCAATGCAAACAAACGTATTAAACGGGTTTTTAAAAAGCAAATGGGTTGAGTTTAAACCTTCACTTTTATTTGAAAGATTGGCGCAATGGATACTGAGTGCTTTAATCTTCGCGATTCTGTTAAGTATGTTTGGAGGTGTTGTCATAACAATAATGCACCTGCGATTGTTGTTTGCTATGGACATAGAGCATGCATTGCGAACAATTATTATCGATGTTCTTATGATTCTTGCGGTGCTTGAGATATTCAGAACGACGCTTGCCTATTTTTCCGAAGGGCGTGTAAAAGTAACGTATATTATTGATACCGTAACCGTGGTGATACTCACTGAAATTATGGCTTGCTGGTTCAAAGAATTTGATCTCTATAAAATGGGAATGATGGCATTCCTGGTGTTGATATTGTGCATTATGAGGATATTTGCCGTTAAGTATTCTCCAAGTATTAAACATTCGTCTCAATAATTTTTTTAATAATCGAGGAAAAAAGTATGAAAAGTTTAACTCTTACATGTGAAAGTGAGAAAGAAGAAAAACGACATTTAGATAGCATTCATTTACTTGCAGAGGAAATAAAAATCCCGGAAGAGGACGTAGGCATATATTATGAAACAGTATTAAAAAGATATAAAGGGAACACCACAGTGAAAGATTATTTGCCTGTTATTGTCAGGAAAGAAGTGAAAGAGATATTCTTAAAAAGGAAAAAATCGAAAAGTTTTTACGGAATCGTCAATCCCCTTAGATCAGAGAAATAAAAATATCTAAAGAGGGCTAAGTATCCTCAGCGTTGTCCGGTTAGAAATTTGCTGGTCTTATTTTATTGTGTTTGCGTTGTCATTCCCGCATGTTTTTAGCGGGAATCGAGGAAAACAAGGCACACTGGATACCCGATAAACTTGTCCTCGTAAAAACGGGGAAGCATTCGGGTATGACAAAGCCTTACAAGCAAATTTCTAACCGGACAACGCTGAAACCGGGTAGTAGTATTGAACACTTTTTGAAAAAAAGGAGCTTTTTAATGAGAGGTAAAAAATGGGTGAAATATTCATTTTTGGTGGCACTGATACCTTTCAGTGTTTGTATTGGAAATATGGTTCAAAGCAAAACCGTGTCTGCCGGAGAAATTGATGATTTAAAATGGCAGTTGAAGCAGATGGAAGAGGCGTTTGCACGACAGCAGGAACAAATGGAGGCGTTAAGAAATCGGATAGAAGCAATAAGTATGGAAACAAAGGTTGTTGTGAAGGAAGAGACAAAGCAGGCAGTAAAGGAATATTTATCTACGGACGAAGCGACGAAGGTTGCGGTGAAGGAAGAGACAAAACAGGCGGTGCAGGAATATCTTTCCACAGACGAAGCAAGGGAAATTCTGGGAGTTGGTATGCCGAATATGATCGTTGAATATACGCCGGAACATAAAAAGTCTGCTTTGAGTATCAGAACGCCCGACGGCAGATATTCCCTTAATATTGGCAGTCGATTGCAGATGCAATATCAATACAAGGATAAGGACGATGATTTCGGAGAGTCGGATACGCAAAATATCGACGTCCGCCGTGCAAGGCTTAACTTTGGCGGGAATATCTACAGCAAAGACCTGCATTATTTTGTTGAGATTGACGGGGATAAGTTCGACGTAGGGGTAAGGGATTTTTACGTATACTGGACGCCCTTTGATGAATTAAATACCAAAATCGGGTATTTTAAGGTGCCGTTTAACAGGCAGAGAGTATCATCCTCTTCATCTCTTTTGCTTCAGGACAGGTCTATTGCCAGCGAGTTCTTTGACCAGGACCGTGATTACGGGGTAGATTTATATGGAAAACCCTTTGACGGGCATATGGAATATCACGTGGCGATGTTTCAGGGGGCAGGAGAGGATCAGGCAGACTGGTTTCAGGGCGATGAAAATTTTGATAATGAGCTTATGTTTGTCCTGCATGCACGCTATAATCCGTTTGGGGAATATAACTATTATGATGAAACGGATTTGGCGTATTCCGATACATTAAAAGCAACCATTGGCGCGTCCGTTGCTTTTAATGGTAAGCGGAAAGATGTGAAAGAGGAAGATTATGATAATATTACCGGGACTATTGATTGCGGGTTAGTATATAAAGGGATTTCGTGGAACAACGAATATTATTTTATGTCAAGAGACCTGGAATCAGGGGGTGAATCTTTGGAATCAGAAGGTTTTCACACGCAGCTAGGTTATTTTATTCTCCCGAAGAAACTGGAGCTTGCAGGCCGCTATGCGATGATTGATCCCGATGATGATATATCAAATGATACGCAAAGGGAATATACTGTTGGAGTTAACTATTACTTTCGCGGCCACCGTTCAAAGGTGCAAACAGACTTCGGTCATTTTGTGACGGAGGGTGAAGAAGAGGATGAAAATGAAAACAAGCTCAGGGTGTTATATCAGATTATGTTCTAAAAAAGAGAAAAATGAGTCGATTTTTAACATAAATTCTAGTAAGATACCGCACATACATGCGGCAGAAATTAAAGGAGATGGTATGATAAAAAACATGATCAAAAAAGTATGGCTGGTATCGGCTATTCTGAGTTTTGGTGCGGTAAGCACAGTTTATGCAGAAGGGGCTTTAAAGGTTGACCCGGATATTAAAGCCTACGTTAAGGTTGGTGGTGTTTCCGGAAACCTGAACAGCATCGGTTCAGACACCATGAATAACCTTATGACGTTTTGGGCAGAAGGGTTTAACAGGTTGTATCCGAGTGTAAAGGTTCAAATAGAGGGAAAAGGTTCTACAACTGCACCACCGGCAGTAATTTCGGGTACGGCGCAAATCGGACCGATGAGCAGGCCTATGAAACCAACAGAAATAGACGCATTTGAAAAAAAATATGGGTACAAGCCTACACAAATAAGGACGGCACTCGACGCCCTTGCCGTATATGTGAACAAAGACAATCCTGTAAAGGGTCTGAGTTTGCAACAGCTTGATGCTATTTTTTCAAAGACAAGAAGAGGCGGATACAAAGAAGACGTTACTACATGGGGACAGCTTGGATTGACGGCAGATTGGGCATCCAAGCCGATAAGTCTTTACGGGCGTAATTCCGCTTCCGGCACTTATGGTTATTTTAAGGAACATGCACTTTTTAAAGGCGACTATAAAAGTACGGTAAAAGAACAGCCCGGATCAGCCTCTGTGGTGCAGGGGGTTACTGAGGATCGTTATGCTATCGGTTACAGCGGAATCGGTTACAGAACTTCAGGAGTTCGTGCCGTGCCCCTGGCCGAAAAAGAGGGCAGGCACTTTGTTGAAGCGGAAATGGAAAACGTAATTAACGGCAGTTACCCACTGGCGCGGTTCCTTTACATTTACATTAATAAGAAACCAGGGCAGCCGCTTGACCCATTGGTAAAGGAATTTGTTAAATTTATCCTGAGTAAAGACGGTCAGGAAGTTACTATTAAAGACGGATATATGCCCCTGCCGGCGTTAGCACTTAAGAAAGAACTTCAGAAGATAGAATAGTATCATATTGCTGTTATCAATAGTTACGTTTCTCTTGTATTTTCATAGCCACTCCTTATTTATTTCTTGGTACAAAGATGGGGAAAAGGGGGTGGTTTTTTTATCCCGCATAATTTTAATGTTTAGGAATTTCAATCTTTGTAGGGTGGGCAATGTCCCACCTTACTCTGTTGAAAGCCGCCGACGGCCTAATTAAATGTTTAGGAATTTCAAAGTTTTCTCCTCCCCCTTAATCCCCTTCAGTGAGGGGGACAACAAATGTCCCCCGCTGGCGGGGGTGAAGGGGGTGGACCAACCGTATTGTGAAAATATGCAATTATAAGTAGCCAAAGGCCTAATTAAAAAAGTCGCTGCCAAAGGCCATCTAATTAATATAGCCCATGAAAACTCTGAAAAGTCTGAAAAGGAGAAAGTTTACCGATAAAACCGCCCATTGGTTGATTACCTGCAGCGGTGTAGCTACCATATTTGTAATACTTGCCTTATTCATTTTTATCTTTTTAGAGGTCTTTCCCCTCTTAAAAGGCGCTAAAATAAAAAAAAATACTGTCTTTTCCCTTCACCAGGGAGCCGTTTGCATAGGTGCAGATGAACACATGGAGATTGCTTATGCCATTTATGGGAACGGCAGTATTGAGTTCTTCTCATTGATCGATGGAAGTGTTATCAGGAAACACGATATTCAGGAATTGGGAAATTCTCATATAACTTCTTTTGACAAACATAAAAACCTTCATATTTTAGGAACAGATGACGGAAAAATTGCAACACTCTTCATTCATTTTTCCGAAGTGTTTGAGGATGGGAAAAGGACTATAGTACCGCATATTTCATTGCAGGAATTAGTCCGGGCAGAAGGGGCCGACAATGATTATGAACCTTTTGCCATAAAACACATAGCATCAAAGGGTGATGAGGATGCTGCCTTAACAGCAGTACATACTGAAAATGGAAGGTTGCTGCTTTTGTCTTCAGAGATAGAAACCTCCCTTTTTGGCGAAGGAGAAAAAAGGGAAGTTAAAAAAGATATTACTCCTCTCTTAAAGAAATCACTCAAACCCATATCTTCAACATCAGGGGCAGGCACAGACCATTCGCTGCCGGAAAATGAGGTTGTAATAACATCCCTTGTCCTTGACCATTTTATGGAAAATCTCTATGTTGGCGCCAATTCAGGTGAATTGATACATATAAATGTAAGAGACAAAGAAGAACCGGTTATCCTGGAAAGAATAAAGGTTTCAGACAAGCCGGTAACGGCTTTGGGTTTTTTGTTGGGTGACATTTCATTGGTAGTTGGAGATTCTGATGGTAACATAAATACATGGATGCAGGTCAGGGATGAATTATCATCCTTTGGCTGGTCGTTAAAAAAGATACATACCTTTCAATCCCATAATGGCCCTGTTACGGCAATTGCACCCTCTGTCAGAAACAAGTGCTTTGTTACCGCATCATCAAATGGTTCAATTCATCTCCATCATGCCACCTCCGAACGTACATTGCTGAACTTAAATATAAACTCTGTTGTAACTGCTCTCGCTTTTTCTCAAAAGGCAAATGGTATTTTGGTTACAGATTCAACGGGTAAATTATTCCGGTGGGACATTTCAAATCCCCATCCTGAAGTTACCATGAAGACATTATTTGGAAAGGTATGGTATGAAGGCTACGAGAAACCGGAATATGTCTGGCAGTCTACCGGCGGAACGGACGATTTTGAGCCAAAGTTAAGCCTTGTGCCTTTGATTTTCGGCACAATTAAAGGCACCATTTACGCCTTGCTTTTTGCCGTACCAATCGGCATATTTGGAGCCCTTTATACCTCACAGTTTCTTCATTATTCATTAAAAATAGTAAAACCTGTTATTGAATTGATGGCGGCGCTTCCGAGTGTTATTCTTGGTTTTCTTGCAGGATTATGGCTCGCGCCGTTGATTGAGAAAATTCTCCCTTCATTGATTATCATGCCGTTATTTATTGTACTTTCCATTGCCACTGCCATATTTGTTTGGAAAATACTTCCTGCTTTTGGTAAAGGCCGATACAAACATGGTATGGAAGCGTTGGTTTTGATACCATTCATTGTCGGTGCCATTTTCGGGTCTATTTGCCTCTCAGGGATTTTTGAAACGTTTGCATTCGGAGGAGATTACCGGCAATGGTTATTAAACGTTACCGGACTACACTATGATCAGAGAAACGCCGTTGTAGTAGGCTTTGCTATGGGGTTTGCGGTAATCCCCCTTATTTTTACCATATCCGAAGACGCCATGAGCAATGTCCCGAAAAGCCTGGTATCTGCTTCTTTGGCGCTTGGTGCAACACCGTGGCAAACTGCCGTAAAGGTTGTGCTCCCGGCCGCAAGCCCGGCGGTTTTTTCTGCTGTTATGATAGGTTTCGGCAGGGCAGTGGGGGAGACCATGATCGTCCTTATGGCAACGGGTAATACGCCTATTATGGACTGGAATTTATTTAACGGATTCAGGGCGCTTGCCGCAAACATTGCTGTGGAAATACCCGAAGCGCCGTTCGGCGGAACTCTGTACAGGGTGCTTTTTCTTGCCTCGCTTATTCTTTTTGTAACAACGTTTATTGTGAATACACTGGCCGAAGTGATTCGGCAAAAGATGAAAAAGAAATATAGCAAACTATGAAAAACTTTTTTAAGTCCGGGAATCCTTACGTGTGGCTAACGGCAAGTGCACTGACTATTTGCCTGTTAATGATATGCGGTCTTGTTATGCTCATTATGATAAAAGGACTCGGCATGTTTTGGCCGCACAAAATTGTCAGCATTTGCCTTAAAGACAATGTTGTGGTTTTGGGAGAATTGGTAAAGAGGGAATCCGTTCCGTACGAGGAAGATGCTTACCGGTCAAAATTGAAAGTAGGCAACAGAGATGTTTATGGTTTGGATTTTAAATGGATAAATGATGATGACATTGCTTCAATGGACTATCCGTTGTCTGCCATAACTATTGAGAGACGTGAATGGGGTAATATGTATGGGTTTTTAGAGGGTCTTAGAAAAGACAACAAAACTGAAGTAGTTGGCATGGATGAAGCGCGGGAACTTGTTAAAGAAAGCAAAATGCTTTACGAACGGATACGGCATATAGAAAAAAAAGAAATAGGTGATATTAATCATCTGATAGAGAAAAACCGCATTAAATTAAGAAGTTTAATCATGCAGCTGCCATCGGAAAAATTACAGAAGAAAGCAGACAGAGTAAAAGAAAAAATAGAGGCGCTTGAAAAAACCTATTCTGAAAAAGAAGCGCTACTTACTGAATTATACACTGAAGCGAGGAAAAAGGAGTTCATTATACGCCTTGCGGATGACAGTGAAAAGGTCCTGCCCGTTTTTCAGGTGGTGCGCATGTATACTCCCAATAATATGCATATCGTTAGTAAAATGGGTTTTTACGTATCAAAGTTATGGGAATATGTCTCCGGGGAGCCCAGAGAAGCCAATACGGAAGGAGGTATTTTCCCCGCAATTTTTGGCACGGTTATGATGGTATTTATTATGAGCATTGCGGTTGTGCCTCTTGGCGTGTTGACGGCGATATATTTAAAAGAATACGCAAGTGATAATTTTTTATCACGCATAGTAAGAATAGCGGTGAATAACTTAGCGGGTGTTCCTTCGATAGTGTTTGGGGTATTTGGGTTGGGATTTTTTATCTATTTTATCGGGGGGTCTGTTGATAAGATATTCTTCAGCGAGGCATTACCCACCCCGACTTATGGAACCGGTGGTATTTTGTGGGCGTCTCTTACTCTGGCGTTATTGACGGTTCCTGTTGTAGTTGTTGCCACAGAAGAGGCTTTATCTTCTGTGCCAAGAGCCATCAGGGAAGGTTCATATGCGCTTGGCACCACAAAATTTGAAACCCTGTGGAAAGTAGTGCTTCCCCAGGCAACCCCCGGCATACTTACCGGCACAATTCTGGCAATGGCGAGAGCCGCAGGTGAGGTTGCGCCGCTGATGATTACCGGCGTCGTGAAACTTGCACCTTCCCTTCCAATCGATCACCACTTCCCCTTTATTCATTTAGAAAGAAAATTTATGCACCTTGGCTTTCATATTTATGACGTGGGGTTTCAATCCCCCAATGTCGAGGCGGCAATTCCTATGGTGTACACAACAACTCTCGTGTTAGTTTTTACGGTGCTCACGTTAAATATAGTGGCCATAGTAATAAGGAATAAGTTGCGAAAGAAATACAAAACATCATTAGTATAAAAGTAAATTAATAATAAAAAAGAATTTTTTAAAAGACGTAATAATGATATATTTTTAGTATGAGGTGAGCTATTACAGACGGCAAAATGAAAAAAAAATCTGAACCGATAGTCAACATCATAGACTTAAATTTCTATTATGGCGATACCCTTGCCCTGAAGGGGATAAATTTTGATATTTCAGAAAAAAAGATAACAGCATTTATCGGTCCCTCGGGGTGTGGCAAATCTACATTAATCCGATGCCTGAATCGTATGAATGACCTTATAGAAAATGTGAGGATTGAAGGGTGTATAAAGATTAAGGGGCAGGATATCTACGATCCGTCAATGAACATTACAGAACTCCGAAAACGAGTGGGCATGGTATTCCAAAAACCGAACCCGTTTCCGAAAACCATCTATGAGAATGTGGTATACGGGCCGCGCGTATTGGGAATAAAGAAAAAAAGCCTATTGGATGATATATGCGAAAAGGCGCTTACAAGGGCGGCATTGTGGACTGAGGTAAAAGACCGCCTTCACGTCAGCGCGCTTGAGATATCGGGGGGGCAGCAGCAGAGGGTTTGTATTGCAAGGGCAATAGCTATGGAACCCGAAATTGTACTCCTCGATGAACCCTGTTCTGCACTAGATCCGATTGCCACGGCAAAAATAGAGGATATGCTGGTTGAACTGAAAAAGGATTACACGGTGGTTATCGTAACGCATAATATGCAGCAGGCGGCAAGGGTTTCAGATTTCACGGGCTTCTTTATGATGGGGGAACTTGTGGAGTATGACGATACCACCGAGTTGTTTACGAAGCCAAAGAAAAAAAAGACGGAGGATTACATAACAGGCAGGTTTGGGTAAAAAAAATGTTTTTCCTTTATAAAAATAATCAGCGTTGTCCGGTTAGAAATTTGCTTGTAAGGCTTTGTCATACCCGAATGCTTCCCCGTTTTTACGAGGACAAGTTTATCGGGTATCCAGTGTGCCTTGTTTTCCTCGATTCCCGCTAAAAACATGCGGGAATGACAACGCAAACACAATAAAATAAGACCAGCAAATTTCTAACCGGACAACGCTGAAAAATAATATATATTTCGTAACTGAAATATTCAGGCGTGTTATGATGATTGAAAGCAGTGTGTTTGTCCACTTTTAGAAAAAGCAGGAGATATTATAGTGCGTGAAGCATATCACAAAGCCTTGAAAGACCTGCAGGATGAGGTGCTTGAGATGGGGAAAATGGTTTCGCAGGCAATAAGGGATTCCATAGAAGCATTGAAAACAAGAGACATAGAGGCTTCCAAGGAAATTATAAAAAAAGATCAGGAGATAAACAGAAAACGATTTGATATCGAGGAAAAATGTATTGTCCTTATTGCGACACAACAACCTCTTGCGGTTGATTTAAGGACGTTGACCGCTATCCTGAGTATTATAACCGACCTGGAGCGTATGGGTGATCACGCTGAGGGGAACGCAAAGATAAATATTATGATAGGTGATGAACCTCTGATAAAACCGCTGGTCGACATACCCAGAATGGGGGAAATCGGTATTGCTATGCTGGAAAAATCTCTCAAGGCTTTTATTGAAAGGGATGTAGAGGCGGCAAGGAGCGTTTGTGACGAAGATGATAAGGTTGACGCACTCCACGACCAGATTTATCACGAACTTTTGCTGCTGATGATGAGTAACCCAAAGGTAATCAATCTTGCAACATATTTAACATGGGTTTCTCATAACCTGGAACGCATTGCGGATAGGGTGACAAATATTGCGGAAAGAACGGTATATATGGTTACGGGAGAAATGGAAGAATTAAATGTATCAAAGTATTGATGGAAAATGTTGAAAGTTGAAAAAGACGGGTTTAAGAATGTCTGCCATCTGACTTACCGAAGGTCGGGTTTCTTACCCGACACAATGCTGTTATATTAACCGGCGCGTAAGAAACGCGCCCTACATTAATTAATACGCTTTTTACAAAGAATCGGGAATGCTCCCCGCTTGTTGCCTGTATGCATTGATTGGGCGGTTAATGCGAGTATCCATCCGGTTCCTTACCAGCCGCCAGACGTTTCTGTTTCTCCTCTGAATAACACCCGATTTATGCATTGTTTTTTGGAATCTTCCGGTATGAAAAATTGTCCTTTTAAAGACGTGCTGATGTTTTCATTTTCGCTGTGATTCTAATCCGTCTAAGGTAGTAAAAAAGCTTGCATTCTGCTTAATATTTGCTCTAATAACCCATCAAGAAGGATACAATATTGTATGATACTTTATTTTTTCATTTCCTATGCATATATCCCATTTTCTTCAAAAAAGAAAGGTTCTTTCTCCATTCATCTTGTGCATTTTCGTGTTTGTGATTTTTCATTGCAATACGGGCTTTGCTATAACAATGGCATTAAAAACCTATGAAAAAGGTTTAAAGGCAATAAAAAATAATGATTATGAAACGGCGATTGTTTTATTCAAAAAGGCGGTTTCTCTTGAGCCAGACGATAAAAAAGTTCGTATCGGAATGATGTATTATGATTATGCTCCCAATGAAAAACTTCGCTATTGTATCAGAGTTCTGGAAAAACGCAGTGAAGGGTTAGTTCTTGGCAGTACTGTGGACACAGAAGGACCTGAAATCAACCTGATTACGCCAGTTGCTCAGAAAGATATCAGGCTTTCGTTCAGGCACAAGGATATCCTGGTAAAAGGGACGTTGAAGGATGCCAGTAACATTTCATGGGTTAAGATTAATCAAATGAGCGCGCCTGTTGAAGAAAACGGAAATTTTCAGAAAAGAATTCCTATTGTTGCAGGCTTGAATGAAATTGTTATTGAGGCGGCGGATGTTTTTGGTAATCAAACCAGATATTCATTTACCGTAGAGAAGAAAAAAACACGTACAAAAATTCCGGATTTTTATAACACATCTTTTGCCATCGTAATAGGGATAGATGATTATGAAAATTGGCCTGTTTTGAATTATGCAGTGAATAATGCACTTGCTGTTAAGCAAAAACTTGAGGAGATCGGGTTTCGCGAGATTGTCACCTTGCTGGACAGAGAGGCAGTTAAAGACCGTATTCTTGACGAACTTCACTACAATCTTACGGGAAAGGCAGGGGTTAACGACCTTGTGCTTGTTTACTTCTCAGGACATGGGCAAAATGAGGATGCTTCTACAGGAAGAAAAAACAGTTACCTTGTTCCCGCAGATTCCTCATCTGCTGATTTATTGCGTTCTGTTATTTCTATCGAACAGTTAAAAGATATTTCTGACGGCATTCCGGCAAAACACATTCTTTATATTATTGATTCCTGCATGGTTGTTTCTGAAGCAGGTGGTCTGAAAAATGCTTCTCCACAAGTTGTTGACCGCTTTGAAGCAATGGCGCCGGAGAAAATAGTTCATGCGATTACTGCATGTAATGCCGGGGAGCACATTCAAACGGCAGATAATACCGACCTTTTTACCAGATATTTATTACGTGCCTTAGAAGGAGAATCGGACATCAATAATGACGGTTTCATACTCTGTTCGGAGTTGGAGGAATACCTTCATACGCACGTTTCGAAAGATACCCGCCAGAAACAAAATCCTCATGGCAGCAGGTTGGAAGGAAGAGGTGAATTATTTTTGTTGGAAAGCATTGATTAACCGATCAATTTCCGGTCTGGCGAACTACGCGAAATCCGGTATCCCAAAGCCGTGCTGTGCCTTTTAACCCTGTTCTGTTCGCCGCACGTAAATACAGGGGCCTGAAGTTCCATGAACCACCCCGAATCACATAATATTTCTCAGGATTCGTTTTTGAAATTTCTGCGCCTGTTTCAAAATTATAGTTATCCTGCGTCCATTCCCATACATTACCACTCATATCATAGAGTCCCAGGCTGTTGGGGGGGAAACTTCCTGTGGGCGTTGTTTGTTTTCTGTATTCTCCTGCGATGGAATACGGTTCTTTAAACCGGGAATCTCCGTTAAAATTAACCTTCTTTGGATCAATAATATTTTCACCATTTCCAAATCTGACTTGTTTTCCGCCCTCACGGCATGCATATTCCCATTCGGCTTCTGTTGGGAGCCGAAATGTGTAAACGCCCTGATGAAGCGAGTTCAGCTCTTTAATAAAAACCTGAACATCATTCCAGCTTACCATTTCTACCGGGAAACTGTCTCCGTTTTTAAAATATGATGGATTGTTATACATAATCTGTTTCCACGTACCCTGTGTTACTTCATGCCTGCTCATCCAGAAGCCTTTTATGTTCACTTTTACTAACTGTTTTTCCTCATCATCTTCGTCACCAAATGTGTCTCCCATATAAAATGAACCGCCGGGGATATAAACATATTCAATTCCAGTTATAGGATCCTCCCAGGAATCTCCTGTTGCAGGTTTCATGGAAATCTTTGCCTTCCTCAATTCGGTTAATTCCTTTAATGCCACAATAAATTTACTGGAGGAAAAGGTTTCTTCAAAATTCCTGTAAACAAGTTCGGCATCGCCGGTTGTTTGCGTTTTTCCCAGGTTCTTCTTCGCATTTTCAAATGCCTGTTCTTCTTGTCCTTTCAGTTCGGTGTGTTTTTTTTGTAAATTGTCGGGCAATATCGCTGCGTGGGGGTAGTCCTTATATTCCATCAAAAAATTATCCACACACATTTTAACTGCTGCAAATGATGTTAAATCAGTTGATTCGCTTATGTCTTTCAATATTGATTCATACTCTTCAGCGATTTTTTCCAATTTTGAAACCCTTGCGTTTGCATACTTATTTAATTCATCTAAAAAAATACTGCAGGTATATTTTTTCCCAAATATTGATGCTACTAAAAGGACGTCTTCGGGATCCCATTCATTATCAAGCTCTTTCTTTGCAATGTTCAGATCAGACTGATTTTGTGTCTTCAGTTGTTCACGCTTGTCATTTAGCAGTTCCTTCAGCACAGAGGCATCTTTATAATCAGGATGTGCCTGGATATATATGTTTACTTCTTCTTCAATCATGCTTAGCTCGCAAAGGTCTTTTGCACTGGCTATCCTGCCGTGATGAGATTCACGGATTTCTTCATCTTCGGCGTCTCTGATTTTTTTACAAGCCTCTTTTGCTGTTTCTGCTAATATTTTTTTATTCTCTTGAGTTTGAAGAATATCAGAAAATTCGGTAAGGACAGCGTTTATGTTGCCGACTGTTTTTGCTTCTCTCATTCTTAATTCTGCGTTTTTCAGATTTGTTGTCTCATCAAGAGACTCCAGATATTTGCTGCGGGGAAATTGTTCATTGAATTCCATATAAATGAGGTAAACATCATAGGCGCTTTTTGCTTTTGTCAGTTTGTCTTGCGCATCTTTGTACATCTGAGATTCGATATATTCAAGCTCTTTTTCCTTTTGCCTTGCAATTGGTTCCAGTAAGTGTTCCCAAAGGTCATTGTTGTGAAAGTTATTTTTTATTGTTTCTATATCCATTGCATTTGCAGCATTTTCAATACTTTTTTTGGCAACGGTAATTTTCTTTTTCCTCTTCTCTTCAAGCATATTTTTCTTTGATTTCCATAGCTCCATAAGAGGGGGAGGTATATTTTCGTATTCGGGATAGTCTTCCTGAAACGCCGCCATTTCTTTAGTCTTAATCGTTTCCAATTCGTTTATAGATTCTGAAGATTTGATTTTTAATTCCAGTTCATTTAAACGGATGATTTTTTGAGTCATAATGCCGATTTCGTCATTAATTTTCATTAAAAATGCGCTTTCAGGATATTGCTTTGCAAAAGACCCGTACGTTTCCATTATTTCACCCGCTTTATTAAAGTGGGAGACATTTCGTATCATACGTATTATCTGGTTTCCTGCCTGAATTTCCTCGATTTTTCTCTTGCAGTCATTATCCAATAATTCGATATAAGCATCTCCGGCGTTATGTTTCTTGCAGAAGTTGTTATAGATAGTTAATATCCTGTCTATATCAGTTTCCTGAAGTATCATGGCCTTTGTTTTTTCATAATCGATATCAAGCGTCCTTGGCAGGATAAATATCATATCTCCACCCTGAGAAAAAAATTCTCCATAGATAGGCATTTGCCTGGTTTTACTCTGCAGGGCAACCTGATGCCTTACATAATTTGCAAGCTGTAGTCCGGTGATATAATAGTCGTGATCATGATCAGCAGCTCCTTTCAGGGCTTTGATAAGTTCCTGCGTAAAAATGCCGTGTCCGTCTATCTCTATAACTTTCTGATTATCACCGCCAGCGGTAAGGATCTGACAGACGTTCTTTTTCGCCAATTCTTTTACGTACTCGATATCATAATCAGACTCACCGTATCCTCTGTTTCTGGATTCACTCGCAAGGGTTACAAGGGAACCGGCAAAACAGGCGTCTAAAATAAAAAAGATATGTTTTGAGATCAGCATATCGGTTAAATTCAGTAAATCATTCATTGATATATTGGAATAGGGTTGTTCCTTTTTACCATCAACCGGGATTATGAAACCCCTCTTGTTGCCTGTTTTAAATGTAGTGGTGTGCCCGTGACCGGAAAAGAAAAGGATAAGGCGGTCATCTTTTCCTGTTTTTTGAGGAAGTTCGTTCATTAAATAGCCCATTATGGAATCCTTGGTCGCCTCTTTGTTAAGGAATACTTTCGTTTCAAAACCCATTTCTTCCAGAATGCCGTTTACATCATTTGCGTCATTTATTGCATAAGAAAGTTCAGGCCAATGCTCGTATTCATTTATGCCGATTATCACCGCCCAGCTTTTTTCGTAAAAAACGTTCTTTGCGGCAGTAGTTTCTTTGAAAGATATGATTTGTCCTTTCTCGGCAGCTTCTGATTGGTGAGAAAAGAGAAAAAACAAAGAAAATAGTATGATAGGGAGATGAAGTAAATGCCTTGATTTGTACATAATCTCACATATCTTGTTTGAAATGACTGATGTTTGTTATCACACTACGATATTTGCAACTTCTCATTGTGCCGGGGGAAATTCAGAGGTGTTCGAAACAATTAAAATGCATATACTCCTGAAAGGATAAAAGTATTTTTGTCCTGGTCGTCAGTAATATCGGCAGCGAAGTCTATCTGATATTTGTTTTGAATAACAGTGCCCAGGCCGAAAGTAAAATGCCAGGCGTCTTCCCCGCCATCAAGTAAGTCTTCCATCATCTTTGCACCTTCAGGGTTAAAGACATCTTCCTCCGGGGGGGCATTAAATTCAAGAGAATGCGCTGGTTCGAAATATGTTCCCAGTCTGAATGCGATAGGTGTTTCCCCCATAAAATATACATATTCCGTCCCTAAGTGGTATTCCCAGATATCGTCAATATCGTATCGCCCCGGTTGATTATAAGCTCCGATATCAAATACCGCCCCCCAGGGAGCGCGAAAGCCATCCATGAGGTCGCCGTACTCTATGTATTTTGCTTCGACAAAGAAGTACCAATCGGAACGTATGCGATACGTTGCGCCTATTGAATATGAGTCGGGAATATTCAGATTTTGTGTTTGATCGGTATAATCAAAATCCGATACATCGAAGGTGGTGTGATCAAAAACTGAGATATTGTAACTTGTTTCATATTCCAGTTGCGGCATAATACTTATATTGCCGCCGATACTTAGTTTTTCACAGGGATGAAAAAGCAGGCCAAAACGGTAAGCTACATCCAGGGAATTGCCATGGGCACTAATGGATTCAGGAGGAATGTCCTCTCCAAACCCAAAGCCGGTTGATTTTGAAGCACTGCCGGAGAACTCGCTTGATAAATCCAGACGCAGGATACTTAAACCCGCCCCCACCATAATTTTTTCATCCCAGAAACTCATCCCCGCGGAAAATCCATATTCATCAATTTCCAGTTCATTTCCCGCAGTATAATCGAAAAAATCGAAATCCTCGGTAATGGTAATGCCCGGCGTTACTTTTTCGTTTGGATCAAATTTAAAAGCAGGCAAATTTATGGAAATATCAGAATTTGCTATCTTGTTGAAAAATACTGCACCAACAAGTGAAGAATCTTTGCCTATAGGAACAGGGAAAGAGGCTGCAAAGAAAGATAAATCGGTAATATCTTCATTATTAATCTTTCCCTCCGTATTGCCTCCCCAGCTTACATCTTCTGAGTTGTAGGTAGTGGTTCTTCCCTCTACGGTGAATTGAACGCCGGGGAGTTGCGCCAGACCGGCGGGATTTGCGACTGCGGCAGTAGCGTCATCTGCCGATCCGACAAATGCCCCGCCAATTCCCCGGCTTCTCGCTCCGGGTTGGTTGAAATCAAAATCAATACCCTGCCAGAGAGGCGTGTTGTCGATAGCATAGCCGGTATGAATGAAGAATGACAGATACAACATTAACAATGAAACACCGGCAGCGCCGGAAAGCAGCCAATATCTTAAGGGACGCAAAGTTATTTTTCTCCCCAGTGTCGTAAAAGACCAACTACGATGAACAATTGCTTCCCTGTGTTTATATTTGATAGACAAAATGATTTTTACACTAACTGAACAAAAGATATTTCAATTACTTTATTACCGGAAAATAAAGTAACCTATGCGGTAATCTTTTTCAAGCAAATATTAGTTGAAAAAGCTTCGGCTTCTTTTATCGCCTCTTTTTGTTCAATTCTATGTAAAATATTAAGGTATGGACATAACAGAGGGAAAATAATATTGAAATATTGTAATGGCTAAAGTACATTACCGGCAAAATATTTACAATCTTTATTATATGCCCAAGTAACCATAAACAAGATGGTTATTGGTACGGTTAATTCATGTTAGCTGTTTCAAATCAATAAGGGTAACTAATTGGATACGTTAACTGTTATACTTAATGAGATTGGTAAATTTACACCTATTATCAAAGATGTTGTAACTATTGTTGCAATAATCGTAGGAATATATTTTGGCAACAAAGGTCTAAAAAAATTTTTATTGGATGATATAGTAAAACAAAAAATCTTTGATTTACACAAGACGAATCAAGAAGTATTCATATTGACAAAAGAAATAATTGCAGAGATAAATAGTAAAGAGGATATTAAGCGTCCTGTTGCAGAGGAAGACCTAACATATATAAAATCCAAAACTCAGAAATTAGTTAATCTTTCTAATGGGGCAAGTAAGGAAGTTGCCACTTTATCATTTTTTATTAATGAAACAATCAAAGGAATTACACCGAGCGTAAAATCAGAAACTTATTGTGAAAAAAGATACGCGTTAGATTTTTATTCATTACTTTATAGTACAGTTGTAAAAATCAATCATTTTTCAAGTAATATAGTTGATGTACCTAAAAAGATAAAACTGGAACCATATAATGAGATAACAAAAAAAATCAGAAGATTCTTAGATCAAGAAGAAACCTACAAAATTAAAGGTGTGCAATTTGGACTTAATTTAAATGCTAATTCAGCACTGAGTTTGTTATTTTCAAGCATGATTAATAAATCCACACATGGTTACATATACAGAAAGAAATTTTTCCAATTATTGCAAAAGAACACACCAATAATTTACGAACTTTATATTAATAATATCTATTTACCAGTAATTTTCGAGATGGAAAAAGAAGAACCTTTTATGGGTAAAAGAACTTTACATCTTGTGAAATTTGAAATGAAACAATCGATAATATCAGTCAACACAAAACACACAATCGAATTCTTTTACAGTAACATAAATCCAACTATTAAATTTATAGATACAATCAAAATAGAAAATTTCAAAGAGAACTATCATGATACTTTTTTAAATACTGAAGAAATTTTCCAAAATCTATCTTTAGAATTTAGCGTTCTTGCTGATGAGACAATAAAAGTCATTTGCGATAAAAATGATGCGGAAAATTATTATAAAAAAGTCAGGAAAAAATTAAAGAAGAAAATTAAAAGTCTAAAGTAAGACAGCAGACTTTCGGCTCAAGTTGATGTGCTTCAATTCGGTAAGATTTAGAGATTTAGTATCCCTTATATTTTAATCGATGTCATATGCTCTAAAAACGTGCACAACCTAGCCATGCCGTTTGTCCATGAAATTATTATTACTAAATGGAGATTGGGAATTGAGTGAGTTCGTTGAGCGAGTACGTGCTTTACTACACGCCGGTAATGTTCGGATATCCGAACACGGATACGATGAGTTGTCCGAGGACGGGTTAACAGTAAGAGAGGTACTGGCTAGCGTTAAGAAGGGAGTATTCCCAAATTTTTGCAAAATCCCCCCGGTGGGTTCAGGTCTGTGACCT
>SOET01000076.1 GCA_021646465.1 Candidatus Kuenenia hertensis | reverse complement strand
CATTCTCCATTCTCCATTCTCCATTCTCCATTCTCCATTCTCCATTCTCCATTCTGAACACGCCAGTCTAAACTTTTAATCCGAACGGTTAAAATTACTCCACTCACCGGCAATCTGCCTGGCAAGATCATGCCAAGGGGGGGGAGCATTCCCAAACTTTTGCCAATCCATCATTCTTGTTCCCAAGTCCCTGCTCTTTCTGTTATGAGAAGCGAAGCTTCTAAGGCAATTACGTTCCAAAGCGGGAGCCATGGTCTCTTTTAGAATTTTGCAAATATTTGGGAATGCTCCCTGCCAAAGGAATCGTCCCTCGTTTGTAGCACACCCTTAAGAGAATATCCAAATTAAGCTATCCGTTATGGGGTATTTACTTGTTGATATAAGCATATAAAATTGAAGTGAGTATTTTTCGTTCGTTGAGCTATTTTATACACTTCTTTTGGGTGTATCAAAAGGAAGGTACTCTTTTTTGGGTATTTACATACTATGAAAATCATATAAATTGATTTTATGAACTGCACAACAGTTGAAAAACGAAAGAGTAAGTGTAGTTCTTTGTCCTGGCTTGTGAAAGTACGTGATTATTCACGGACGTTATTTTACGAGGCAGAACTATTAATAATAAAGGTTAATTAAGAAAATTGTTAAAAGGTTTTTGTGTGCAAAAGAAAGGATTTGATAGCCATGGAAAAGAAAACGTTTTTTATACAATTTAAATCTATTTTGGCGATAGGATTTTTGGTTTTTTGGGGATGCGCAGGCGTTGTGTATGGTGGGTATGAAGGTGGTAAGGAAGGATTTGCTGAATCGGATATTGCAAAATGTTTGTATTTTCTAATGGTTGGAATGGTAATAGTCATTGTCCGTCGGTTAAGAAAAAAAAAGAATCATGTTGAAAATAATGTTTCGTTTTAAACAAAGTTTCAGATGCCTGATGAGAGCCAAAAGCATCCGGATTTCGGAAATTTGTTAATTTTTCGAAAACTTTGAAATTCCTAAACGTAAATGTAGAGACGCATTGGGAACATTCCCGATTTTTTGTAACTTCAGCTTATTTTTGGTGGACGGAGTGTTTTGGAACCCTGGCTGTCAGGGTTGTCCTGAAGCATAATACAATGTTGAACTACAAAAAATCGGGAATGCTCCCGACGCATTGCTATGCGTCTGTACAAGCAACGTGAGACGGAGGGCATTGCCCACACCCTACAAAAATTGAAATTCCTTAACGTTTAATTAGCCTTTTATTGCTTCGACGGAGTTTATACTGAGCATGCGAATGTGCTCCGCATGACTCCACTGGCCACTGAGCGGAGTCGAAGGGAATCCGTAAGTCCGGAATACCGATAGTGTGCTTTTTATTTTCCTGTTCCCTCCATTGTGAGGGTGTTTTTATTGTTGGTAGCTTAACTTACTGACGTTTGTCGTAGGTCGGGTTTCTTACCCGACACACACGACTATCGGTTATATACACGCATGCCTATTTTATCCTGCGGTTTTTTGGGCCAGAAAGATTCATGGGAATGAGAGGGAAAGCTGGGTTAACTCAATAACTATTTTTTATTACCAGGTTTTCTTTACTTACTGTTCTGTAAGTATTATCAGGTATCTCTGTGGATCAGATAGTGCCAGAATATTGTCTTCCCATTTTTTATCTGATGCTTGCCCGTACGGGAGCATTCCCGATTTTTTGTAAAAAGCTTATTAATTTATGTAAGGATGGGTCAAGCGAAGCAGACCCATCAACCACATATTCATCTATTTTGGTGGGTGCGCTTGCCTGCCGGTAGGCAAGCTGACGCTGCACCCATCCTTACTCTAAAATGATGTGTTACAAAAAATCGGGAATGCTCCCCATCATGGATAGTATAGTCAAACAAATCTGATTTTCGAAATTTAGGCTTTTGAAAAAATAGATTTATTTGATACCCCCCCCCGGCCCCTCTTAATAGAGGGGAGAGAGGACAAGTCCCCTCTATCAAGAGGGGATTTAGGGGTGTGTAAATATTCGAAAATCAAATGTGTTTGACTATATAAAAAAAGGCGGGTAAGAAAGCCGGTTATCGTTGTGTCGGGTTTCTTCCCCGACAATACCATTGCTAAAAAGGCAATATAAAATGAAGATACTTATAGTGAATGATTCGGAAGACGATGTGCATTTGCTGGAACATATTCTGAAAAAACATGGTTTTGAAGTCACTTCTGCCTCTGATGGCTTAGAGGCTTTGGACGCATTAAAAGATGTTCGGTTTGATTTAATAATTTCCGATATTCTTATGCCCCGCATGGATGGCCTTGAATTATGCAGAAAATGCAAAACTAATAAAGATTATAGAAATATTCCCTTCATCTTCTACACTGCAACATTTACCACAGGGAAGGCAAGGGAATATGCCATGAATTTAGGTGCGGATAAATTATTAGTGAAACCGATAGATCACGGGGTTTTTATTGATGAAATAGTGAGGACATTGAATAATTATAAAAAAACGCCCCCCCCTCATTTCAAGGCAACTATAGAAAAAGATGAAACAGAAGTCTACAGAAATTATAACGAGTATTTAATACATAAGCTTGAAAACCAATTATTGGATTTTGAGAAAGAAAGTAAGGAATTTCAGGAATTAAAGGAAAAAGAGGACGATAAAAGTAAAAAACAGGCTATTCTCCAATTAATAAACGAAATGTTTGATACGGCGCATGATTTATTAACCGTTGAAAGCTCTATGAGAATATATCTGAAAAAAATTTGCCGGTATTTAGGGTGGCCGGTAGGGCATGTTTATAAAACAATAGATACGGCAAACGGCTCAACGTGGTTGAAATCTGCAGGATTATGGTATTTTGAATATCCCAAGCAATTCGGTTTGTTGAGAAGGACAAGCGAAAGTACCGTTTTAAGGCCGGGAGAAGATTTGCCGGGTAAGGTTTTTCTTAGCGGAAAAATGGAATGGATTTCCGATGTTGCAAAAGATATCAATTTTACCCGGGCGCAATATGCCAATATGAAAAGCATTGATATTGGAGTAAAGGGGGCATTTGCGTTTCCGATAAAAGAAGGCAACAAGATACGGTATATATTTGAGTTTTTCTCTAAAAAAGAAGAAAAACCGAAAGCATTATTATTTGAAGTGGTGGATAATCTTTCACTACAACTTGGGCGCGTAATAGAACGTAAGCGGGCGGAAGAAAAAATACGAAAATTGTCGCAGGTGGTAGAACAAAGCCGGGCGTCAATAATGATAACAAATAAAGAAGGGATAATTGAATATGTTAACCCAAAATTTTCTGAACTGACAGGATATTCCAATTCGGAATGTATTGGGCTGACTCCACGTATTTTAAAATCGGGAAAAACACCCCACGAAACATACAGAAATTTATGGAATACCATTATTTCTGGTAAGGAATGGCAGGGAGAACTATTGAACAAAAAGAAAAACGGAGAATTATACTGGGAACACGTACATATCTCTCCGATAAGAAACCCTAAAGGGCATGTGATCCATTATCTTGCAATTAAAGAAGATATTACAGAGCATAAAAGATTTGAAACACATCTTATGAACATGGCAACCCGCGATCCCCTGACAAATCTCTTTAACCGGAGGCGCTTTCAGGAAGAACTGGAATACTGGGTTGCCCAGTCCTTACGGTACGGAGCAACGGGGGCGTTGCTGTTTCTTGATCTTGATAATTTCAAATACGTAAACGATACCCTCGGCCATCAGGCGGGAGACGAGCTTCTTATCCGCTTAGCGGAAATGCTTCGTTCCCGGTTGCGCGATACTGATATTTTCGCCAGATTCGGCGGCGATGAATTCGCCATCATATTGCCGTATACGGATATCGATAAAGCCAGGTTAATTGCAGGGGAAATTCTTGAATTGACAAGAGAGCAATCTTTTGAACAGTATAAAGTCACGTTTAGTATTGGCATTGTTATATTTCCCGAGCATGGACGTGATGCAGAAACGCTGCTTACTTATGCGGACCTGGCAATGTATAGCGCAAAGGAAAAAGGACGCAACCGTTTTTGCGTCTTTTCCTACGAACAAAAAACACATATTGAATCACAAATAAGCTGGGAAAAGAGAATCAGAGACGCATTGGATAATGACCGCTTTGTATTGCATTTGCAGCCGGTGATTAATATACCTGATAAAAAAATTATCGGGTATGAGGCATTAATACGTATGATTGGCGATGAAAGCGAGCTAATACTCCCGGCAGAATTTTTGAATATTGCCGAACGTTTTGGCCTTATCCGTGATATTGATCGCTGGGTCGTACGCAATGCGGTTCGGCTCGCCAGGGATCTGCAGTTTTACCGTAGAGGAATATTTCTCGATATCAATCTTTCCGGCAAGGCATTTACCGACCCTGAATTGTTGGGGATTATAAGACAGCAGTTTAATACCAGTGATATTCATCCGGGGAGTTTTGTCTTTGAAATAACCGAAACGGCTACGATAGAAAATATGATTGAGGCACAGGACTTCCTTGCCGCTTTAAAGAAAATGAACTGCTGCTTTTCTCTGGATGATTTTGGGAGCGGATTTTCTTCGTTCAATTATCTCAAGCATTTATCCGTTGATTATTTAAAAATTGACGGCAGTTTTATCCATGATTTACCAGGTAATTCAGTGGATCAGCACCTGGTAAAGGCAATGGTTGAAGTAGCGCATGGTTTAGGTAAAAGAACCGTCGCGGAATTTGTAGGCTCTGAGGAAACGCTGAAATTGCTGCGAAAATTAGGGGTAAATTACGCTCAGGGGAATTACATCGGGAAACCACGCTCGGTACCTGAAATATTTAATTAAGAGGGTGCAGTCGGGTAAGAAACCGGCGATCATTGATGTCGGGTAAGAAACCCGACCTACAGGAGATTGGGTTTTTCTGCCCGACACGATTCGTAAAATAATATTTTTGTAGGTCGGGTTTCTTACCCGACACCCCCCGGCGGGTTCAGGTCTGTGACCTGAACCCCCACGTTTCATGCGTGGTAATTTAGCCATGAAATGTATATATCGCTATTAATTACATAAACTATTGGGTTCAGATTACAAATCTGAACCCGCAAGGGGGAAACACGGTTATCATTGATGTCGGGTTTCTTACCCGACATAATAATAACTATTCCTATTCATAATCAATTTCTCTTAAATCTTCAGGTTCGGAATGTCCCCATCCTTTCTCATAAAATCCTTTCTCTATCCATTTATTGAAACTCGAATATTTATATTCCTCTGGGCTTAATGTTATCTTGTGTTTAACCGGATTGTAATGTATGTAATCCATATGCCGTTTAAAATCGTTTTCATTTCTGATGATATGATCCCAGAATCTTTTCTGCCATAAACTGATTTCGTGGGTTATGTTGTGGGCTTTTTTGTAGTTTATGGTAAAGTTTCTTTTCAAGGAATGTACGATATCGGTTATATTGTATCCGCTCGTTTCTCCGATACCGATTAACAGGTGAAGGTGATCGTGCAATACACAGTACGCTCTTAAATCAAAGGGTTTTATTTCACCCACCTTATGTAATGTGTCGAAAATGAGTTGAATGTTTTTCTCGTTTTTGAAAAGAGGCAGTCGGTTATTTGTTACGGCAGTAATGAAATAGAGAGAATTGGGAATATAATATCTTCGGTAATTTGACATGTTAATGTTTTGGTTTATAGTTATCATTGTGTCGGGTAAGAAACCCGACCTACTATTCCATTAACCTGTAGGTCGGGTTTCTTACCCGACACAATAATGGTTCCCCGACACAATAATGGCTTCTTACCCGACATCAATGGTAAAACCACCCTGCAATACCATTGCATTGCATCCGAAAATATCCATAATGATTTTATAAAAAATCGCATTATCATTCTTCTAATAAATCCTGAATTTGTTTCAACATCTCCTCTAATTCGAAGGGTTTGTTGATGACAAAATCTGCTTTCATTTCCTTGGCCGGAAATGAATTTGCCGCACTCAGGAATCCTGTTATTATGCCAATCATTGGCTTTCTGGCCATTGTATTTACGGCATTCATAATATCCCAGCCGGATACTTCAGGCATCCCAAGGTCGCACAGCACGAGATCAAATTCTTCCTTTTTCAGGTGTTCTAATGCCCCGACGCCATTATCGATGAATGTAACGTTATATCCTTCTTCTGAAAGGAATTTGTGCAATGCATTGCCAAGCGGCGCCTCATTATCTACGATAAGTATTCGGTCTTTCGTGCTCTTTTTTTTCGATACTGTTCTGTCTGGTTCCCGGGTCTTCTTTGGAATATCCATGGGTTCTTTTGTTGCAGGAAAGATTAAGGTGAAGGTACTGCCTTTTCCCTTTTGGCTTTGCACTTCTATTTTACCGCCATGACGTTTTACAATTCCGAAAACAATACTCATCCCCAGTCCCGTGCCCTGATCCTTGGTGGTAAAAAAGGGATCGAAAATATTGGACTGCGTATCTTCATCCATACCGATTCCGGTGTCTGAAATGTTTACAATAACGTTTCCGCCTTCTTCCCTTGTAGAAAAGGAAAGCGTTCCGCCATCGGGCATGGCGTCTATGGCGTTGTTGATGAGATTAATCAATACCTCCCGCAATTCCAGAGGATTGCCTTTTATGCGAGATACATGCTTCATGTCTTCCTGATTTATGGAGTAAGTGATTCCTTCTTTCTCTGCATGTATCTTCCATTCCGGACGTGTTAAATCAATCGTGTTTTTTATTTCTTCCTGTATATCTATTGTTACAAACCAATCCCGGTCTTCTTTCACCTTGGTAAATTTATTCATACTGCGGACAATTTCAGCGCCATCCTTAACAGAGTTGCGAATCAGACGAAACTCTTCCAGTAACTTCTCTCTGCCCTTATTTTCCCGCATCAACATCTGTATCTTTCCGTCTATGACTGCAAGGATGTTGTTAAATTCGTGTGCAATCCCTGTTGTCATTACACCCATTGCCTGTAATTTCTTTGCCTGTAACAGCTCTTGTTCCATTCGCTTGCGTTGGGTAATGTCGATTCCGTAAATATTGACATAGCCTTCTCCTGCTACGGGTGCAAACGTAAGAGAATATACACGAGGGCAACATTCTCCCTCAAATGTCATACTTGTACCATTGTGGAGGGCGTCAGCAACTATTTTCAGCCATGGTTGAGGGAGTATTTGATTTATCCGGCGGTCCCACAAATTCAATAAATGCGAGCTGGCTCTGTTGGCATAGAGAATTTTACCTTCTTTCGATATCCGCAACATCGGATTGGGATTCTCTTCCGGAAATTTTGCCAAATGCATTAATTTATTTTCCAGCATTACACGGTACGAAATGTTGACTATGATGGTGAAATATTGACTGATATTTCCATCGGCATCTTTAACGGCAATGCTTTCAAGCAGTACGTAAAACGGTAAATCGCCCTTCAGCATTCTTAGTTCACAGGGTTCTCTGTTTCCTGATTCGGCAACACTTATCCGGTGTAAGTGATAGATATCTGCATCCTCCTTCATTATAAACTTCGATAGCGGTTTGTTAATAAGTGAATGCCGTTCAGCACCCAGCATGGAAGTCCCTGCCAGGTTCACTTCCAGAATAAATCCTTTTCCGTTCAGGGTAAAGTATCCTGCAGGTGCGAGGTCGTAAAGGTTGTAGTACTTTTGCATGGATGCTTCGAGTTGCGCCTGGGATTTGTGAAGTTCTTCCGCCTGCATTTCCAGCTCGATCTTATATATTTGGAGTTCATGGGCAAGTTTGCGGACTTCCGCTTCCGAAAGATTCCCAAGGGGTATGGTCTCCGGTTTGAGTTTCTCTTCTGCCTTTTCACGGAGTTCAGAGGCGTTTTTCTTTTTGGTATCGTTTTTATTCATTTTGTGTTTCCTGTGTTAGTCATTTATGTCGGGTAAGAAACCCGACCTACAAAAAACATTATTTGCGAATTTCCTGTAGGTCGGGTTTCTTACCCGACGCCTTTACTAAGAATAAATGTTGGGTACGTTTCTTGCGCGCCGGTTAATTATGCAATATTTCCCTGATATTTTTCAATAATTTATCCGGCACAACAGGTTTTTGCATAAAAAACAACCTTTCTTCACGGATTTCTTTATTGATAATACCATCTTCAGAATATCCGCTCATAAATAATACCTTTGTATCGGGTTTTATTATTTTTATCGCATCGTATGCCGCCTTTCCGTTTTTCTGTGGCATCATGACGTCAAACACCAGCATATCGATAACGTCTTTATTCTGTTGAAATTTATTTACCGCATCCTCGCCATCCACCGCCGAAATTACCGTGTAACCTTTATATTCCAGCAGCATTGTTATAATTTCTCTTACGTCTTTTTCATCCTCCGCCAGAAGTATCGTCTCTGTTCCAGAGGTTGGTATTGTGCAATTACCGGCTGCTGTTTCTTTCGCTTCTTTTTTTGTTTCGACCAGGGGGAGATATATCTTAAATGCGGAGCCTTTACCCGGTTCGCTCGAAACATCTATGCATCCGTTATGCTGTTGTATTATTCCATATGCAATGGAAAGGCCAATGCCTGTGCCTTTTCCACTTTCCTTGGTGGTAAAGAACGGCTCAAATATCTTCTCTTTCGTCGTATCATCCATTCCCGATCCTGTGTCGGAGACTGTTATTACACCGTATTTTCCCGCTTTATCAAGGCCGTACTTTTTAACGCATTTATCATCCAGTTCGGCTGTCTCCGTACTTATGGTAAGGCTGCCCCCTTCCGGCATTGCATCAACTGCGTTTGCTGCCAGATTTATTATTACCTGTTCCAGTTTGTCGCTGTCCGCCATTATCGTATAATTGTCAGGGGTAAGATGAAATCTGCATACGACCGTTTCCCTGGCAATTTTTGCTAATAGCGTTTTTATGTTTTTAATGATGGTATTCACATCTGAAGTGGTAAGGCTTACCGGCTGCCTTCTGCTGAATGCGAGGAGACTTTGCACAAGATTCGACGCCCTGTTGGAGACTTCGAGTATTTTTTGAAGGTATGTTCTTGCCGGATCGCCTTCCTTTAGCCCCATTATTGCAACATTTGAGTATCCTATGATTGCCGTAAGTATATTATTAAAGTCATGGGCTACCCCTCCGCCAAGTCTGCCAATAGATTCCAGCTTTTGGGAGTGGTAAAGCTGCTCTTGCAGTTGTTTTCGCGCCTCTTCTGCCTTCCTGCGTTCTTCGATTTCCCTTTTAAGCACATTTGCCTGCGTTGCCAGATCTTTTGTGCGTTCCTTTACCCGAAATTCAAGCGTTTCATTAATATCTTTCAGTTTTCTCTGCGCCACCATACGTTCCGAAATATCGGTTATGGTGGTAAGATATTGGTTAACGTTGCCTTCGGCGTCATAAACTGCAATACTTTCAAGTTGCACATAAAATGGTGAATCACCTTTCAGCATTCGCAATTCACAGGTTTCTTTATTTTCCGTTTCAGCTACCTTTGCAAGATGCAGGTAAAAGAGGTCGCTATCCTCTTTTATCATGTATTTCGACAGCGGTTTTTTAATAAGCGAACGCCGGTCTGTACCCAGCATGGAAGCCCCCTCCAGATTTGCCTCAAGAATGAATCCTTTTTCAGTGAGGGTAAAATATCCCAGAGGGGCAAGATCGTAAAGGTTGAAGTACTTTTGCCTGGATTGTTCGAGTTGAACCTGTGTTTTGTGCAGTTCTTCCGCCTGCATTTCCAGCTCTATCTGATGGATCTGCAGTTCCTGGGCAAGCTTGCGGATTTCCGTTTTCGAAAGATTTCCAAGGGGTATGGCGTCTGGTTTGAGTTTCTTTTCCGCCTTTTCACGGAGTTCAGAGGAGTTTTTGTTTTCCATTTCTGCCATTTTTCCTCACACAAAGGCGCCGAGTAGGCAAGGGGGAGTTTCACCCCCAAGCCTCTCACAGAACCGTACGTG
>SOET01000028.1 GCA_021646465.1 Candidatus Kuenenia hertensis | reverse complement strand
GCGCGCTTGAATGGGGTTCAAGAGGTCGTGGGTTCAAATCCCGCCACCCCGACCAGTAATGGCAAGGGTTTACGACTTTTACCCCATTCCTCTTTTTCATCAACTGTGACCAAATTGTGACCTGACTCTAAAATTTGTACCCCTTCTTTAAGACTATCAGGGCAATGATGCGCATATCGTTGTGTCATTTCTATAGAATGATGACCGAGTAATTTTGATATTTTATAGAGGTCTATGCCCCTTTGAGCTAATCGGGTCGCAAAGGTATGCCTTAGGTCATGGAAATGGAAATTTTCTATCCCAGCCCTCTTTAAAGCGATATTAAACGACCTTCTCAAATTATGTCGGTCTATCTTCGTTCCTGCATGACTCAAAAATACAAGATCATTCCTGACAGTTCTTAGTTTTGACTTTTCCAAGAGAATCCCGAATGCTATCTTATTCAATGGAATCGTTCTTGGCTTTCCGTTCTTTGATTCCTGAATTATGATGGTCTTATTGAAAAGATTTACCCTGTTCCATTGAAGCCAAAGCAATTCACCCTGACGTAATCCGGTATGGAGATCAAAAACAATAATATCTTTCAACCATTGAGGGGAGTGTTTCAGTAGTTCGTTTTCTTCATCTTCAGTTAACCATCGATCCCGCTCGTTATTTTCCCTCTCTTTTGGTACCTTGAATAAAGGATTTTCTGTAATCCATTCCCATTCTCTATATGCCAGACTAAACGCCTTTGAGAGCATTGCTAATTCCCTGTTAATCGTTGTGGGCTTTACTCCTTCACTATATCTCAGTACCTTATATCCTGAAATCAGTTTTGGCGTAATTTTTGATAACTCAGGATTACCAAAATACGCTGAAAGGTTTTTTAAAGAAGCTGAATAGCTGCATCGGGTATTCGGGGAAACCTTAGGGGCATGTTCTCTCATGAATTTATCCATCATATCAGTGAATGTTTTTGTTTCTTCAACAGGCTTCTCAAAGTATTTCCCTTCGACAATCTCAGTTCTGATCTTTGCTTCCAAATCCTTCGCAAGCTTTTTATCAGGGGTTTCAAGGCTTTTTCGGATTCTTTTCCCTTTATACGTAATAGACATCCACCAGACACTACCACGTTTAAACATCGCCACCTCCTTTCTCGCGGCCTATTGTGTCCGTACGACTGTAACGGGAATTATACTGTTTCATAAAAAGCATCTCCAATGATTTTCTTTGCCCTTGCTTTTCCTGAATCAGATATGCGTTTCAGGGATTCCATATAAGTGTCTATGTCTTTTTTATCAAAGAGGACACGACTCCCGCATTTAATGGAGGGAAATTTACCCTGACTTGCCCAGTCATACAGTTTTTTCGATGACAGGGAGGTATATTCAGAAACTTCTTTAATGTCTATATATCTCTTTTCCATACGATTCTATTTCACCTATTTTTCTTTTTTAGGGATGGGCTCACCAAATGGAATGAGTATTCCCTTCTCCGCCACCCACCCCAGATTCGGGTGAGGGTGGGCGGCTCCGAAGGGAATGACATTTCTTGATTTTCGATGATTCCCAAAAAAATCAGGATAAAATTGTGTGTACTTATTAAATGATGTCAAATTTTCTTGTTATATCGCCTCTTTTTACTCTTTACCTTTGTCATGACATAATCCTTTACCCCTTGGTAATGGTCTGAATGCTTTGTTGCCTTTTCTAAAATAGAATTAGCTCTTTCATAAAATTTCTTTAACACTTCCTCAGTCATTTCTTCATATCCTTCTCTTGCCATAAAAGACGTAAAATACCCCATTCCGTTTAATAACATGGTCTTTTCGCTAGGAAGCCTTGATTTATCAACATATCGGGTTATCCCGGTATGAGTACCATTAAGGAAGCGCATTTCCTGTATCTTTTCCCATAGGGGTAATGTTGCCCACCTCGATCTATTTATCGTAGGTTCCGGTATGCTCATCCGCAACCATGACCCGGTACAATATCTCCATAGGTCATTAATATGTGTTTGCAGGTCTGAGTATGTATGTGTTTCCACATGCTTCAGGAAACCTCTTTTCAGTTCAAATTCAAGTCTCCATACTTGAGATTCTCTATCCCATCCATTTGTTTCCCAAATCTCTTTTAAATACTCTCTCGGTTTTCTCTGTAATTCGATTGACTTATTGTAGAGTCTTACGGAGATATCTCCCTTCATGCCTATTGTCCATCCGGTAAACTTATTTCCTTCCCAGTATTTTGCCGTACTTGTATTACCTGTTGTTATCCATGATGATTTACTGATTTCTTCAAGGTTATAATTTGTAATAAAATCAACAAATATATCCGATCTGCTGATGGTTTCTTTTTCAGTAGTAATAAGATGTGATATTATTTCCCTTAACTTGTATAGTGAGTATTCAACTCCGTAACAATTAAGAAGTTCGCTTGATATCTGCACATAGAGGGGAGGTACTCTTTTACCTTTAGATATCTGTATCCTGTACCAGTTATCAACCAACACGTAAGAATAGTTTCTTGCACCCTTGTCAAGAACCTCGAATATATGATCTTCAATAGGGAATGTGGCAAGGGATTGAAATTTTTCGTCTCCGGACTGGGCAATGGTCTTTTTTTCTTCAAGTATTTCAACAATACCTTCTTTAAGTTTCCCTTTATAAGAAACATACAAACTATCTATACCACTAAAAATATCCTTAAATATCACTTAAATTACTCCAATTATGTATTGGGAGGGTACTGTGTTACTAAGCACCGTACCCTGTGTGAATATTTGTTTATTGATTGATTTCTATATCTATGTACCTGGCTATAATGAGACATTGATTACCTCTGTATCTGATTCTATTCTTGTCAATCCGTGCGTGTCATATGTCGTCGCTCCCGCACAGCTCGCGCCCCTCCTACGACACGCTAGAGAAATAAAAAAAGCCATGATGATTTTTGTCACCATGGCCTAATAATTACATATAGCCTGTTTTTTTCAAAGGACACTGACAATGGGTAATTTTGTCCAGTCTTAAGCTTTTTTATTGTGAATGTTTAAGTTGTAGTAAAGATTTGTTTGTTTCTGATATGTCTTTGCAGGAATTTGTTAAAACCATCTGGATATGCTGGTGGGGTTAATCCGCAGTCTTCAAGAAATAAGTGTAATTCTTCATTGGTAAGCTTGTAGAGTTCTATATTAATGAAAAATGTTAAGACTGCATAGGTCTTGCTATGTAATCCTACCTTCTGAAGTGGACTTTTTGCTATTGATCTTCCCAATTCTTTGAAAAATCTTTTATCACCAGAAATTTTTGCCTTACGTATCCTCTCTTGAATAGGTTTATATTGTAATAATCCCTTATCAATCGTTACTGCTTTGTGTAATGAGTTATTATCATCAATGTTCTCTATAAGTTCATTCATTGTTTTCTGATGGGCAATTTGAGACATAATTGAATAGAAAAACCCAAATATTTGATTAAGCACTACTGGATCATTTAAATACTCAGTTTCTTTCTTTTCTTCTTTTTCTGTTGTCTTATCAAGTTCTTCAACTTTCGCAAAAATGATCCGAATATAAAGAGCAAATGTTAATAATAAATATTCATTTTGAATTTTGTAAAATGGGTTTTTCTGCAACTCCTTAATAAAATGATTAAATTTCTCTTTATAATATTGAAGGCTTTCTCTCTCTGGGATTTTTTCTGTTAGTTTTATCAATGCTTTCATTTGAAATTGTATTCTAATACCTAAACAATTGATAAACACATTAACAAAAAATTTAAATATATTTCTTATAATATTATGCTTTTGCATGAATTTTAAGAAATTATTGTAATACTCTATTGAATTGATTATTTTAAATAATAACATTCCTTCGTGTTTTCCTGTTAATCCTATGTTCTCAATAAATTGAGCCATCTCTTTCTTTATTTTGTTGTCATAACATTCCAAAATATTAATATTCTTGTTTATGAGTTTTTTAAAATCATCATCAAAACTTAACTGTCCATCGTTTGGGAGGTTTCCTATCAGCCGTAAAAAATTTATGTAAGTTTTTACCGGCTTATCAAAGGCAGGGTCTATTTTTTCTTTCCAGCTATTATTGGCATTTTTCATATATTTTTTCGTAATACAAAAATACCCTATTTAACCCATGTCATTCCCTTCCCTCTTAGTTCCGCAAAATACGTTCCACTAAGAGCGAAGGTTTTTGCGTTAATTTATTCAGTTTGCCCGTTAGCAGTTCCATAACACAGCATTCTTTCATCTTCTAAAAAACAGAAGATCAAATAATGCTGTGTTTGTTTTTAATATCGGTATAAACATAATTATTTTTAATTATATATCTGTTCTTTTGCTTTTTATTAATTCGCATGTTCACTGATGCTTTTTGTTTTTTATATGAAGTCATGTTAATATAACTTTAAATGATTATTTTATTTAGTCTTATATAATTATTGACAAATTTTATCATTCTGGATAGCATAATCCCAATTGTTTATTTTCATAATACTTAATTTACAAGAATATGAAATTATATCTTGATTTGTGTGTTTACAACAGACCGTTTGACGATCAAGGACATGATAGAATTGCATTAGAGACAAGTATTTTCACCTATATTTTAGAGAAAATTGAAACAGATGTTTATGTCCTTGTCACTTCGGATGCCTTAACATATGAAAATAATAAAAACCCAGACAGCTTAAAAAGCGCACGTATTTCAACATATTTTGAGCTGGCACACGAATTTGTTGAGATCAATAACTCTGATTATAACAGAGCAAAAGAGTTAAAAGGATTTGGATTCTCAGACATTGACGCATTGCATATATCACTTGCAGAAAGGTCTCAAGCGGATTATTTTATTACCTGTGATGATGATATTGTCAATCGTTTCAAAAAACATAAAGACTTTATAAAAATTAAAATTGTAAGTTTAGCAGAATTTATTGGGATGGAGGTGAAATGACATGGGAACAACATTTGCCGAAATAAAAACCATGGGATGGAAAGCTCTGGTAAAGGAACTGGGTTACTCCGGGGCTACAAAGTTTATGCTTCTTTATGAAAAGGGAGAGGGGGATTATACAAAAACACGAAAAGAGTTATTTAAAGACATTACGATTGAAGATATTGTTTCTGAAATAAGTAAAACGAAAAAGTAATAAAAAGTTTCGTCAATTTACGCACTAACAAAAGGAGTTTTTGAAGCAATTACAGATTTTAATATGCAGGCCTTCTGATATACTAAATACGATTTTTGAAATACATTTAATCACTGATCAACAAGTTGTCCGAAGATGCAAAATCTCAAAAAATTGGTATTGATACTAAAACACTTATGACTTGAAAATTAACAAAAATGGATATTCTTGGACAACCTGTCAAGGTGCGCCCCCAATACCTTCGAGTAATAATTATGCCTTACCCAATAATAGAAATAAAAAATAATGATCAAATTGAGCCACTTGGAACTAAAGAGAAATTTTGGTTTTATGATGAAAAGGAAAAAATTAAAAAACTGTTTAAAGTTGGTCGAATCAAAACTGGCGAGAATTGGTCGGAAAAAATTGCATGTGAACTTGCAAAACGATTAGATTTACCATGTGCAAATTATGATTTTGCTATATGGAATAATAAAGAAGGAGTTGTTACACCAAATTTTGTACCCAAAAATGGTCGATTAATTCTCGGCAATGAAATTTTAGCTAAAATTGTTGATAATTATCCAAGATATGACTTTTATAAGGTTAGAGAATATAGATTAAGTACAGTATTAGCCATCATGCTAAAACTAAAAAACATAAATTTACCAATAGGATATATAGAAAACAATATTATAAATAATAGTATCGGAATGTTTATAGGATATTTGTTATTTGATTGTTGGATTTCAAATCCTGATCGTCATCATGAAAATTGGGGATTTATATTAGATTCATCTAGTAACAAAATCCATTTGACACCAACTTATGATCATGCTTCTGGATTAGGTTGTAGACTTACTGATGAAGAACGTAAAAAAAAGCTAAATACAAAGGATAAGGGTTACTCAGTAAGCAACTTTGTTAAAAGAGCAATAACACCTTTTTTCGATAAAGAAAAGAAACAAATGAAAACTATAGAGACATTTTTTATTGCTTCTAGACATGATAGTAAAGCGGCATTGTTTTGGTTGGAAAATTAGAATGTATTACTGATGATGAAATTAGATTAATTTTTGATGAAACTCCCAAGAGCCTAATTAGTGAGATAGAAATTGTTTTTTCAACAAAAATTTTGGCTGAAAATAAAACCCGATTATTAAATTTACAAGAAAAGATTATTCGCAATGATTAAACAGGTTGTTATCGTTTGGCAAAATCCAATCAATCGTAGTTGGATTCCAGTAGGAAAATTGTCATATAAAGACACTAAATTCTTTTTTCAATATACGAATGGAGCTAATTTGGCAAAAAATGCGGGACATTTCGTACCTTTTGGTCAGATGTTAGATTTAGATAAAAAATATGAAGCTGATGAACTATTTCCAATTTTTAAAAATAGACTACTCCAAAAATCAAGACCAGAATACGAAGATTATTTGAGCTGGTTGAATTTGGGAGAAGATAATGTCTCTCCACTCGATGAACTTGCTCGTTCTGGAGGCATTAGAGTTACAGATAATCTCCAGATGTTCCCTATTCCAGAAAAGACAAATAATAGATACAAGGTAACTTTTTTCTCACATGGAATTAGACATTTACCACCAAACTACATAGAAAGAATTCAACATCTTAGTCGTAGTAATAGATTATATTTAATGAAAGATATCCAGAACAATTATGATTCTCTTGCTTTGGCACTAAGGACTGATGATCCACCAGAGATTGTAGGGTATTGTCCAGGTTTTTTTGTAAGAGATTTTAACGATCTTTTAGTTAAAAACGGTGCCAAAAATGTGAAGGTTTCTGTTGTTAGGGTGAATTTAGAATCTCCAGTACAATTTAGATTACTATGTGAATTCATCACAGATTGGCCGGACCAATTCATTCCTTTTCAAGGAGAAGACTTCGAAACTGTGAAATCTAAATAGGAGGATACCACCCCATATAACTCAATGGGGAAATTTTAGGGAAAGGTTTGCGGAGGTCTTTATTCTTGATATAAAAATTTTAATGCGTATGCGAGGGAATTAGGGACAACTGTGATCGTTTTATGTTTTTTCTGCGCAACTGCGTTGGTACATTATCCTAAACTCTCTTTATAATTTGCATTTTTTAACTCTAGCAATAAAAAAGTTATTGAACGTGGTAATTTTATTATTTAATAATAAATGCGTCTTTTCATGTTTTATTAAATTACCTTTATAATTTGATTAATCGTGACCAAATTGTGACCGAACCCTACGGAATTGAAAGGAATGAAAAGGAACCGTCAGAAATTTTTATATGTTGTAAGGTTTGTGGTATAAACAATTACAGTCGTAACAGACACAAAGCCAGCTAGTTATAAAAATTGCTAAAAATTGCCTTTAAAGAAATGGGGTTCAAGAGGTCGTGGGTTCAAATCCCGCCACCCCGACCAGTAAAATCAGGGGGTTTTAAAAATCTAACCATTAACCGCCTCCCGAAATAGGAAAAACTCTTTAGTCGATTTATTGGATTCGCCCATATTTGACAGACTCAGGACAAGCTTCACCAAATCTCTATGATTTGATGCATGATTCACGATTATCATTTAGATCGCTCCTGCATCGTATATCCCATATTTAATGCCCTTCTCTTTCATATAATTCTGAATTTTTTGCGTATGGTTCGCGAATTCTTTGTTTAATTCCTGAAATATTTTTATACATTCATCATCGCTTCTGATATTCATTGCCGATTGATAGTAAAGCTCTCCTGCGGTTTTTTCCGTTCTAAGCGCTGTCTTTAATGCCTCTTCTCTTGAAAGAGTATTTTCCCCGAAGTCCAGCATCATATTTTTAATACTATCATTTATTTCTCTCAGTATGTTTTTATTGAAAACAAATAACTCGTTTGCAAATTCTTTCTTTGTGAGAATGGACTCCTTATTGCTTTGGAGCAAAAGAGCGTGCGTTTTTTCTTCCTGCGCCATATTTTCCCAGAAAAAACGGTCTGCAGGACATTTCTGAGAAAAAAACATATACAGATCAGAAATTGCTAATTCCAGTTTTATTAATTCAACGAGACACTGTGCCTTGTTCATCTCTTATAGTCCTCCTGTATGGAGAATAAAATATGGTATTTTTTTCCTATAAAAAAAATGTGTTATTGCTCTCCCGGAAACATGGACTTTATTCCCTTAATTACTCTTAAAGAAATTTGTGTTTTTGTATTTCAACAACCCCTCATCAATAAGCACCTTCGTCACCGCTGCGATGGGAACCGCAAGTAAGAGACCCAAAAATCCTAATATCTGACTGCATATCAAAATGGACAGTATGATGGCAACCGGGTGCAATCCGAGTTTTGTTCCAACAATCTTTGGCGTTATAATGGTGCCTTCAAAGAACTGCCCTATCCCAAACACCATCCCGACAAGGAGCAAATGGGTAATATCCTGATATTGGATAAACGTAAGTATCAACGCAGGAATAAGGCCAAGCATTATTCCGATATAGGGAATAACGTTTCCAAATCCTCCCATGATAGCGATAAGATAAGAAAGCGGCACACCAATAACCGTCAAGCCAATTCCGTATAGTATGGATAATATTATACACACCGTAATCTGTCCCCGTAAGAATGCCTGTAAATTTTCATTTATCTTCCCGAAGGTTTCATAGATCTTTTCTTTTTTCGAAACCGGCAGCAGCCCTTTGCACTTCATTATAATTACATCAAAGTCCTTCAGGAGGTATATGGTCACTACCCCGAAAACGACAATGTTCATTACTATACCAACCAGGCCGAATGTGCTGTGAAAGATGTTTTTTATGATTGCAAACACATATTTCAGGACTTTTGGACGTTTTTCCTGCGGACCTTTTTCACTATCAGTTTGCATACTTAATTGTGCCTTAAGAAATGCCGCAATCTCGGTATCTTTATAGTTTTCAATAATTCTTTCCACCTTTTCCTGATACTTCGGATACTGTTTTTTCAGTACAACTCCGACACGCTGGACGCCATTTACCGTCTTCGGTATTGTGTAAGCCGCAATCCCTCCTGACAAAAGTATCATTCCAACTAAAAGAATCGCTATCGCCAGACTGCGTGGTACGTTGTGTTTAGAAAACAAGAATCTTCGTTTCGAGATAAGATCGACCAATGGGTCAACAATATAGGCTACCGTAAACGCCAGAAAGAGCGATATCAAAATACCTTTCAAATAATAGCAAACCACGAGGAATGCGGCAATCGCGCAAAACCACAGTAGTGCTCTTATCCAGGTGTTTTCCAGTATTTTCTGTTTTTCCATAAATATGTTATTCCCTGTCGGCTTTCGGGAAGTCTAATTCCAACTCAATAAGGTACGTGATACGCAAAAGGTATTGTCGGGTAAGAAACCCGACCTGCAAAACCCGCATAAAAAGCAATTAAGCTTAATGATATAGAATACTGAATAGTACCGATATACAGAATGAAGATATAAGGCATGTTTATATAACAAGTATAGCGAGAAAAGTACTGTATTTTCTAAAGCAGGTCAAGGGAATTCTTCACCCTTATTCTTCATAATTCTTCATAAATAATTTTGCAAACACAACATTTTTTCCAATTCTCCCCACATCATTATCACAACGCATGAAGTATGGAGAGCGGTGCGGAAGCGCCGATTCGTTCCGACCCCGATTTGTGATCGGTATCTTCATCAGGAGAACTGGTCATTTCTATAACAATCGTGTAGTTCCCTGCCGGAAGCGCCTCTCCTTTTTCTGTTGCCAATTCTACTTCTCCGCCAAATTTCCATGATTCTCCCTGCCTGAGTATCAGCATCTGTATTGCTTCGGTAAAGGCCTTGTCCCTTGACCATAACGAAACGACATTTCCCTCCGAATCAATAATCTCTATTTCAAACAACTGTCCGGAATTAAATGTATAGGTTAAATCGCGCCCTGTATTGTTGGTAATAATTAAGTAAACATTTATGATATCAGAAGGCATGCCAGGATCAATGGGAGGTTCCCTGTCGACAGTAACAGACGGATCAGGAAAAAATGATGAAATGAGCAATCCCCGCGGATAGGAGCTTTTTATCTCTGCCTTTGTAACATTCTCCATTGAATCCACATACACCGCATAGTCGCCATTCTCCCACGGTCCATACTCGCTTGCGGTTATCGTATTAACAAAACACATCGCCACCGTAAAAACTATTAAGCATATTCTTACATTATTTTTAACCATACGCATTCACTCCAAATATATTTCAAAAATGAATATCTCTCATAAAAATAATTCTGTCAATAAAACAAAAAAAAAATCATTTCAAGAAAGCAATTTATCCCTAACAATAAATCTATAAGCCATTATTGTGGTGAACTTCATTCTTGTCTATAATTAAAACATAATGACCTTAACATATATATAGAAAAAATCAACTCCATCAATTACGCGAGAAGAAAGGATAGATTATTTATACTGACGATAAAAATATATTAGAACTATTCGGACAAGTAAGCCCTCATATTCTTAAGGTGATTGGATGGACTCCAATGGTGCAGTTGAACAAAATTACAAAGGGTTTAAATGCAAATATATTTGCCAAACTGGAGTTTCTTAATCCTTCCGGAAGTGTAAAGGACAGAATGGCATTATTCATCATAGAAGATGCGGAAAGAAAAGGTTTGTTAAAGCCGGGTGGAACAATTGTGGAAAATTCATCCGGCAATACAGGAGCAGCCCTGGCAATGATTGCCGCAGTGAAAGGATACAAATGCATTATTACCATGCCTGACAAGATGAGTGAAGAGAAAATAAACCTGATGAAGGCATTTGGGGCGGAAGTGGTGATAACGCCAACCGACGTCCCCCATGATTCGCCGGAAAGTTATTACAGCGTCGCCAGGAAAATTGCGCAGGAAACGCCCGGTTCATTTTATCCCGATCAGTACAATAATCCCAGAAATATCGATGCTCATTATTATTCCACCGGCCCGGAAATCTGGAAACAAACAGGAGGAAAGATTGATTATTTTATTGCGGGAATCGGTACAGGCGGAACATTGAGCGGTGCGGGAAAATTTCTGAAGGAACAGAAACCCTCTTTACACATAATCGCGGTAGATCCGGAAGGTTCTGTCTTTTACAACTATTTTAAAACGGGGCAGCTTTGTAAACCTCATGTTTACAAGGTGGAAGGCATCGGGGAAGATTACCTTGTAAAGGCGGTTGATTTTAGCATTATCGATAATATCGTACAGGTGAGTGAAAAAGAATCGTTTCTCATGACAAGGCGCTTGGCAAGAGAAGAAGGGATATTTGCCGGGGGATCGAGCGGGAGCGTCGTATTGGCAGCTATAAAGGTTGCGGAAGAACAAAAAAAACAAAAAAAACAAAAAGATATTGTGGTAGTGTTACCCGATTCCGGTACCCGGTACCTGAGCAAACTATACAATGATAACTGGATGAAGACAAACGGTTTTTTGGAATATAAGGAGGACATGAATGAAACAAAAATTTGAAACCAGGGCAATCCATGCGGGGTGCAATCCCGATCAGGGAACAGGAGCCATTATGACGCCCATATTCCAAACCAGCACCTACGTTCAGGAATCTCCCGGAAAGCACAAGGGGTACGATTACTCAAGGACAAACAACCCCACCAGAATCGTTCTGGAAAAAAATATTGCTTCTTTGGAAGAAGGAAGGTATGGGCTTGCTTTTTCTTCAGGAATGTCTGCCATTACAACAATAATGCAGATGTTAAATGCCGGAGACCATGTTATATGTTCAGATGATGTTTACGGCGGTACCTTCCGATTGTTTGATAAGGTATTGCGACGTTTTTACTTTGAATTCGATTTCGCAGACCTTACCTTTCCTGAAACTATTGAGAAATTTAAAAAGGACAACACAAAACTTGTATGGCTGGAGAGCCCTTCAAACCCGCTTTTAAAACTGATCGATATAGAAGCGATTGTCTCCACAGCAAAAAAACATAATTTAGTAACCGTTGTCGACAATACTTTTGCGACCCCATTCTTTCAGAGTCCTTTAAAACTCGGGGCCGATATTGTTATTCATAGTACAACCAAGTATCTCAACGGCCACAGTGATGTGATTGGCGGCGCCATTGTAACTAATAACGTGGACTTTTACGAACAGCTTAAATTTCTTCAAAACGCGGTGGGCGCCGTCCCCAGCCCGTTTGACTGCTTTCTGGTACTTCGCGGAATTAAAACCCTTGCGGTGAGGATGCAACAACACGAAGAAAATGCAATAAAAATTGCCTACTATTTGGAGAATCATCCAAAAGTATTAAAAACGATTTATCCCGGCCTCGCCTCTCATCCGCAACACAAACTTGCCCGGCGGCAGATGTCCGGATATGGCGGTATTATTACTTTTTTCATTTTGGGGGGACTTGAAACTGCAAAGAAATTTTTAGAACGACTAACAATATTCTCACTGGCAGAAAGTCTCGGAGGTGTAGAATCTCTCATTGAACACCCTGCCATCATGACACATGCATCTATTCCAAAAGAGACCAGAGAGAAAATAGGAATTACTGATGAATTGATCAGAATCTCGGTTGGAATCGAAAATGTGGATGATTTGATTGCAGACCTGGATCAGGCTTTTCATTATTGTCAATAAAATTTACACTCGCTATGGGTATATGCAGTTTGCGTAACGATATTAACTTTTGACTGTGCCAACGTAATCTTTAATTATCCCTGATTTCAAAAATATCTAATTATAGTCGTTAAGTTTTCCTACCATAACTGCCTCTTAAAATTCCCCGTTGTTGCATTATGAACGGGTATTTTATTTTTTATGTTCGTGAAAATATCACGAACCATTGCGGGGGAATAATCTTTGTAGCATAAATCAATCCTGAAATTCCGTTGTCCGTGCCGTTGAAGCGCAGAACAAAGATGGATAAGAGAGAATGGTTTTTCGTTTATGACGATTGTTTTGCAGTTCTTGTTAAGAGTAATAAAACGGTCTTTGAATTCATTTTCTACCGTAATCTGTTTGAAACTGCACTTGTTTGTTCCCGGGCATTTATTCTTCATATTTGCCCATATGCACGACTCGGAAATAAAAAGAGGGGTATCCTGGTAAATAATGGTATTCGTGCCAACATTTATAAGTGTTCTCATATTATCAAAATCATCTTCCGGCGAGTGCGTATATTCTGAAATTCCCAATGTTTTAAGAGCTGATATTGAGAGGGGATTCACGCAGTAAAGAGGATAGTCCGCGAACAGTTGTATTTTCTCGCCGTTAAAAAGAGGCAATGCACCAAGATTAGATACCTGAAATTGTCGAAACCCGAGAGTCATTAAATCCCGGATGTTTTGTTTAATGGCAGAGTATGCAACATTTTCAATATCATTATCCCTCATAATGAAAGGCAATGAGAAAACAATTTTGTTATGATATTTTATAACAGCGCCAAATAATTGCTTGTCCGTTGCTGATAATGGCAAAGTGATATATACCTTGTCAATTTCTTCTATTGGAGCAGAATTTAAATAGTGTAAATTATCTATTTTTAAGGAGAGAATAATATTCTCCTGCTGGTTGCCTGTTAATTGCAATCTTTCGGATGTGTCTGCAACCTTTTTATGCTCTTGCCGTATCCATGCGGTAATCTTTCTCTGTCGTTCTGTTTTGTCCTTTTCCCAACCCTCCGATAATTTCTGGAAATAATCTCTTCGGATAGTATTCAACACACTTAACGGAATAAAATAATTTTGTGAAATATCGATAGAAATATTCATCAATTCAAATTGAGTGTTTCCCAATCTGGAAAAGCATTCCTCAATTTCCTCTCTTTTTATTATTTTTTCTTTACCTATTTCCAGTTTAAGGTCATACGCATGAGAAAAAACAGTGTGAAAGATTTTTCCTGTAATTTCAATACCTTGCTGACCTATTCCTATTTGCAGGTAAACAGGGATTTTTTTGTGCGGGAGTTTTTTGGGGATTTTGGCGGAAAACGTTTCTTTCAGGGTTTGGGAAGAGACTAAATAAATATCTGTGCCGCGCGGATATTGTTTGAATGAATTGATAGTTGCAACAGTTTTGGCTCTGATATGAAATACGTTTCTTCCCTTAACCTGAATATTCCTGACGGGCAATAATTCAGGATTCCTGCCTTGTATATCAAATACCTGCAGCAAATCCCTTACGCCAATGCCAACAGATGCCTTTATCGTCAGACGGCCTTTTTGGGAGTCAATTACCTTTCCGGCAAAAACTCCAATATTTGCAGGGTATGCAGGATTCACGATATCGGAGGGTTTGGCGGTAGAATCGTTTGTTTTTTTCGGGGTATTAGCAATTAAATAAGAATGAGTCAATTGCCTGCCGAATACCGTTTTTAATTGTTGATTCGTTCCCGCTACACTTTCCAGATTCCTGTCAATTGCCTTACGATAGGCATTGGTAACTGTTGCCACGTATTCAGGTGATTTCATCCTTCCTTCAATTTTAAAAGAATGGATTCCTGCGGCCATTAAATCGTTTACCAGTGAGAGCGTATGCAGGTCTTTCATGGAGAAAAAATACCCATTTCCATCGGAATTTGATTCGTAGAGCATTCTGCAAGGTTGTGCGCATCTTCCCCTGTTGCCGCTTCTGCCTCCCTGCATACTGCTGAACAGGCACAGGCCGGAATAAGAATAACAGAGCGCCCCGTGGATAAACACTTCTATCTCAATCGATGAATGCTGGGTAATATTTCTGATTTCATTTATTGATAACTCTCGTGCAAGAACGACACGTTTGAATCCCATTTTCTCAACTTGCTGTACTCCGGCAAGGTTGTGAATCACCATCTGTGTGCTGGCGTGGAGAGGAAAATTTGGGAATTGAGACCGTAGCAAATAAAAAAGTCCCAAATCCTGGATAATAAGTGCGTCAGGTTGAATCTCCTCAAGAGCGGGCAGGATATCAACTAAGTTTGCAAGTTCTTTTGTTTTTATCAGGGTATTAAGGGCTATGTATGCCTTTTTCCCATGTTTGTGAGCGTAAGCAACTGCTGAGCTTGCCTCCTCTAACGTAAAATTCTGTGCGCCGGCGCGGGCGCTGAATTGTTTTAGCCCGAAATAAACGGCATCGGCGCCGTATTCCATTGCTGCAAAAAAGCATTCCAGGTTTGAGGCAGGAGATAAGAGTTCGGGTTTTTTATGAATGGCGGATTGGTAAGACATCTAAGGTTTTTTATTTAACTCATTGTACAGGGCAATCTGTTCTTCTACACTGAGTTGTCTTGGTTTTTTTTTGCTGCACAAACACATAGCGCATCGTTCATCACTACAAAACTGACAGCTAAAGCAGTCGTCACACGGATGTTTTTTATCTTTACAATTTCCCATTAATTCCCCAACTCCAAACTCTGTAAGATTTAATAAATGATAATTATAACACATTAACTATTATTTCAAAAATCGAAAAAGGAGAGATATTAAAAAAATAATGGTTCACCGCAGAGGATGCAGAAGAAAAAGGGAAGGGGGGCTAGTTTTGCATAATTCTTTGTTTATGAACGGGGGCTGCTGGAGTTGCCTCCTGCTGCTTTGATACGGTGTAGATTGCTGTCAGGAGGAAACCCCTGACAGCACAAAAAACATTCCCAAATTTTTGTAAAATTCCCCCCTTGCGATTTCGGCGCCCTCTGCGGTGTAAGTATTATTGTTTTCATTGCAGAAAAAGTGTGCCATGTCAACTTTAAGTGTGCCAAACATGACACACCTTTAACGGATGACTTTTCGGGTCAAAAAAGAAACGTTAACATTTTGATATTTAAATATTTACAACAATCAGTGTAAATTTTACATCAAAAAATTATAGAGAATATACATGGTTTTATCATACAAAAGTGTGTCATAGTTATAAAAAAGTCCATGGGGAAAATGATTTTGTTCAGTGTTACATTATTTTTTACAAAAAATCAAACCTTTCCCAGTCTATATTGTGATTGTATTTAACATGCTTTATTTAAAAGAGTTATATAAATATGTTTGTTATATTTTCTTCCTTCAACACCCCCAAATGGATGCCCTCCAAATTTTCTAACTTTTTAGACAGTGTGCCATGACACACTGTCATGACACATTTTGACACACTTTTTTGTGACACACAATTCCACTTAGCCCCTGATCCAAAGATTTAAATATTGTTAAGTGCTTGTATTTGTACTAGTTAAAATTTTTGAAAAATTCTAAAAACAGAGAAGATGTATGCAATTTATGCCTGGCACAAGATTTGTAATTATTAGAAGGTGCATAAGTTTGTGTAGAGGAATGAAAATGTTCACACAAAGGCACAAAGGGTGCAAAGAAAAAAAAGTTCGTGTAGTAAAGGTCGGGTTTCATAGGCGGCGTTCTTAAAAGGCAATTTACCGCAAAGCACGCGAAGATCGCAAATGAGAACGAGTTTTTCTCTGTGTCCTCATCGCCCTTGGTCGGCTGTGGAAAATATTTGTGTAGGTCGTGGTTTCTTACCCGACACAATAAAACAACATATTCATTGTTCGGGAGCAGATTATGGTTGAATTAAAACTCTATTACGTAACAAACCGTCGACACGAAGGCAATGACAGGTGGAATCCCGATGGATACGGTTTTGGTTTCAGTGATGACGGGGCGGAAAATCTGCGTTTCGGGAAGGTTACCGCGCAGGCCGATGATCAGCAAATAAGTAATTATTTGAATGCCGAAACGACCGACAAAGGGTCCGGAAACGGCATTCAACTGGGAGGTTACCTGGAAGAACGTATTAAGGCAAATGGCACAATTAATGCCTTTGCGGAAATCTTACCTGATGGTACTCAAAAATTAGCCTCAAAAGAAATGTTTCAGGAAGTAAAGTCTGAAATGGAAAAAGCCACAGATACCATTGTATATGCTCATGGATATGCCGTTAAATGGACTGAAGCCGTTGCCAATGCGCTTTCATTGCAGGCAATGCTCAACAAAAAAGATGAAAATGTGGAGAATCAAAAAGTACTTGTCATCCTCTTTACCTGGCCATCGGACGGTAGATATGTCCTTGCGGAGGATGCAAGGAAAATTTTTCTGGGAGCTTACAGGTCTGACAGGGTTGAAGCAGAGGCATCCGGTGCAGCTCTTGGAAGGGGCATACTGAAATTGCGTGATTTCTTCATAGACATGAGAAAAACAGGGCAACCAGCATGTAATCAGTGCATTCACATATTATGCCATTCTATGGGGAATTACGTCTTGCAAAATGCCTTGACCACCATTGCAAACAATACGCCAACATCCGCGTTGCCCGCCCTCTTTGAACATATCTTCCTTTGTTCCGCTGATGTTGATGATACTGTGCTGGAACCTGACCAGACGATGGGCATCCTTCATCAACTATCGAGCAGTGTAAGCATATATTACAATCGTGAGGACAAGGCATTGTGGTTCAGTGACAAATTAAAAGGGAATCCCGACCGCCTTGGCACAAACGGTGCCGCCCGGCCTGCCGCAGTGCATAAAAAAATCCATCAAATCGATTGCACCGCAATAATTCAGGAAGGCATTGTATCCAATGAGCACAGTTATTATATGTATGGCAAAACGAATAGAGATATCCGTTTGAGCATAGCTAACACCAATCATTATGACCTTGAAAAAAGAGAAAGGAGGCAAATAGGCAATTTTACGAATGAGTGGAAACTGATTTAAGAAAAAATTATTGCCAGTATCTTTTTGCCAAAAAACAGCCGCGGCTATGTATTTGTTTATTTCTCCCGGCGAATTTCGTATAAGAAACCTATCGTTCCATAATATTTTCTCTTGATACAGGGTTATATAAAACTGTAATCATTTGGCCAATAAATTACATATACAAGGTAATTGATTATGGGGCAACCGAAAATACTAATTGCAGAGGGTGAAGATGATATATTGTGTAAGTTCATGAAAAACTTCTTGCGCAGCAATGGCCTTACAGTATCTGAAGCTCATTACAAAGCACTTTTACAAACACATGTTCAGGAGGAAAATATTGACCTTTTGCTTCTTTGCGCTGCTCATGATGCTAATGGTGAAGCCCTGAAGGTTGCCCGGAGTGTTCGCAGACAGAACCGGTCTGTGCCGATCATCATGGTTGCAGAAAATAGTGCCGAGGAAAATGTTATTGCTGCTTTTAGAATAGGCGTTAATGATTATTTCAAATATCCTTTTAAAAAAAGAAGAAGTATTTAAGAGTATCAAACGGTGTCTTTCAAGCAATACTACAAAAAGGCTTTTACCATTTTGGAAAATGGATAATCAGAAATCGGTTGGTACGCAAGACCTGATAGGGGCGAGTGCTGCGATGCAATCGGTACGGATGCATATCAATCAGGCATCCGAAATCGATACGAACGTGCTTATTACCGGAGAAACGGGCACGGGTAAGGAACTTGTCGCTAATCTTATTCACAAAAATAGTTCCAGGGCAAAAAACCATTTTGTTTGTATTAACTGTACTGCCATACCAGATCATCTTTTAGAAAGCGAACTTTTTGGGCATGAAAAGGGTTCTTTTACGGGAGCAGATGCGTTAAATCCGGGGAAACTTCAATCGGCAGAAGGTGGCACAGTTTTTCTGGACGAAATCGGGGATATGAGCCTTTACCATCAGGCAAAGATACTGAGAACCATTGAAAACAAGGAAATCCAGCGCGTTGGAGGAAAATACAGTATTCCATTGAACATCAAAATAATTGCTGCAACCAATCAGGATCTGGAACAGATGGTTGTGGAGGGCAAATTCAGAAAAGATCTGTACTATCGGCTTAATGTGGCAAATATAAATATTCCGTCATTAAGAGAACGGAAAGAGGATATACCTGACCTGCTACAATATTTTATCGGTAAATTAAACAGCAAATATCAAAAAGAGATAGTGGTATTTACTGCTGACGCCGTGAAAGATTTACTGTGTTATAACTGGCCAGGCAATGTTTGTGAGATGAAGAATATCCTGGAATCCTCCTACATGAATTTTCAGACAAAGTGGATTACATTGATGGACTTGCCGGAAAATTTTCGAACGAAGGTCATACAATCAAGAATCCTTAATTACAGTGAAAAAAACCAGTTATTAAACGCACTGGTTGAAACGAACTGGAATAAAAGCAAGGTAGCGAAGCAGCTTAATTGGTCGAGAATGACAGTGTATCGTAAAATAAGAAAATACCATTTAAACATTTGTAAGGCGAGCATGGATTTATAAACAGAATCAAAAATCTTAACATAGATATGCTTTTATTCGGACATGAAAGCAGTCATTTTAAATTCTATTTAAATTCTATGGCACGCATAACAGGAATTTGGAGACTGATATCTCATTTTTTATAGAAAGGAGAAAGACAATGAAGAGGGCACTTACCATTGGAATTAATGATTATCCTGGCACCGGTAATGATCTTTCCGGATGTGTTAATGATGCGAATGACTGGAGAGAGGCCTTGAATGGACGAGGGTTTGCTGTGACTTCACTTATTGACGGAGCAGCATCCAAAAGCAATATGATAGAGGCGATTTCAAAAATTGTGGGTGACACGGGCAGAGATGACATATCTGTAATTACTTACTCAGGTCACGGAACCTGGGTACCGGATGAGGATGATGATGAAGTGGATGGCCGGGATGAGGCCCTATGCCCGTACGACATTTCGCAGGGGAATGTACTGGCCGATGACGAGTTGTATGAGATATTCAGTGAAAGAAAAAGCGGCGCCAGGGTCATTCTCATCAGCGATTCCTGTCATTCTGGCACAGTATCGAGAGCGAGTACCATGATTCCCGGAACAGAAAACGATACATGGTAATTCCCAAAGATCAGATTTCTGGCGCCTGAATTTTATATTAAAAATAATGAAACTCTCTTGAAGAGGGCGCGAAGGGTTGAGAATATTACTGCCAGAGGAAAGATCCGGGCTGCTGCGGTATTGCTTTCCGGATGCAAGGATGAGGAATATAGCTACGATGCATGGTTTAATGAACGGCCAAATGGGGCTTTTACCTATGTGGCATTACAGGCCCTTAAGGCACTTCCCGGTACGGCTACATACAAAGATTGGCACAAGGAGATTCGCAAAACATTACCAAATGTCAGATACCCTCAAACACCACAACTTTCCGGTTCACAAAATCAAAGGTATAAGTGGAGGGTACTTGCGGAGTAAGAAAATACTACAGCAGAAGATTATTCAAAATCGATTTCATAAGGGCATGCGCAACGGATTCCCTATTTGACAGGAGGTAAGGAGTTTACTGTTTGATGGACTACTGTGTCTGGAGGAGAGCTTTCCATGGGCTATTATAAATGAGTATTTTCTATAAGTAACTATTCTAACCAGGTCAGACTAGTTTCAGACTAACTCACTCTGGACAAAGTTATATGAAGAGAGGCGGTGGGACTTCATAATTTAAAGTAAAAAACTTTTTCACGTAGTTTCGGTCTATTTATACAATCCCGTAAACAATAAGTGTGTTTTGAGTCAGAACCACCAGCTTAGCTGGTGGTTCTGACTTCAGTGCCGGTGCTTGCAGAACTTATTGGTGAGTCGGTTCAGGGTTCACTGGACTTTGCAGGTGAAAGATTTTGAATTGAGAGATACAGGACCGCTGGAGAAGTGAAAACTAATATTACGCTGCTAAGGTATTTTAAAGAAATGTTACACATGTTACACTATTGTTACATTTTTTGTTACACACTTTAACGTCATATAAAAAAATCTTTTTCACAGGAGATTGCCGGTATTTGGCGCCTGTAGAATAAAAAGTATGTCTCCTTATTCCGCTATTTGATAGGAACAGGGGGTAGGATTGTTCCCCCTAAGGATTGTAAACAAAAATCCATGTGGTAAAAAAAACCCTGCCAAATTCACTTCACGTCCACAATAACTGTAACAATGCCCTGTTACACTTTCCGTCAATTCATAAACGAACAAAAAAACTGAAAAAACTGTAAGCCCTTTAAAATAAAGGGGTAATAAACGATAATGCTGCAAATATCTTACCTGGTATTCCCTTTGCTACACTTTATGATAACGTAACGTTAAAAACTTCTCCAGGTGTGTTTTTCCTGCAAGGCCAGGAATTCATTATTTTTGTGGATTTCTGCTTAGCTTGAAAGGCTTAGCGGTTCCCAAAAAATGATGTTTTGTATGCCAACAGGTTATCAGCGTGAAATTAAGAATCATTAGTATGCGAAATCCGTTAAATCGTAACACGTTAGCTTAAGGAATACGCTTGATTGTTTTTATGAAAAATTTTGACAATACAAACGTTAATTGTAAGAAGAACAAACCTTCAGAGGGTCAATATGCAAATTGTTTCCAGATTGGGCAGAATGAATTCGAATTTGTACTAGATTTTGGTCAATCGTATGACGAAAACGGAAAAGAAAATTATCATACAAGAATTATTTGTAACCCGTATTATGTAAGTATTTTATTAAAATTACTTCAAAGTTCAGTGAAAAAGCATGAAGAAATGTACGGACAAATAGAAAAAAATTAAAAAAGAATGTACCCTTTTCTGTGTATGTATTTTGGATTTTTGTGAGGAATATTATTCACTTTTGAAAAATATAACTTTCTCAAGGTAATTATGTAAAAACTTTACCAGAGGAGTGGCATTGACCTTCAACAACGATGTGCCACGCAGTGGAGGGGTGAAGCATTTGCCAGAAATTTGGATAAATGTAATCAATCCTAAAACCGGTAAATGTTTCGCCTTTACGTTTCAAGAAACTCAAGTGTTAGCAGAAAGGAGGTGAGAATATATGAACATTGAGGCCTTCAGGATGAAGCATGAAGAACAACTTATGCTTTTACCTAATGTTATTGTTATTGGGATTGTGATTGGCAAGAGTACAGGTTAACTGTATTACATTAAGCACATGTAACTTTAATTTTCTGCATCTGTTCTGCGTAATTTATTACACATCCATAAATCCCTCATGATAGAGGAGACACCTGATATCCCCTTTAACAAGAGGGGTGGCAGCGTAGCAGAAGGGGTGTGTATCCACACGCTGAATAGATACAATTTTTAATAATTACTTTTTACGGAAGGTTTTGCGAGACTTTTTCAAATAAAGGAGGATTAAAATGGAAAGACGAGATGAGATAGGAACAATAACCCTTAAGATTAATCCGGAACAGCTCAGAAAGATTGCAAATTCAGGCAGGCTTGAGGAATTTGTTGTAAAGGCAACCGAGATTTTTAGACGGGATCTGAAGACGGAATTGGTAACGGAAGTGGCATCCTCTGTTTCAACATCCTTATTCTTTGAGGATGATGAATATGGTACAGGACCACGGCCACCACACTGGTGGAATATCAAACATATAGAAACGTTAACAACCAGAATACAAGTTCTTGAACAAGCATTGAACAAGCAGTCCCTGAAAGTGGAACGTAGTATTTAATAAGACGCATTAACAATAGATGAATGTCTAAATCTGAATCTACTGCGGGTAAATGGATTTTTTTACCATTCTGCTTGCAGGTAAATAAAGGTTAATGCAGGCCTTAAACCTGCATTAACTCTTTATTTCAGGTAATTATTAAGTTAAGAAAAGTGCATAAATGGTAAATTACAGGAGAATGTAATATGGAAAAACCCCTGCCCGATAATCTTTCAGAGTTTTTAACCCGAACGGGAAATCTATTAATCCATCTGCTTGACAAGTGCAATTTGCATTGTAAACACTGTTATCTTGATGCTTCTTCCCATGGCAAATGTGTACTACCTCTTGATTTAGTTAAACGAACAATGGACGAAGCTGATGATTTAGGAATTAACTCATTACAGTTTAGTGGTGGTGAACCATTTCTCTATCCATATATTCAAGAGGTTTTATGTGCTGCTAAAGGGAGAAAATTTAATGTAGTTTTGTCTACGAACGGAACGTGTATAGACGATAGGGCAGCAGACCTCCTTGCCGATATAAATGCCTCTGTCGTAACAAGCATTGATGGTCCATCCGATTATCACGACATGTTTCGCGGGAAAAAAAGTTGCTTTTCTAAGGCAGAGGCTGGTATTGCCCGCCTTGTTGACCGTGGTGTTAACGTAAGAATAGTAACAACTGTATGTGCTGATAGCATCCGGTATGTTGAATGGTGTGCAGAATGGGCGAACAAAATGGGAGCCAGCGTTATGCAATTCCAGCCTCTGGAAGGCATTGGCAGGGGAAATGATATTAGAAATAAGCGGCTTTCTGCGGAGTGTCTTCACGACCTTTTTATTCAATTGAGTGATCTCGCAGCATTTTATGCTTCCAGGGGTTTACAAATTAAGATGACATATCAAAGCCGGGACTATATGGTTGCACACCCATGTGCTGCATTTGTATGCAATGGTGCGGACTGTCATCGGGGAGTGGAGAAGGAATTAAAAAAAATTGTTGTAAGAGAAGATGGTACTATACTGCCAGAACTTGTTGACATTGATAGGCAATTTTCTATAGGAAATCTCTATAAAGATACCCTTAAGAATAATTTACTAATCTATCTTAATGAGAAATATTCGTTTTTCGATCAGTTATGTCGTTATGTTTACAATGATGCTATACATAATTACCCGTCACCTCTGATTCCCTGGAATGAGATATTAACAGAGAAAAGTAAGGTGTTTAACCAGCTAATGGTTAAAAAAGAAGGAAGAGTAAATAAAGAATTGAACCTTAAAACTGCCTGCTGCTCTGAAACATAAGCTTTTATCAATGATAGAATGAATTCATAAAACAATCCATGTTCTGCCTGGCTATATTCTTCGCAGATTACGCAATTTGAATATCATTCCCTGATATAATTTGGCAGAAAGTGGTTGTGGCGTTGATATACCTTTAATTACATAATTTAAATTTAGCAAAGGTAACATAAAAGCAGCCATTATTTCTGATACTCATTTTGGTGATCCGCAGTGCGTCTTAATTAATTCTAACACTGGCGACAAAGGACAAAAGTACGAGGATTTTAAGGCAGCGGCGGGTGTTGGAAATGATTTTCTTGTGCTGTTAGGGGATGTATTTGATTTTTCCATAGCACCCTATAAAAGAGCTTACGAAAATGCACAGAGGTTCTTCAAGTTAGTAAAAGAGGAAGGGATTGCTCAAAAGATCATCTATGTACGCGGCAACCATGATTTTGAGTTTTGGCATTCCGTGGAATATGAAGTGAATATTATTAAACAAATAAAGAAAGGTGCTTCTCCTCGCCAGTTTCGATGGTCAGTACCTGGAATTCTTGATCTGCGAACAGATTGTGGTGACTTTCAACTGTATGGTGTAACAAAGGTTGACGGCGGCTATGGTGGACTTTTTCTTGACAACATAACCGGAGAGGCAACTCCATTTCCGTTCTATGTTGCATATCCCAATTTGTATATTGTTACTGACAGTGGTGTTATTCTTTGCACGCATGGTCACTATCTGGATGGATATTGGGCATTTATGGGAGAACTTGCGATTGCGATAGCTGATGACGAAATGCCAAATGAGGTTACTGGTTATCTTAACATTCAGGAAGTAGTTGCAGTAAATAATCCACTTAACCAGCTAGCATGCTCTGGAATAGGACAATCAGGTCCACTTCGCGAAGTGGCATTACGAGTCCAAAAGGAAGCCAAGGCTGGTAACATATCTACTATTGAAAAATTTATCAAGAAAGGCGATAAATATGCAGATTTTCTCACAAATTATGGTTGGTATGATCCTCGAGAGTGGGTAGCAGACGCAATCGGTGGAGTAGTAAAAAAGGTTGCGACCTGGGGTCTGAATCAGGTGAAAAACGTAAAAACTGCTAGATACACAGAATCATTTTTGAAAGAAAAATTAGTACAGGCGCGCTTCAGGCGCTATTTCGATTCCTGTATCATTGAGTGGGAGGGCATAAAAGGAATGTTGCCCGAACATTTATCTAAAATTAAATCTGTGGTTTTTGGTCACACACACGAACCAATCAAGATAGACGACCCGATGCGATGAAAATGTATATTAACGAACGTACTGTCAAAATATATAATACGGGTGGCTGGCTTGAGGAGCCGGACAACGGTAAATTTGTTTTTTGTGGGGCAGAAGTGTTTACCTGCGCCACAGGACAATCGTTGTCTTCTCAAACGGTTCTATAATAAATGCAACGTGCTAACTCAAAATATTTATTTTGTATACGTAAGCAATTAAGCTGATACTTCTGATAATTACATAGGTATTTGCAAAAATACTTTTTAACGGAACGTTAAGAATGAAGAAAAAAATTACGTTAACATCTTTTCTGAGCGTTTTTGGGTTGACGCTTTTTCCCCATGCCGGGTGTAAGCATAGTTCTGGAATGGATAGAGAATCAAAGGCGAAAATGAAAGAATTTGGAAATCTAATGAAGAAGAAAGGAATTTCTCATATTTATTTTGTCCATGGTACGTGGGCTGGCGATAGCCCATTAGGAGTTATAGAGACAATGGAAAAAATTCATGTTGGAGATATGAGAAAAATCTTTAACTTCGATACAAATATTTTAAAAGATAAAATAAAAAAGGTTGTGGATGAAGTGTATAAGGATCTAGGGAATTTTACACCAAATTATCTTAAGCTTTTTGCCGAATTGGTAGGCAATAATATTGCATGCGAATCGATTATTTGGGGGTCTGCGAACTATCATGAAGCTAGAGTACTGGGCGCCATAGAATTGATTAAAAAGGTAGCAAAGAATATCAATAATCTATCTGAGAACGAAAGGATTTTACTTATTGGACATAGCCATGCAGGTCAGTTATTTGCTCTTTTAACAAAATTTCTCGAAGATGAAGAGATGTCATTACTGAATAAAAATGAAAATAAGTCAATGCTGGAGAAACTTGTTAAGGTTGTGGGGCTTTTCGGATATGAAAATGTTCTTCAAATCAGAGAAGACATGAAAAAGATTAATAAGGTTTATTTGGATTTTGTTACTTTGGGAACCCCGCCACGTTATCAATGGGGAAAAGGGGAGGGCGAAAAATATCAATTGTTAAATATTATTAATGATTATCATCTAAATAAACTAATCTCTGTTAAAGGTGTATTGGAGACAAAGGATGGTGATTATATACAGCAATGGGGTATAGGTGGTACAGATGCGTTTCATGATAATAATGAATACATAGAAAACATAATAGGGCAAGAACAATACTATATTTCTAAAGGTGATTTTTCACCAGGGAAAGAAAGGCACTTACCAAAACATGGAGATGTACCATATGGAAAAACGCTGTTGATACCATATAAAAAAGAGAAGAAATATTGTTGGGACACTCTTTTAGGACATGGGTTATATACTCTCGAAGAGAATATGCTATTAAATACAGAAATCATAGTAAATGAGTTTTATAAAAATTAAGGTAGTTTTTATGAATGGTTAATTATGATGAATGCTAATGTTAGATTATTATTTTAAGGAGACAATTGTATGGCACAAACTTCATTACTGCCGCCAGTATCGGCGGTTTGTATGATCTGGGCTAGGACGGGTTTGTTCTCAAATGATGAATACTCAGGACAAAATGCGAAGATGGTTGAAGCAGAGTTGAATACAATAAGAGACTGCGCAGAAGGTGATGAGAATGAAAAAAAATACATTGCGGCTGCAAGGGCTTCTATGGATGCAAGCCTGCGTAATCTGGAGATAATTTACAAGGGACGGCAACTCAATTTCCAGGAAAATGAAAAGTTAAGATCAGCCTATCTCGATTCAGTAAATGAGAATCTGGATTTTGGGAATAAGACAAAAGATATTTTAAAATCATTACCGGCAATGAGTATTGGTGGTGCGGGAAGTGTTACCATTGGTAATTTTTTGGCTGAAAAGTTTCATCTTAGTAGCGCGGAATTGTGGGCAATCGGTCTTTCATTTACAGGTATTGGCTATATTGTTAATCTGCTAATTATACGAGGAATGCGAAGGCGCAAGCAGATGCTTTATGTTCAACAAGATTATGAGAGGAGTTTATATTATGACCAATATCTCTCACGTGTTGCAGTAACATTGACGTCTCTGTACCTCGACTTGGACCGGATTCATAAGAATATATTTGGCCAATCATATCCTGTTGAAGGGGAGGTAAGGACAATTGTATCTGCTATGCTTGAGGGTGTACGTCCGACATTTTGCGAGTATATTCATAAGCACATGCGCGAAAAAAAATAACGCCAGAATTGTGGTCAATGTGTGAAACCGGAAGAACAGTTGCAACGGAAAAATGTCCTTTTTGGGAAGGCAAAAGGTAGTATAAGGGAACTATAAATAATCGTGCAATAGTTAAAAATTTAAGAGGTACGAATAATGGACGTTATCTGTGAATGTACTATTCAATTTATATAGCTAATAAAATTATCAAGTGGATATTATGTCATATAATTTTAAGAATCTTGTTTTTGAAGGTGGTGGGGTAAAGGGTATTGCTTATGTTGGCGCTCGGTGCAGGTGAATCCATTAAACGAACTCATTAAGTTCCTCTATCAGGAGAATACGCTATGCCACAATTGTATGACATACTTTTTAATGATTTGAGGTCGGGTAAGAACAAGGTAAACCGCCTCCTTGGTGCAGGCATCCTTTTTGCTTTGATTGCCCATTTCTATGTGGTAGAGCCGTATTTTGAATATAAAGATCAAGAGCCCAGATTAAAAAAAGCATTAGACGAAAAGAAAATACATTTTGATCAAATATCAGGTCAGTCGGAGCGTATTGCAAACCTGAGCCAAGATATTAAAGCAAGTCAGACTACTATTGAAAACAAGATAAAGGATTTTCCCCAACATCTGAGAGGAATATTGTCAGATATTTGGAAGGTCTTTCTTTCCGGGTCATCTCCTGGCACATCTAATCGGCCAACACACATCCGGCAGCCGGCATCTGCACAACAATCAATTACTATCCAGAAACCTGTCACAGAAGGAGAACACCTGGATAATGATTCGAATATGCCCTTTCCTGTTCAGCAATCAATGCAAATTCAGCAATCCGGGTTTATAAAGATTGGGGATTTTCCCTTACCATCTGATGTTACTACATTTAATGAAGGTGTACATTGGTATATTGAGACATGGTTTGATAATTTGCTCAATGAGATTAGAGAAGGAATCATGGAACCAATCATGCAGGCAAAAATAACATCTGACGTGGTTGTAGATATTGATTTGCAGTACATAACGCAGCAGGGGATTAATAATATTAAGGAATATATCGATAGAGTCGAAAAAGAGAACCCTGATTTTTGGCAAAGTTATTCGGGCCCAAGGGGTAAATTGGATGTAGCGCATGAGCTTCAAAAAGAAGTAAAAAAGTCTTTTGGGTTGCTGGTAGAGAAGGTTAATATCCTCGTTGAAAGGCTAAAAGAAGCGGTAAAAGTGCAAAAAGAAGAATTGGATAAGATAAATAACGATATGACGAAATTGCAGGATAGCAGGAAAGAACTAGATTCAAGACTTAGTTTGTTAGAATCGCCGTTTGGCCGGATTCCTGCTGATCTTCCGGATATCATCAAGTTATTTCCTGTCCTTCTGGTAGGGTGGATGGTGACTGTTACGGTTACTCTTTGCAAGAGCAAGAGCTTATATTCAGTACTCTGGGAGGAATATAAAAAGAATACTAACGAGGTTGATGTAAAAGTATTTCAGAGGCAGACAGATTGCTGGTATTTGCCACCTTATTCGAGCCTTTTTAATCCTGTGGTATTAGTAATTGTAATAGCCAGCATTTCAGGTGTTTTTGTTCGTGCTTGTCTGCTCGTTATCTCAGAACCTGCATTATTTACTTCATTGACTGATGAAGTCAAGCCTCTCAGGAAGAATCTCTTTATAGGTGTTTATATAGCCGGAGCCTTGGCTATTTCCGGTTGTTTATGGTTTATTGGAAAGATATTCAAAAGGTGATTGCCTAATCGTAAGGTAAAGGGATCACCTATTAGACAAAATTTTTTGGAATTGGGAAAATTAGGGACCGTTTATTGATGGATAATAACATAGTTGCTGTTAAAATGTTTGAGTATGTTGTGAAAGGAAGCCTCCTGTTGGATATTACGAATAAGGGTCATATCCGTAATTTTGGAAGAACCGTATTAATTCTCGGAGTGTCAAACGTCAAACCTTGATTTGTGAGTAAAGGTTTGGAATGGATTTCATTACGCGGCAGAGAAAGAAGGGATTCGTTTAAAACGGTAAGGGTATTTGAGTATCAGTCCGCGCCGGAACGCGCTGGCCGCTCCGGGTCGTACCATGCTAAGTATTCATCTGAAATATCTATACTTTGGTCATTGCCATAAATTCTTCCGGTGTTAAAACCGGTAGCCTGTCAACCTTGTAATCACTTTTGTTTCTGGTAATTAGACAATCTGCCTTTGCCTGAACCGCCGAATAATACTGTACGGCATCTTCAAAGTCCCTGAAATCTGATGTCAGTGAGAGGTCAATCACGCGCTCATCTACCGATGTTACGTGAAAGGCGATCCGTACCTTTTCTAAAATTTTTACCGAACGCTCCCGCTTTACTACAAATGTAGAAACTCCTGATAAATAAAGCTTGGTAACAAGGATAACAAAAAGGGGGTCAAAATCTTTATCATTGAAGAATTTGTTTAAGAAAATGGGAGTCAGGTGTTTATAACATTATAATGCAGTATAGTTGCAACGAAATATTTTTATCACGAGACACACAAAATACACGAAAAGGTTGTATGTGGCAAAGGGATAATAATAATCTCTGGTTCTATATCGCTGCCGTTACTATTCATGTATTCTGTAGTCCATTCGCATAAATTTAATGCATAAATGTTGTTGACAGAAGTAGCTACTCCATATTAAGATGTGGCCATGATTACCGTGGGTATTAAAGAACTAAAAAACAGATTGAGTCATTACCTTCGTGAAATAAAGAAGGAGGGAAAGATCATTGTTACCGAAAGGGAGAAGGTGATTGCCGCTATTGTTCCGGTAGAGAGTGTTGATGAAGACTCTAAGCTGATTTCCCTGGTGAATGAGGGATTTGCTGTATGGAAAGGGGGAAAGCCAGTAGGGAGTAAACATCCTGTTAAGATTAAAGGGAAGACGGTTTCAGAAATAGTTATTGAAGAGAGACGATGATTCTTTATCTGGATACCAGTGATTTGGTTAAATTGTATGTTGCAGAGGATGGCTCTGAAAAAGTAAAAAATTTCGTGAGCACTGCAACGGTTGTTTCTACTTCAAAAGTAGCGTATGCCGAGGCAAGGGCTGCATTTGCAAGGAAACAGAAAGACGATGGATTTCCTTTGCGGATATTGAGAAAAATTGTAGCAGATTTTAACAGGGATTGGGAAAATTATTTTGTAATTGAGATAACGGATGGCTTGGTACAGTTAGCCGGTAATATCGCTGAAAAATATCTGCTGAGGGGGGGTGATTCCATTCATTTGGCATCGGCGGTTAACTTAAAGAATAAAATCAGGTCAGATGTGTATTTTTCAAGTAATGACACAAAACTGAATAACGCCGCGGAGAAAGAGGGGATTTGTTTAAGGAACAGTTAATCACGCCATACATGTTCTAACGAACTCCCCGTCTCAATTTTATAAGAACCCATCAGCTTTTAGCTTTTTTTAAGTTCTTCAAGACTAATAATTGGTTCGTTTTTTTCGCTCTGCTATTACTGTTTGTTTATGAATAGTTACCCCAAAAGAGTCTTCCGGCATTATTGTTCAGTTGTACCATTATTAACGTTTACTATCTTTTCTATCATTATTGTAACGATGATAGAAAGCACGATTGCGCCGGCAAAAAGGTAAATGCCTGTTTGTGCGCTGGCGTCTGCGATATCTTTCGTCTTAATCAGTATGATGAGTATTGCCACAATGAAAACATCAAGCATAGACCATTTCCCTAAGATACCTAACCAGTAAAGAAAATGTCTTCTCCCTTCCGGTGCAAATGGTATGAACCAGACAAAAAGTAGCCCAATGAGTTTTACACAGGGAAACATGATGGAAAAAAAGAATATTATTACTGCCAGACCGATATGGTTCGACTTCCATAATTCCCACACGCCATCCCAAATAGAATACGTATCGGTAAAGAAGATGATTTTTGTAAGCTTGAGTGTTGGAAGGTTCAACCCTGCAATGAGGAGTCCTAATGCTGCTACTATCATCACGGGTATATCCCATCGATATGGCTTAATGCTATAAATTGACTTTTTTTGCGGCATAATATAAGGGGGTACATTAATTATTTACATTAATTTAATGCATAAATGGTATTGACAAAGGTAGCTACTGCACATCAGAATGCGACCATGATTATCGTGGACATTAATAAAATATATGTTGAAGAAACTGGCTCAGAGAGAGTAAAAAGATGTTATAGTCTGCGCAGAGCAACGATCGTTTCCACCTCAAAAGTGGCTTATGCTGAGCAAGGGTGGCTATATTTTTTCATACATCCACACTTTTCCGCCATTCACCATTTCATCTCCTCTTTTTACGAGTTTTTTTTTGTAAAGGTTCAATAGCCGTGTGCCACTGGTATTTGCCTCAAGTTTCATGATCTCTGAAAGGTCTTTTGCGGATATTTTCCCTTTTTTGAGGATGAGGTGTAATGTTTCTTTGAGGTAGTTATTCAGACTCCCCAGTAGAATTTTCTTTTCGTTTCTCATTTCTGCCATGATAGCGAGGTTTTTTCTCTCAAGGGCGACTTCTATATTTTCCTTCTGATTTTCATTGAGTCCGACTAAGGTAATGTATTTGTCTCCATATTCACCTCCAAGAAGTCTGGATACGAGTTTCGCTACGATCTCGTCAGCGCAGGAATAATCAATGATTCCTATCTTTGAAAAATCAAGGGCAACGACTGAACCGTCTTTTTCTTTTATAATATCCCGCTCAATCCGTTCCCTGATAATCTGCCCGGATTGTCGTGTAACGAGGTCATTCGATCCGTTCTTCAACTCTTCTTTAAGGAGTTTGTATAAATTGTATACGGTCATTTGTATACCTTATTTAATTTTTGTAACTCCATGAGACAATCTTTTTGCCACCTCTCTTTGAATCATTCTGTCATCCCAATCCGGGTGTTCAGACTGCAAATAATTCGTAAGTTGTTTTTTTTGCTGACGTCCACAGACCAAAGGCTATGGCAAGTCTTTGTTGAGGAGTTTTTTCTCTCAATACACTTGCCATAGTGTCATCGATTATTTCTATATTTCTTTCGTCAATCCCCATTTTTCTATTTTGTTGCCTTTTTCTTGGGCTTACTGAATGTACGCCAAAATAAAGTTTACATAACCCCTCAATCCACCTTGTTTGTTATGCCTTTTCGCAGAATTGAGTATCTTGCGAATGGACATCTTTACCTCATGCCTTGAGTAATCATTCATGCTCAGTTGTAACCTGAGTTCCTGGTTAATGGCCTTCAAAATACTATTATTATTAACCTTCTCGGGTTTCATTGCTAATGTTTCTAACGCCAAAATAACATCTGAGTCAGTTAGCCGGTAATGATTTTCTTCATAAACCTTTTTTATTGCCCGTTCAATAGTATAAAGAAGTTGGATATAATGTTCGTCTTTCCAATTTATCTCTACGGCCATTCCATTTCCCTGTGAAAAGAGTTCATTTAATGGCCTGAGTTTATAAGTGAAATTTCCTTTATCCGATTCTATCTTGATAAGACCTTCTTCCTCATTCGATGAAAAAACAGCATATTCAGCCTGACGACTATTTTCTTTTAACTTTTTCCATTCTGTTACGGATTCAAGTTTTTCTAAAAAATCTTTATCCATAAAATCTCCGGTGTAAACGTATGAATATTTTATAAAGTACTAAGTACGGATTTTCAGTATCCAAATTTAAATTATCGCCTTCGGCGGACTTTTAATAATGTAGTAGCAAGGCGCGCCTTGCCACTACACCCAGCTGTTTTCATATCTGCCTGCAATTATGTCAGTTACGATAACACATATCCGCTAGCCCGCATTAAAAAAATGAGAATTCCTATACTATTAAATTATGAATAACTTACATCAACCTTCTCTCTCTACACGAAGTGTCAGGTTGGCATATTAAATACATCAATAGAGACAAACCTTCTCATACCTCTCCCCCGTCCATTCCCATACTGAAACATCGTATTTATCCGAATCGTTAATTTCCTCTGGTTCGTAGCCATAGTCGCGGGCTATTTCCCCAAAAGCCCTTTTTGCTTCTTCAAGTGAAGTAAAATGGTTGACCTCGCTTGCCATGCCTCTGTCTACTACCACAACTAAATATTTTGCTACATGTGGCTGAGGTAATTGGTAGTTAATCCATTCCTGATTACTTGTACTAATTTTATTTGTAACCTTTTTTGTTCTTTTCTTTTTCATGCTTTTTATTCACCTATTAATATTACTTCCTCTAATTCATTCGTACTTAAGGCATATTTATAGTCTTTGCGTTTTATTTCATGTATGGTTCGTTTATATTTTCTGAGTATGTCTATAAGCTTATCAATAGAAGGAATTCCATCAGAACGATAAGAAATAACAAGAATGCTGTTTCGAAACTTCCAAAATAATTTATCAAAGGCAAAATGTTTATTGTTCTTCCTTCTATAGAATATTTGTTCCCGTTAACTGATTAGTAATAAGTAAAAACCTTTTGCGCACTTACTTTGTTATTCAACAAAGGTTGTACATTGTTATGTTTTGTTGAACCTTGCCTTAAAAGTTCAATATCAAATTCAAGTGGTTTATTATCATCTTTGTGAACCGTGATTATATCGCCTGGATTTCCGTTTCTTTTGATGGCTTCAGATTGAAGTCTAAATTCCCTTTTTGAATCATAGTAATACAATCTGATATGTTGGTCTTTAAAGGTATTCCTATCAATTTTAATGTTAGCAGTGGCGTAAAGTTGGGGATAACCGGCACCAGAATTAGCATAGTATGTTGGCCAGTTCCAAAAGTTAGGATATTTTTTCAACGCCGCAATAGGAATAAGAATCACCGGATCCTGACTTCTTGCACTAACATCAAAACCCGAAAGTGTCATTGCAAAATTTTCTTTCAAAGAAGGCGAAGCAGTTATCGTTTGCGTGCTAACGGATGGAAGTGTTTTTAATTTTGCTTTTGCTTTAAAAGGTAGGTTAAAAATTTTTTCAATTATTTCTCTAAATGGCTTTTGCCTGTTTTCGTCTATTAATGCACCTAATTCTAAAAGTTTATTTAAAAATACCAAATCACCTTGTTTTGTGTTTTCATCATTTATTAAGGTATCCCAATAATATGCAACTTGGTTTTTAAAGTCTTTTGCTTCAAAGCTATTATCCAAAACAATTCTCACATTTGCTTCAACGTTTAAATAAAAGCCACCAGCAGTAAGATTTGACGAACCGACAATTACTTTCTCTATTTCCTGATTGCCGAACAAGTAAACTTTTGGATGAAAAGTAATATCAAAATTTCTGTCATGATGTATATAGAGATTATCTTTCGTAAATGTTTTCAAATTGATTAATGCCTGGTAAGAAGTGTTGTTTTGGTCAATGCCAATTATTGCGGAGGTCTTCCCACCATTATTTGCAAAGTTTAATAAATCGTTATAAATTCTACTGATGCCAGAATTTTTCGCATAAGCAACTGCAATTTTAAATTGTGAATACTCCCCTCTTTGTAGTATTCAGGAATTTCTTTACCTAATAAAATTTATGTGAAAATAGATTTTAAAATAGAAGAATGGCTAACTCATCATTTACCCAACAGGCTTCAAAATCATCTTGAATTTTTTGCGATTGGAGGGTTAAGGTTGTCATATTGTAGACATATCGATAATCCCCGTCATATTTGTGTAATTCTACTTCTATTTCACCACCATCAAAAGTTTTAAAATTGAAAATGTCAATTAAATGCATATTTTCAATTTTGCCTTTATAATCAATTTTATATTTCTGAATAAATTCTTTATTATCAATCAAAAAACAATCTCCAAGCATGTCTCTATATTTATCAAACTTTGGATGAAAAAATTGTCCGTTAATTGAAACAATAACGTCTCTTTGAAATTGACTAATATCTTCTAGCATAATTGAAAATTTAAACTTGTAAGGGAATTTGAATTTTTTCTCTTTTAAAGTTTATATCCATCTCAAGGTAAACTAACACCCTTGAACCTAATGAAGTAAATACAGCTCTGTCAAATGCTCCGTTTGTTTTTATTCTTTGTACTAAATCAAGTTCTTCACAATGATTACAAGTAAAGTTTAGTAAATCGCAAACGCTACCTTCTGTATAACTCATTTTAAAGAAACTGTTCAAAAAGTCATGCTTTGCTTTATCGTTAAGAGTCCTTCCTCTCGGTATCCATTCTCCATCGGTTAAAGAAATAAATTTTAGAAAATAATATATATTGACCTTGCTCTTTTTTTCATAAAAATTCCCGTTTAATAGAGATTCAACCAAAACTCTTTTTTGCTCTACACTCAAATCAATTCTTTTAATGTTCGGAGATACTTGAACCTCGTTAATGTTGTCTCTGAATCTTTTTCCATAATCTGTTAATATAAAATTTTCACCGTCTTTAATAAGCAAGTCAAAATAATAGGCTCCTTTCCAAATAACATTAAAAGTTGTTTCAGCCCTTCCAGAAGCTATCGCAGGAAATAATTCTTTGAAAGCTTCTCTTTTGACAACATCTTCCTTTCTTGTTAAAAAAGGGATCATCAATCTATTAAAGGATGAAAGATGAGTAAGATTCATTGCCACAGGACTTACAAGAGGTGCACCAGCATTTAATAAGGATTTTTGTATCTCATTTTCGTATAGTTTTTTTGCAATCTCCAAATCATATTGATACAGTTTAACACTATTCTGATTAGCAAATTCATTCAAAGCCCTAATAAAATTAGGTTTCGTTTGAGATGCAAAAAGAATTGCAACTTGATGAGTATCTGTCTGGTTAAATCTTATGTTTTTATAAGCTTTTACCTGTTCTATACAATATGAAAATGCTGCTTTACTTTCAATTTCGGTTTCAAGTTCTGTTATTAAAAATCCATCATTTTTAATTCTGTGAGCAAAATCAAGCCTACCGTATTCAGTTGTAAATTGCTGACAAACTTTTCTTTCTAAAGGCAGATCAATACAACTTTGTAGATATTTCTGTTCTCTTAATAATGCCCATTCAATTAAATATTCGTTCATAACTAAATAGTCGATTACATTAGTCCCATAAATAGTTCTTATACTTCTTTTTTGAGTTTAATGATTTTTTACGAAGATTCAAGTTCTTTGTAAACTCCGCAACAAATGAAAAAGGTGTATTTTGCGCAGCTTGTTTTAATATTTCATTATTTCGAATATTTTGTCCTTTTAAAATAGAATCACCAATTACCACTACAAAATACTTTCTTCGTTTCAAAATACTACTCGTATTCAAAAAGCACTTTTCCATATCTTTTTGAAAATCAAATTCCGTCATGCCGTTATTTTTTGAATAATCGGCATGTGCCCCAATCTCGCTTTTCTTTAAAGAATATGGATTCATACCTAACCATAATAGGCGGTATTTGTGGTAAAGGTGGTAGTCGTAGGCATTCGGATATGGTGGAGATGTAATCACCAAATCAGCAGAATATTCGCCAAATATTCCTTCCTTTCTTGTGTCTGCAACTTTGAAAAAAGAATGACCATTTTCCAGTTGCTTGTAACAACCAGACATTATCCTTATCAATTTGTTAGTTTGTTTTGCAAATTTTATAAAAGTATCTTCGTGGTTTATATTTTTAGACACACGAACGTACCGGGTATCGCTGTCTTGGTTTGACACATTTATTATTACACCAGAAAGACCGACAAGACAAAAGTCCTTGAGGTCTTGGTATGATAGGTTCTCAATCTCTTCTTTAATTACCACTAGCTCTGCAATCACAAAGTCTTTAAACCAAAGGTTAAGATTTATTATGTCAGGGGGAGAAATTTCGGATTCCTTTCCTTTGTAATATCTGTCTATACGTTTACGTATCCTGTCAAGAAATGAGTTAAGAAAATCAAGTCTTTGTATTGAAATTGGTGTTGTTTTAACCTTTGAGATTAATACTGCTAGTTCATTTACATCATTTCCAATTGCATTTCTGCCAAGAATATTTGCTTCAACCGCTGTGGTTCCGCTTCCTAAAAAAGGATCATAAACAGTTTCACCAGGTAGCGTTAATTCATTTATAAAATGATACGGAATTTGAGGGATAAATTTTGCCGGATATGGATGGATAGCATTTGTTGCAGTGTTAGTACTTGCCTCAGCAAAATCCCAGTCAACCTTTTTTAACATTTCTAATCTAATCATTTTCAGTCTCGTTACTACTAAAGAAATTTCTACATAAAAAACATTATCCAATCTGTTCAATTTCTACAGTCCAACTACATCCATAACATTTACCTTTATCATCCTTGATTTCTGAAATCCAATCAAATCCCTCTTTGGCTATTTGTGCATTAGTCTAACTCAACATAACTTATTGAGTAATTTTTCTGGATCTTTTTCTAAAAATATAATTGGTATCCCGCCAGTTCCTTGGAAAAGTATAAGAATATGATGACCATCACGAGTACTTATTGAAAATCGTTTTTCTTCTTTTCCTTCGATATGTACATTTTGACCTTTTGCTCCATCGGTCGTTTGGTAGAATGAATCAACTTTTCCATCTGTTTCTGATAAGTGTCGTTTCTCAGATATTGCTACAAGCCCAGGTTTTTTATCTTTTATCGAGTCATAAAGGTCTTCTGAAAAACCTGATTCAAGGCCGTGATGTGGTGCTATAAGAATTGAAAGTCCATGTGACTTGAGTAAAGACTTTAATGCTGGTTGGTCATTAGATGATTCATGCCATTGTGGGTATAACCTACTATGCGTCATGTCAAATATTGTATATCGCTTTTCTAGTCCTTTGCTTTCATCTAAAATATGTTTTATGGCATCTGGATTTATATCACCTGGGATTAAAATTGTATGATGACCGTGCCGATAAAAAATAACGAGGCTCATTCCATTTCCATACTCTTGGTCATTATTTGGAAATATTTCACCAATAACAGGTGGTCTAACATAATAAAGACCGTACTCTAAATTAGGAATTGACCTTGGAGAATCATAACAAATAGTTTGAAGAGGAAGTGTTCTTTCTTCATAGAGTGATTTGTAAATATCTATATTGCTTTCGTTACCTTTTGGATTTTTAATCCGATTCCAATCAATAGCCTCTGGTTTTGCAGTCCCTTCGGTCTTATGATGCGGGCAAGTATGTAATGATGCATTTAAATATTTATTATTACCATTGTTGTCTATTAAACAATCAATGTTGCTTATATGATCTGCATGTGGATGTGAAATAATCCTTTGGGCAAGATGATGATTTTTATATTTATCCAAATATGGGATAATATGTTTTCCTAAAAAGTCGGTTGGATTGAATTCTTCAGAACTTCCAAAATCATACAGAATACCCTGATTAAGAGCTGTGCGAATAAATATACACAACCCTCTCCCTACGTTAAATATCCAAATATGACTTTTTTGTGATGAAACCCATAATGGTATTGTCATAATTTACTCCTTAGAACAATTTAAGTTAACTTAACTTTGCAAATTTATTTTTTCTCAGAAAACTGCTTTAGATTCTGGTTTATTTTCGAGTAAATTTAAGTACGAAATAGCAATTAGTAGTTGAATGATGAACAATGCAAAACTACCGCCCATTACGATTGTCCACTTATAACAATACGATGAAAATATGATAAAAAGTAATATTCCACAGAGTGTTGAATTTAAACCAGCCATAATGTAACACAAATATGCTTGAGAACTGTGCCAGTTAAAAAACGCTGGTCTTTTACAATCCGTATGCATTATAGATTTGTTTTCAAATCCGAATGGTTTAAATTGAAGGAAAAGTCCTCTTTGTTCATTTATATAACGAGCTGTTCTTACAAAATATATACGGTTTCGCATTGCAAGTGTAAACATGAACAATCCAATTACAAAACCTATAGAAAGAGCAGCTATAATTGGAAGTGTGAAATTTTTGCTTTCTTTCAACCCAAATTGGTAAAGACCAAGCCCCACGCTAATGAGTGCGGTATAACCTGTGAATGAAAACCTTAAGATATTGAAAATTTGCGTATCATAGTGGCGCATCTGTTGAAAACATTGATTAAAGTCACGCTCAAGAAATTTTAAAGCTTCTTTTTCACGCCAAAGAGTATTTTGATTGTTCATAGATTTTTTATAAAATATCTATTAAAAAAGATTTATTTGGGGTCTTCTCAAAATGCACAATATTATTCGGTTCATTTTCAATCCACACGCTACTTCCCCACGCAATTTCTTCAACAAATCTTCTAAAAATTACACGAGAAGGAAATGCGGTAATATAGCTGATTTTGTATTCCAACTTACTTGATTTTTTCGTAAACTTCTGTAATTGATCAAGGCGTATGGAATTTATTGGACCGCTACTTGTTACTGCTTCAACAATTACAAGATGTTTTTCATGTTCGGAAAAAAGAATAACATCTGGCAATGATTCAGCAGTATCAATGGGAAGATTCAAACGTCTCATTAATACACGATTTTGGTATCCTTTTCTTGGCGCTGTATCTCCAAGATACACTACCTGGGGTTTGTTTAAAAAAGCGTGGCTAAATACTTCAACGATACCCTTTTCAAGAACATTATGCGTACCAGGACTGAGAGAAAAGGTATTCTCGTCGTTTATTTGTACATTAACATTGCCGAGTAGAGATACTTTGCGCGTAAGCCTTTCTTTTAATTTTGTTGATTTAAGTTGTAATCCGGTAATAAGTTTTTGTCGTTTTTCAATATTCTTCTCTGAAAACAAAGATTCAAAATCCGGATGAAGCCTATAGTAAGTGTTTGGATCATTAGTACTGAGTTGATGTCTCACCACCAAGCCGTGGTTCATGAGAGATGCGAGGGAGGTTTTTCGGTATGATTCTCGTGTATTTTCTGCAACTTGTTTGCCCAAATTGTCTCTGGCAAAATTCAAAATGTCATGGATTCTGGATCCTTCGCTCAAACTTTTATGATCTGGCAGCAATCCCGTTCTTTCGGTTTTGTCAGTCAAAGCCATTATACATACTGCTGTTTGCTCAGAAATGAAACGTTGGGGAAAACTTAATTTTTCAAGAATAGTTTTAATTTCCTGAATTGTCATATTCCTTCTCATTGAGGTGTCTCTTTATAAAGCTGAGTTCATTTGTGTCTAAACCATAAGCTTTACCCACTAAAACGTTCAATTTTCTAAGCAGATTTTCTTTCTTTGTTTCTCTTGTTATTTGAATTTCTTTTGCAATATTTGCAATCTTATAATTGTATTTACCCGTTGGTATGGGAAGAAGATTTAGCTCTGTCGCCGAAACCTGCGTATTGCCGTTCATAGCGCGGAAAAAGAACTCAACAACCTCCGAATTAAAGATGCCAAGGATAAAATAGAGGTCAATTTCAGAGTTTCCCACGGCAGGTTGAATAATATTTAAATGATTTTCAACAAAATATCCATTGCGCTCTTTTTTGCAAAATTCACCAGGTATGCAGGCTACAATGCGTGAAGGCTGCTCGTCCGCAGTGACACGTTGAACAAGGATAGATAGGCCTTTAACTATAAGATTTTGAGTTTTTGGATTGAGTTTCAGATAACACGGTCTTGCTGCTCCCATTTTGTTAAAAGAAAAGCTGAACTTTCGAACATCTGTTGCCCATACCAATGGTAAAGTGCATGGTTTTTTATCTGTTGTTAATAAGGGCTTTACTCTGTTCCAGACAATCTGTCCTGTTTTTGCACGGCAGTTAATTTTATGGTCTGACAACAGAGGGTGTTCCTTAATTATTCGGTCTATGATGGCATATGTCTCGGATGTGTTGGCAACAAACCATACGGTTGTACCGTTAAGCCGCTGAATTATTTTGTTTCTATCAACGCTAATTTCCGCATGCCGATTTTCCATATCTTTCAGTGATTTTATGAAAGAAATCGTGACTTTTTCTCTACTCTGTTTATTCCGTTTTAGTGTTAAAATCATTGTGCCATGCAGTACATTATCAAATACTTTTTTCCGATCGGAGATGTAAACCATTTCCTTAATTGATGTGTTTCTTTCTATGAACCCCCTGAGATTTTTAAAATAAAGACCTGAGAGCATGGAACGGGGAATAATAAAACCTAATCTTCCATTCGCCTTTAGCATCACAATTCCTGCGTGAATGAAAAGGGCATAAGCATTTGGATGCCCGTAAATAGATTCTGCAAAAGCATTTTTTATGCTCCGGTCAATACCCCTTATTTTGTAATAAGGCGGGTTTCCTACAACGAAATCAGATTGGCATTCCAAAGATGTATTCAGGGTGTCATAAACCGGCGAAGCACCCATTCCTTTTAAAACCATTAAATGCAAAGTATCAGCACAATACACAGGCAGTGGTTTTAATTTGGAGATACCGTCCGTAGAAACAAAATCAAGGATTGGTGGAGCAAGCAACATTGCGAGATTTAACCGGGCAAAGAAGCATGCTTTTGGATCAACATCGATCCCTCTAATTGCTGCTGTAAACATTGGATACCATTCTGACAATGGTACGTTAGCCTTTTTTAACGCATTCAAATAGATACGCGATGACTCTACCAAAAAAGCGCCTGACCCGCAGGCAGGATCTATAAGATTCTTGAATAGAATATTTTTTGTTGGAATATACCCAACCGATTTTAATATATATTTGACAATTTTTACTGGTGTTGAATATTGTCCCAACTGTTTTCTCAACTCGAGGGAAACAAGATGGAGGTAATCCATTACCGCAAACTCCTTTTTATGGTATTCGCCCAATATATTTCCTTCGCATATCTGCCATGCCAGAGAGTCCTCTGAAGAGGGTTCATTGCCATACAAAAGTATTCTGCATATGGTAGTTACCTGAGATTTGCCGAGGCCGAGACCAAGTTTGTCGCTTTCATTTAAATAATAGGAAACGATGGCATTGAAAAATTCTCGCTCCAGATCAGAATCAATAAAAACCGAGAAGGTTTGAGATACTGATTTGTTTATTTTTTTATCATTTTGCAGAGTCATACTCATATCAACACACCCCTTGCATCACTCTTATCCCGCCGAAGTACAAAGAGATACTTTATTACCTTATGGGGACAGCAAGAAATGTGACAGTAAAATATTCATCAGTATAAAAGACTAATTATTCCGATAAATCCCTTCCCACTCATCCTTCAATTCATCGTAGATATCACATTCCAGTTTTTGTTCGCATCCGGGGCAAAAGCCGTCACATCCATCATCAATATTGGTAAAACCAAGCTCGGTGAATATCTTGTGTTGTTGTTCCGGGTCGTTATAATACTTCTCAAATTTCACAACGGATTCGTGGAAATATTTTGTTAATGCTTCTTTTTTGTGATTGTTTTTCATAACAAAAGTCCTCCATTGTTAATAAATTAGCAGAGATGTTATTATCGTTCACCGCAGAGGGCGCTGAGAACGCAGAGGATTGTAATGGGGAAAAATCGGAAAATTACACAAATTTCCCCTTTAACTTTATTGTATCTATTCAGCATGTAATACACACCCCGTCAGCTATGCTGCCACCCCTCTTTTTAGAGGGGGTTACCTTGACGTTCCATAAAAACGTGTAAGTCCTCTCTATTAAGAGGGGATTTAGGGGTGTGTTATAAATTACGCCGAATAGTTACACTTTATTTCTCCACGTTTTGAATGTATTCTGCAGTAAAATATTCTAATAAAGCATGTTCAATAGAATCAATTGAATTATAAATTTCAGAAATTCTTTGTCAAACAAAAAATTAAAAATGATGCTTAAATTTCAGGCAGGAGGATATTTATTTGTGTTCCGGGAAAATGGGTGAGATGGGGTTCTTTTTCTCTCCCCCATGCCCATGCAGGTATTATCGATAACCTTGCAGTGCCTGAACGGATGGAGAGTTTGCCGTTCCACTGGTTAACAAAACGCCGTACGGCGGCCAAACCGTGTCCCCTTCCTTTTTCTGTATGGCGCGAGGCTCCATGAAGAAGCGCTTTTTTTATGGCTTCAAGGTCATTCTTTAATGAAAATCTTTCTGAAAGAGACATTCTAAAGCCAATGCCAATGTCCATAACAGCAATTTTTACGACATTTTTATTTATGTTTTGAAAGTGATATTTCTGTATGCCCACAAATCCTTTGGTCTCGCTGTGTTCAAGAATGTTCTGGCACACTTCCGAAAGCGCAACAATAAAGCTGTTTATTGCCCGCTCATCATAGTGGAGATGATTTGTGAGGATCGCATGCGCTCGGTTCTTCACTTTCCCTACAATGAAATGGATGTCGTCTGATTTTTGTATGGGGGTTATCTCAAGCAGGACGTCTGAATAGGAACTTCTTACGTATTTTTGCGATATTTGAGGTTTGGGTGGTTTTAGGATGTAATATCCACTGGCAAACCTGAAAAAATCCATTCTTTCGAGGTATTTGAGGACTTCTTCTGATTCGGGAAGGAATAAGGCTTTCTGAATGTCATTTGATTTCAGAAATTCTCCGAACTCAAGAATGCCGACCATGCCGTAAGGGTCTATGAAAGTCACATCCTGAAGATTAATTTCCTGTGCTTCTCTAAAGGTGTGTAATATTTTCTCGAAGGTATCTTCGGTAATCTGCATTAAAAGTTGAGGTGTGGCAGTATGATTCATGCTTGAATCATAATTAACGTGATCTCTCTTGCAAATCGAGACATATCTATAATTTTTTTCTCCTATGCATGTTTTCCCTGGAATAATACATTTTGAATCAGACAGCGTCAAGGTAATTTGCATAAAGAGCCAGAGTACTATAGAGCATAAGTATTTTGTATTGTGGATTAGTTTTTCATGTAACTGTAAGTTAATAATGTTTGGTTATTTATTAACAGCGACAATTAAAATGTTTTTCCGTAACCATATTTATATTTCATCTGTTCGGATTTATTTTATAATAAAGCACCTAAATGCATTATTAATGAGGTGAGCAATATATTGGGAGAAAAGTGTAATGAAGAGATTTTTGCGATATTTGATATTTGGAGTATTCTTTGTATTCGGAGCGGGAGGTTATTCTTGTTTAATAGCACAGGATGCTACTCCCTTACGGATGAATAAACTGCAACATTCTGTTGTTTCTATTGAGTTTCTCGATAGAGAGGGAAATATCTTTAATCGGGGGAACGGTTTCATTCTAAATGAACGCCGTGATATTATTACCCATAACAATGTATTTCACAATGCGCGGAGCATTCAGGTTAAAAATATTCAGGGGAATGTTTATTCCGTAACAAAGATTCTTGCAGAGGACAAGGAAGGCGGCCTTGTAATGCTGGCAACTGAAAATTATGAAAACGGGGTATCTCCATTATCTCTGAGCGTAACTCCACCCGAAATAAATGAACAAATCATGGTAGTGAGCGGTAGGTTCGAGTCAGAGTATTCTGTAGTGAAGGGGGTCGTTTCTGATATTCTTGAAATACCATTATTCGGAAAAATGATAAAGATAAAGGCATCGTTTCCCTCAAATTTTTGTGGTAGTCCTGTTATGAATATGAATGGTGAAGCAGTTGGCATTATGTTATTTCTTTCCCCTGATGGTTATGGTTATGCTCTTTCATGTGAACGGATTGGAAAAATTTTGCCGGTCAAAGAGCAATCACTTTCAGAGTGGGTAGGGCTGAGGGTGATTTCCGAAGAGGAACTTTACAGGGAAGGGATTTACCTTATCGGAACTGCGGAATACGAAAAAGCCATTTTTTCATTCGAAAAAGCAATCGGCAAAAATCCTGATTATGCAAACGCACACTTCCAGATTGGTTACTGTAAAAACAAGCTTGGTAAGTATCCTGATGCAATAAAAGACTTGAAACAGGCAATCGGTTTGAAACCGAAATTCCCGGAAGGGCACTTCCAGCTTGGCCTCGCGTATTTTATGCAAAAACAGTATCAGGATGCGGTGGAATCTCTCCTTGATGCTACGCGTATCAACTCGCAATTGTTTGATGCATATTTCATGCTGGGCTTAGCCCATACCGCTCTTGAGCAACACCGAGAAGCTGTTGATGCGTACCGGCAAGCCATTAGCATTAACAAAAATGTTCCGGAAGCGTATTTTCATCTGGGCATAGCATATTTACAGACAGAAAATAAGTTAATGGCCTATGAAGAATATAAGGTTCTCAAAAATATGAATAAACATCTTGCGTCAAAACTGTATCAGATGATTTACCAGTGATTCTGGATTTTATACATGAAAAGATGCAGAATACTTTACAGATTTTTTTTCAAATAAGCGTATGGTTTTGTTAGTTTTTTACCTTGTGTTATCACTGCCCGGCGTATTTCTCCGGGCAGAATAGTGTTGTTGGCGATATCGATATTTCCTTGCACCGCGATTTGATAAACGTATTCCTTGATGGAATCGCTGAATTCCTCAGAGGCGTCTTTTGGCAGTTCGGATGGGAGGTTGTCACGTGCCAGGATAGTAATTCCTGTTGTTTTGAATCCGTCGGTATATGTTCGTTTTGCAGGGTTATAGGTATACACCGGATTTTCCTGAGTGGTTGTTTTGTACGTAAGCTCGATTGATCCGTTCACATCACATGAGATATCGCCAATAAAAGCTAAACGGTACGGTTCCTTTCCTATTCGGTGAATCATTTCTTTTGTTACCAGGCGTGGAAACCTTTGCTCCCAATAACTGGTATGTAGTAAGAGGTTAATGTAGGGCAGATATTTTTCCAGATTGGACTCAAACTTTTGCGGTGTTCGTAAATATTCTTCAAAATAAAATCCTTTTTGATCTTTTTTCCGGAATTTTTCTTCCCGATAGAAATTAATCAGATAGAGCGTGTTTGTTTTATTCTTTTGTTTCTGAACAAATTCCTGCAGATCTTTTGGATGAATTTCAACAGGCTTTAAAAGTTTTAAGACCTCCCTGACGCCAGTGCTTACATTGCCGTGTCCCGTAAAACCAATGATGAAAGGGGATAGTTGATCATGAAAACCTTTACTCCTGATTTTTTGGGCAAGCTGGACAATTGCCTTTTGCATATGAGCGTAATTTTTATACATATGTGCCGGTTTTAATTGCGTAAAAGGGTTTCGAATGCCATTTGATTCGTATTTTTCCCCCAGATAAAACAATGAATCAACAGCGCCGCAAATTCCTGCATATTTCCCGAAGAAAACGAGTCTGCGCCCATTACGATCGACAATTCGTTCATAATCAATCAGGGAGATGTTTTTATCGATGCATTTTTTGAGGAGCGGAAGATTTTCTGATTGTCCCTTTATGGTGTGAGAAAATACCATATAGGCAGTATTTGATTTAAGAGACTCCGTTGAAGGTTCTTTAATACCAACAAGTAGTCTTGAAGCATGGCACTGATCGACAATCTTTGCACCTGCCTTTTTATATGCGGTATCTGAAAATATTCTGTCGGTACTCGATTCAACTTCGATGGGAATACCTTGTTTTACCAGCCATGCCACGTCAGAAGGTGTTAAAGGAACCCGATGTTCTTTGTGTTTCTTTTCCCTTAAAATTCCCACAGGCATACATTTTTCCACGATTCAGTTTCTCCCTCTGAACAGAAACAGTTCAAACTCACTAATACTATGGTTTTAAACCAGAATAGTGTTTTTGTTTTTAATAGTAGTAGTCGTAGTGAATTGCGCACATCAAAATTATACCGGTCATTTGTCGTTATTATCGGGTATTTTTTAGAATCTCTTCTGCGTGTGCAAGCCAGTTATCTGTATATCCACCGAACATTTTGTTTAGTTTTTTTATGTCTTCGAAATGCAAATTGGCCAGATGGCTGGCAATTGCGGGCGGTATTTTCGCTTCAATTCCGGGATTATAATTATGGCGTATCGTATCCGGGATTATTTCTGGAGAATCATTTATTCCCAGAAATTTGTATATTTGCAAGAGCAGATCTTTCTGGCATGTTATGACTTGTTCAAAGAATGCGATAAACATTTGCCCTTTTTGATAATAACTGTGCCAATTATCAAGTGTGCGTAAATAATCTCCTCTCAACCGTATTCTGTTTGAATCAATTTTTTTAAATATTATGTCATGATCATTGAGGTCCAAAGAACACTTTCTTGCTTCCATTCGTATCTGGGACCATGCCCTGTAAATGGGATTGCGCATGAGGAAAATGATTTTTGCGTTTGGTATAAGTTTTTCAACGAATGCTACCTGATTTGAATCTAATGTAGAGTATCCAGGAGTGAAATCGCCGGTTTTTTTGTTTCCAGCGCATTTGAATATGGATGAGTACCATTCTGCGGTATGATTACGGAAGAAAAATTTAAAATCCCATTTTAAATTTCTGAAATCCCGATAGCCGTAACGTTTTCTGATCCTGTTCCGTAATTGCCGCCGCCAAATTTTGGTAAAAATAATGCTGAATAAATTAGTTTTATTCCAGTACTTGTCAAAGAAATGAATCTCTTTTATTGGGGGCAACCAGATGTCTGGATGTTGCTGCATATTTCTATAAAGCCAGGTTGTTCCTGACTTTTGAGCGCCGATACAAAGAAAATCCGGAAACATGGTAATAGCTCCTAAAAAAATCAAGAGGAGGATAAAAGATATTACACTGAAGGGTATAAAAAAAGTGGAATATTTTTAAAAGCCAAATTACCGCCAATTTTCTAAAAATCAGATTTATTTGACTCTATCTTAAAAACCGTAAAACTTAATTGAGAAGCAAAGCCTTGTGCAAAATTTTCCTAGAACTTTACATATCCGTTCTCTTCAAGGTACTTTAAAATAGTCCTCGTTGATTCTTCTACTGACAAGGCGGAGGTATCAATTGTCAGCTCTGGATTATCGGGTTCTTCGTAAGGAGCTGATATACCAGTAAATTCTTTGATTTCACCCGCCCGGGCTTTTTTATAGAGGCCTTTTACATCGCGTTGTTCACAAACATCAATAGGGCATTTTACATAAATTTCTACAAATTCCCCTTCGTTTTGTAATTTTCTTGCATTATCTCTGTCTTCTTTATAAGGGGATATAAACGCTGTTATTGTTATTATATTAGCGTCGGTAAAAAGTTTCGCTACTTCTCCAATGCGGCGAATATTTTCCGCGCGGTCTTCGGGGGAAAACCCAAGGTTTTTGTTAAGGCCGTGGCGTATATTGTCGCCGTCAAGTATGTACGCCTGGTGTTTGTTTTCAATAAGCGCGTGTTCAAGTTCAACGGCAATGGTGGATTTCCCCGACCCTGAAAGGCCTGTTAACCATATAGTTACTCCCTTTTGTTTCATGAGTTCTATTCTGTGCGCTTTTGTAATTTTGCCATGATGCCATTTTATATTGGTAGCCTTCTGATCCGACATTACTTCTCCTTTTATTGAATGAAAATGTTAAAATAATTTTAAACTTATAAAAATACGAATGATATAGAAACAATTGTGAAAATGCAAATTTTTTCTCTTTTATCTAATGTGCAAAAAATATTTATCCGATGTTTTTATTCGGAGAAGTTTTCTTTCATTCCTATAAAAATATGGTAGGATTAGATTGATTTTCGGAAAAAAGAAAATTCATAAAAAGTGTATTTATATATTGCGTAAAGAGAAGTGTTTTTTTCGTTATTATAGTAAAACAAAAATGTAGTCATCTTATAAATGTAAGATGTATCGGGAATGAATAACTATTTGATGGTACTATTTTTAGGCATTATTTTGGCAGTAAATAATGCATTATGTAGTGAAACTGATATGAACCATAATAAATATGAAAAGGCTATTTTTGCCGGTGGTTGTTTCTGGTGTATGCAGCACCCATTTGACCAATTAGGAGGAGTGGTTTCTACTACCGTCGGATACACTGGCGGCAATGTTGAGAATCCGACTTATGAGGAAGTGTGTTCCGGTAAAACCGGACATGCTGAGGCCATAGAGATATTGTATAATCCTTCCCGTATTTCGTATTCAGAACTTTTAGAAGTATTCTGGAGAAATATTGATCCTACAGCGGTAAACCGGCAATTTGCAGATGTAGGATCACAATATCGAACGGCTATTTTTTATCACACGGAGGAACAAAAAAAACTTGCCGAGGCGTCGAAGAAAGAATTGGAGAAATCGGGGAAATTTAACAGACCAATTGTTACGGAAATTGTACCATCTTCAGCATTTTACAAGGCGGAAGAATATCACCAGAAATATTATGAGAAAAACCCGGCACGTTATAACAGGTATAAATATGGTTCTGGAAGGGAGCCGTATTTAAAAGAGACATGGGGAAAGGATTCAAAGTAAAAGCGTTTTGCTGCTATACTGCAAAAGGCTTGTAAATAAATTCCAATAATTATTAACATATCACTTCTTATGGAACAAACCGAAGGGAAAAACGCGATAAACTATTTTCATGCAGAGGATGGGTTAAATTGTGCTCAGGCGATTTTAACGGCCTATCAGAATGAATTTAATATAAAAGACGAGCACATTAAAGAATACAAGCAATATGGCGGCGGCAGGGCGGAGGGTGGAGTGTGTGGTGCACTTTATGCCATAAAAAAATTAATAAAGGATGAAGCCGCATTTGGGCATATTAAACGTGAATTCTTCCATGCTGCCGGCGGCTCCGCTGTTTGCAAAGAGATACGGAAGTCACAGCAATTGTCCTGTGTGGGGTGTGTAGAGGTTGCGGATAAGTTGTTGTACCGCTACGTTAAAGAGAATAATAAGCCTTGTGAGGTATGAATTAAGGAATAACTGGTCTTAACGGTCGCCTCTTTTAATCAGTAGTTTTCCCGTCTCCTAAGAATTCAAAGTGCCTTTTTTATTTTAAAATAATTAGTGTTTGTGCGAGAACAATCTAAAGAAAGAACTCTATGAACATCAGAGAAGTATTGGCAGTATCCCCATATCAAAAGTAAAAATTCCTCTAAAGAGCCGATCGGTACATTGTTTTGGAGAAGGGAGGAGATATTCCTATCAGAAAGGAGAGCAGGGAGCTTCTCCAGTTGTATATATCACAGGTAGTCATGTTTTGCTCTAAAGAGCAATGAGCCAAAAATATTTTTATGAAACGAGTATTTCGGTCGCAGGTTTTGGCTTGCCAATATGATATCTCTGTGCGTAATCTACGCCGAGTTTACGCAACAGATTAACGGTTTTTTTGCAACCAACGTATTCTGCGATGGTATATTTTCCCAATCCGCGTGCAACTTCTACCATTGCCTTAACTAAATGCAGGTCTACTGTATTATCTGGCAATTCCAGAATGAAATCCCCGCCGATTTTTAAATAATCAACTGGTAAAGTTTGAGATAACTGAATGATGAAAATCCGTTTCCAAAGTCATCAAGTGCAAAACGGCAGCCCATATTCTTTACAGTTGCCAGTGTAAATACAATACAAATTTATTATTTACCAGCGTATCCTGTATTTGTTGTTTCCAGTTAATCATCGATTCTAATTGTGCAGCATGGTCCGGAGAAAAGAAACAACACACGCGGTCATTTCCTTTTTCCTTTGCCTGGTACATGGCTAAATCGGCATAGGATATCAATGAGTCAGTATTTGTTCCATTGTACAGATTTGTAAGCGGATCGTGTAATTCCATGTGTGTGAGTTGCTGTTCAAATTGTTTGCGTTCTGTGATATCTTCCTTAATTCCAAGAAAATGGGTAATAGCTCCTTTTTCATTTCTGATAGGGGAAATGGATGCTTTTCCCCAATACAATTCTCCGTTCTTTTTTCTATTATGCAACTCTCCCCGCCATTCTTTTCTTGTGAGTATTGTGTCCCACAGCCTTTGATATTCTTCAATAGGGGTATTTCCCGACTTCAAAATGTTTGGATTTTTCCCTATAGCCTCTTCTTTTGTATCGCCTGTTGTAGAATCAAACCGCGGGTTTACGTATTCAATTTTCCCGTTGAAATCTGTAATTATTACCAGATTTTGACTTTGTTCTATTGCCTGAAACAGCTTTCTGATGTTTTCTTCCGTCCGTTTACTTTCTATAATAAGTTTCCACTCGCGCAATGCCCTTTCACAAATGCGTGGCATGTCTGTTATCGTCTCCTTGGATTTTATAACGTAATCCAGCGCTTCTTTTTTCAGTGATTCAACAGCCACCAGTTCATTGCCATGGCTGGTCATAATTATAATTGGATCTGGCAGATTTGTTTTGTCTTCAGATAACAGTTCAATTCCCTTCCCGTCAGGCAACAGATAATCTAAAAGTATCAGATCGGGAATAGATTTCGATAAAAGTAACTTTGCTTCATGAACGCTATGGGCAATGGAGATTTCAATCTGTTCTGTCATTTCCAGAAAAGATCTCCGTATCAATTCCATATAATCAGGTTCATCTTCTACTAAAAGAATGCGTAATGTGTTATTTATAATAGTTGTTCACAGGAAATGATGAAACAGATGTTTTTTTACCATGGATGATGGTTCCAGCCAAGCCAATAAAACCCAAGATCATTCATTAATTGAGTGAATTTGTTGAAATCAATAGGCTTTACCAGGTAGCTGTTAGCATAGTGTTTATAAGCCTTTTCGGTATCTGGTTCGGCGGCAGAGGTAGTTAAAATAACAATGGGGATCTTTTTCAGTTCATCAGTTTTTTTAATCTCTTTTAAAACTTCCATGCCGTCAATCTTTGGCAATCTTAAGTCTAATAAAATTAAATGAGGACAAGGGCTTTTCTTTGGATCGGAAAATGAATTTTTACGGTATAAATAATTCAATGCTTCTTCTCCATCGGATACATGATATATCTTGTTTGCAATCCTGTGGTGTTGAAAAGTGCGCAATACTAACTCTGCGTGACCAGGATTATCCTCAACGAGTAATATTGTAAGCGGTTCTCCTTTAACTTTGCTGATGTCCATAATTTGCAATATCTCCTTTCTTTGGGATGGTAAAGTAAAAAGTGCACCCTTGGTTTTCTCCTTTTGATTCTAACCATATCTTTCCGCCGTGTACTTCTATTATTCGTTTTACCAAAGCAAGCCCAATGCCCGTGCCGTCTGTATTCTTATCTAATCTTTCAAATAAACCAAACACTTTATCATGATAACGTGGCGGTATACCTATGCCATTGTCTTTTACATAACATAGAACGTGATCTTTTTCATTTTTTGCGCCAATTTCGATAATTGGTTCGGGCTGGTTTCCCATATATTTAAGTGCATTTTCTATAAGATTTTGCATTACCTCAAAAAATCGTATGCGGTCAACATAAATTACCGGAAGATTCTGCGGCAATATCAGTTGAATGCTTGAAGGAGAAATCTTTGATGACAACAAATCCAGCACTTCACGGGTTAATGATTCAAGGGACACGTTTTCGTGTTTATTAACAATCCTTCCTATCCTTGACAATTCAAGAAGTTCTTCCAGTAGCTTTTCCATTTTATCCGCCGCAGAATGAATACGGCGGATATCGTCTTGTATCTGTTCTGTTCTTCCGTCAATGATGTCTTTTTCCAGATAACCAAGAAATCCCTTGATTGTTAACAACGGGCTCTTGAGATCGTGTGAAACGGTGTAGGTAAACCGTTCCAATTCCGCATTTTTCATTTCAAGTTCCTGTGTTAATTTCTTTTTTTCTTTAATTTCGGTGATTAATGTATCATTTGTCTTTTGCAGTTCTTGTGTTCTAAGCTTAACCTGTTTTTCAAGCGATTCATGGTGAAGTTGTATGCGATCGATCATAGAATTAAATGTGGAAGCTAACAATCCGGCTTCCCCTCTGTAAAAGGTATTAGCGCGAATTTCCCAATCTCCTTCTGTTATTTCCTTTGCTGCCTGGCTCAAATGGAGGATTGGTTTTGAAAGGGAGTTTGCGATAATGGAGGTCAAAATGAACGCTAAAAATATTCCGCTCAGGCCGATTATCAAAAATATAATCTTGTCTTTGTTCATACCGGCAAAAATTTCCGATTGATCTTTTTTTACGATTAATCCCCATCCTATGTCAGGAGAAATTCGTAAATGACGGTATGCTGCTAAGACGGGTTCGCCGCGATAGTCTTTTGTTATGGTAATACCTTCATGTCCAGTTGCGGCATTTGTTACAAGGGGTAATGTAATTTCAGATTCTAATACTTTACCAATGGTATTGTTTTCGAGTGGATATTTTAATGCTGTAAGGAGTTTTCCCTCTTCGTTTACTAAAAACGTTTCGCCGGTTAATCCGTTTTTGCTTCTTGTATTTAATATTGGATTAATTAAATCATGGGAATCCACATGAATTATTACAACAGCATGCGCCCTGGTGTTGTTTTGATGTGGCTGACACTTCCGTGATAAGAATAATTTAAACTGATTATTGATTGGGTCTTTATCTATACAGAATATTTCACTATTTGCGGGATGCAATGCCTTTGTGAAATAATTTTGTGAAAATACGTCTGTGCCAAGGTCTTCGTTATCGGTCGAAGCAATGATACGTCCCGATGTGGCGTCGGCTATTTGAATTTTATCATATATTTCGTAGGAAGATTTTACGAGTTTTAAGTGCTGTTGGATAAGCTGATAATCTGTTTCGTTTTGTATGGTTTTCCTCAGTTTGCTACTATTATAAATGTTTTTTTCAATTAATGGTGTTAGTTTATTGAGGTATGTATTAAGTATGGTACTATTGGAAATTACCCTTACGTTGTCTTGACGTTCTTCAATCCAGCGCAATAAACGTTCTTTTTTTAATTCTGCTATAAGGCTTAAGTTTCCAAACTCAATATCTTTATGCTGTCCATATTCCCCGGTAAAATTCGTAAAAGGCACTCCATAAATTCCGATCAATAAAATAATTGTTAAAATTATCGCAAACAGTAATCCAAAATAAAAAAGCATTCGCGTTCTAATGCTAAAGATGAAATGCTTCATTTTTGAGCTTCCTTAATATATGCTGTATTGGAGTCATTGTGCATAATTTTGATGAGACTGATAAATAGTATAAAACAAACAGGATAAATTTACTTGTTTATGGTTGTCAAAGAATACTGAAACTCATTAAATTTAAATTTTTCAGGATTCATAAGCACATCAATAATGATTTTTCTATCAAAGCTATTGTGTATTCTATTCCATTCTACTGAGGGAGGAATGAGGTATTTATTTTGTAAGAAAACAAATTCTTTAAAAAGGGAACTATTTTTTTTAAATGCATTTTCAGGGATAATTGGGGCTGATGAAAAGCCTAAAATATCCATTTTTGCTAATTCAGCGTTTTCTTCAATTGAGATTGAAATATCAGAATCTGATAGTTCTTTTGCTGCATCTAATGCCCATTTACTAGCGAGCAAAAGATGGTCTTTGCTGCTTCGGAGCCAGTTGATTGCACGGATTTCAGCGGCTAAAATGTGATGGATAATAGTAGGGCATTTTTCTGTTATCGAACGTAAAAAATACATAAAACCTGAACTAAGAGTACGATGAATAACCACACCTTCAGGGTATTTATTTAGTGTTATGGTAGGGGTTGGTTCCCAGGCGGAGAATGCAAGTATCTTTTTGTTGTGTAACGCATCAGGCATTTCTGTTGCCTCCATAGGGATTAACAGGACTTGTTGTTCTGTTAATCCTTCAGAAAGCAATGCGTTCAGCAGCGCATGATGAGCGTTGGAACCAAAGGCATAGCCAACAGGTTTATTTTTTAAATCGCTAATGAGAATTGAACGATTTGCAACAACTGAGGTGAATCCTTGCTGGATTAAAGAAGGAATGATAATATCGAGCATTGCGGCTGCTGTAATCGCTGGCATATCGCCGCCTATACCTGCTTCAATGCTGCCTTGTTTCAGGAAAAAATTGATATCATCACCCTTGAAAAAAGGATAAAAATAGATACACATTCCTAATTTTGATAAAGATTCGTGAAGAATGTTATCGCGTTTCATTGTTTCCGTAATCAGGCCGGTAGGCAAGTAAAGTGGCTGGGTGCCGAAGTTGATGATATTTTTCCCTTTTGTAAATTTATATCCGGAATAGATGTGATGGTGGGACAAATCCGGTGAGACATTAGAGTCGTAGTGTTTCCCCGGGGCGTTGCTGTTGATAAGGAAAATTAAAAAAAGAATTAAGCATGCTAAAGAGAGAGTACCAACAAATTTATAACGTTGACCTAACAATTGTTTCCCCACTTTAATTTTGGTTTTCGGGCAGCCGTTACTTCATCGGGACGACCGATTTTTGTATATTGCGGAGCATTATGTACTGCTTCCGGTGTATTCACAATTGTGTTGGCAATTTCAATCATTGCGTCTGCAAACGCATCTAATGTTTCCCGTGATTCGGTTTCTGTTGGTTCCACCATTAAAGCCTCCTCCACGATTAATGGAAAGTAAATCGTAGGAGCGTGAAAACCGTAATCTAATAGCTTTTTGGCAATATCTAAGGCGGAAACACCTTTTTCCCTTTGCTTTTTTGCTGATATGACAAATTCATGCATGCAGGTTTTCCCATAAGGTATTTCGTAATATTTTGAGAGTTTATTTCTCAGGTAATTGGCATTTAAGACAGCATTTTCCCCCGCCTTAATTATTCCGTTCTTTCCTAAAAGTAGCAGGTAAGTATATGCCCGAATCATTATTCCGACATGCCCGTAAAAAGCTCTTACCTTCCCGATTGAAGATGGGTAATCGTAATTTAAGGTATAAGAATTATCTGTACTTTTTTCAATACGAGGTGTAGGGAGAAATGTTTCTAATGCCTTAGAAACACCTATTGGGCCAGCTCCAGGCCCGCCGCCGCCGTGAGGCGTAGAAAACGTTTTGTGCAGATTAAGATGTAAAATATCTACTCCCATGTCACCTGGACGGGCTATTCCCAGAAGTGCATTCATATTGGCGCCGTCACAATAGACAAGCGCTCCGGCATCATGAACAATTTTACATGTTTCAAGTATGTCTTTTTCGAAAAGGCCAAGGGTGTTCGGGTTCGTGATCATAAGTGCAGCAGTATCGTTTGACAATAAAGATTTCAGTTTTTTTGTATCAATGAGGCCATCGGGGTTTGATTGGACTGATTCTATATAATAACCGCAAAGGGCGGCGGAGGCAGGATTTGTTCCATGCGCAGAATCGGGAACAATGATTTTGCTTCTGGTTTCCCCCCGTCCCTTCATATAAGCTTGAATTATTAACATGCCCGCTAATTCGCCATGGGCTCCCGCTGCTGGTTGTAAAGTGATATATGGCATGCCTGAAATATCTGCAAGCATTTGTTCGAGATCATAGAGTAATTTTAGAATGCCTTGGCATTGTTCTGTTGGTTGGTAAGGATGTAATCTTGTAAACCCTTCCAGGTTTGCAGAATCCTCATTAATTTTTGGATTATATTTCATTGTGCATGAACCCAATGGATAAAAATTTGTGTCAACGCAATAGTTCATTTGAGAAAGTCTTGTAAAGTGTCGTACTATATCGATTTCCGATACTTCAGGGGAATTGGGTTTCTGTTTTCTTTGCATTTTTTGTGGAATAAAATGTGTTATGGGTTTTTCAGATACATCGCAAACAGGTGGGATAAAACATCTTCTGTTTGGAGCAGATTTTTCAAAAATAAGCGGTTCGATGTTATCCATGATTTATTTGTCCTGTTAAATATTGATTGGTATTGTTGCCAAGAAAAAACTTTTGATATATGAATACTCAATAAAGTATAAATGTCAAGGTATAAAAATAGGAGGCGCTTGGTTTTTCCTTGTCTTATAGAGTTCAATACTGGCTATGCCTGCTAAAATATTGGGATCTGAAGCATGATCGGGAAGTGTGGCGAAACCAGAGCTTGTGGTGACTTTAATGTTTTCTCCTTTCACAATGTTTTTAAATGCAAAAGATTCAATAGTTTGCTTTATGATGTCCGCCTTTTTGACGACATCTCCTATTCCCATAGTAGGTAGTATTATTCCAATGGCGTTTTCGCTATACCGGGCAATCACATCCGATGTCCTGGTATTTTTTGTAATGAGATAAATGATTTTGCGCATAACTTGTTTGCCAACATTATTACCATAGGCATAACACAAACTATCAAATTCATGAATATTGATAATGATTATGCTTAGTGGTTTTTTATTTTTCATTGCGATGTTTGCTTGTTTTTCCAATATTTGATCAAAAAATCTCTTATTATATATACCAGTATGTTCATCTATTACATCAGAATAATTGCTATAATCTGTTAAATTTGTTCGGTGCATTGCAGCTGCAATTAAATTTGCATATATTGATAAATATTTATAATTTTCTTCTCTGTTCCAATAATATTTTTCTTTTTTTATAATCAAAATCATTCCTAAAATAATATTATTTCCTGTTAATGGAATGCAGGCATAGCCACCTTCTTTAATTTTGTATTGAAGACATTCGCATGGAGAATCCCTCCGCACATCTTTTACAATTAACTCTTTGCCGGCTCTCATTACACAGCAGATTGAAGGGTTTAACAATACCTTGTGTTTAAATAGTTTATTCATGTGAATTGAAGGAAGAACAAAAAAAGACTCGAATAAATATTTATGTTTATCAAGTAGCAACATTGCTAAAACGTCAGGTTGAAAATGGGATTTTAATATTGTTGCAGCTTGTTTCAATAGCTTTTCTTCTCTAATATCTTTATTTACTAAAGTTGAGAAACATTTCAAATATTCCAGGTATTTAAGCCCTTTCTCTTTTTGTTCTCTAAAGCATTCTTTTTCATTTTCTATTTGTTTCCAAAGAGTGATATCGGAAAAAAATGATTGGCAGAGTATTGGGTTTTGAAACCTTGTCTCTCGTAAAGGTACACTCTTTACTTGTGTGCAAAGTGTTGTACCTGCTCTTCCTTTCAACTGGATTTTAATGGGTTTAGAAGATGTATTTTGATTAGTAAATACTTTTTTCATGTGGAGGAAAAAAGTTTCTTTTTCTCTTACATCTATAAAATTAAAAATGGATTGTTTGAGGATGTCTGTTTTTCTTAGAGATAATTTCCTTGCAATTGTGCGGTTTGCTTCGATTATTATTCCTTTATCATTTAAGACCAGAATCCCTATAGGAGAATGATCATGGAGGTGTTTGTGTTTTATCTGCATCGCAACTAGCTTTTTTTTGGTCTCAATCGCATTTTGCACTTTTTTCATGTTTTTCTATGTTAAAAATAAATTTATTTTGGTGTGAAGGCAGAAATTTTAAAAAGCATAACATAAAAAGTATGGAGTGTATCACAGAAAGTATAAGAGTGCAACAGCTATAATGATAACGTCAAAGTTCAGTTCTGAAGAAATTTAAAGAATGCAGTATTAGATCATTTCGTTAAAGGGGCGCAGAAAACAAAAATTTCTCAAAGAAGCTATTTATTGTCATCTTGTCCAAATTGGCTTTTTGAAAAACAATTTTGGACAGCATATGAGATTGATCATAGACCTGGTTTACTATTAAACATTACTTTGTTAAAAAAATTAAGCGGCGAGTTTTTTCTTAAGCCTGGTG
>SOET01000075.1 GCA_021646465.1 Candidatus Kuenenia hertensis | reverse complement strand
CAAAGAACATACAAAAAATTATGACTACGCAAATACTTATCCGGACAATACTGAAAAATTTTTGAAAAAACATAATGAAATTGAATCAAGAGGTTGTTATATTTAATAAAAAAACGGCCTTTATAATGTATGTGTATTGAATGTGGGGGGACATAGCTCAGTTGGGAGAGCATCTCGTTCGCAATGAGAAGGTCAGGGGTTCGAATCCCCTTGTCTCCACCATTTGTAATATATAATTACTTTTATATCACTCTTCTGCCTTATTTCAAACCTGAAATATCTTTCTCCCCGATCAGATTTATATATGCCAGATAAAACTTTTTACGAAGAAGACATCATTGTTTTTTCAGTTTACAATTTGTTTAGGAAGTAGTTTGGTTCATGCATTAATGTTGTCGTATTTCATAATAGAAAAATCCACAAAAATGAATGGGTATACCCCCGAAAGAACATATTGAAGTTTTTAAAGTTCCGGGTTATTATAATTTTTTAACGGATCGTACATTTTACATTTAAAAGGGGCCTTGTATGAAAATTTCTATTGAGAGCGAATCAAGAATTAAGATGATTCCGGAAACAGAACATGAAAAAGAAAGTCTTGAGGCGCTGTGGAAGATTCTGATACGGTGTGAAAAAGATAGTAAGGTACTTTGCCCTATTGGCGAATACATTCCTTCAAAGAATGATGGCGCCAACTTTGAAATACGGGAATAGTCATTACCTTCGCAGACCTGGCATTATAAAGACCAAATGGGGAGAAAACACTTAGTAATCTGAAAAGTTTATAATTAATTTGCTTTAGTTGTCATATCAAATTAAGGCAATGAAGAAAATTGACGTATGCATTTTTTTCTGCTAAGACATAGTATCATGGTTATCACTATGAAGTGGTGAAATAAGGAATACGCGTTGACTGTGAAGATATTTTAAAATTAACAAATATTATTTAAGGAGAGAAATATGGTCAAAATAGAAACAATATTATTTCCTACAGACTTTTCCCCATGTGCGGAACATGCCTTAAAGTACGCTATCACCTTTGCGACGGAACATAAGGCAAAATTGTATATTTTGCATGTGATTCCAGATGCCTATTCTCCATCAGTAAGCGGACCAGACGGAAATCCAGTCCCTCCCCCGAGCTTTGAAAAAATAGAAGCAGAAGCAAAAAAAAGAATTTCTCAACTGATATCTGAGCACATTGGGAATGGCTTAGTGGTAGAGGATGTCATTGTGCAGGGAATACCGGAAGTGGAAATTGTCAAATGTGCAAGAAAATATAATATCGATCTGATTACTATGGCTACTCATGGCAGAAAAGGGATTTCTCATTTGCTTATAGGGAGTACTGCGGAAAAAGTGGTACAAATGGCTCCCTGTCCGGTGCTGACGATAAAACATCCTGAACACGAATTTGTGTTGCCATAAAAACACTATTTATTTGAAATCAAGATGCGTCTAAAACGGCAGGATTTCACTTTATTCCTAAATTCAAAAATGTTAAAAATAACCGTTAAAGATAGGTATTTAATAACTTTGATGGCCAGCGTCTAAAGTCAGGGTAGTGGAAGGTGGAGAGTTATTAGAACACCATAAAAGAAATACCACAAGGCCCTCCCTTATCAACAATGTTTTTGACAGTCAATGGGGAGATGAATTTTTGTTTTTTGGTTTCATGCTTTTGGGTCTTACATCAAAGATTGTCATTGGGCCATGGGGATAAATACCTTGGCTGACCATTCCCATCATATTATGATCATGGGCTATGCTAATCCCTGGTCCGTAGTTACATGACAGACATTCCCTTTTGGATGAAAAATCGGGAATTTTATACAAAATATCATATCTTTCACCTGATCCAATGAGCAAGGTGTCTTTTTCATATGGCGAACTTAACTTTCTGCCATCAGTGCCAATTACTAAACCATGAAAACCATGAGGATGCCATGCAAAAATGTGGTTGTATCCAATGGCCATTAAACGAATCAGGACGGTTTCCCCTTCATATGCTACGATTCTTGTTTTTGGATCGTTAATCGTTGATAATGGGTTGTGAATATTATCCATGAAAATCCTGCCATTGAGCATAAAATAATTCGACTTCCAATCCAATCCTCGCCGTATGTTTCCTTCTTCTCTAAGCATCTCCATATATTCACTATCGACTTCACTAAGAACAAGGGTGTATTCTCTATCAAAGGTATAGCCATAAATTTCATTCGGGGTTTTTTCTATAATCAGGGGGAAATACATCCCTGCCATAAGATGGTTTGTCGTATCCACATGACAATGCCCCATGTATGAGCCTTCGATATCATCCGGTATAGTTAACAAATACCGGTATTTCTCTCCCGGAAAAACCGATGGGTAAGGCAGGTCTGGTACTCCATCTACTGCAGGAATTAAGTCCAGACCGTGAAAATGAATAGTATGGGCAACATGATTAATACCTGAGTGTTCTTCTGTTTCATACCATCCTGCATTATGCAGGACAACCACATAATTTTTGCCGGATGTAAGGCGAATTTCATCTCCGGGCACCTTTAATGGGAGTAATTTATCCGCTCTTTCTTCTTTTGTTTTTATTTCTCCTACATTGGCAAATTCCTTTGCATGGGTAAATCCCCAGAAATAAATAAATTCTCCGTCAGCCATTTCCTGATATCCATCAGTAACATAAAGATGAAATTCCTTTTCTATTTGCCCTTCTTTATGCAATGTGGAGAATGCCTCTTCTAATTTTTTGTCACCAATTATAAATTTTTCCTCTGCATGGGACTTAATTGGAAAGATGGCAAATAAGACAATCAAAAAAATTATTGCCGAAAGCTTTTTCTGGTGTGTCATTTTAATAATGCTAAAAAAATCCTGAAGAAAAAAAGATTGGTCACTCCAATATCAATTAAGAGTAAATCAAAAGAAATGAAAAAGCAAGGTTAAGATTTGAAATCAAAGAGATAAAAAAATTTGTGTAATGGACGGTGGGAAAGGATATTGATATTAGTAACGAGGCTTCGCCATGATTTCAAGTACTTTTAAATCGAGAAATCTTTTTGACGCAGCGGATTTTATTATACATACTGTGTCAGCTCCTCTTATTGTACCGGCAACTGCAACGACTTCTTCCCGTTCAGGGATGAGACCCGCATCGCATGCCTCCATAACAATTTCGCAGCATACCTTCAACCCTTCACCCAATCTTCGTAACGATTGGGCGACAATCATCGTTGGATAAAGGCCGTTGAATTTTTGCGAGAAGGCGGTCTCTATTGAGTGGGTAAGAATAGTGCCGGTATAAATTTTTCCTCCCAAAGATACGATTTGATCCCGGTTTTCCTGAAGCAACTCAAGATGATTGGGTTCCTGAAAACCGGCAGAATGGGTGACAACCACGAGATTTGCCTCTTTCCCCTGAAGTTTTTTTGCCATTGCAACACCCGTTTCTCCAACGGAAGTCGCAACCACAATATGTTTATATCCTTCAGCAATGGCGGAAGCGGCTATTTCTATGCATTTTTCTGTGTTTTCTTTTCCTGGTTTATCAAAGTAGAAGACTTGTTTTTCCATGTTAAGCGCTAATCTGGCAGAACTCTTCGTAATCAATAAGTTCTTTGATTGTTGCTTTGTCGCTGCATACCGGACAATTGGGATTCTTTCGAACGTTCACCTTTTTGAATTCCATGTTTAAAGAATCGTAAATAAGCAATTTGCCTTTTAGTAATTGTCCTTTACCGAGGATAAGTTTAATAGCTTCCGTAGCCTGAATAGTTCCAACCACACCGGCTAATATTCCCAATACTCCGGCTTCTTTGCAGGAAGGAACCAAACCGGGAGGAGGTGGTGTTTCATAGAGACAACGGTAACAAGGGCCGTCAAATGGCAGAATGGTAGTTACCTGTCCTTCGAATCTGAAAATAGAGCCGTGTGAAAGCGGTTTTCTGAGAAAAACGCAGGCGTCGTTCACAAGATATCTTGTGGGGAAATTATCGGCGCCATCGAGGATGATGTCATAATCCTTAATAATATCTAAGATATTATTGGAAGTTAATCGTTCGGTATAGGGAATTATTTCTATATCCGGATTTAAAGACTCCAGGGTTTCTTTCGCAGAAACAGCTTTGGAACGTCCTACATCTTTTGTGGAGTGCAGTATTTGGCGTTGCAGGTTAGAATAATCAACGCAATCACTGTCGGCAATGCCAATTTTTCCTACCCCGGCTGCAGCGAGATAGAAAGCGGCGGGAGAGCCTAAACCTCCAGCTCCGACCAGAAATACTTTAGCATTTAATAATTTCTGTTGCCCCTTGCCTCCGACTTCGGGGAGAATAATGTGACGGGAATATCGTTCTATTTGTTCTTCAGTAAATGATGATGGCATATTATCTTCCTAACTTATTGCTAATGTATTCATTACGTATATAAAAAAAGGCCATGTGCTAAGACATGACCCGTTTTGTATCCATTGAATTTGACACATCTTAAATATCTTCTGATGACAAATGATAACAAATGCTATTACTCAAAGCAATAAATTTTAGAGGAAAGCGTGCTTTCCAGATGTAAAAGAAAAGAGAAGGTCATTAAATATGGACAATGTTTATTTTTGATACATCATCTGTTCCTAATCCGATCATGGCGGCAGTGGAGATGTATTTCGGTTCCCTGCGGGCTTGTTGTAAAGATGGGAGTTTCATCTTTTTTCGCCGGTCCTCAATAATAGTATGGCATATTCGGTCGAAAGCAACAGGGTCTCTTCCCACAATAATACCGTTATAATTCCATGTCCATTGAGGTTTATAGCTAGGCCCGCCATGGTATTGCGCCAGTAAAGCATCGCATACAATAAGTCTGACTTTGTCTGCAATATATGGATGGGTGCTTAATTCTGCGATATAGGGATTGCAATTGTTGCTGTGATATTTGTTTGGATTGTGTATTACTCCAAAAAAATTCTTCATAGCAACACTGATGCCTGCAAGGTCATGGTCTTTAAGAACGGGCACGTTAATAATAGCGGTGCACATTTGAGAGACTATTTTGCTGAAACATGTTCCCACGCTTCCGGCTATCTGGGGTTCGGTGTCGTAACCGCCCTGTGGCAATTCATCGGTACCAAAACATTGCACACCTTTGGTTGCACGTCTTACCCGAAAGCCTGCAGATTCGAGTTCCCTGTTATATCTTTCAAATACGATGATGTTTCCATCTTTTACTCCCGCCAATTTTAATCCCTGGAGAATGGAATCTACTAATGCAACGTGCGGAGACATGATACGGCCTGAAAGGCAATTTAGTTTTATACCGACAATATCGGAAGGGTTGAAAAGCTTCTGCCAGGCATTCTCTTTCGATGAAGCGCCTGTTAACTGCATGACTGATTTATTGAGGATGTGTGTTATTTTCGTTTCTTTTATGTTCCCATTGTCAGAAACCAAGTTGTCGTCTTGTGCAATAACTACGTCTGGAGGCATGAAAGTTTGAATATCGTTTCCGTATGTAAAAAATGATGAGTAATTCGTCAGATATTTCCCAAAGATTGATGATGCGCAAAAACCGCCCCCCATTAGCAACGCTTTTTTGAGAAACAATCTTCTTTCGGTATTTTTTATAGACATTTTACTTTTCCTCAAATATTTTTCAGGTAATATTCATATTTTACAATAAAAGTAATTTTCCATAGGAAAAATGAGTATAATAAATTCTTACAATGGTATTTGAAATATTATATATGGTAGCATAACCCCTTGAAATTCTCTCAACCAATTTTAAATTAAGGACTTGCTTTGCACTGTATCTTTATGATTTAATAACCGGAAACCGGGAAAAAATGTTTCTTATAAGTTATTGTCGCATTTAACCTTTTCTTTAATATTATAACCACTTAATTAAGCTATATTGCGGACTACTATACTAAAGATAATATAATGGCATACATAAAAACAAAATCTTTTTGCCTTTCACTTCTTTTCCCTTTATTAACCGGCATAGGTTGTACAACGGTTAAGTATTATCCTTCCAACTTTGTAGAATCATTGAAGCATCCTACCAAATTTCCCGATGTTTTTGATTTTACCGTACAAAATATCGAGGAGATTGTTGAAAAGAACCCGCTTCAGGAAGATGAAGACGTAAAAATTACCGATGTTGGCGAGAATAAAAATTCCAGTATGCATTTGTTTCAAGTGCGTAAAAGTGCAGAGATTGCTTCACATTATCATAAACGCCATGATGAAGTTATTTATGTGAAAAAGGGCAGTGGCATTGCAATACTTGATGGTACGAGGTATATGGTAAAACCGGGTTCCATTTTGCAAATTCCCAGTAAAACGGTGCACAAATTTGTAAATACCGGTGATGAAACATTTATGGCTGTCTCTATTTTTTCTCCACCTTTTGACGGGAGGGACCAAAAATTTATTCAGAAGCAAAAAAGAACCGACCGTGGGGTAAAAGAAGAAAGGAGGCTTGCTGGTGTTAAAACCAGGAAAGCAGAGGAAGAGGGCGAAACCGTTTCATTAAAGGAAAATGCAGAAGACGCCGAAGGCGCACCGCAGAAAATTGCAAAAATGGAGGAAAGGAATAAAAAAAAATCTGCTTTACCTTCCTCCGATGAATGGGGTTTTGATATAGAAAAAGAGGGTATTTCTCCAGGCAATTCTCCAATATCAAAAGAAAGGGTTGGAAATAAATCAAAAAAGTCAGTATATGCCGAACCTCATGAAGTTGACATAGTAAGTTTACATGAAAAACTTATTAAACTTTTAGAGTTAAAGGAAGAAGGCACTCTCTCGGCGGATGAATATGAGAAAAAGAAAGACGCACTAATAATGGGCGGAGAGAGGGAAACACTTCCTGAACCAATGTATTCAATGAAAAAAAGCTTGCCAAAGGGCGAGGAAGCTATTTTAAAAGCAGCGGATAAATATGCACAACTGTCAGAAGATATATACAGTAGTGGTAACGACCAATATACTTTGCCAAATCCATTAGATAAGCATAATAATGAAGAAAGGTATCATGAGAGAGAATCGTATGAGCAACCAGCAGATGAATTTGAGCAAGAGGTTTATGATGCAGCTTCAGAAATTGAAACTCTGCCAATGGATCATAAACTAAAACTTTTACATGAAATGAGATTGGAAGGCTTAATTTCTGAGGAAGATTTTCAAAGTAAGAAAAGAGAGCTGGTTCTAAAAACAGAAGAGAATTCTTTCGCAGTTGTCCCAACAAACGCTACCATTGAAGAGAAACTTGGTGAACTTAAAGAGTTATATGAAGAAGGTTTGATAACGGAGGAAGACTATAGGCACAAGTACGATGAATTAAGTACAGAAGAAAAAGTTCCTCCCTTTGACTTTATAGAAAATACCCATAATGAAAAGGTGAGAGAACTGGAAGAGTTATATAAAGAAGGACTAATTACCGAAGATGATTATAAACACAAATTCAAAGAATTAACAGATCAAAATATTTACTCATATGACAGTATGGATAAAGAAGTTAACAATGAAAAACTATCAGAACTTTATGAATTAATGGAACAAGGAATCATCACCAAGGAAGATTACGAGTTCAAGAAGGCTCAATTGACAGGCAATTAATCTTTTATATTACATGGTGATTACTTAGCATTACTCAAAAATTTTGATCAATTAGTATTTTCCTCAAAAACGTTGTAACACCTCTCTTAGAAAGCCTCCTCCTGGCATACATTTCGCTTAGCAAGTATAGCTTAATATATTTAACAACCGTTTAAATGTATTTACTTCAATCTTGTTGCCGCTTTTTCGCTTGATATTTTATTGCAAATAAAATATATATATCCCAAAAATTCTCAATAGGTAGCGACAATCATTTGTTAGTAACTGTACTTGTAAATAAACGGTTCTTGCTTAAGTATCTAACAGTTAAGCTTGAGCATACATATTTAAAAACTGGTGGAAATCATGTGTGAAACTGGCTGAAATCTTACGTTTGTTTTACTGTTTATTTTTTTTAAACGAAATTTTACATTTTTTTGGTAGGAGGGGGCCATTCAAATTTTAAGCTTTATGTAACATATAGGTAGCGGTGGACTTAAAATATATTAGTTATAGCCTGTGTTTAAAGAAGTTTTTGCAGAGCAACGAGTAATACAAGGGTATTTTTGGGGTTAATAGTTCAGGGCAAAAATTAATATTCTTTTTAGAAAGGGGGATAAGCAAGTGGTAAAAAAACGAATGTTATTGCTGTATATTTTATTCATTGGTCTCATATGTTTTCCATTGGTGGGGGGGGGCACAAAGGTTTGCCATGCAAGTGAATTGTTTGAAGATGAATTTGACAGCGATTCTTTAGAAAATTCATGGGTGATAATGCGCGAAAATCAAAGTGATATTAGTCTTACCGATAATCCGGGAAATTTAAGGATTATTTCAAAGGCTGAAGACCTTTGGCAAATAAATGTAAACAATAAGATTAAACTTCTTCGCCGCGGCCCTCATGGCGATTTTGAAATAGTTACCAAGTTAACTTACGACCCAAAAGATAAATTTCAGCAAGCAGGAATAATCATCTATGAGGATGAGGAAAATTATGTAATGCTTACCCGCCAAAAAGATGAAGTTCATAATGTAGAAATGAGCAGGTCTATTTCAAAAACGGAAGGGGCTAAGTCTTCTGCAACTTCCCTGACCACGCTGTATTTAAAATTAACAAAATCTAGTGAAGGTATCTCTGGCGCATTTAGCATAAATGGAGAAAGCTGGACGACCGTAGATCACATCTCAGGCGTTCATTTTCTGCATCCACAAATTGGTTTAGTAGGCTATAATGCTCAGCAAAAAACAACGGTTAACGCTGACTTTGACTTTTTCAAGATTCGTGCGGTAGGTGGTGGGGTTGCTTCTGCGGTGGAGGAATTGCTCGAAGTAAATAAATACAACAAATCCATCCATGTCATGGCAATGTTGATGGTAGGTTTCGGTTTTTTAATGGTCTTTGTGAAAAGATATGGCTGGGGTTCTGTCACTGCTACATATATTGCTGTGAGTTTTGTTATTCCTTATTACATGTATTTAAAATCAAAAGGGTTATTTGGAGAAGCAGCGGAATTTCAAATAGACAGGCTGATCCTTGCGGAATTCTGTGCAGCATCGATGCTTATTGCAATGGGGGCATATTTGGGAAGATTAAAAATGTCCCAATACATTATTGCGGCACTGCTATTCGTTCCTTCCTATATGCTTAACGAATGGATTATGTTAGACCACGGAATGGGTTTGATACCAAAAGGAAAACTCATAGATACGGGTGGTTCGATAGTTATCCATCAGTTTGGAGCATATTTTGGATTAGGTGTCATAATGAGAATGACCACAAAAGAAGACTTCCTTAAAGGCATAGAATCTGATAAAATAAGTAATCAATATTCGATGCTGGGAAGTATGGTGCTGTGGATATTTTGGCCATCGTTTTGTGCAGCTGCCGCTGAGGCGTCACAGATGGTTACTGCAGCGACAAATACTATTCTTTCACTGTGTGCCGCGACAATTTCTACTTACCTGGCTACGACATTGATTCGAAAGAAAATCGTTATTGAAGACATGGCAAATGCAGCCCTTGCCGGCGGTGTTGCAATCGGTTCGTCATGTGCATTTACAACGCCAAAAGCATCGTTGGTTTTAGGTTTCATTGCAGGTATTTTGAGTGTTATTGGCTTTGCAATTATACAACCACGGGTTCAAAAAATGATTAAGGGAATTGATACCTGTGGTGTTCATAATCTTCACGGTATGCCAGGCATATTGGGAGGTTTGGCGGCAATTTTCATGGTGAATAGCGCGGTTCCCGGATTACAGGTAAAAGCGGTTGTTATTACCCTTATCGTGGCCGCTATTACCGGACTTGCAACCGGGACGGTAGTTTCGATGTTTGGGCACAGGAAAGATTCTTACAATGACGAAGAGGAATTCATAGTGGAAGCCCACTAAGAGTTCTTCAGTTGAAGATCTCTTTACATAGACCTCCTGCGTTTTATAAACGCAGGAGGTTTTTTGTTTTTATAGTATTTTCAATAATGATATCATAGATTTTTCTGATAGTATAATTCAGCGTTGTCCGGTTAAGTATTTGCGAAGCAAATAATCAACAAAATTTTTTT
>SOET01000027.1 GCA_021646465.1 Candidatus Kuenenia hertensis | reverse complement strand
CAGTCCACGATGTCTTGGCACATTTTCGTGTCCACGATGTCCTGGCACTTATCAAATACTTAATAACTGGTTAAAAAGTGTGAAATTTGCACAAAGTGTGAAATGCACAAAGTGTGAATTTTGCAGTTAGATGGGGGCAATTATTCAGGTCGTATGTTAAATTCTTTGATCTTATTGTAGATGGTTCTCCGGGATATGCCCAACAATTTGGCTGCATGAGTCTTATTCCAATGGGTTTTTTTTAGCGCCTGTAAGATGATGTTATGCTCACTACTACCCCTTTCATCAACGGAAGGAACAGATTCTCTCTCTCTCAATTCATCCGGAAGGTCTTCAACGGTAATAACTGTTTTCTTACAGATAACGAAGGCATGCTCTAGCACGTTTTCGAGCTCTCTGATATTTCCAGGCCACTTATAATCCATAAATATCCTATAGACGTCATGAGAAATAGCATCGATATCCTTTTTTAACTTTTGATTGAATTTTTTTATAATATGTTTTACCAGAAGCGAAATGTCTCCCCGCCTGTCCCGAAGTGGTGGTGGAGAAAGCACTACTACCTTCAACCGGTAATAGAGGTCTTCACGAAATTTTCCAGCCCTGACTTTTTCCTGAAGGTTTTTATTGGTTGCGGCCACTACACGCACATCTACCTTAATAGGAGTAGCATCTCCTACACATTCAAATTCTTTCTCCTGTATCACTTTGAGCAGTCTTTGCTGAACATTTAAAGATACGTCACCGATTTCATCCAGAAATATCGTTCCCCCATCGGCTCTTTTAAACCTGCCGGTCTTATGTGCAATTGCACCCGTAAAAGCGCCCTTGCTGTGTCCGAAGAGCTCACTTTCAAGAAGGGATTCGGTAAGAGCGGAACAATCTACCTTTACAAACGGCCCTTTACTCCGTACCCCGCCGTAATGTATCGCTTCGGCTATAAGCCCTTTTCCTGTACCACTTTCTCCGGTAATAAGTACTGTAGTATCGATATTATACAGATACTCTATCATGGAATAAAGACGCTGCATCTTCTCGTCTTTTCCAACAATATTAAAAAGCCCTTTTTTGTTCTCTAACTCTTTTTCTAATTCAAATATATCAGTTTCATCCTTAATTATGATGACACAACCTGAAATGCCATTCTGATGATAAATTAAAGGAAATGTATTCAGGCATACCAATTGACTCTTGTGGCCTGAATGATTACAGTCGAAACGGTATATATCGGCAGGTTGTTTCTCCGAAATCGTTTTTTTAATGGTCTCGATGCACTGGCCGCTACACGTTTTCGGAATAGAATCAAATGGTTTCCCGATAACTTCTTTGCGTGAAAAACCACATATTGTTCTCCCCGCATCATTCACCTCAATAACTTTCATATCTTTATCCACTGTTATGATGGCATCTTTGACACTCCTGAAAATAGCTTCAAGATTAGCATGGCTCTTATCCTTTTCTTCAACGAGGGCCTTATGCCTTAAAGCCATGCGGATAATATGCAACAGTGTATCTTTTTTTACCGGCTTTGCTATATAGTCGTAAGCTCCAAGACGAACCGCTTCAGATGCAGACTCTACACTTGGGTATCCGGTAAACAGAATCACAGGACAGTTTAGACGTTTCTCATTAACCTTCTTTAAAACATCAATACCTGTTTTGTCTCCTAAAACAATATCTGTTAAAATAATGTCTACATAGTTTGTATTTATTATTTTTAATGCCTCGTCGAAATGCCTGGCGTCAAATACTTCATATCCTTCCTTTAAAAGAAATTCCCTTATGGTAAATCGAATAGATTTCTCATCATCAATTATCAGTATCTTTGTTTTCATTTTTTGTTGTCAATTTTTCTGCCGGGAGATCAATGATAATATTGGTAAATTCTCCATATGTGCTTTCTATCGTCATTTTGCCATCATGATTATTAATTATATTTTGACTTATACTTAAACCTAGACCGGTTCCTCCGGCATGTGGCTTGGTGGTAAAAAAAGGATTTGTTACTTTACTTAATATATTTTCCGGAATTCCAATCCCCCGGTCATAGAATATAATCCGAACATATGGGTAATCGTCAATTAACAGTTTGCTACATGAGATTTCAAGTATTTTGTCATTGTCTTTACCAGGGTATTTTTCGTTTAAGGCATACCGTGCATTTTGTATAAGATTCAAAAATACCTGATGAATTTCTTGTGGATTTACGATTATTGCGGGTATATTTTTTGGAATGTTGTCCTTAATAATGATATTATCCTTTTTCAATTGTACCTTAGTCAGTTTTAGGGAATTGGTAAATAGTTCATATATCTGAACAGGTCTTTTTTCGTTTGTTTTGCCTCTTGAAAGGGAAAGAAGGTTTTTGGTTATATCTGCTATACGGTTCCCTTCTTCTATAATTAGTTTACCAAATTTGTGTGTCCTGCTATCTCCATCACTTTCATCCGCAATAAGTTGGGCATAATTTATTATGCCATAAATGGGATTGTTAATTTCGTGAGCTGCGCCTGCTGCCAGCTCTCCTATTATGGCCAACTGACCGGCACGCATATTCTCTGCCTGTAATCGTATTTTCTCGGTAATGTTCATAACCACTCCGGACACTGTGTTTCCGGCAAGAGTTGCGCTCAGGATTATGTTTAAAGTATCTCCGTTCGTACTAATAACCTCGCACTCAAATTTATCAATACCGCCCGACTTTTTCAGTTTATCAAATAAAACGTTCCTCTCATTTTTGTTTTTATATATCTGCAGCACATTATACAGCATCAATTCTTCCGGCGATTCATATCCCAGCATTATTGATAATGCTCTGTTTGCGTAAAGAATATCTCCCCTGAGATTTGTTTTGTATACCCCAACTAAGGCATTGTCCACTATAGACCGGTATTTTCTCTCTGACTCTTCCAACGCTTTATTCGCCTGTGTTAATTTCTCCTCATTTTGTAACTCCTCAAAAATCCTCTTCGCTATAGACGGTAAAAGGGCAAAGAATTCGCCTTCCTTTACTATATAATCTCTGGCGCCGGACTTCATCATTTCTACTGCTATCTTTTCGTCTCCATGTCCCGTCATTATAACGAAAGGGATTTTAAACTGTCGCTCGTTAAAGACTTCCACGACCTGTGCTGCGAACATGTCTCCCAACTTGTAATCCAGAAGGACAAGATCGGTAGGATTGCCGGCAATCCTGTCAATAGCCTGTGTCCCGCTGTTTGCAACCGCTACATCAAAGTCTGCTTTTCTCAAGTGCTTCGCAATCAGACGAGACAATCCCTCATCATCTTCCACAACAAGAATCGTACGGGTATTTGCCGTTTCGTCTTTTACACGATCTTCTTTTCGCTCTTTTTCTGTCATCCGGTTAATTCAATTAACTCCATTGAGAACGGGTAATCTGACTATCGTCAGGAAAAGTCCCAGTTTCCTGATAGCATCAGTAAACTTCTCATAGTGAATTGGTTTTGTGATGTAAGTACTACATCCCAGTTTGTGACAGTTATCAACTTCCCGGGGATCATCTGTAGTAGTAACCATAATCACAGGCATCTTGCTCAATTCAGGGTCCGTCTTTATCTGACGCAGGACCTCAATGCCGTCAACCTTAGGCATACGTATATCCAGTAATAACAGATACGATTTACCATATTCCCTATGAGGCCCTTTTCCCTTCTTAAACAGGAAGTCAAGAACTTCCTGTCCATCCTTGGAATGCAGGAATTTATTACTAATGCCAGCCCGTTTTAAATTTTTTGTAATAAGCAAGGCATGTCCTTCATTATCCTCTGCAACAAGTATAATTAATTCCTCTTTTGGTTTCGTTTCTTCTATTATCATTCAACACTCTCCTTAAATCATTAAATTATGAACTATTGCTGGTTCAATCTTGCAGATTGAACCAGCAAAGGACACCTTTTCCTCTTCTATCTATGTCGGCAAGGACACAAAAAACTTACTCCCTTTTCCGGGTTCGGATTCTACCCATATCTTACCGTTATGTCTGTTGAGTATCCTGTGGACAATGGTTAGCCCTAATCCCTCTCCCCCTATATTATCACCCGGATTAAGGCGGTGGAATATTTCAAAAATATTATCCTGATGTTGCTTGGCAATACCAATGCCATTATCTTCCAGACAATATACGATAGAGCCGTCTTCTTTTCTCCCTGAAATCCTGATTACACCCTCTTTGCCACTATCCAGGTATTTCAGGGCATTGTCTATAAGATTAGAAAAGACCTGATTGATTTGGCTCTCATCGCCTCTGCATGGCGGCAATTCCTCTAACTGAAATGTTACCTTCGCTTCTTTTATGGTATATTTGTATGTTTCTATAACATTGGAAATGAGCTTGTTCATATCCAGTTGCCTTATGGTAAGGGGCACATTGCCCATACGTGAAAGGCGTAACAACCCTGAGAGCAACTTATCCATCTTGGATGAGCTTGTCAGGATAAATCGCAGTGCATCGGGAATATCTTCCTCAAGGATTTCAGCAAGCTTCTCTTTTGTTTTGGAAGGAATGCCACTTTCATCCAAGACAGGGCGCAGTGTGTCAAAAGATTTCTGTAATTCCTTACTAAACCCTTGTATATTCAAAAGTGGAGACCGCAAATCATGTGATGCTACATACAAAAACTGCTCCATCTCCTTATTCTTATCGGTCAATTCATAGAGCATCTGTGTTATTTCCTTTGTTTTATCTTCTACCTTTTCCTCCAGATTATCCATATAATCATTTAGCTTTTTCTTTGATTGCTCCAGTTGAAATGTCATATCATTAAAAGCAGTGACAAGTTGTCCGATTTCATCTCTCGTCAGAGTTTCGATTCTGAATGCAAGATCACCTTTTGCTATCCTTCTTGTTCCCTCTACCAGTTTGTGAATAGGTTTTGCTACTCGCTTTGAAATAATGATTGAAATGGTAATAGCAAGTAGAGCGCTTATGCTTCCGAGGATAATAGTAAAAATTTTTATACGTGCAATGGAGGCAAAGACCTCTTCTTTATCTATTTTTGTTACCAGTCCCCAATCCATATCAGGTAAGTGCAGATAAGCAGCCACTACATCTGTACCTCTGTAATCAGGCGCTATTACAGCGCCTCTCTTTTCATTCAATGCCAGTCTTATAAGTTCAGTATCAAAAGAATCCATGGGAATTGACCTGCCAAGTGGTGTGTCTGAAGCATACTTCAGGGATGTCAGGAGTACGATATCATCATGGTCTCTCATGATCAAAAATATCTCTCCGGATTTCCCCATCCCAGAACGCTTGGTGGTAATCTCATCAAGGGTAGCCATATCGTATGCATTGATAATAGCACCTATTGTCTCTTTGCTCTGTCTGCCGGTGAGAGGTGCGGCTATGAATATGCAGTTTGCATTCAGATAAGGAATATAATGAGCCTTGTTGATGTGTGCCTTGCCGTAGTTTTTACTCACACAATTCGTAAATATCTCCTCTCCGGACATATCCTTTCCAATCCAATTCTTATTTGTAGAGGCAACAACCTTGCCATTAATGTCCAAAATGGCTATCGCTTCTATATTAGTATCCAATGTTTTCTTGTTCACGGCAAGGTGTTTATTTAGTCTGTTGACTACATGGCTCTGAGATCCTCTTTTCATGATTATTTTAAGATTGTTTCTTATATATCCGTCAGAACTGAAGTCAATGACCTGACTCTTTTTTGCATCCAGAAAGGACAATATGTGAACCTTTTTTGATTCAGCAACTGCCGTCAACCAATCCAGAGTCTGTTTCTTGATTGTATTCCTGGAATTGAAATAATATAACGTGGTAATTACGGAAATGGGTATGAGCGAAATGCTGAGCGCAAATATGAGTAACTTGGCCTTTATTGACATGATAAAGATGTTTTTTTAACTTTGTTTCAATGGGAACTTGAGTGTGCAAATGATAGAATTATTATGTATATAACGTCTTAAAATTTAACAGAGAGGGGGGATAAATGTAGTTTTCATGACTATTCGGTTCGAAACCAACGGTATTATGCTATCCGTAATAACAAAATTTGTCAATGATTATATGAGATAACTAATACATAGATTTAAGAGGGGAGCATTCCCGATTTTTTGTAACTTCAGCTTTTTTGGTGGATGGAGTGTTAACCCTGTCAGGGTTGTTTCGAAGCATAATACAATATTATTTATTAATCCATCGCCACGCAGGGGTATGGAAAATGAAACATCCATGATTTAGCAATCACAAAGAGGGATGAAAATAATCCACAAGATTACACAGATTTCCACAGATTAGCACAATGTAGGGAACGGCATTGCCCTGCCGGAAAAAAGTATTTTCAGGAATATTGACAACATGCAGTGGATCAAAGCATCGTTTGTATGGCTTCAGAAAAAGAGGTGCATGAAACCATCGAATGTGGTAAAATTCTTGAGAATTATCCTGATGATAAATACGGGCGGGGTTGTCTTGTCTAGGGAGATACCACTGATTTTTGGATTAATCTTCAGATAAATGTCGACATGTGGGACTCTCTGCAGCTTCATAAAAGAGAATATGCTAAAATTAGCAGTATAACTTAATGGGTCAAAACCATGCGATACCTGAAAACATACCGTACCTTTCAGGAAATGGAAAGGGACGACGTAAAATTCTGGAAAACCGCCTCAATGAAAGACAGGGCAGTTGCCAGGGAACTGTTATGGCAGAATTATTGCCTTTTTAAAGGGATAAACCCTAGTGGACTCAAACTTCAAAGAATTCTTAAGTTTGTTAAATACCCACAAAGTTAAGTATGTCATTGTAGGCGCTTATGCGCTTGGATGTTATACAGAACCGCGCTTTACAAACGACCTCGACATTTATACCCAACCGGATATAAACAACGTTAAAAAACTAGCGTATGCGTTAACGGATTTTGGGTTTGATGTTTCTCAAATGGACTTTTCCTTGTTTCTCTCCGGAGATGAAATCTTACGGGTAGGAACCCCTCCGCTTAGAATCGATATATTGCCTAAAATCACCGGCATAACATGGGATGAAGTATGGAAAAATAAAAAAACAGGCAGCATTGGAACAAATCACCCCATCAGGGTTAATTTTATCGGCAAAAAGCAGCTCATAAAAAATAAAAAAGCAACAAAAAGACCGAAAGACTTGAGAGACGTTCAGCAGTTGGAAGACGAAGAATAAGTTGTGGCTTGCGGGCAGGTATTTGTGTGGTACAATTGACGACCTGGAGAATGATAAGAACGTTAGGTTGTGGCTTGCGGGCAGGTATTTGTGTGGTACAATTTAATATAAGACGGAGCAATGTTATCTACCGTTGTGGCTTGCGGGCAGGTATTTGTGTGGTACAATAAAAGCATATAAAATAGCAGCAGCAATAAGGTTGTGGCTTGCGGGCAGGTATTTGTGTGGTACAATCAAATTGACATCCTTAATATGTATCTCCGAGTTGTGGCTTGCGGGCAGGTATTTGTGTGGTACAATTTTTATCTCTAATAATGTAAATAATAATGTGTTGTGGCTTGCGGGCAGGTATTTGTGTGGTACAATCCCTGATTTGTAAGTTGTTGTATTTGCTGGTGATATGCCCAAACAATTCAAAATAAAGTGAGTTGTTTGGGCGCTTTTTCTGTTGCTTTTCTTGTTTTTCCATTAAAAACCTTCATACGTTCAAATTGTTTATCTGTGATCTTTAAGAGTCTTACCTCGCCGTCATCCGGCAGAAACGCTTTCACCCGTGTTTCATGCACAACGGCATTTTCCTCGCTTGGGGTGTGGCGTGCGTAAACGGAGAATTGCAGCATAGAAAAACCATCGTTTAGTAACCGTTTCCGAAATTCGTGGTATGCCTTGCGCGCCTTTTTGGTATCAGTAGGCAGGTCAAACATAACGATTATCCACATGCTTCGATAGCCTCCAAAGCTCATAAAGCGGGAATCTCCACGCGCTTATGCTCTCCGCAGATTACTTTTCTTACGCTTGCTGCATAATAATGCAGTGAAGTTATTAATGGCAGTTGTCGGGCGTTAAATGCGCAATTTCTGGTCAAAATTTCCAATAGAGATTGCTTATTTTCAGTCGTCAGTGTGGGTTCGCCAGGAATATTTTGACAAAGTTCGAATACCTTAATGTCAACCGCAGGCCGAAGCGGTTCGAGCAGGTCGTCTGCAAGACAAAAGCTGTTATACTGGTTATGATGGTGCAGTCCAAGGGATGGATGCAGACCAGTGCCCACAATTGCGCGGGCAACTGCCGCGCGCATTACGGCATAACCATAATTAAGGAGACTATTAATGCCGGGTGCGTCAAAGTCACGGCGGAATGCTGCGCCAAAGAGCCTTTGCCAGTAGATGCGGGATACCTGTGCCTCAATGTTATCGGGATCGCCGCTTTTAACCTTTTTGACATAATCGGGAAGGGGAGTGTCATTTCCGGTGGAGCGGAAAAGCGCCTTTGCCTGTTCCCGTATTTTTGCGCGGATAATTGCCTGCCACAGCCTTTTACGGGTTGTCTCTGCAATTTGCGTCTGTCTTGTTATCGTCTTACTGTGAAGACTGTTGCCTTCAAGCGGCAAAAGGATGCTGACCGGTAAATGTTTGCTGTTGCAAACCAGCAAGGCAACGTTATTTTCAGAACATGACGCAAGAAGTCCTTGAGTATGGGTGATTTGAGGGTGGTCAAGGATAAGCATGCCCAAATCTTCAATGGGAACTGTGGCTAAGTCAAATCCCTCGCGGTCAACTACCATCTGCCGGTTTCTCAGGGAAAGCTTTGCAGGATTGCTGATTTCTACGATTCGTTTAATCATTGCTGGCAAAGACGGAACCCAGAGGATCAATAAATATTTTACGGGAAATTTTTTTGATATCTTTGTTGCTACGAATGCGTAAGCTATTTGCATTAATCTCTGGAAGCGCATCGTGATGATATTTTAGCGTAATTTCAAATTGTTTGCTACCTGACATTTTTTGTACCCTGTAATATTTTTTGACGTTATCGTTATCAACTTCGATCATATCATTTGTGCACAAAGACATTACAAACCTCCATTCTGGTCCATGATTGCGTTGAACAATACCTGTTTTATCTATTCTTGCTCTTTTAGCTGCTTCCATAGCAGTAACAAAGACGCCTTTACGTTCCCCTGTATTGATGTTTTCTATTATTTCAACATGGTGATTATTTCCATATTTGAAGAACTTGTAGGTTATACCCACACGGTTTTTAATACCATTTACCGTATTCTGATTGAAATTGTTCATCAATCGCACGTTTCTAATTGGTGTTTTACCGTCTCTATGCAATAATGGGCTGTTCGCATTGCCCAATGCCTTTTTGAGGTTGCCATCAAACTGTTCAATTCGCACCTTGACCAACTGTTTAATCATGCCGTCACGGATTTTTTCGATTTCATTTTCAGTGAGGGTTGATAGTGGCTTGCGATATACAAAACATTTATCATGGTTGCTGTAACCGTATGCAGTATCCTCATGTAATGCGCCAGTTATCTTGCGATTGGGCGCATGAGAAACGATGATATTTCTGACCATCTTTTCTGCATCTTCATAGAATGATGGCCACGGTTTATCTAGTTGGAAACCGCGTTCGCTCAAGGCTGCCCCGCTTTGTGCAGAGAGTCTTGAAAGTTTTTGGAACAAACTTCCGGACGTTAAGGCAATAACAATGGCATCAATGGCGTGATGACGATGGTCAGAGCGTTTTTTTTCAGACGAGTCATCTTCTGTCAGAATCCTGTTAAGATTCCATCGGTGGCGCAATGCGGCGGTTGCTTCACCTTTGCTTACCTCTACTGTTACACCAAGACTTTGAAGATATTTTTTTACCTCCACGCAGATATAACGTGTATCGTTTAATTGACGTTCTACAAATTTATCGGTATCAATTTCTTTTTGCTCAAAACGCCTTCTTTTTGGCCAGGGAAGTGTTTTAATGCGTTGAAGAATTGCCTGATATTTTGTTTCATTGGAATGGTAGGCTTCATAGGGCGTTTTATTGTGCTTGGTTGTGCGATTTTCAGATGCCATGCACAGGGTTTTGTTCATGTACGAGTCGTCAAGACTTCGGCTATACGGCAGAATATGTTCTACATCTACCTCCTGAGAAAATAACATTTCTCGGCAGATAGGAATACCGGTATAGGGGCAGGTCATCTGGCATTCAACCCACATGTTGTACTTTTGAACATCTGCCCTGGTTGGGTTTTGAATTCCAAACTCGTTTTGCAAAATATTCCTGGCTTTATCATTATTGTTTTCGTTTTCCTTTTGTTTCTTTTGAAAATCTTCTTTCTGCCGTCTTGTAAGTTTCATATCGCGCGCCATTTCCACACGAATTGTTACGGGTTTGCCGTATTTATAAAGAATGGCATTGATAATCTTCCTTGTTTCGTATAGCGCCTTCTGTACCACAGGGTTCCTCAGATATGGGGGGATTCCAAGAGTATTTACAGCAGTTTGCAGAATATGTGTGCTGTGATTATAGCCTGCGGCATTGCATGCTTTATCGTAAGTCATACCTTTTCTTAGATATGGAAGAATTTTACGTATGGATTTAAGTGAGAGCCTTGCATAACCTGGTTCGAGTTCAGTTTTAGCAAGTAATTCAGCTGTTTCCGAGTCAAAACCCCAATGGGACTTCATACGGTGTAAAAAACCGTTTTCATTGTCAATGGTAAACATGTCGGTAATAAGGTCATTTTGTTCAGAGTGATTCATTTCATCCCATTGTTTTTTCAGTATAGAGCGCAATGCGTAAACGGTGCGGTTTCCTATAAGTTCTCTCTTTTTCCCTTCTTCGAGGTTAAAAATTTCACCTGCGTGTAGTCCTAAAACCGTGCGTGCTTTATTCCAGCTCAGGGTTTTCTGCCTTTCCAACAGTTCTAAAAGTTTTTCTCGTTCACTATCCCTAAGTGGACGATATTCGCGAGTAATGGGGTTTTTAATAGCAAGATTATTCAAGTCAGATAATATTCTGAATCGCTGTGCTTCCAGCAATGTCCATGATGCACGTTTTCGTGATAGTTCGAAGGTACACTTGCCAATCAGAAATTTTTGAGTCTTGAGGGGACGTTGGAAGAAAATTGCATTATGGAGGGATATCTTAAATGCTTGGTTGAACAAATCTGGATAATGTTTTTGCTGTGCTTGCCAAATGAATTCAAATTCTTCCTGATACATGGAGCGATCAGTGTAACGATTCCGCTTTTTTGGCTGGACAGAGAGATATTCACCCAGGGTGCGACAGCCAAAATCCGTTATCTCCTGACGAAGGGAGCTGATAGAGTTTTTCACTGTGCCATCTTCTTTGGATGATACTTTTCTATTACTCTGAAAACCGCGCCTATGAGCAAGGTGGTATAAAACACGTCCAAATTCATAAGGTGTAAGTTTATCATCCAGCGCCTTTTTCCTGAGTTGGTACGGATCGAAAGATTTATTATCGGTAAATAATTTCTCACGCTCTTCAGCATTGTTTGGAAGCAGTCCATAGTTCAATAAAAGGTTGAGTATTGTATTGAGCCTCATCTTGCGTCTGGCAATAAGCCTGCGTGCAGAACGTGCGGCACGGCGAGTCTGATTTTTAGGAATTTTTGACTTTGCATCTACAACCTCCTGGAATATGCGTGTACCGCAAGCAATTAATTCTGATGGTTGTTGATTCTCTTTGAACGCGATCACTGCCCAACCGATGGAATTGGTTCCCATATCAATGCCAAGGGTATAATTTTTTATTTTGTTCACAAATCTCTCCCATTTTTCTATTGATTTTATCTTGTAATATGGTTACAAATAAATACGATTGTACCACACAAATGCCTGCTTTGCTTTCTACAATAAGAAGGAAACTTCGCAGGATAGCCCCAATAGGGGTAAACCTACTAAGCCTCCCGGAAACGGGGGGCTTTTTTATTTTTGTTATTCTTCAATATATAAATAGTTTGTTATGGCATTCTAGATAGAGAAAAGCTACAAAACAGTTATTCGCTAACCGGCAAGAAAACAAGGAATGATTATCAGATTTGTAGTGCGTGTATTAAACACAAATAATTTTACAGTGTCAATAACCAAAAATGTCAACTATATGTGTCTCTTGCTGGTTCAATCGTCCCCGATTGTACCGAAACATTTAATTTTCGTGCTTTTGGAAGTTTCCTCCTGACAGCAACCTAATCCGTATCAAGGCAGCAGGAGCAGAGACGCATTGCCATGCGTCTCTACAGTCTATACCGCCACTGTTCAAAACTATTTTAATCCAGCATTGTCCTGTTAGGTATTTGCTGGTCTTATTTTATTGCTTTCATAATGTCATTCCCGCATGTTTTTAACGGGAATCCAGGAAGAACGAGGCTCACTGGATACCCGCTAAAAGTGTTCGGGTATGACAAAAATCGTACCTGCAAATTTCTAAGAGCTTGTATGGAAATAACATTTACATATCCTTGCGGGTTCAGATTACAAATCTGAACCCGCAAGGGGGGGGTATTCGGATATTTTGCAAAGTGCAAAAATTTGTATATTCGGCGGGTAAGAAACCCGCCCTACAAAAACATTTTTTTCATGTAGGTCGGGTTTCTTACCCGACAAGAACCTTCCGGAGGGGGGGTTGCAAAAATTTGGGAATGCTCCCATTGTCACGTATGAAACGTGAGGTTCAGGTCGCAGACCAATGTCATTAAGTTAAGCTACCAGCCGCAAAAGTCCCCCTTAGCAAAGGGGGATTCAGGGGGTTTTGTTTCTATAAAATAATCCTTAAGTTAATGACATTGGGTCGCAGACCTGAACCTGCCGGGGAGATTACTGGTTATCTGTTTTTTCATCCATCTTCTGAAAAGGGAGCATTCCCGATTTTTTGTAAAGACCAATTACCGTTTTCATAATTGTATTGTCGGGAAAGTTTGGGAGTCGGGTTTCTTACCCAACAATACAATATGAAACGGATTGTCGGGTAAGAAACCCGACCTACAGACTGAGCCTGCGAATGTGCTCAGACGACGGTAAGCGTCATCTGAGCGGAGTTCCTGTCTGACGACAGGCAGGAAAGCATAATAAATGATGAGTTTTACAAAAAATCGGGGGGGGCTCTCCTTTATAACCGTCAGGTCATGGGTGATTCATTATTATTTATTAATCCATCGCCACGCAGGGGTATGGTAAATGAGAATTTGGAGCCTTTGCCCGGTTCGCTTTCTGCCCAGATAACGCCGCCGTGATATTCGACGATTTGTTTGCATATCGGGAGCCCGAGGCCGGTGCCGCTTGGTTTATTGGTAAGGGTGTCGCCCACCTGTTTGAATTTGTCAAAGATTTTTTCGAGGTTTTCCTGCGCAATCCCTACCCCGGTATCCATTACGGTAACCAAGATTTTACTATCTGTTTGTTTTGCATGGCATGAAATAGTGCCTTTCTCCGTAAATTTTATTGCATTCGAAATGAGGTTTATTGCTACTTGTATAAGCCTGTTTTTATCACCTATAAAATCGGGTATATTTTTTTCAATATTCACGATTAACGTAAGGCCCTTTTGTTCTAAAAGGGATTTTGTTGCCGCAGCGGCATTTGCAATTACTTCCGCTATTGAAGTTGTATTCATATTCCATTCGATTTTGCCCGCTTCTATCTTTGCCAGATCAAGGACGTCGTTTATCAGATTTGTGAGGCGCTCTCCTTCCGTAAGTATGATGGTAATGTTTTCTTTTATCTGTTGTACCGCCTTTTGCGATTTCATAGTATTAACTTCGATCTGAGGGAATATGAAGGTGTCTAATCGTTTCTGAATAATGTTAGTGAACCCGATAATTGAGGTGAGGGGGGTTCTTAGTTCATGTGAAACGGTGGATAAGAAACCGGATTTTGCTTTATCGAGTTCTTGTAGTTTCTTGTTGGCGTCCTTCAATTCCCGCGTTCTGTCCTCTACTTTTTGCTGAAGGGTACGGCTGTATTCTTCCAGTTTTTCATAGGAGATTTTCAGATTATTTGACATTTCAATGAAGGATGCGGCAAGGATGCCAATTTCATCTTTTGAAGTGATGTTAAGATTTGAAGCGGCGATAAAATTACCTTTGGCCAATAATCGTGCGGATTCTGTTAGTTTTACGAGGGGTTTGGAAAGCCGGGTTGATAGCATATAGACACTGATAGCGCCAATTGCAACGAATATAATTGAGGTGAGGACAGATCTGAGAACCATTCCCTCAATTTTCTTCCGTATTTCATTTCTTGAATTTAGTATTACGGTGTTGAGCGCATTGAGGGAAAAACCAAGGCGGAGCACTCCCCACTGTTCGGTGCTTACGCTTATCGGAACAATGATTTCCATGAACGAATCGCTATTTCTTGAAAATTCGTAAATGGTTGGAATTTTCTGGTTTGCAGCATACAAATCTTCTTCACCGGAGAGTTTTTCCTGCTGAAGCTCCGGATGTAATGTGTGGGTATAAACCATACAGGAGGAATCCATGAGGATGATGTAGCTTAATTCTTTATATTCCTGTACCGTTTTGTTTAATATTTCAGTAGCATTGGAAAAGTTATACGATGCGATATTATTTTCCGTTTGTCTTGCCAGATTATCTGATAAGATTTTTCCCTTCCCGACGAGGTTGTTTTTCATCAGTTCGATGCGGCGTCCGAATTCCTTTTCCAGTATTTTTTTTTGAGTGGAAGTCTGAATAAAGGTTAATACGGTCAACAGACCAACAATCAGGCTTATCATGGTGATAAGCAATTTTGTCCGTATACCGCTTTTAATATAATTGTTTTTTTTCATAATAATGTGCTTCTTGTTATGATAAATAAGGTAATATTATCGTAGCTCATTTTTCAATTTTTCAATTGCGGTTCTTACCGCTTTGCCGGCCAATTCAATTTCATCTTTGTAAGCAGCGCTCTCGTTTGCTTCAATAGTCCAAAGAACGCTGCCATTTTCTGTGTCGATGCATTCAGCTACGAAAGAAACCGTACCCCGTTCATAAATTACAGTGCTTGACAGTTTAAATTCCAATATTTTTCCAATAACTACAGAATCCACACCAAGCAAATTCCCCAGGTTAACATAATCTCTGCGCGAGACGAGTTCTTTTTCTTCAGCATTCGATTTATTTATGATTTGAGTAATATCCGCACGCGGCAGAACATCGTATATTCCCAACCTTGATAGTTCGTGCGATAACATTGTGGCAAGTATTTCCCCTGCATTCGCATTGCTAATGGTTTTTATAAATGAGCCTTCTACTTCTTTTCCTGCAATTAATTGGTCATCAAAATGCATAACGGCAATGGTGTTTATGCTGCGGGAATACTCTCCTTCATCGATGATTATATTTGTTTTAGAAATTGTTTTACAACCAAAACATACAAAACAAATGAGAAGAATGATAATTCCTGTTAATCTATTCATAAAACCTCCCTAATTTATTATGAATTGTTCTGCTGAAAAATAAGAATCGGGAGCATTCCCGATTCTTTTTACGCAACTCGTTCCCAAACTCCGGTTTGGGAACGAGCCGTGTAACATTTACGCTGAATAGATAATAAATATCTGAAGATACTTTATTTTATTGACAACATCCGGTTTATTTATAAAATTGGATATTATGAAAAGAAAGAGTAATACCCTGATGTACATTGTTTTTGGCACAACCTTTTTAATCGGTATTGTATTTTTTACACTTCCCTCCGTTACAAAAAAACCTACTTTTACCAAAAAAATTCCTGAGAGTTCTCTGGGGTTTATTAAACGGGAAGATTTTAAACAGCAAAAGTATTCACCCCGTCATGATCTTACCCTGCAGGAACTGAAAAAGGGATATGATAAGAAAATTTATTTTAGTTTATCAGGCATAGTCATATTACTGGGCGTTTCAATATATACCACTTACCGGATTAAAAAGAGAAATAAAAAGGGTTAATATGATAATAATGTACAAGTGTTCCTTTTTCTTGCTTGTTCCGGCAATGGCTAACATGAAAACAAAAAAAATTTCAAATAAGGTTCATTTAAATAAATTCCATCAAGGGGAAAATCAAGCCCTTGCGATGAAATATCAATAATTTTAAATAATTTTTTGGTATGGGTTTTAATTTTTGGCAATAATTGAAACATTTTTGATATCTTCACTTTTGCAATATTTGTAGAAAATACAAGAATTCCGTTTTCTCTGAGGATATTGAGTCCCATACCGACTAATTCGGGAAAGTCTTTTTCTACGGTAAATGCTCCTGATTTACTTGTAGAGAAGCTTGGGGGGTCTAGAATTATCATATCAAATTCCCTTCCCTTTTTTTGGAATATTTTAAAATATTCCCATACATCTCCGGTAATAAAATCATGATTATTAATATCTATTTGGTTTAGTGAATAATTCTTTTTGCTCCATGTTATTGCCTTCCTGGATAAATCTATATTGGTTGTTTTTACAGCGCCTCCCTTACATGCATAGACAGAAAATGATGATGTATAACAAAAACAGTTCAGAACCTCTTTGCCGGAAGCAAAAGATTGCACCTTTTTCCTGTTATTCCGCTGGTCTAAATATAACCCTGTTCCTCCTCCGTCACTGAATGAGATAGAGAACGGTATTTCATTTTCAAATACTACATAATCTTCAGGGATTTCTTTACCTGATATCAAGCGGGTGATAACGTCCTTTCCTTTTAATCGGTCCTTTTCTATGATAAATTCAGGCGCTAATATTTTTCGTACCGCTTCATACATTTCCTTTTTTTTGCATACTTCGTACGTTTTAAAAAATTGCACCAAAACGGCCTTTCCATATATATCTATTGTTATATCCGGCAGATTATCGCCATAAGAATTTATTAAACGGTATGCATTGGTATGGGCGTTATTTATGTAATTTCTTCTGAAAGATAATGCCTTTTCGATTGTTTTATAAATATGTATCTCTGTCATTGGGTAAAAATATTTTATGGAAAAAGAATGAAGCCGGTATATTGAAGCATTGTTAAAAAATCTTTTGCGGCCAGTTGCATCTTCAATTACAGCCGGGTAACACATACGCTATGTTACTGATAGTTTACAAAAGCCGTAGCAATCGCCAGCTAAGGGGTTTATAGTATCAATATTTTTGTGCATTACAACAGGAAAATAGGGAACGGAGCCGGCGTTGGCCAATATGATGCTATCAGCGTTGCAGAAGGAAGGGCATAAGAAACCAAATGTACTGAATTTATCGATGCTGTTATTCGATTATTTTCTGTTGATTATATAATGGAAATGTTAATATTACCGAAAACTTATTGAAAAATGATGTTATCATACTCTTGTATTATCCAAAAATTGCAGTTCTGAAAAAGATTGTTATTGCACCCACATTGGAGATTGCTTGTCAGGGACGAATGAAAAGGATTATTGCGGAATTAAGCAGCATAGAAAAAGTGCTTGAAGTAATAAAACAGTTTTAGTACATTGCCCTTTTTAAAGGGCATCGATAGAAGAGTATAAGAGCAATTTCGCCAAAACATAAAGTATGAAAACATTTTGGTCAATAAAGAATAAATTAATCATTTCCCTGCTTTGCATCTCTCTCATACCCATTTCAGTTATTACTACGATAAACTATTTTCAGAACAAAAAAGCATTAACACGCTATACCATGGATAAATTAACCGCTATTGCCGAATCCAAGATGACGCATATCGTGTCTCTTTTAGAAGCAAAAAAGGGCAGAACGATAGACTTTAGTTCGGATGGCTTTATAAAGGATCGTTTGGGAAAAATAAATTCTGAAAAATTTCCCGTGAGCAAAATTATAAGTTCCCTTAACAGGCATTTGTTGGTAAATAAATTACCGTTAGATTCTCATATCGGCGCAATTGCACTATTGGATACAAAAGGGAAGGTTATTGCATCTACCGACAAAACCTGGATCAATGTGGATATGTCCGGGGATGATATTTTTTTGGAAGGCATGAAAACACGGCCAGGATATGCTTATGTAAACCAGTCTGCCTATAGCCCATATATAAAATCAGATAGTTTTTATATCGTCGTACCAATTATATCGGGGCGTTATCCCGGCATGGGAATAAGAGGTCTTGTTGTTAATTGTTATAATATGAGCTTGTTGAATGAAATAACGACGAATCGTACAGGTATGGGCAAAACAGAAGAGGTTTATCTGGTCAATAAAGATAAAGTAATGCTTACCGATTCAAGGTTTATCCCCAACGCGCCATTTCGGTTACGCATTGACACCGCTCCTGTTAATACATTTTTGCAGACAAAAAAACAATAACAGGTATTTATCACGATTACAGAGGAGTATCTGTTGTTGGCGCATCTTCCTATATCCCTGAATTTGATTGGATACTTATAGCGGAAATAGATAAAGCGGAAGCTTTTGCATCTCTTAGGATGATGGGTATGATTGCCCTTGTTACCGGATGTGCAAGTGGTATTCTGGTTACGGTGTTTAGTATTGGTTTTTCTCTTTCTATGGCACGGCCAATTAAAAAGCTAACGATTGCGACAAATATGTTTGCGAACGGTAATTTTTCTCACAGAGTGAAACTAAACAGACGGGATGAACTGGGAGAACTTTCCAGGTCTTTTAACTCAATGGCGGATGAACTTGCCCAGGAAACATACAAATTATCACGTTCCATTGAACAAAGCCCGAATGCAGTTATAATTACCGATGTTAACGGCAACATTGAATATGTAAATCCTAAATTTGTACAGATGACAGGATATAGCGCTGAAGAGGTTATAGATAAAAATCCGCGTATATTAAAATCGGGAACACGTTCTCCGGAAGAATACAAAGAATTATGGGACACAATTACATCGGGAGGAGAATGGCATGGAGAATTTCAAAACAAAAAGAAAAATGGCGAATTTTACTGGGCATCGGCTTCCATATCGGCAGTAAAAGATCAAGACGGAGTCGTTAAAAACTTTATTGGTATTCAGGAAGATATTACGGAAAAGAAACGCTTGCAGGAACAATTTCGCAACACGGTAGAAAGGAGTAAGGATGGTATAGTTGTTGTTGACAGAGAGGGGGTTGTACGTTTTGCAAATGAATCTGCTTTAACTATATTTTCTTATGACTCAGATCGGCTTACAAATTCTGTGTTTGGTTTCCCAATAACAACGGATGTGATAACCGAGATCGAAATACCCAGGGGAAATGGCATGAGCAGTATTGCGGAAATGAGTATGATGAAAACAGAATGGGATGAAAAGGAGGCTTTTCTCATCATTATCCGCGATGTTACCGAACGCAAGAAATCCGAAAGAAGAATTCGCCAACTGGCATATTATGACCACTTAACCGGGCTGCCCAACAAGGTGCTTTATCTTGACAGGTTAAAACAATCCATGTCGAGTGCACAGCGTTCAAGAAAAATACTGGCGGTAATGTATTTAGACCTCGACCGGTTTAAAACCATAAATGATACGCTTGGGCATTCTGCGGGAGACCGTTTGCTTAAAATTGTATCTGAACGGCTCGTACAATTGCTGCGGCAGGAGGATACGGTTACAAGAATAGGGGGTGATGAATTTACCGTATTATTACCGGGGCTTTCACAGGTAAAGTATGCCGCAGTAATTGCCAACAAAATACTGGAGACAATAAGACAACCTCTTGTGCTAAACAGCTATGAAATTAATATTTCTTCAAGTATTGGTATTGCTATTTATCCTAACGATGGAACAGATGCTGAACTGCTGTTGAAGAACGCAGATCTTGCCATGTATCATGCAAAAAATCAGGGTAAGGATAATTACCAGTTTTATGCCCCTGAAATGTCAGAAAAAATTTCCGGGCAATTGATTATGGAAAATGATTTACGCAAAGCGTTAAAGAGGGACGAATTGCTTGTTTATTATCAACCAAAGATAAATACTTTTACCAGAAAAATTGCAGGGGTAGAAGCGTTGATTCGGTGGAAACATCCGGAAAAGGGATTTATTGAACCGGCGGAGTTTATTCGTTCCGCCGAGTTTAGCGGACTGATTATTCCCATAGGCGAATGGGTATTATATACCGCATGCAAACAAAACAAGGCGTGGCAGGATGCAGGGCATGAACCATTCAGTATTGCGGTGAATCTTTCCGCTGGTCAATTTCAACAGAAAGATTTGGTTGAAATGGTTTCTAGCATATTGAAAGAAACCGGAATGGAGAGTAATTACCTCGAATTGGAAGTTACCGAGAGCACTGCAATGAAAGATGTCTATGCCTCCTCTGAAAAAATGAAAAGTTTAAATGACATAGGCGTGAGTATTACGATTGATGATCTGGGGACTGGGTATTCTTCTTTAAGTTATTTAAAGAAATTTCCCATACGTTCGCTTAAGATAGATCAGGCCTTTGTGCGTGATGTTACTACCGATAAAAACGATGCTGCCATTGTCACTGCAATTATTGCAATGGCGAAGGGTTTAAAGCTCAAAGTTGTCGCTGAAGGGGTGGAAACAAGGGAACAGTTTGATTTCTTAAGACAACACCAATGTGATGAACTGCAAGGTTACCTGTTTGGAAAGCCGGTTCCTGCTAAAGAATTTGAAGAATTTTTCAAAAAAGCAGAAACAATAGTGGATAAAATACTTGTCAGTTGAAGGCACAGAAAAACCTCAAGCTATTGTTGTTTTTATTTACTTAAAAGCGATCTGATTGTGTGCAAAATAGGTTCTATTTCCTGTGATAACGAATGAAAACCGAATGAAGTAGTAATCGTATATGCCTCTTCCGCAAGTGGTAGTGCTTCATTTGTCTGTTTAGTATTTTGTGCGAGAATCTCTGCCTGGTTTGCCAATGAAATTGCAAGGCCGCTCTTTAAACCAAGAGCCCTGCAAATAGTTTCCTGTTCCTTTAATAGTACAATGGCTTCCTCCGGATTCCCCAAATCCTTAATAACAAGCGCCTGGTTTCCAAGGCAGGCCGAAAGCTCTTTCTTGTTTCCAAGTTTTTTGCATAATCGTTCTTCTTCTTTGTGGAGAGTGAATGCGTCATGTAAATTCCCCTTGCTATATAATATGCTTGCCTGATTTCCCAAAGAGCGTTGCAATCCTTCTATATTGGATAGTTTCCGGCAAATACGCTCTTCTTCTTTGTGCAGTTCCAATGCTTTATCAAGATCGCCTCTGTCTGCGAAAATATTTGCCTGGTTGCCAAGTGCATACGATAATCCATCCTCATTTCCTAATTCCCTGCACAAACGTTCCTGTTCTGTGTATAAAGACATTGCCTCATCTGAATTCCCCAGTGTGTAATGGATGTTTGCCTGGTTGCCCAGATTGTATGATAATCCGTGTTTGTTTAATGTTTTTCTGAACAGGGCGGATTGTTTTTTATATAATTCCAATGCCTCCGCAAGGTTTCCGCGTATCGAAAAAATATTTGCCCTGTTCCCGAGGTTGTAAGAGAGTGCGTGTTCGTTGTGCAATTTTTTGCAGAGATTTTCTTCTTCTTTAAGTAAGGCGAGTGCTCCATCAAAGTCCCCACGGCTTATAAGAATAAGCGACTGGTTTCCGAGGCAAGCCGAAAGTTCCTTATTATTTCCCAGTGTACGGCAAATATTTTCCTGCTCTTTGAGTAAGGTAATTGCCTCGTCAAGATTTCCGGAAGTCTTGCTTATACGGGCTTTGTTGCCTAGGCACACGGATAACCCTGACATGTCTCCCAGGTTGCGGCTAATAGATTCCGCTTCCATAAGTAATTCCATTGAAAGATCTGTTTCTTGCCGGAGAAATGCTATTTTTGCTTGTTTGTTAAGATTATACAATAATCGATAATCATCCTTCAGTTCACGGCAGAGTTTTTCTTCTTTCTTATAGAGTTGCAGAGCATTTTCCCAATCATTATCGGCAAACAGAATGATTGCCTGATGTGACAGGGATTGCATTAGTCCGTAATTATTTCCGGTACTTCGGTAAATTTGTTCTTCATCCCGGTGCAATTGCATGGACTCTTCCATACCTCCCCTTTCGTAAAGGATGTCTGCGAGCATTCCAAGGGCTATTGGTAAATTGTCGTAATCATTATTTTGTCCATAATAAAAAACAAGATACTCAAACATTTTCAATGCTTCGGTAAGAAGATTTTTCTCCTTTAAGAAAAATGAAAGGTTTTTAATGCGGTCGAGATAATTGCCAGGCGATTCCATAATAGCACAATAGGCATATGATATACGCATTTGAGAATTTTCTTCTATTTGAGACCAATAATACATTGCATCGTAATTGCTTGTTTCATGTAAGGCATTAAAAAAAGATAAATCAGAAAGGAGCCTGAATAATGCATTCCACGACCTTGCCTGAGACAAATGCCACGGAAGTTCTTTAATTGAGCGCAACCCCAAACGGTTTTTCTCAAAGTAATTTGCAAGGTACAGGTGGTATTTTATTTTTTCTGCTTCAGTTGAAAGATACCTGCGTATTACCGCATTTTGAAAACCTCTGTGTTTAAAAATGAAAAGGCTTGAGTGCTGTATCAGTATATGTTTCATATTTGATAGTAATGTTTGCAGTTGTATATTTGTCTGCCGATGTGTTTGTTCCTGAAGCAGTTCTTTTAATTCATTTTCCAACAAGCCCGTTCCTGAGGTTGACAATAATGACATAACTTTCCGAAAAAGTTCGGGAGCCGCAGTGTTTAGTTCGGTATCATTTTCGCATCGTTCAATTACCCTGAGAATGAGATCTTCCACGGTTTGTGCGGAAAGATATTCTTTAAGTCTGTGTTCCACTGCGGATGTTGCATTATTAACAATACATAATTCATCCATGAGCATATGGAGATAGAGCGGATTGGATGTTTGTGTGGCGTTGGTAATTGTTTCTATGTGATCTTCATTAAATGTTTTTGAATGGGTATATTGCAGATATTTATGTATGAATTGACTTTGTTCTCCGGTTTCAAAAGGTTTTACTTCGAGAAGAGGCCAATTGCGTTTTGCGATGGCATCAAACATGGCGCCGGGCGATACAGAAAGAATAAGCCGTATATTCGCCGGCATTTCAAATGGAAGCCATGAGAAGGTCTGCGTGAGTTCCCGTTCTTCCAATTGATCAATGCTGTCCAGAATAATAACCACTTTGCCTTTTGCTGCCGCCATTGAAAGGGAATTAACAAATGCAGTGTTGAGGTCGTTCCGGTTTGCGGGAATATTCAGAGGCAGGTTGAATCCGTGTTTTAATTCACGCATAATGCGCAGCAACATGACATCTAAACTTTTTGTACAGGAAGAAATGTCAATAAAATGTATTATGAGTTTGTTGCCGGGATTTAAGGAGAGGTAACATTTCCCCCAATTTGCAAGAAGCGCCGATTTTCCAATTCCGGGTTCACCGAATACAACAAGAGGTGGAGAGCCACCTTTTACGTGTTCATCCAGGTAATTAAAACATCGTTGCCTGCCCACAAACAACTCCGTTTTGCTTGAAGCAAAGGCGTCATGTATCATTGTCTCCCTCTTTTATTAAGGTTTAATATGTAAACGGCCGATAAGCACAGCAGGAACAATTTTCTTACCAAATAGAAAGAGATTCCCTTTTATCGTGTGAAAAAAAGAACAAGTTATGGAAAATTTTAAAATAATTAATTGCTTAAGTATCATAGTATCAAAAGGATAATTTAAAATATCCTGATGGCAGTTTACTATTGAATAATACATGGTATAGTCTTTGCTTGCTATAGGATAGAAAAATGTGTTTTTGCGGTTTTATACAAAAATGTGATGCCTGAAAATGGCAATATCGTTAATACCATTACTATAAGATTATTATTAATAAGGGACGTTTTAAATGGAAACCAGTTTAGACATAAATCCGTTTCTGCAAATTGATCCTGCTAATGTAAATAGCATTAATACATTAAATACGGTAACGGGTCAAAAGAAAATTATTAATGATGATATGTCTATAAAAAAGGTATCTCAGGATTTCGAAGCGATTTTATTGAATTTTGTGGTAAAAGCAATGTGGAAAACGATACCAAAGGCCGGTTTGTTTGATGGCGGAGGCGGCAGCATGCAGGGTTATACAGAAATAATGCAAAATGCCCTTGCAGAAGATTTAGCAGCAAAAGGAGGCTTTGGAGTTGCTCCTGTTATATATAACCAATTGAAACCGAAAAACTATGCTCCGGCTGAAGTATTAAGTAAAAATATTTCAGCTTCTCAGGAAAAAACGATAAGAAAAGCAGAGAGTGAAGAGTATAGGATCAAAGAAGAATCTTCTGTTAATTTTAAAGGGTAAAAGGCGATGAAAAATCAAGAGAATATTACGTATACCTTACTAAATGAGCTTGTTGGCACACTTGATAGATTGTCCGTTGTTTACGATGAATTAGTGGAACTTGCGAAAACAAAGCATAATTGTCTGATCTCCTGTGATATTGAAGAGCTGGAAACGCTGATATATGCGGAGAGAAATAAAGCGGAACTTGCACAACTCCTTGAAGAAAAACGCCAAAGGATAATGAACATATATTGTGAAAAAAAAGGATTAAAAATAAAAGAAACTTCCATAACGAAACTAATAGATACTATAGAAGAACCTTATAGCAATAAATTAAGGGCACAGGCCGATAAATTAACAAATTCTATTATGCAATTACAAAAGTTGAATGATATGAATATGGCTCTTACGCATCATTCTCTTGAAGTTACAGAGGATATCATCGATATTTTCTGCCCGCCGGTATTTAAGCATTCCGTATATCAGAATACAGGAAAAATGAAGGGAAAAGAAGTCTCAAGGGTTTTAATTGACACGAAAATATAGAGGGATAGGGGTATGGCCTCATCAGATATACAAATTGGTATGAGTGGAGTACTTGCGGCACAACGTGCGATGCTGGTTTCCGCCCATAACATATCGAATGCAAATACAAAGGGATATACCAAACAAACTGCAAGCCTTGCGACACGGCTGCCTTCTCAGTCGAGTATAGGAAGCATTGGGCAGGGCGTTGATCTGGTAAAGATATTGAGGCAGAAGGATGATTATCTTAACAGCCGAATCAGATTTGTTACGTCGTCCCTTGGCGCCGCTTCAACAAAAAGTCAGCAATTGAGAGAACTTGAAACGGTATTTAACGAATTAAGTGATTCCAGTATAAGCAATTCTTTGACAAGCTTCTTTAAATTTGTTAATGATCTTTCGCAGGATGAGAGTACGAGTACACGCTCTGTGCTTGTGGAAAAGGCAATTACTATGACGGAATCCATACGGGCTGTGGTTGACGAGCTGGATAAGATGAAAGAGTTTATAAAACAATCCGTGGATTCCAAGTTAACGGAAGTAAATGGGCTGGCGAATGATATAATCGAACTTAATAAAGAAATCCACTCGCTGCAAAATACAGGCGGGGAGCCCAACGACCTGTTGGACAAAAGAGAAATGCTGCTCAGTGAAATCAGCAATATCATGAACGTTACTACAAGAACGCAGAAGAATGGCATGATAGATGTAATGATTTCAGGCGGGGTGTTAGTGAGTGGTTCAAATGCTATGACGCTTGAATCCAGTGTTGATTCAAGCGGTAAGCTTGTTATTACCAGTTACGGAACCGCCAACCACAAGCCCACGGGCGGTGAATTGAATGCTTTGCTGGAGATGTATAATACCACACTTCCGGCATACGACGCCAAACTGGACACCTTTGCAACTGCGTTTATAAAAGAATTTAATGCCATTCATAGTGAAGGAGTTGGTTCGGATGGTGGGTTTACAACAGTACTTGGGACGAATAAGGTATCCAGTACAACTACAGCATTAAATAATGTTGGGTTGCCTTTTAGTCCTTCGAGCGGAGATATGTATATCACCGTGATCAATATCAGCACAGGGGAAGAAGTAAAAAGCAAAATTACAGTAGATGTAACAACTGACACGCTCACAACATTAAGCGCTGCTATAAATGGTATAACAAACATTACTTCAGCTATTTCAGACAGTAAATTGCAGGTTACCGCCAGTTCGGGATATAAATTTAATTTTTCCTATGCTTTGGACCCAAATCCTGATATGACATTAATCACAGGAACAACAACACCTTCGATTTCAGGTATATATAACGGAAATGCAAATGACGTGTATACATTTACAGCGCTGGGAACAGGTACAATTGGGTCTACATCCGGACTTCAGGTTGAGGTACGGGATGCCAGTTCGAATCTTGTTGCAACGCTTGATGTTGGTAGTGGATATACTGCTGGCAATGCCCTTGAGGTTGCAAATGGTGTTTCCGTTTCGTTTTCGAGCGGTACAATTAATACAGGGGATACATTTTTTATTGATGTTATCAATGATTCTGATAAAACTGACTTACTGGCTGCGTTAGGAATGAATACTTTCTTCAGCGGAAAAGATGCGTCAGATATTGACGTTGAAGATAAAATACAGGATGATGTGACACTGATAGCAACATCGACAGGAGAAACCGGGAATAATACTAATGCCTTGCGTTTGTCAGCATTGCAAAATGACAACAGTGCTGTGGAAAGCACGACATTGTCAGATTATTTACATCAAATTGCATCGGCGTTAGGAGAAGAGGCGAATAATGCTTATAAGTCCGAGGAGAAATATACTGCATTGGAAACGAGTCTTCAGAATAGAAGAGAGGAGGTTTCCGGGGTGAATATCGACGAAGAACTGGTTACTATGATACGGTTTCAACAGGCATATCAGGCGTCGGCAAAATATATTTCAACTGTGGATAAATTAGTGAGTGCTTTATTAAATTCATTGTAACAATTATTTAATTCGTTGCGGAGGAAGATACCATGTCGTTCAGAGTTACCCAGGCGAGTTTAAGTAATACGACACTTTCTAACATTCAGCAAAATTACAAAAAGATGCAGGAGATTCAGGAGAAGCTTTCCAGCGGTAAAAATATAAATCGCGCATCAGACGATCCTGTGAGCACAAGGAAATTGCTTGGATTTAAATCCGAAGAAAACGAGTTGCAGCAATATTTGGATGCTATTAAACATGCAAAAGACAAAATAGATTTTATCTTCGATGCATTGGAAAATATACAGGAAATCATGGTAAAAATTCAGACCAAAGCAGTGCAGGCGGCGGATGGGACGTTGGGAGACGATGAAAGAGGAATTATCGCAAGCGAACTCGATGAGTTTATGGAAACCATTATCCAGTTTTCAAACGTAACAGATAGTGATGGCAGGTATCTTTTTTCGGGAACAAAAACGACTACGGCCCCCTTTAGCGCTACGAGAGATTCAAGTGGTGAGATAACCGCTGTGAGTTATAATGGCAATAACGAAACAATACAGTATCAAATAGGGAGTAATACATTTATCCAGGTAAACCAGCCGGGTGGAAAGTTATTTATGGAAAACAGTATATTTGATACTCTTCTAAAGTTACGGGACGAATTGAAAAGCAGCAATTTTGATACAAACACGTTCTTATCCTATAAGAAAGATTTTGAAACGGCAAATACTAACGTACTAACAGGGATTACAAAGTTCGGTTCGAAAGTTGACCGATTAGAATTAACAGAAAACAGGATAGAAAATTCAAAGACCGCTCTGAAAGAATTAATCTCTTATACCGAAGATGCCGATATAGCGGAATTAATCACAGACTTGAAAAATCAGGAAAATGTATTGCAAGCAGCGTTGCAGACCGGCGCCAGGGTTATTCAGCCGACATTGCTTGATTTTATAGGATAAGGTGATGTCTAAAATATAAACACCATCCGCAGATAAATTCAACCCTATTTTCTCTGAGCATATTCAGCTTTAAAAAATCCTCCACCTATCTTCCATAGAGCACAAAGTATTTTGAAAGATTTATATCTACCATATTTACAACAATATATGTTCGCTTTGTAAGGCTATTGATTTTATTTGTTTACAAATGGTATCAGGTTTGCTAAATTATTTGCCACGTAGAATTCCAAATCTCTTAAACCTTAATTTTTATAGGGGGGTATAGTAAAAATGGAGCAGAAGCAAAAAGAAACATTAAAGACGGAAAAGTTGGGAGAGTTAAGTTATAACAAAGAAGATATTATTCGGTTTGAAGACGGCATTGTAGGGTATGAGGAGATGAAGCAATTTGTACTTATTAATTTCCCTGATTGCCGTCCTTTTGAATGGTTAGTGTCAGTTGATAATCCTCGCGTTGCATTTCCTGTCATTAATCCAATCCCTCTTTTTACAGATTATGACCCATTAAAAACAATTGATGATGTGTCGGCGCTGGAAATTAATAACAAGGAAAAGATTGAAATATTTTGCGTGGTAAATGTTGGGGATGATTCTTCTAATGTGACCATAAATTTGAAAGGTCCTATTCTTATAAATATGGCAAACAACAAGGGGAAGCAATTTGTATTGACTGAAGATTTTTATGCATTACATTATCCGCTTGTTCAAAAAAGTAATTAATTGAATATTTCATTGAGTGCCATATTTGAACCAGAAGTTTCTTTTTCTTTTTTAGAAAGAGAAGATGATTAGCAATGTGTAAAAAATAGTTATTTAAAAATTTTCTGTAGGGGTGAAGCAGTGCTTATACTAACAAGGAAGTTAGGAGAAAGCATAACCATAGGTGATGACATAAAAATTACCGTTTTAGAATTTCAGGGAAAACAGGTTAAATTGGGAATTATTGCACCGAAGAATATCAAGATTCATCGGGAAGAAGTGTATGAAAAGATTCAAGCCCGGAATGTAGAGGCGTCAAAAGTATCAAAACATGAGTTGATAGAAGCGGCACAAAAATGGAGATATAGCTTGGAGAGTTCCCGTTTTCAGGAAAGATTTACCACAAAAAAAGAAACGAATGAAAAAACAGAATAATTGAGTGTTGTTGTATAGTTTAACGTAATGTTTTACGTATTTTAGCTGGAATATTCTTATTACAAGGAAGACAATCCATGTCTATTATTGATGAAAGTGGTATTCAAAAGGATAATGAAAATTTTGAAACGAATGCTTCGCGTGCTAATGAGTTGATAAAAAATGATAATTGGGATACGGCATTTAAATATTTAAAAGAGGCAGTGGATGCAGACCCCAATTATGCAGAAGGTTTTAACCTCCTTGGTATTTATCACACAAGAAACCATAATTATTCTGAAGCAATTGAGAACTTCAGGAAGGCATTAAACATAAACTTTGATTTAATTGATGCTCATTATAACCTTGCTTCTTTGTATATGGAACAGGAAGAATATGGTATGGCTCTTCCGCATTTTAAAGAGGTAGTATTGGTGAATCCGGAAGATTCAGAGACGTATAATCTTATGGGAATATGTTGTGCTAAAAGCGGTAAGGATGAGGACGCAAAAGCATTTTTCTCTGAAGCATTACGATTACAGCCTGATAATGTTTCTGCCGCGGTAAATATCGCTAAATTATTGATTAAAAATAATGAAGTTGCAGAAGCAAAAGGAATACTGCTTTATTTTATAAAAAAAGACATTGCCAATTTCGAGGTGCATCATTTGCTTGGTATTGTTTATAAAACACAGGAAGATTTTCCAAGAGCATTGCATCATCTAAGGGAAGCAGTGCTGGAAGATAAAAATAATGCGGAGGCGTATAATTTACTTGGCGAATGTTGTGTAAAAATGAATCTTGATAAGCAAGCCGAATCATTTTTTGTAATGGCTGCACGGTTGGATACTGCATATTTGGATGCTTATTATAACCTTGGAAATCTTTATTATAATCAACAAAAGTATCACGATGCGGTTCTTGCTTTGGAAGAGTATGTGAGAACAAAGGAAGCCACTGATTTTATTGATTCTCTTTGGTCGGATAACGAATCTAAGGATGGGGCAGTACCACTATATAATTTATTAGGGAATTGTTACAAAATGATAAACAATCCGGTTAAGGCGCGGGCAATTTGGGAAAAATCACTGTCCATACAACCAGAACAACAGGAGATAAAAGAAGCGGTTTCCGGGCTCTCGCAAACTTCTCAAATGCACAAGCGTATTAGTCTGGTCATTGATTAACCACCTTCATTTTTAAGGTGCAATAATTACTTTGACAGAGTCTTTTGCGTCTGCAACCAGTTTAAAACCCTTTGCGGTATCAGTTAAGGGAAGCTTGTGGGTTATGAGATCATTTACGGCAATTCTTCCGGTCATGATTAATTCAATTGCAATTGCCATATCAGCAGGCGGCCCTGCATAGGACATAACAATAGAATTACAATTACGCCAAAGATTCCACAGGTCTAGGGGGATTTTTACCTCTGGTTCAGTTGGTGCGAAAAAGAGAATCGTTCCTCCTCTTTCTATCGAATGAAAGGCTTGTTCTATTGCTGACAGTGCTCCTGTGCATACAATTACCAAATCTGCCAGTCTTCCATGATTATCTTTGCGTATTATGGAAGGAACATCTTCTTTTGCGTTAACTGCGATATCTGCTCCGATTTTTTTTGCAAATTCCAAACGATACTCGCTTATGTCCACGGCAAATATTTTACCTGCACCCAGTGCTTTTGCTAATTGAATATGTAATAATCCGGATATACCACTGCCGATAACAAGCAGGCTTTGTCCGGGTTGAAAATTGGAAAGTCGTTGCCCACGGATTGAACATGCCAAAGGTTCAACAAAGGTTCCTTCATCAAAAGAAACTTCTTCCGGCAGAATAAAAGTGCCGCGATCAACATTTATTTGGGGAACACGCAGAAATTCTGCAAAACCACCCGGATAAAAATTTGTGGTTCGCAGTGTGTCGCATACGGAATAATGCCCGTTCAAGCAGTAATGACAAGTGTTGCAGGGGACATGATGTGCTACCGTTACCCGGTCGCCAATCGTAAATTTCTTGACATTATCACCTACGGCGACTATCTCACCTGCGATTTCGTGTCCCAATACCAGAGGCGCCTTTTTAATACGATACCATTCCATTACATCGCTGCCGCATATACCGCTGGAGATTATTTTTACCAATAATTCATCAGGTCCAATTTGCGGGGTAGGCATTTCTTCTATTCGGATGTCATTGTTGTTGTAATACATTGCTACTTGCATATAATTCCCCTTTTAATCTTGTCGTAACAATCCAGGACGTATGTGTGAAGTGGTAAGTTTGTAACTTTCGGGAAAAATTTAACCATTTAAAAACCTACCGTGCCTTCTCTTAAAAAGGGATATTAGGTTTTTAAATGGTTTTTTATTTAACTATTTTTTTGCTTCGTTAAATATTTTGTCAGCCTCGTCTACCGTAGCATTTTCATGAATGATGGCTTTTAGAGCCTTAATCATAGGAACGGGATGATCATTTTGCCAAATATTTCTTCCTAAATTTACCCCTATTGAGCCCTTTTGCATACCATCATGAACAAATTCAAAAACTTCTCGGTCAGAACCCACCTTTGGGCCCCCGGCCATAACAACCGGCACGGGACAGCCGTTTGTTACCTTTTCAAAGTTTTCGCACCAATAGGTTTTAACAACTTTAGCACCCAATTCCGCACATATACGACAGCACAGTGCAAGATAACGCGCATCCCGTTTTTCCAGTTCTTTTCCAACCGCTGTTACTGCCATTACCGGCATACCGTATCTTTCTGCTTCATTAACTACTTTTGCTAAATTTAATAACGTTTGTTTTTCATAGTCGCTGCCAATAAATACGGAAAGTCCGACACCGGAAACATTGAGGCGCAGCGCATCTTCCATTGAAGTAGTGATTTCCTCGTTGGCAAGATCGTTGCCGACCATGCTGGTACCGCCTGAAATCCTTAAAATAATTGGTTTACTGTTTTGCGGGTCTATACAGGCACGCAATACCCCACGCGTGCAGAAAAGGGCGTCGCTATATTCGAGAATTGGTTTAATGGTTTCTCCAGGCCTCTCTAACTTTGTTGTGGGACCCTGAAAATAACCATGGTCGATCGGCAAATACATGCAACGTCCATTTGGTTTAATTAATTGAGATAAACGATTCTTCATTCCCCAATCCATAATGTTTCATTCCTCCTTTCATAAAATTTAGATACCTTCACCATTGTTGTAGTTTTTCATAAATGCTGTCATGATAATTGATTCGGTATCAGATTCCTGACTATTCTCATTGCTTGTAATGTCTAAACTTTCCTCTAATTTTTTTATACGCATCCGGAGTTTATTATTTTCCTTAATTAAGGCTTTAAAGGCTTCCGCAATCGGATCGGGTAATTGTCCGTGGTCTAACATAACCGCATGATCTTTGTTTTTGCTTCTTTCTATAATTCTGCCCGGCACACCTACAACGGTAGTATTAGAGGGAACATCTTTTATTACCACTGATCCGGAACCTATACGTACATTGTCTCCTATGGAAATGTTTCCTAAAACACAAGCATTTGAACCTACGATAACCTTTTTCCCTAATGTTGGATGCCTCTTTGTTTTTTCAAAAGTTGTGCCGCCAAGTACCACTCCTTTGTAAATAAGGCATCCATCTCCGACGGATGCGGTTTCTCCAATGACAACTCCCATGCCATGATCAATAAAGACTCCGCGTCCGATCTGGGCAGCCGGATGAATTTCTACCCCTGTTAAAAAGCGATTAATGTGTGAAATGAGACGGGCGGTGAAATACCATTGCTTCTTCCAGAAAAATGAAGATATCCGAAATATCCATAAGGCATGTAATCCCGGATAGCAGAAAACTATTTCAAATTTGCTTTTTGCTGCGGGGTCATTTTGGGAAACGGCATTAATGTCCTCTTTTAAACGGTCAAACATTAAAATTCCTTAAATAGTACGGTGGATAAGTATCTTTCTCCTGTGTCCGGGAATACTACTACCAATAGTTTCCCCTTGTTTTCCGGTCTTGCTGCGACCTGAAGTGCGGCATACGCAGCAGCGCCGGAAGAAATGCCCACTAAAATTCCTTCATCTCTCGCAAGTTGGCGTGAAGCAGCAAACGCCTGTTCATTTTCAACTTTAACAATTTCATCTAATATTTTTGTGTTAAGAATTTCAGGCACAAATCCTGCACCAATACCCTGTATTTTGTGCGGGCCCGGTTTTCCTCCTGAAAGTACAGGGGAATCTGAAGGTTCCACCGCAATTACTTTTAATGAAGGTTTTCGTTTTTTAATTACTTCCCCAACCCCGGTAATGGTGCCTCCCGTGCCTATACCACCAACAAAAATATCTATCTGCCCATCGGTATCATTCCAGATTTCTTCAGCAGTAGTTTTACGGTGTATTTCCGGATTTGCTAAATTTTTAAATTGCTGTGGCATAAAGGAGTTTGGGGTATTTTGGACTAACTCTTCCGCTTTATTAATGGCGCCTTTCATGCCTTCTGCTCCTGGTGTTAATACAATCTCGGCTCCAAAAGCTTTCAAAAGTTCCCTGCGTTCCAAACTCATTGTTTCAGGCATTGTTAAAATTAATTTATAATTCCTGGCTGCTGCGACAAAAGCTAAAGCAATACCGGTATTACCGGAGGTAGGTTCTATGATAATAGTGTCTTTTTTAATCAATCCTGCTTTCTCGCCAGCTTCAATCATGGCAAGTCCTATGCGGTCCTTTACGCTGGCCATAGGGTTAAAAGATTCCATTTTCGCAACGATAGTGCAGTCTAAACCTTTTGATATTTTATTCAATCTAACTAACGGTGTATTGCCAATTGTTGCAGTGATATCATCATATATCTTTGTCATATTGTCCCCTTAGTTAAGTATCTAAAAAAGCATAAATGAAAGAGAAAATATACTATGTTACAAACTATTTCTCAAGATATTTTTGAAAGCCTTAATTTTTCTTGACAAAAAAGACTTTGAGTATACCATTAGTAATTTCGATGTATCTTATTTATATATATGGATTTCACAAAAAATTTTATTTTACTAAAATTCCTGGAACATATTCTCTTTTAAGGATGTTTACATGAATTACAAAAGCCTGGATATATTTATAAACCAAGCGGGTGGTCCGTTACGTTTAACATCTTTGATTATTAGCAGGGCGAGGCAGATCACAAAAAAAGCACCTCCCTATGTTGAAACGGAAATCGATGATCCTGTTGAAATTGCCTTTATGGAACTGATGCAGGATGAAATTAAGTTAAATGATGAAATGTAGGAATAAGTGTATAGAATTGCCCTTTTTCTTCTTTCATAAATCTTTAGAGAGTATGTAATTTAAAATTATAAAAAAACATTTTTAAAACAGTGGTGCGTTGTGTTTATTTGAAATAGTTTTAGAGCAGTTATTGAATGTTCTTGGTTATTAACGCGATATGCTGCCCACCTAAAAATTTATTGTATCCACGACCTCGAAGTATCGGCTGACCCAACTATAATGCAAAGTTTCTAAAAACTGTTTTTTATATTTTAGTAATCCAATTCAGTCATTAGTATCTGTAATGCGATTGTTTTGTGACGTAAGTATTTGCAATGTGTTTATAAACATTTAGATAAATAACCGAATCCAGCCAGGAATTTTATTCAGAAGTTTCAAAATGTTTTCTGCTGTTTGATATGTCTATGGGGAGTAAAAATAATGATTAAGGTTGAACATTTGGCAAAGCGGTATGCAGATGTTTATGCGGTTGATGATATTTCTTTTGAAGTCAACCAGGGTGAAATATTGGGTCTATTAGGCCCCAATGGTGCAGGCAAAACTACGACCATGCGAATTTTGACCTGTTATATGCCTGCGACTTCCGGTACTGCTGTAGTGGAAGGTTACGATGTTTTTCGCGATTCAATACACGTACGTAAATTGATGGGGTATTTGCCGGAAAACGTGCCGCTTTACCCTGAAATGAGGGTTAATGAATATCTTCAATTCCGTGCAAAATTAAAAAAAGTACCCTATCGCGAACGTAAAATGAAAATTGAAGAATGTATAGAGAAGTGTAGGATTCAGGACGTAAAAAAACAAATCATTGGTACGCTTTCAAAGGGCTATCGGCAAAGGGTGGGCCTGGCAGATACCTTAGTCCATGATCCTAAAATCCTTATCCTCGACGAACCTACCATTGGGCTTGATCCCAATCAAATCAGGCAGGTGAGGCAGCTTATCAAAGAGTTGGGTGAAAAACATACTATTTTGCTCTCTACTCACATCCTTCCTGAAGTTGAGATGATTTGCGGGCGAGTGATTATTATAAATAAGGGAAAGATTGTTGCCATGGACACGCCGTCAAATTTAGCTGATCAGCTCAAAGGCGGAAATAACATTGCCCTCGAAGTGCGCGGAAACGGAGAAAAAATCAAAGAGGCATTGTCCGGTATAAAAGGAATAAAAAAGATTACCTGGCATGATAATGGTGAAATTAGCAAATATTCAATTGAAACAGAAAGAGATTATGATGTTCGGGAAGAAGTATTTTCAAGCATAGTGAAAAATAATGGAATTATCAGAGAGATGAAACAAGATGCAATAACACTTGAAGAAATATTCCATCAGATTACGACGAAAGAAAAGGAGGTGGAGGCATAAATGACAAGTACGGGTACTATATTTCAGAGAGAAATCAATGCCTATTTTCTTTCTCCCATTGCTTACGTTATCATTGCAGTATTTATGGTCTTTTCGGGCTATTTTTTCTCAATTATGCTGGGTATAACTCAGGAAACTACATTGAGATACAGCTTGGCCTACACGCAATTCATTCTTTCCATCCTCACTCCCGTTATTACTATGAGGTTACTTGCAGAAGAGAATAAAACGGGGACGATGGAACCTCTCATGACAGCACCGGTTACTGATTTTGCGGTGGTTTTTGGAAAATTTCTGGCCGCATGGGCATTGTATAATATTATGATTGCACCAACGGCGTTATATATTATTTTTCTGGTATGGGTGGGTTCTCCTGATTATGGCGCAATAGTTACCAGTTACATTGGATTGATTCTGATGGGAGGATTATTTATATCTGTTGGAATGCTGGTTTCTGCGGTAACAAAAAATCAGATAGTTGCAGCGGTCATCGGTATTGTGGCGTTACTTATATTACTAGTAATTGGATTGGCAAGTGCGGGGAATGAAGGGTGGCTTTATAGTACTTTACGATATATCGGTACTTATGATCACTGGGAGACATTTACTAAAGGGGTTTTAGATACAAGAGATATAATCTATTACTTTAGTTTTTCTGCGTTACTTATATTTATTGTCGTACGCATTGTCGAGAGCAGGAGATGGAGATGAGTGTTGTGAGTAATAAAAAGAAGGATTGGTTTGATTTATACAGTGGTTATATTATTTTAGCCGGAATCATTGCAGTTATTTCTGGTTTTGGAGTGTCAAGGATCTTAAGTGATTGGAGTATCTCTTCGTTAGTGCCTCTGGGAGTTGGCGGGGCAGTTATTGTGGGATTTAGCATAGCAAAAGCGATTAGAAACAAGTGGTTTTCAACTGAAGCATCCAAACGAAAAGCTCTTGTTGGGACAAACGTAGCCGTCATGTCAATTTTTGCCGCAAGTATTTTTGCAGTCATCGGCTTCCTTAATCATAGACACTATGTACGATTCGACCTGACGCTTACCGGGAAATACACTCTTTCATCAAAAACAAAAAATATATTGAAAAATCTTGATAAGCCCATTGTAATTACCACTCTTTTCAATCAGGGTGAGATGTTTTATGAGCAGATTGTAGACATTTTAAAGGAATATGCACATCTTACGGAGCAGATTAAAATTGAGAACATTGATCCGTTACGAAACCGAAGCAAGGTAGAAGAGCTAGCAATGCGCCTTAAAATCAGTGACCTTCAGCTAAATTCTGTTGTGTTTGAATGTGGTGAACAGAGTAAACATGTGCAGCAAAGTGAAGTGATGGAACGTCAATATCCATTTAAATTTAAAGGGGAAGAGGCCTTTACAGAAGCAATTCTCAATGTTACACAGGAAAAACAGACAACAATTTATTTTGTTCAGGGGCATGGCGAACGTCAGTTTGATGATTATGACCGGCAAGGAATTTCCGGACTTGCAAATGCGCTGAAACGTGATAACTGCTGTGTGGCGCCTTTAAATATTCTGGATAAAAAGAAAATTCCGGACGACTGTGATGTGTTAGTTGTTGCGGGACCTTCCAAGTCGTATTTGACAGAAGAACTAAACATCATAAGAAATTATCTGGAAAACAGAGGAAAATTGTTGTTAATGATGGAGCCTGCAGTATCGCCGAATATTCCTACAGGCTTCAAAACTCTTTTAGCAGAGTACGGTATTGTTGTCCGCGATGACATTGTAATTTATAACACCGTTAAGATGCCTCTTTTTGGTCTTCAAACGGTTGCTGAAATATATGTAGGAAATGAAGAATATGGCGATCACAAAATCAGCGATGATTTAAAAAATTACAATACTATTCTTTACGGTGCATGTTCAGTTGATGCTGCACCTCCTAATGATCAAATGCCTTACGAGGCGAAAATATTGATGAACGCTCCTGATAGCGCCTGGGGAGAAACTGATGTTGCTGATCTGAAGTATAAGAAACCAGAGAAAAATATGGAAACAGATGTCTTAAGTCCTATTTCTTTAGCGGTTGCCTCAGAGGTGAAAGAATTGCCTAAAACTGTCACCCAGGCACATCCGGCAATGGCAAATGATCCGAATGCACAACCCAAAGGCGCCCGGTTGGTTGTTTTTGGCGATGTGGACTTTGCCACAAACGAATTTTCCGATAATCCGGGAAATAAGGATTTAATTCGTAATTCCATTAATTGGCTGGCAAAGAAAGAAACACAATTGGGTATTTCTGCCAAAGCACCTGATTTCCGTAAGGCGGTAATTCACCCAACACAGATGAAGGTTATTTTTTGGGTATCAATCGCAGGTATTCCTGTGATTCCTATAATTATTGGCGGTATTGTGTGGTGGAAGAGGCGCCGTTAAGAATGAGCAAAAATTTTTCCGATCAATTGAGTTTATATAAATTATTAAAAAATTTGATAATTTGATTGGCCTCTATATTATGACATGTTTTGTGATGAAATTATTCAGGCTGTGATCGCTTTCAATTAAGGTTTATTCTTCGTGGGAGGAAATAGTTAAGCAATGAAATTTAAAACGACCATTATTCTCTTGATAATAGCAATTGTAGGCATAACGTATATATTTGTTTACGAGAAAAAACAACTGCCCCAAGAGGAATGGGAGCGGTTGCAAAAAAAAGTACTGCCATATTTCAAATCTTCCTTAGTCAATAAAATAGAATTAAAGAATGAAACGGGTAAAATAGTCCTTGAAAAAGCGGATAATGACTATTGGTTTATTGTGGAGCCTTTTAAACTTCGCGCAAATAATTCTGAAGTTTCAAGCATCCTTTCTGAATTTGAATTTATGACAAAAGTCGGCTCTTTTGAGAAAGAAGATGATAAACCATTTGACTTAAAAGATTATGGTTTGGAAGACCAAGAGAATTTTATTACGATGTACACCAGCATAAAAACCAGTCCTGATAAGATACAGGTAACAGGGCCAAAAGACAAATATACCGTATTTATAGGAAATAAACTTGCGGCGGGTGATAATGTTTATATTAAGCTTGATACAAGTGATGAAGTTGTTGTTGTGCCTGGTTCCCTCATTGAGAAAGTTAATAAGAGTCTGCTTGACTTAAGAAGCAAATGGGTTTTTACATTTGATAAAGAAGCAGTTTCTCAATTGCAAATAAAAACGAATGAATCCGATATTGTTTGTGTGAGAGAAGGGGAGTTCTGGCGAATGACAGAGCCGCTTGACGACCTTGCAGATTTACAAAAGATAAAGGATATAATTGCGAAACTCAAAAACCTGGAGATTAACCGGGAAGATTTTCTTCCGGAAGGAGAAAATGATTTATCCAAATTCGGGTTGGACGATCCGTCATATACTGTTACCGTTACCGAACGGGGGCATACACAATCCGTCATTTTTGGATATTTATTGGATGATAAAGTTTACGCAAAACGTGTTGATGAGCAAAGTATTTTTTTGCTGAAGGACATTATTCTTGCTGAGATTAAAAAGAAACCGAATGATTTAAGAGACAGGGCGTTAGTGAGATTTGATTCCTACGGTTCGTATGGTGTAAATAAATTGGAATTTAAAACAAGATCTGATCTGATATCTATCGAAAAATCGCTGGATCTTGACTGGGTCATCAGGAAACCAATTGATATTTATGCGGATCAGGATACTACAAAGAATTTTATCGAAAAAATTAAGACCCTCGAAATTGTAGACTTTGTCACGGATAAACCGGATGATTTATCAATATATGGTTTAGAAAACCCGGTCTTTGAGGTTTCTGTGACAAAAGAAGAAAATAAAGAGTTGGCAAAATTTTATGTGGGAAAGAAATTATCCGATGGCAATAAATGTTATGTGAAACGGGTAGGGGAGGAACCTGTATATACCGTTCCTACCGTTGAATTCTATGATAAGTTAGAAAATGCACTGATTGCTTTTAGGGACCGATTGGTATGTGATTTTGACAAAAATCTGGTAAAGAAGATTGTAATTGAAAAAGCAGACCGTACTTTTTTGTGCGAAAAAACGAATAAAACAGATGAAGAAGGTAACGCCATATGGGAACTGAGCAAACCTGTCCAGGGGTACGCCGACTCAAATAAATTAAATCAAATTGTGTGGAATCTCTCTTTTTTGAAAGCGGAAAATCATGTTATGGAGAATCCAAAGGATCTTAAAGAGTTCGGTTTGGATAACCCAAGGATGAAAATTCACGTAACGTATGAAAAAGTTATAAAGGAAGTCACAGAAAATGGAGGCGACCAGCCGGCGCAGGAAAAACAAAGTCCGCCAACGGATTCAAATGAAAATATAAACAAAATTATTGAAACGAGAACATTGTTAATAGGGAATACAGTAACCGAAAGCGAGATGGTCAATTCGTACGCGATGTTCAGCGATGGTGATTTAGTATTCGAGTTATCCTGGCCTAAAATAAGGGATTTTAATGCGGAATTGGTTCCAACAAAAGTTCTGGATTTTGAGAGAATGAATGTAAGAAAACTTACTCTTGTGTATCCTGGCAGAAATATAGAGTTTGAAAGGTCAAATAATTTTTGGGAGTTGAAAAATTATGATCAAAAGGACTTTCAAAGCAGGGAAGTGGATTACTATATTCACAGCCTTGAGAAATTGGTTGCGGAGTATATAGAACAGTACAAAGCGACTAATTTGACCCAATTTTCATTGGATGAACCTCAGCTTGCTATCATTGTTGAACTGGGCGATGGCGAAGAAGTTTTATATATCGGAAAAAAGAAAGACGAAAATAGTTATTACGCCAAAAGTAAAGATTCGGAATTTATCTATGTTCTTAGTAAAAGTGCTGTAGAAAAAGTTATGAAAAAGGAAGAGGATTTTACCATTCAGGCTGCTGAGAAAAAATTTAAGGAAGCAATGGATATATTAAATACTACAAAAGAACATATTCCTGCTGATGGGAGCATGCATGGTAAACCTCAAGGCCACAGTCCCCACGGCGGCTTTCATTAATTGTTGAACTCCCCGCGGTTTTAGTATCATAATACCATTCATTTATAGAAGATATTTGAATGAAACAGCGTCTGCTCTCTTTTTTATTTATCGTTGTTATGTGCAATTATGCCGTATTATTGTCAAATAATACGGCATTTGCATTAAATGAAAACTCTAACCGCCGGACACCGATTGTTGTTGCGGTGGAGAAGGCAAGCCCTGCAGTCGCTAATATAAGCACTGAAAGATTTATTAAACAGCGGCACGGAGACCCCTTTTTTGGATTTCGGAGTGAATTATTTGAACAATTTTTCAATGATTATTTTAATAAAAATCAAAGAAAAATGGTAGAAAGGCCTTTAGGTTCCGGAGTAATTATTGATGAAGACGGCTATATTATAACAAACGAACATGTAGTAAGTCGTGCTTCAAAACTCAATGTAAGATTGGCAAGTGGTAAAAATTATGAGGCGACAATGATTAGTTCTGATCCGGTAAGTGATCTGGCAGTTCTAAAAATAGATTCAGAAGAACCGCTTCCTTACGTTAAAATCGGCACGTCAAAAGACCTTATGATCGGTGAAACGGTAATTGCTCTGGGAAATCCTTTTGGATTGGAAAATTCTGTAACCACAGGCGTCCTGAGTGCGAAGAACCGTACATTTACTTTTAACAGTGATTACGGGGATATTGAATACGAGGGTCTTCTTCAAACTGATGCATTGATAAATCCGGGGAATAGCGGCGGCCCTTTAATTAATATTGACGGAGAGCTTATCGGGATAAATTCTGCAATTGTAAATCATGCCCAGGGTATTGGGTTTGCCATTCCGGTAGATAAAGTTCGCGAAACACTAGTCAAGCTATTTAATTTCAGAGAACTTAATAAAATATGGTTTGGTGTGCAGGTAGAGGAACAGGATGATGTTTCAAAAGGTATACTGGTCTCTTCGGTTGAAAAAGAAAGCCCGGCACACAAGGCAAAAATAAAGACGGGTGATTTTATTGTACAGATTGATTCGAAGAGAATTTTTGATGTTCTGGATTTTGAAAAATACATATTGAAAAAAAATGCAGGTGATAAATTAAACATTAAAATTGTTCGCAACGGTCAGGAAAGAGAGTTGTCGGTTAACCTTGAAAAGGCTCCTTTGCCTTCGGTAGAGAAACTCGCTTTAGAAAAACTTGGACTTTATGTGCAGGATTTAACACCTCAGCTCGCACAACAACTGAATTTATGGTGGGTTAAGGGGGGTGTATTAATTTCAGACGTTCAAAAAAAAAGCCCCGCGGATAATGTCGGAATCAAGGCAGGCCACGTACTTGTTTATGTAGGGCAATACAGGGTGAATAATATTGAAGAATTTGGTGCATTGCTTAAACTAATGAAAAAGGGTGAAATATGGGACGTGGGTATCGTTTGGTCGGACATTTATGGTGAACATCAAGGATACACACGATTGAAAGTTCGTTAGCCTATGCAGAAACCAATAAATTTTTTGATATCTGTTAAATTGTTGATTGGGGTATGAGGAAATTAAAGTGTATTTTCTTCTGCCCTGATGCTTTCGCCTTTTCCTGCCAGCAACCTCACACATCACACAAACCCATTAATATAAGCATAATTTCCTCCCTTCCAAAAAATAATAGAAAATGAATAAAACACAGAATATTTTAATAATTGATGATTCCGGCGATTTACATTTATTATTGGGGCATATTTTAAAAAAAGAAGGATACAATAATATTTCATTTGCTAAGTCCGCCGCTGAAGCATTTGAAATGCTTAAAATAAATCATACGTTAAAATGCACAGAAACGTATGATGTAATTTTGATGGATATTGTAATGCCCGAAATAGATGGTATAGAGGCATGTAAACTGATAAAAACGAAAGAACACTTAAAGGATATTCCGATTATAATAATGACGGGGAGTGGAGATGATAAATATATAGAACATGCGTTTGAAGCAGGCGCCATTGACTTTGTAAACAAACCTGTAAATAAGGTTGAGCTTTTGGCAAGAGTCCGTTCTGTTTTAAAATTAAAACAGGAAATGGATCAGAGAAAAGAAACTATGCGGCAACTGGAAGAAACAAACCGAAAATTACAACTCCTGTCATACGCAGATGGTTTGACAGGCATTGCTAATCGTCGGCATTTTGATGAAATGCACGATAAAGAATGGAGGCGTTCGTTACGTGATAATACGTCGCTAACATTGTTGCTGTTAGATGTTGATTTCTTCAAGAGTTTTAATGACAATTACGGACATCAGGCGGGCGATGAATGCCTTAAGCTGGTGGCAAAAACAATAAATGGCATTGTTAATCGTCCCGGTGATTTGGCTGCAAGATATGGGGGAGAAGAATTTGCAGTTATTTTAACTGAAATGAACTATGAACATGCGGCCATATTTGCTGAGAAAGTACGTGAAGCCATTGAAATGCTTAAAATTCCGCATAAATACTCAAAGGTTTCTGATTATGTTACGTGCAGTATAGGTGTTTCTGTTATAATCCCCAACAAAAAGGGTTCTCCTGAAACATTAATTGAATTTGCTGATAAAGCTCTTTATAATGCAAAACAGGAAGGTCGTAACAGGGTAAAAATAATTACTGGTCATTCATGAAGGAGAAACTAATGTTTCATTATATTTGCACCATGATTTTATCGTTGAGTTTATGTTTCTTCATTTATACCACAGATTGTTTTGCAAATGTTGAATCATTAGAAGGCCATATGGGGAGTGCGTCCGGAAGTGAATTAACAAATATCCATACTGAGCATGCACCTAAAGGACTAAAAAGGAATCTTAGCTTTTCGAACTATTTCGATGGCTGGGCAACCCCATGGCAACATTATGAACATAGCGAAGACTCATCACCAAGGGTATCGTTGTTGAGGATTATTCCTGGTTTTTTTAGCAGAGAGCTTCGGGCGAATTATCTTTATTCTAATGACGAACATCATGGAGACGCAGATGTGAGTGAATGGAGGCTCGCCTTGGAGCTTCCTCTTACCCTTCGTATTAAATTTGATGTAGAAATGGAGTTATTGCACGTAAATACGGATGATGGTGATGACACCTTCGGATTTGGTGACACGAAATTGGCTTTAAGAACAATGCTCATGGAAAACGAGAGGATATCGTTATCCACTGGTTCTACGGTAAATATCATTACGGGCGATGAAGACCGGCACTTGGGCAAGGAAATTACCACTGTGGGGCAGGAGCTTGCTTTTTGGTTAGATATTGGACGCCGTATAAGCTTCCAGGCTTTTTTGGGTGTGGAAGTTCCCACAGGCGGAGAGCATAGAGAAGATGCAAACGTGGACTTCCTCTTCGGCGCTGCGCTGGCAAAAACCATTACCATAAGAGAAACACCTGTTTTGGAGGCAATAACGCCGTTTATTGAATTGAACGGGGTAAGGGGATATGGTTTGGAGAAAGGAGAGGAATATAAGATCGATCTCTTGCCGGGAGTTCGTTGGGAACTCTCCAATAACTGGTATGTACTGCAAGGGTATGAATTTCCGTTAAACGGAGCGGAAGAATTTGATAAGAGGATTTGGTTTGGTATTATTAAAGATTTTTAGGGTGTAGACAGAAAAAACACAGGGAAACATGAAGCCAATATCAATTATGAAAGGAGAGGGGCATGGAGGAGAAAGCCAAACATATAATTGCCATGAGTGGTGCAAGTGGATTTGTAGGTACCCATTTAACCAGAGCCTTTCATGCGGAGAATTACGAAGTTCTGTCCCTTGGCAGAAAGGATTTCACTCTTGCACCTGAAGCGCTTGCAGAGCGCATAAATGGAGCAGATATCATTATTAATCTGGCGGGAGCGCCGATTATCGGAAAATGGACAGTAGCGTATAAAAAGATTATGTATGAGAGCAGGATAGACGTTACCCGCAAACTTGTAAAAGCATGTTCACTCGCAAGCCAAAAACCGCAACTGTTTATTTCTACCTCTGCAATAGGATACTATGCCGCGGAAGGCACACATACTGAGGAACGACATGTAAAATCAGATGATTTTCTCGGCAATCTTACACAAGATTGGGAACAGGAGGCAATGAAAGCGAAAGATATTGGTATACGAACAGTTATATTTCGCTTTGGCATAGTCCTGGGAAAGGATGGCGGTGCACTTAAGAAGATGCTTATTCCCTTTAAGTTGGGTTTGGGAGGTACGATTGGAGATGGCAAACAACCATTTTCATGGGTACACATAAAGGATCTGATACGTGCTTACCAGACAGTAATAGAAAATACGGCCTATGAGGGCATTTATAATCTTACCGCACCTAATCCCACAACAAATAAAGGTTTTACTCGTGCCATGGGAAAAGCGCTTTGCAGGCCTGCTTTTTTTCAGGTACCAAAATTTGTGCTGTGGTTGCAATTAGGTGAGGGTTCTCAGGTTCTTACAATGGGGCAGAATGTAATTCCAAAAAGACTTTTGGACAGTGGTTTCACCTTTTTATTTCCGGAAATTGAAACGGCGGTAAAGGATTGCGTTTCTTAGGAGCAATAAAATATCCTTTCAGTGGAAAATAGTGAAATGAGTTTTAGGACACATTCCTCTGGTGATATACCGGCCTTGTGTCCGCTGTCCGCAATTGATTTTACATCACGGAAAAACATGCTCTACCTGCCAGCCTGCCTGCCTACCTGCAGACAGGAGATCCTTGTATTTGAGCGCCACCTGATCGGCAGGAAGGTCGGTATTGGTCTGGCTAATAGGTATATTGTTCCCTGATTAAAAGTTTCATTACAAAGCATAATATTCAAAAAAAATAGTTGAATTATGGTAATGTTTTATTACACTTACATCAATAACCTTATTTTGCATTTTTGATAATAGCTACTATTACTTATTTTATGGTTAAACAATTCTCAAAAATAATTCTTTCATTAATCTTTATAAGTAGCATTCTCTGCCCTTTCGGATTTGGAGAGCCTTCTACCTTTAATACTCAGTCAAATCATCAGCAAGTTGAGACTTCGATTGATTCACATCATGATAGCTTTTCCGGTGTTATTGTTGATGATTGCGGTGATCCTCTGAACCTCCATTTCACATCTTTTCCGGGAGAAGAATGGGAGCAGGAAGAAAAAAATGTTAAAAAGAAGCTAGAGATTCTTCAGGGATATTATTCCAACGGAGAGCAATTAACATATCATGTAAATGCGCCGCCGTTCCGGTCTGTCCCTTTATCGACTTGCCACCGTTACCATCCTCCTCTTTTCCTTCTTTTTGAAGTATTCCGCTGTTGATCCTTTCTGAATAAGGGACCTTTTGCTGCCTGGCTTGTTTAATTAATTTACGTTACTGCTTAAAGCGCTTCATCCGTGTATGGACGCTTCAGTGATGCAACTATGTCTTCAGGTGAGGCCCTATCTACCCCTTTTGCTGATCAACTCGGCAGAAAACATACCCGTTTCAATTATCTAATCGTATAATAATAAACATTTTAATGTCTGGAGTATTGATGAAAAGAATGCTCATACTCGTAAGCCTGATTGCTTTGTTATGCCATACAGGCTGTGAAACAGAACACGGAGAACATAAAAAAGAGGAAGTCAAATTTCCGGTTACCAGCCCGGCAAGAAAAGACACTTCCATCACCAGGGAGTACGTATGTCAAATCCATGCCATACAACATATTGAAGTAAGAGCACTCGAAAGAGGTTACTTACAGAAGATTTTTGTGGATGAAGGGCAGTTGGTAAAGAAAGGGCAGCTTATGTTCCAGATCATGCCCGTTATATACCAGGCCGAATTGAAGAAAGCACAGGCTGAAGCAAAAGTGGCGGAAATTGAATACTTAACTACTAAGTCGCTTGCGGACAACAATGTAGTATCTCCTAATGAATTGGCAATGGTTAAGGCAAGATTCGATAAAGCAAAGGCTGAACAGGACTTGGCTCGGGCACACTTAAGATTTACGGAGATCAGAGCCCCCTTTGATGGTTTGATAGATCACTTCCATGTAAGGCTTGGAAGTCTTTTGGAAGAAGGCGAACTGCTTACCAGCTTATCGGACAACAGCGAAATGTGGGTGTACTTCAATGTGCCTGAAGCGGAATATTTAGATTACAAAACAAGGACAAAAAACCACAGTCCGATACAAGTAAAGTTACGAATGGCAAATAATCAGCTTTTTGAATACCCCGGAGTAGTTACCACCATTGAAGCCGATTTTAACAACGAAACAGGCAATATTGCTTTCAGGGCAACATTCCCCAACCCGGAAGGACTGTTAAGACATGGAGAAACAGGTAATATCCTAATGACCGAACCGCTCATAAATGCACTGCTGATTCCGCAGAAAGCCACCTTTGAGATCATGGACAAGAAATATGTTTTTGTGATAGATGAAAACAATGAAGTAAGAACAAGGCAAATTACCATAGGTGAGGAAATGCCGCACCTATTTGTGGTAAAAGAAGGTTTGACTGAAAGCGATAAGATACTTTTAGAAGGCTTGCGCAAAGTACGAGATAAGGATGAAATAACCTATGAATTTCTGGAACCCGATTCGGTAATGACACATCTGGAATTATATGCAGAATAATGTAAGTATTAAGAAAGGTAAAAAAGGCAAGAAATATGTTCGGTAAAATTCTTCATAGGCCCATCCTCTCAGTTGTCATATCGCTCATCATTGTTTTTATGGGTGGATTGGCCATGACACAGCTACCTATATCGCAATTTCCGGAAATTGCTCCCACAACGGTAAATATTTTTGTCGCTTATCCGGGTTCCAATGCCGATGTGTTGGTTAAGTCCACTCTTATTCCATTGGAAACAGCTATCAATGGTGTTCAGGGCATGAGGTACATAGCATCTGACGCTACCAGCGCTGGAGAGGCTACCATCCGGGTAATATTTGAACCCGGTACTGATCCTAATCAAGCGGTTATAAGAGTGAAAACAAGGGTGGATCAGGTGATGCCCAATCTTCCTCTGCTGGTTCAAATGGAAGGAGTTATTATCACACCGATACAACCCAGCATGTTGATGTATGTGAACCTATACAGTGAAGATAAAAATACCGATGAAAAGTTCCTTTACAATTACGCCTATACCAAAATGATACCGGAAATACAACGAATTAAAGGTATAGCGATGGCGCAAATACTGGGGAGCCGGAAATATGCCATGCGCATCTGGTTGAAACCCGATCGGATGCGGGCATATAACATATCGGCAGAAGAAGTGATGGAGGCAATGGAGGAGCAAAGCATCATAGGCAGGCCGGGAAGATTAGGGCAAAGTTCGGGAATATATGCACAATCGGTTGAATATGTGCTGACATACCAGGAAAGGTATAATAAGCCGGAACAATATGAGAATATCATCATTCGTGCCAATGAAAAAGGCGAAATACTCTACCTGAAAGATATAGCCAATGTAGAGCTGGGAAGCGAATTTTTTGACATCTATTCCAACATTGACCGTCATCCTGCGGCATCCATTGTTTTAAAACAAACAGTCGGCAGTAATGCCAATGATGTAATTAAGCAGGTAAAGGCCAAACTGAAAGAATTAAAAACGGAGTTCCCACCGGGAATGGATTATAAGATCAGTTATGATGTATCGCAATTTTTGGGCGCCTCTATTGAACAAGTGATGCATACCTTACGAGACGCGTTTATATTGGTAGCTTTAGTCGTATTTATCTTTCTTGGCGATTGGCGCTCCACGCTGATTCCAACACTGGCCGTTCCGGTATCCCTGATCGGCGCCTTCTTTTTCATGCAGCTTTTCGGACTTTCCATCAACCTGGTCACCTTATTTGCCCTTGTGCTGGCCATTGGTATAGTAGTGGACAATGCCATTGTGGTAGTAGAGGCTGTACATGCCAAAATGGAAGAAGAAGAAAACCTGTCGCCATATAATGCCACCAAACAAGTGATGAGTGAGATCAGTGGCGCCATTATTGCCATTACACTGGTGATGACAGCGGTATTTATCCCTGTAGCATTCTTGTCTGGCCCGGTAGGTGTATTCTACCGGCAGTTCTCCATTACGATGGCCACTTCCATTGTTATTTCGGGTATTGTTGCACTTACGCTTACACCGGTGCTGTGTGCCATCATATTGAAGAATACGCACGGTAAACCGAGAAAAAAATCACCGATCAAGTGGTTGCTCGGCTATTTTAACAGGTGGTTCGAAAAGCTAACAGGAAGATATGTAGGATTGCTAAAATTAATAGTAAACAGAAGATTGGTCACTTTCGGGATATTGCTGGCATTTGGTGTCGGGATATTCCTGGAAAATAAAGTTGTTCCGGCAGGATTTGTTCCCAGTGAAGACCAGGGGACAATCTATGCTATTATACAAACCCCTCCGGGCTCCACTCTGGAATTAACCAATCAGGTTGCCCATGAACTGCAAGAAATTTGTGAAGAAATTGATGATGTTGAATCGGTTACTTCATTGGCCGGTTATGAGATCATGACAGAAGGACGAGGTTCTAATGCGGGGACTTGCCTGATCAACCTGAAGGACTGGTCGAAGCGTGAACGTTCGGTTCATGAGATCATGGAGGAATTGGAAGAAAAAACGAAGGATATTGGAGCGATCATAGAGTTTTTTGAACCACCTGCTGTGCCGGGATTTGGTTCTTCCGGCGGTTTTTCCCTGCGCTTGCTCGATAAAACCAATTCTACGGATTACCATGAATTTGAAAAAATAAATAATGAATTTATGGACGCCTTGCGCAAGCGAAAAGAGTTGTCCGGCTTATTTACCTTTTATGCGGCCAATTATCCACAATATGAGTTGGAGATAGACAACAAAGTTGCTATGCAAAAAGGAGTGTCTATCGGGAAAGCAATGGAAAACCTCAATATTCTGATAGGGAGTACTTATGAGCAGGGGTTTATTCGATTTGGCCGTTTTTTCAAAGTTTACACACAGGCAGCTCCGGAATACCGAAGGTTCCCATCGGATATTAAGAACCTGTATGTAAAAGGTGAACATGGTGATATGGTGCCTTATTCATCATTCATGAAGATTAAAAAAACACAGGGACCCAATGAAATTACCCGTTACAACTTATACAATTCGGCAGCCATCAGGGGGTTGCCCGCATCGAGCTACACCACTGGCGATGCCATACAAGCGATACGGGAGGTAGCTGAGGAAACTTTGCCTACGGGGTATGACATCGCCTGGGAAGGACTTTCGTTTGATGAAGCAGCACGTGGAAATGAAGCGGTTTATATCTTTATTATCGTGCTCATTTTTATCTATTTGGTGCTTGCTGCACAGTACGAGAGCTTCGTTTTGCCTTTAGCAGTAATCCTTTCCTTGCCGATTGGAGTATTTGGTTCGTTTTCACTGCTCAAGCTCATGGGATTGGCCAACGACGTTTATGCCCAGGTGGGAATGATCATGCTGGTCGGCTTGCTGGCTAAGAATGCGGTGCTGATCGTGGAATTTGCCGTTCAGAATCATCAGCAGGGAGCAACCATACTCGAAGCGGCCATAGAAGGCGCCAGGGTGCGTTTTCGACCTATCCTGATGACTTCTTTTGCCTTTTGTGCGGGATTGATACCTTTAGTTGTCGCCACAGGTCCTGGCGCCATAGGTAATCGCACCATAGGCTCATCCTCTCTTGGGGGTATGCTTATTGGAACAGTTTTCGGGGTAATCGTTATTCCCGGATTGTATTACATATTCGGCAAACTCATAGAAGGCCGTCAACTCATAAAAGACGAACATTTAGAACCCCTGAGCGAAGAATATGTACATTCAAAAGAAGGGTATCTCAGCGTTTGTACTGGTCTTTCCACCGGCCTGAACGAAGAAGATGTACCTACAAAAGAAAGTTAGAACATGCTCTCAGAAAACCTGCGGAAGGCTAGCATGCTAATTAAAAAATTGTTAAGGCAGAAATAAAGAGTAATCAAAGAAATTAAAGACAATGAAAAGAAACAAAATATTGAGCTATATAGGGATAATTTGTATTTCGCTGGTATTCAAAGGCTGTGCTCCAGCGTTGTTACAGAAAACAGCAAATAACAACGTTCCGGAAAGTTATAATAATGCACAGGATACAACCAATACGGCAGAGGTTAGTTGGATGAAATTTTTCACCGATACCGAGCTTATATCCCTGATTGATACCGCACTGCAAAACAACCAGGAACTGAATATCACTTTGCAGGAAATTATCATTGCCGAAAATGAAGTACAAGCCAGAAAAGGGGAGTATCTGCCTTTTGTAAATCTTAAGGCGGGAGCCGGGGCTGAAAAGGTGGGCGAGTTTACCAGAAATGGGGCTGTTGAAGAAAACCTTGACATTAAATCCGGTAAGGAATTCCCTGAACCACTGCCGGATTATCTGATATCTGCCAATGTTTCATGGGAAGTGGATATATGGAAAAAGCTGCGGAATGCCAAAAAAGCAGCAGCGTTGAAGTATCTGTCCACAATTGAAGGAAAAAATTTCATGGTAACTAAGCTGATTGCCGAAATATCCAGTTCTTATTACGAACTGATGGCGCTCGATAACATGCTGGACGCAATAAAAAAGTACATTGAAATCCAAAAAAATGCCCTAAAAATTGTAAAGTTACAGAAACAAGCAGCTAAAGCCACCGAACTGGCAGTGCGTAAGTTTGAAGCAGAGGTGCTCAAAAACCAAAGTTATCAGTACAATATTGAACAAAAGATCACGGAAACGGAGAACAGGATCAATTTCCTGGTGGGTAGATTCCCTCAGCCTGTTCAGCGAAACTCTCAGGGATATAATGATTTGGTGCCAGACACGATCCATGCCGGTCTCCCATCACAATTATTGACCAACCGTCCTGACATTAAACAAGCAGAACTGGAGCTGGCAGCAGCAAAGCTGGATGTGATGGTGGCGAGAGCCAGGTTTTACCCTGCTTTAGACATTACTGCCGGTGTAGGTTATCAGGCATTTGATCCGAAGTATTTAATAAGAACACCAGAATCCATGCTGTATAACCTGGCCGGAGAATTGACGGTACCCCTGATCAACAGAAACGCAATAAAGGCAGCCTACTACAATGCAAACGCAAAGCAGATACAAGCTGTTTACAATTATGAACGTACCGTTTTGAACGCTTACACAGAGGTTGTCAATAAACTGTCAAAGATCAGTAACCTGGGAAAAAACTATGACCTGAAGGAAAAGCAGGTGGAGGCGCTTACCCGGTCGATTACTATTGCAGATAACCTGTTCAAATCAGCCAGGGCCGATTATCTGGAAGTGTTAATGACCCAACGTGATGCGTTGGAAGCGAAAATGGAATTGATTGAAACGAAAGCACAACAAATGTACGCAATGGTTAATATTTACCAGGCGTTGGGTGGTGGATGGAAGTCAATTATGTGAAATACTAACTACATTATCTCAAGAATACTACCGTTGGATAAAAAGAACTGGCTGATTGCGAGTCGTACTACATTTCCTGAATTGTGACAATATGGGAACACCATACTTAATTTCAGATAATTCTGGCGATGAAGGGAAATAATTAAATATAATGCCTTTGGAATTCGGCAACGGGAGATTCGGGAACAAAAGAAAATGCTCCGGGAGCAGCAAAAAATCATATAGGAATTGCAGCAAGAAATGAGGGAAATTAAGAATAAGATTTAAATAAAATGAGATAGATAAAACCGGTCAATACCTCCGTAAAAGCATAAAAGGGCGGGAAAAGGGACCGTTTAATCAAAACAGTCGCTGACCCTATTTTATACTTCGCAGGGTGTTTGTTAATAAGCTAAGGGTTTCCCGTTAAGATTCCCCCGGATTAGTTTGACTGTAGGTAAAATAGTAATGGTATTTTTTTTGATTTTTGATTAATCTACCGGATAGCTAATGTTTTTCAGAGGCATTAGCTATCCCGGCCATTGCAGACTGATACAAATATGATATGAATACTTTAATTTAATATGAGGAGGTTCTATTTATGAGAAAAAGGTTTTTTGCGATTATTACATTATCAATAACAATTATTACTTCTTGTTTTCTTACATTCGATAGTATCGCTCTGGCAAAAAAGGGCGCTGCACAGTGGAAAAAATCGGGCTCTGATATTTATTACATAAAAGGGAATGTTGGTGTTGGAACGTCAACTCCTTCAAACAGGTTGGAAGTTGAGTCTGATATTAATCCGCAAATTCTTGTAAGTGGCGAAACGGATGCCAGCGGCGAAACTGGGTTTGTTGTAATACATTTCAGTCGACAGGGCGAAACAAAGGCCAGCATCGGAATAGCGCCGAAAGACGGATTTGATGAAATCCCTGCGAGCGCGTATACTGTCGGGCTGCTTGATGGAGAGGTATGGTCAAACCCTTTCATAATTGAACAGAAAGCGCCAACGGGAACATTATTTATTAACTCAACCGGCAATGTTGGCATAGGCACTACAAACCCAACAGAGTCGCTTGAAGTCGTAGGCAACATAAACGCATCCGGTTCTGTTACCGAAGGTTCATCACGAGATTTGAAAAAAGATATTACCGGTATTTCTCTTGCTGAGGCCACGGAAACGTTGCAAGCTCTTAACCCCGTTAAATTCAAATATAAAGTGGACAGTTCAGAGGAAGAACACCTTGGGTTTATTGCCGAAGATGTTCCGTCTCTTGTAGCTTACCAGGATCGCAAACGATTGCGCCCCATGGACATTACCGCTGTTATGACAAAGGTAATGCAAGAGCAGCAACGTGAGATTCAGGAACAAAAGAAAATGCTCCATGAGCAGCAGAAAATCATATCGGAATTGTTGCAGGAAATGAGGGAAATTCAGAATAAGATTTAAATAATATGAGGTAAATAAAACCGGTAAATACCTCCATGAAAACATAAGGGGTTGGACCCGCACGGCACGGGGAAAGGGGTAACGACCGTTTAATCAAAACGGTCGTTGCCCCTGTTTTCCTCAGCCATCCAAAAGATTTAGAATTATTTTATCATCTATTGCTATCCATAAACTACTTCGCCATTTCTGGCATAATCACTGATGATGGACGTTTTACTTTCAAATTCTTCTGGCGTCATCATAATAATATCGAGAGGTATCATAAATTTTTTAATGGTCTTTATCTCGGCTTCTTTGATTAATTCTACTCTTTTAAAAATATCATTTTTACGAAAATCTTTTGATACAATCACAATATCTATATCGCTTTCACCGGTTGATTCCTTTCTGGCATAAGACCCGAAAAGGACAATCTTCATTACTTCCAAACCGCTTTCTTCTAAACTCTTTTCTAAGAATTTAATCACTTCCTTAACCTTGTTTTTAGCCATTTTAATACTCCCTTGCTTTTTTCAAGTAAAACGTTAGTTTTCGTTTTATTGTAATCTTTTTTTAATTTCTGTAACTCCTCTGGATAACGAATTGGAACACTAACCCTGTTAAGAGTAAAAATAAAGTCGTATTGATCTTCTAAAGATCAAGATGGATTTCTTCAACGAGATAAATGAGGTTGTGTGTTTTCGGCGGCAACTTGTTAAGTTCTTTTGCATACAATCCCTTAAGAGCTTTTTCTATAGCTAAATGGCACATAAATACCGTATAAATATTTCTTTTGTTGTTAAACATAATTTCGGCTGTTTTTATACCATAATTAGCTTGATTAAACCATTCTTCAGGATTTCTTGCCACAGGTTGTTCCTTTATGATTTTATGTCTAAATAAAAATTTACAAGATCAAGAATAAAATTGATTAAATGATATTCTAAAATAGTCGCAAGGAGCAGTATTATGAACATTTTAACGTTGTTTGACAATAAAATTATCGGGAAGAAAAACATAAAGCCACATGCAATATGTAATATTCTAATGGAAAAAGGCAAGAAATGACAACGCTATGTCCATCACTGTCCTGAGAGTCTGATGACGCAGTACCAATGTTACATGCAAGGCACCATTTGGCCACATATGATAAAAAAGAAAGGGGGCTTGAGAGGTTTACAAATAAGCGGGTGGAAAAGCTACACCTTATACCATCGATAACTTAGCCTGGCCCAACACGGCAGCGAATTGTTATATTCGCAAGGCACTGACTCATTTACAACGATTCAAGACGCGACACCAGAACTAACAGAACCGACACCAAAACCGACTATGTGATTTACCAATATTTAATTCCTCACCATCTTTATTGGATATATATATTTTTGACCCAATATTAAAGAATGAATGTGTTGAATTGTATTTATCACGAAGCTCTTTGAAATATTCTTGTGAATTTTCAACTGCGTTTATTTCATATTCATCAAATTCGAACTCCAGAGGGAAGTAATTTATTAACATTTTAATCTATATTTTATAAGTACAGATTAATTTTTATTACACAACTAACGCTAATTTCATAAATTGCCGTTAGTTTTAATGATATACTTTTCTTAATTCATCAATTCTCCAACACTTCCTGCATATATCACATCCTGTGTTTGGCGCATTCCTTTTATTATGATCTTCGTCCTGTATCCAACATGGTTGATGCTCATTTCGATAAATCAAGATGTTATTATTATATTGATCTTTTATCGGTTCTTTGTAACTAATTTCTCCATTTTCTTTAAGATATTCGTGTAATTTATTAGCATACTCGACCCAAGAGTTATTACAAGAATTATTGTCACTAATAGGACATATAAGTATTCTTTCTATCACTTCCCTTGCCCTCGTTACATCAGGAGGTTTGCTAATATCCGTATGGTTATTATTGTCGTCGTCCTTTTGAGCAATTTTAATTCTATCTTTTTTAAAATCTGTCAAGCGTCCATAAATGGCGTCATATGCCACACTTGGTGAGAAGGAGAAATAATCTATGAGAAACATTATATTAAATACATATTGCAGGCCATCATTTCTGTAACCATTAAATTTTCTAAAAAGTAGCGTATTTATTGCTGCGGCAAGGGCTCCGGATTTATCGCCGTGACGACAACAGATGTGCAACTTTGCCAATGGTATTCTTTCAATATGAATGTTTTCATTGTATGAAAATTGGGTATTAACATATGAACGATTAAATTCTGCATTTAATAATTCTTCTGGTATGAAATGTCTATAAAACTCTGAATTTTGTAAGATATTAAAGATTTTTGCCCTATAAGTTTCAGGGGAAACTGTTACTTGAAAAAGGCAATTTTTTTCAAGTAATTCATGCGCAACCCGAATATGCTGTTCTAAATTATCATCTATGTTTATCATTACAATTTTTCCATCTGATTTTTTTATATGACCTAACCACCCATTATTTTGAGAAGAAAAAAGGAGGCTATTAATTCTATCTATTATGCTATTTCTTTCAACTAAAGATTCATCTGGGGTTGGTAAGGAAAGAATTACCGCACCTTTTTCTGCGTTATTAGCTACAGAATTTTCTAATGTAATATCGGCAGTGAAATAAAAGTATTGCTCTCTCTGTTTCTTTCCATAAGAACAATTCTGGTAACGGCTGTAATGAAATGATGGATAAAAAAGATTGTTGTTTTTTTGTTTAAACTCAGTATCTTCTTCAAATATAAGTCCTGAAAGATTTTCAAGGATTTTGGGAAAGGTACCAGCCTTGTTTCTCAATATAATGTGTATACCTATGGCATGTTCATCTATTGGCATATGTTTTTACCTCTTATTTTGCATTGCCTCTGCTATTGCGGCTATCTGTTCCCGTGAGTCTTTGTTTAAATCCACCATACAATCTATTGACTGAACAGGATATCGTTGCCAATTGTAACTATCTCCACCACTGCATTTTATACTACAAAGGGTATCATAATATGTAAGCCAATCCCTTACATCTCGTTCTTCCTCTCCCTGATACCCCACGATAATCTTTGGCATCCATATCCATGGCCGGTAATATTCTTTTAATGAATTATGCCTCTCCACAGCAATAATCCAGTCATGAAGTACTTTCAGGATATCAGCTGTTTTTTTATAATTAATAACAACCACCTTAGGTTTTAACCATTTTATCATATTTTCCATGGTCATGAGGTGGGGTTTTTCCACAATCACTCTGCTCTTTATGTAGTACTTCACGCTTGGCCATGCACATTCAGGACTTGCGCACCGCTCAATTATCTCTACCCATTCTCTTACATCCAGACTGTGCAATATGTCTTCTTTCATATTAGTGCAACATACCCTTATTACCTCTTCCGCTTCACTACAGAGGGTTATCCTTAAGTCGACATGTTCGTTTTGGTATGGTAATGTTCTCCAAGGTCCACCCAAATATTGATCGAGATAGTTGCTCAGCTTAAGTTCCTGCAGTATGGTCTCTATTATGTAATGAATCTGTCGAAGATTATCTGTAAAGATCAGCACATTAGGAACATTACGCTCATTAAGCCACCTGGACATGGCAGGATAAATAACCTCTGCCAACGATATGCCCCGCTGCCTTGTAGGATATGCAAGGAATATCCCATGCCCGGAATGTCTCGGAAACAGGAACTTCTTCTGTGCGCTGTCACTAACGGTTATAATGCCTCTCGTTCTTTGTTGATCGTGTGCAAACTTTGATATCCTGATAGATTCCTCATAACCCTCTATGGTATCAATAAAGAATTTGCATTTCCCTAAAGCGCAGTAATCAATTATACTCTCGTTTATGAAATTACCGATAACGGCTGGAATCCATAATTCTTCTTTCTTTATTTCAAGCCTAGTTTGAGGCAGTGATTTAATATACCTATATTTAGCTTTTGCTATACCAATCTTTTCAAAAGACGGATCGCAATAAACATGATCAAAAATCTTATCATCCCTGTCAACTACCACCATATCTTTGGCTAAATATCTTATGGTAGAACCATCTGAAGGATCTAAAATCGGTTCTTTCTGTATCTTATTTTTTTTCATTCTTTCTAAAAGTTCAGTCTGTATTCCCTTGCCAAGTTCACCATAACCAAGCATTACTTGATGGTTATTTAAATTTGCAATAATTTGAAATGTAGTTTTCCGATAATATTCATCAATAAAATCCTTACTGAAAGTTTGAATCCAGGCCCATATAAAAGGCCCCATCCACATTGCTAATGAGGCTGACCATATAGTAAGTAATGGTAATGTTGAAACTTGTTTCATGTCATCATTTGAAACAATAATACAAAGATACACATAAATAATTATGTTGTAAATTACCCCTGCAAAAAAGACTACAGGATAATGAAGCAAGATATATTTTGTTAAGTATTTATTGGAAATGTAAACTTTTTCACGATAGCTTTTAATTCCAATTATTAGAACCAGCATTAAACAACAAACAAGAAAAACAGCATGATTTTTAATCCATTCTCCAATTGTTTCAGAGATACAAAATACCGAATTTTTATTCGTGCATAAAATTATAATAATGCTAAGAATTACAAAAAAAATAGATAAAATACTAAACCAATATCTGAAATTCATGTAACGATATAAACATGGAAGTAGAAAAAGTATTATAGTAACAAAGCATAAAAAAGAGATAATGAAAAGCGAATGATTGATTAGATGATATAAAATAAAAATAATAACAAGATAAATTATAATTACTGTTGGACGGAAAATAAGGTAGTTATCGCTTGTTCCTAATTTTAATAGCAAATTCAATAAAAATGTAAAAATAACACTTAAAAAAAGCAATAACGGAAGGATAGCACAAGCTTCATTTAGAGCAATAAAACCGTTAACTAAAGTAAGGGTATCAAAGGGTGAGCTTTTAATATTGTTAAGAAAAGTATTAAAAAAATATCTTAGATTATTTATAACATGATGCTGTGACATTTCAAAAAGATTGTTTACTGCTCCTTCATATTTTGACGAATCTTCGCAATATTCTGGAGAAGTAAATTTAAGCAAAATATTTTTTTCATTTTCCGTCATAATACCATTGAAAATCAATCTTTCATTCTTGTAATCTATTTTCCTGCTATCTCCAAGAAGAAATGCTATCTCTTTTGGTAATTCTTGGATATACGCTTTTTGATTTGAATAAAGTTCTTTTATTGCATTTTGGTAATTTTTATCTTTAGACATCGTAAGCAAAAAGTCTCTTTAATCTTCAGGCATGTCTCCTTTAAAATTTAAGTAATCTTCTTTGTTAGTGTTATACGATATCTTTTTGTCGTTGCCCAAAAATAATGCTAGTTTTGATGGTAATTGATTAAGGTGATCGCAAGCTTTTTCTTCTAAGCAAAAAAAAGAAAACACAATAGTTCGAAATGGTTTATCAAGGCATGGAATGATTGCATTTGTTGCAAATAATGTAGGCAGTAAAACAAACAAGATTTGAATCCCCCAATGCCACCAAAACCAACGCCAATTTCTTACAATGTATTCCCAAATCTTTCTTATTGTTTGCATACAAGACATTTTTTACTCAAAACAATGAAATATTCCCATTTCTAAATTATTTTATTCCATTCTAAAAATAATTATTCAGTCTGTATGTGATGAATTCGGATATAAAGAAGAAGAAGTAAAAATGAGGGGGAAAACAGGAACCATTTTTCGCACCCTCCTATGAGCCGTACCTTCTTTTTCAGTTCAAATCTCCTGAGGCAGTTGTAAGGTTGGGTATCGCTTTTTACTCAGCCAAACCATTACGTTTGAAATATTTCTTCCAGCGACAATATTTTGGCGGCATAAAGAAGCGCGGCTCTTATATCCTCCTTCTTTAAAAAAGGTTATTCTTTTAATATTGTTTCCTCTGATTCTCCATAAGCAAGTTTTTTTTTCAAAATTATTTCTACCGTTAACCTGGTTCCTTTTATCACGGGTTTACCAAACATTATTTTTGGATTTGTTTCTATCCTGTTTAATAATTTTTCTTCCATATTAAATGTCTCCTAATATGTTTCATATCTGTATGCATCTAAATTTCTTTTTTGTGATGACAGTAAAGTGATACATTAGTTTTTCGTTAAGACATAATGTGTTCCTTCACATAACTGTCTAAAATTTAGGGTTATTTATATGCATTTTGACAATAAAAGTCAATTTCTTATTATATGTGGGAAGTCATGTTTTATTGATGTTAATTATATAAACATTTTGCCTATCAGACCAGGAAGGCATTACGAAAGAAGGTTTACACGATATAAGTTGCCCAAATTCAGCCCCAAGAAGAGATCACTTGCTTGATTCAATAACATTGCCTCGCAAAGGAGGGGAAAGAGGGGGAGGTTTTAATTTAACGGTTATGGTATTCTTTTTATGCTTTGTGCAATATCTGCCGAAAACAACTCTTAATCAACCACCGTACTTGAAAAGTATTATTTGAAGTTTTGCGAAAGTTGTTTATTATCTGAATATGTACATTTCACTTTATAATAATATCTCTATTGTTTGCAGCGTTGTCCGGTTAAGTATTTGCGAAGCAAATAATCAACAAAATTTTTTTGTA
>SOET01000074.1 GCA_021646465.1 Candidatus Kuenenia hertensis | reverse complement strand
CACGTACGGTTCTGTGAGAGGCTTGGGGGTGAAACTCCCCCTTGCCTACTCGGCGAGAGAAACAAGAGATTTGCTAATAATGACTCTCACAGAGGTCACAAAGCTCACAAAGAAAAAATGAATCAAGTGAAATTTTGCTTAAAAATGGTATTCGGCATGTATATCAATGAATCTATATAAAACTTTGTGTACTCTGTGTACTCTGTGAGAGGAAAAAGAGAAACAAGATGAAAAATATAGGAAATATCATAAAAACATTACAGAACATTATGAGAAAGGATCCGGGCGTGTCCGGGGACGCACAGCGTATTGAACAGTTGGGCTGGATGATCAGTCTCAAAATTCTTGATGATAAGGATAAAGAACTGGAACTTCTCAATGATAAATACGTTTCCCCAATGCCAAAGAAATTGCAGTGGCGCAGTTGGGCCGCTGACGATGAAGGCATGACCGGCGATGAACTTAAGGAGTTTATTGACAGAAAATTGATTCCTCAACTGAAAAACCTCGATGTAAGCTCCGGCAGCAAGCGTGCCCTCATTATTCGCGAAATATTCGACGGCACCAATAACTACATGAAAAATGGCACTATCATTCGTCAAGTCATCAATCAACTCAACCAGATCGACTTCAATAAGACCGAAGACCGGCATGTGTTTGGTGATATTTACGAAACGATTTTACGCGACCTGCAAAGCGCAGGCAATTACGGAGAATTTTACACGCCCCGCGCACTGACAGAGTTTATCACCGAAATGATCAATCCCCGCCTGGGTGAAAAAGTGCTTGATCCGGCATGCGGAACCGGCGGATTCTTAACCAGCGCCATAGAAAATATCCGCAAACAAGATGTGAAAGGCGTTGAAGACCTTAAGACGCTGGAGAAAACCATTCATGGCATGGAATTCAAACCGCTTCCCTTCATGCTCTGTGTTACCAATTTAATATTGCACGATATTGAAGTACCAAATGTGGACTATACCGATAGTTTAAATCGTGAATACACCTCAATAGGGCAAAAAGACCGTGTCGATATCATCCTTGCAAATCCTCCTTTCGGCGCCTCGGTTACCGATGGAGCAGAGACCAACTTTCCTCAAAATTTTCGCACAACGGAAAGCGCCGATCTTTTCCTGATGCTCATGGTGCGGTATTTGAAAGACGGTGGCCGTGCCGGTATTGTCCTGCCGGATGGTTCGCTGACCGGCGACGGTGTAAAACAGCGCATTCGCCAGCACTTGCTGGAAAACTGTAATCTGCATACCATCGTGCGGCTGCCCAATTCTGTTTTTCAGCCCTATGCCAGCGTTGCCACAAACTTACTTTTTTTTGAAAAAGGAAAACAGATGAAGGAAATCTGGTACTGGGAACACAAACTGCCCGAAGGCGTTAAGGCGTACAGCAAGACGAAACCAATCCAGAAAAGCGAGTTTGATGATCTTAAGAAGTGGTGGAAGAAGCGCAAGGAGAACGAACAGGCATGGAAGGTGTCTATTGATACGATTGCTGCGAACGGCTATAACCTCGACATAAAGAATCCGCATATGCCAGAGGAAAAACACACATATTCAAGCGTGGAACTGGTAACGATGATCCACGAATCATTTCGAAAGAGCGATGAGCTTCTTCAACAATTGAGAAAGGAGTTGGAGAATGGATAACGCAGAAAATAAGTCACAGCTTATTATTTACCAGGCGGAAGATGGGAAAATTAAGATTGATGTTCGTTTTCAGGATGAGACTGTCTGGCTAACACAGCAGTTGATGGCAGAACTTTTCCAGACAACCAAACAAAACATAAGCCTGCATATTAAGAATATTTTTGAGGAATGTGAACTCGCAGAACATTCAGTTGTCAAGGAATTCTTGACAACTGCGGCTGATGGAAAACGTTACAAAACAATGTTTTACAATTTGGATATGATTATTTCGGTTGGATATCGCGTTAAATCCCTTACTGCTACACGCTTCCGTCAATGGGCGACTCAGCAGTTAAGGGAATATATTGTCAAAGGGTTTGTGCTGGATGATGAAAGGCTTAAACAGGGCGCAAACATCGGCTCTGATTATTTTGATGAAATCCTTGAGCGTATCCGCGACATCCGTTCCAGCGAGAAGCGTTTTTATCAAAAAATCCGGGATATTTACAAACTGGCTGTTGACTATGACCCAAAGGCGGAAGAGACCTTAGAATTTTTCAAAATTGTCCAGAACAAGCTCCATTTCGCTGTATCCGGCAAGACTGCGGCGGAGTTGATTTCCGAGCGGGCTGATGCATCAAAACCCAACATGGGTCTTACCGCATGGAAAAGCGCAAAAGTGCGCCAGGGTGATGTGACCATCGCCAAGAATTACCTCAACGAGAAAGAAATGGAACAGTTGAACAGAATCGTAACCATGTACCTTGATTATGCCGAAGACCAGGCGAAACGCCACCGGCAGATCTTCATGCGAGACTGGCGCAAAAAGCTTGACGCCTTTCTCAAGTTTAATGAACGCGACATTCTTGAGCATGCCGGAACTGTAACCAAAGAAATTGCTGACGCACTGGCTTTGGAGCAGTATGAGGTTTTTCGTAAACAACGCTTGAAGTGCGAGGCTGAAGCAGAAGCGCTTGCTGATGATGAGGCTTTAAAAATGATTGAGAAGAAGGCGGAGAAACACCTCCCGAAGAAAAAGGGGTGGAAGAATGAGTGAGTGGAAACGCGTAAAAATTGGAGATGTTTGTACTATTGAAAAAGGTGTTACTGGCCTGGCAAAGGCACTACCAGGTGATTATCCGTTAGTTACAACAGGGGTTGAACGAAAAACATCAAGAGATTATCAATTCGATACTAAAGCCGTATGTATCCCTTTGGTGTCGTCAACCGGGCATGGCAAGAAAACACTAAATTATGTCCATTATCAAGAAGGCAAGTTTGCTCTTGGTTCAATACTATCCGCAGTTGTGCCTCGAGATGAAACGATATTGGATGCTCGGTATCTTCATGTTTATCTCCAAAAGAATAAAGATCGGGTTCTTGTGCCTTTAATGAAGGGGGCGGCCAATGTGTCCTTATCTGTGACCGCTATTTCAAATATCGAAGTTCCGCTCCCGCCTTTAGTAGAGCAGAAAAAGATTTTGAGTAAAATTGACAGCATTTCTAGTGAGCACGAAGATTTTTTGAATGAATTGGATGTCCAAATAGACCTTTTTGGAAAACTCCGTCAAGCGGTATTACAGGAAGCAATCGAAGGCAAGCTGACAGCCAAATGGCGGGAAGAACATCCTGAACTTATCAGCGGAGATAATCACGCCTCAAAATTGCTTGAGAAGATCAAAGCCGAAAAAGAGCGTCTCACGAAGAACACAAAGGGCACAAAGAAAGCAAAAGCCCTGCCACCCATCAGTGAAGAAGAAAAACCGTTTGATTTACCTGATGGGTGGGTGTGGTGTCGCTTGGGAGAAGTTATTATGTATTCAGATAATCTTGATATCCAAAAATATTTAAAACCGACAGATAGAGTAAATTATGTCGATATTGACTCTATTGACAATCAAAAGTATTTGATAAGAGAAATAAAAGTTAAGACTGTTTCTGAACTTTCAAGTCGTGCGCGTCGGGTTCTAAGGCCGGGTTACCTTGTGTATTCCACCGTTCGCCCATATCTAAACAACCTTGCCTTAATAGAAGAATCACGGCCTAATTTTATTGGTTCAACGGGCTTTTGCGTCTTTAAACCCTTAATAATCAATATGAAATTTGTTAAATACATATTGTTGAGTTCGTATATAAAAGATTTGTATCTTGAGATGCTGAAAGGGTTTAATTCACCAAGTATAACTAATAATCAGTTTGAGTCAACGTTCATTCCGCTCCCGCCACTCTCAGAACAACAAGCTATCATTGAGCGTGTAGATAAGCTTATGGGCATAATCAACGAATTGGAAAAACAAGTATCCGAACGAAAAGAACAGTCCGAAATGCTAATGCTGTCAGTTTTACGAGAGGCATTTGCGAAAGGATGAATTATTTTAAGAATCTGCCTGAGGTAAAGATGGTTCTTGATTTCGTAGCTGCTATTTTTAATAATTGACTAATGTCTGACGTCACACCTTGATCAGTGATTATAATTATTAGAATTTCTTATATTTTGAATGGTATCTATCTTATAACGCATTTGTGACATATCATAAGCATCTGTATCATGAGCCGGTACTCAGGTGTACCGCCAAAGACCTTTTATACGCGAATGGTTATTTCCGGCGATACAGAAGATTTTCCGTTTGTTTCTCTGACCGAAATGATCCGCACTTGTTCCAAAGTAATTTCGGTGGGAAATTAAGCATTTTGGGCAAAATGGGTAATACAATAACGCCAATTTATGCAACCAACTGATTAAAAAAGTTTGACAAATATTTTGGTACGGATAGATTTATTTTTCCACCTTTTTAAATTCTTCTTCTCTGTTTATTGTCAGATCGGCTTTATAGAATTCCTCGTTACCGGGGAGCAGCATAATGAATTTTGGCGTATAATCTATTTGCAACATTGCATCTTCCACCGTAAAGTCTAAAACATGCCCTCCCATTTTGGTATCGTTGCTTATGAAATGAAAGTGATATCCCGGAACATTTATTCCCTCAACAAATGGAGGACAGCGAAAACCTACAATAACTCCTTCGATGTTTTTTGAATAAAAAAGCGGTTGTTTCTTTATAATACTGGAAAGTGGCGCGTATGGCTTGCGTTGCTTCGGAACACTTCGCAATTTTATTTCACGAAAACGCCCTTTGATCTGGAGGGCATAGAAAATATTTTTTGTGGGAACGACATTGTCCATGACTCGTTCGAAAGTATTAAAATTTATTCCCGGCCGCAGTTTTAGTTCTTCGTCTTTGTCAAAGAAAGTTACCGTGGCAAACGGCGTTTTCATAAAATGTTCTGCCTTGTCAGCCAAACCATCCGATTTCACCTGATAAAAATTCCCATTAACAGCAACCATTTCTCCATCCAGCGCATTAAACGTCCCGATGCCGAAATTACCATATTTTTTCAACTGTCCAATGGTCGTTTCTCCATCATAAATTCCGGTTAACAGCGCGTCTATCGTGGATATTTGTGTTACGGCCTCTGTTTCTGTTCTGGCATGAACATTTGACGCACCATACAAAAACAAAATTAAAAAGAAAATGATTTTTCCTGTATTTCTCTTTGTAATCATCACTGCATTTCTTTCTGGAAGGTTTATAAAAATCAGAGCAGGGAAAGCCTGGAGTTTTTTATGGAGATCAGATCAAATATATCAATAAAAAGGCCAATATAACAATAATGGCCACTATGCTGAGAAAATATTTCTTTTTGAAAAAAGACTTTGATGTATGCGATGTGATTGGTTCTGTTTCTGGCAAGTCAAGTCCGTCGTATAGTGTATCCTCAGACCAGCCGGTATTTTCATCAGACCCGCATTCAGGGCACGCAAGCGCTTTTCGGGGTACTTGTGAACCACAGTTTGGGCAAATGAAGTAAGTGGACATTTTAATGATCGTTACAAAAAATTTATTTTATTTCTATCGCTTTTTTTACGATCACCGTAGCGCCGGGAACGTCGCTATATCCTGCTTTTTTTGTGGTAGGCAGCCGCTCAATAGCATCGACAACTTCCATCCCTTTTACCACCTTACCAAAAACACAATATCCCCACCCTCTTGTAGTTTGATCTTTGAAATCAAGGAAACCATTATCTACCGTATTAATGAAAAATTGTGCTGTGGCAGAGTGTGGATCCATCGTACGGGCCATTGCTACGGTTCCCCTGGAATTCTTAAGTCCGTTATACGCCTCGTTTTTAATAGGGTCGAGCGTGGTTTTTCTATTCATATCCTCGGTCAAACCGCCTCCCTGTATCATAAACCCCTTTATTACACGGTGAAAGATTGTCCCGTTGTAAAAACCGTCCCCAACATATTTGAGAAAATTCTCCACTGTTTCCGGAGCTTTTTCGGGATAAAGCTCAAGAACTATTTCTCCATGATTGGTTTCGAGTGAAACTTTCGGATAAACTGTTTCCGCCGGGGCTTGTTGTGTCAGGCTAATGATTACTAAGGCGATACATATCAAAATTGTTTTCAAATGAATTCTCCTTTTATTCTTTTAACCAATATGCTAACTCACCGGTAACTTGCTCGTGACTTCCGATGTTGAGTTCTATCAACCTTCTTAAATGCGTTATGGTATCAATATCTTCGCTCACAAATTTAAAGCCAAAATAGTTCTGGTGAATATGAACAAGTTTTGCTTCAAAAACTAAATTAATATTTGAAGAGGGAAGGTGGATTGTTATTTCGCAACTCTCCCCCATGTTAACCGGAATGGCCTCCCTGATTTCTAATAGCGCTCCTTTCAAAGAGATATCAAGCAGTTCTCCCCTGTACGTTTTATTATGATATTTTACTTGAGTATGTGCCTCAAAATGAACGCGGCTAAAATGTCTTTTACCATCCATTGTTATATTTCGCTCTGGAAAATTTCTCAATGTTTTTTCCAATAATGTCACTTACTTATACAGTTTATAAAGTACAGTGTCAATATAATATGGATGCACATCTGCAAGACCCTATGTGGCATAATCTGCGAACAAAGCCTCTATCGACATCCCTGCAATTGATCGACCTTTATATTTTTTTTCTATTGTATCACGGCCATCTTTTAAATGCTTGGGATACAATCCCAAACTATTCGTTGAATAAGCTTCCAGATACGCCGCCAAATCATCCGCAATTTTTATAAATTCTCCGTCTATAGGGTCATAATTATCGTGATTGTACTTTTCATTTATCATTTCGGTAGTAACATGTTTCACCCTTCCTTTTATTTTTATTTTGCTTTCATACTCATTTCGGGTGAAATATTTTATCTCATCAAACCATCCTTCCTCAAGCAAAGGAGAGATTTCTTTTTCTGCCAATTCTTCTTCAATTTTGCTGATAGTTTCCGGCATTCCTTCTACCGACCTTTTAATTGGAGATAAGATATCCCTGGTAACCGCTTCCGGCAGATCATGAAACAAAGCACTAAAAAAATTATTATATACCCTTTTTGAACAGGCATTTACTTCTCTTGCAAAGAGATAGCAAAATATTGCCACAAGAAGCATATGACCCAAAACGGATGTTTTTGGTAATCGCGGGGTTTGGCTCCATCTTATTTGAAAACGTAAGTGTCCGCAAAGATCAAGAAAGTTTGAGATATTCCCTTTACAAACGATTTTGCGCATGCCGGCAAGGTCGAGATAGGGTTCCAGATCGTTTTTTAAAACTCTTTCTATTTCTTCTATTTTATAACCGGTGGGATGAGATTTCTGAATTATTTGAAATTCCCAGAAACTCGAATAAATATGTGATGCTTCTAATATTTTTTTTGTTAAATCATCTTCCTTGTTTGTACCAAACAAATAGTTTTTTAATTCGGTCTTTATTTCTTTTGGTAGCCCGTCAAGCGCTGGCTTGAGTTGTTCGTAAACCCATTTATTGAGCTGGAGGAAAACGTCGGGGTGTAAAATTTTTATTTTCCTGTATATCGGGGATTTTATATCTGAAATAACAATGCGACGTAATAATTCAAATACCCCTCCCTTGATTAATATCTCCCAGTTAACCTGCCTTCCTTTTTCTTCTTCATACTTACCAAGGCAGTAAGCGATGATCATTTTATGCGCATGCTTATCCATTTCCGTTAACTCTACCGGACGTATCATATCGTTCCATCTTTGCATGGAAAAGGCTTCAAATAATTTTAAAGCAAGCGCCCGTCTTAACACCTTTTTCCTTCTTCCCGTATAATCACCAAAACGATATTAGCTTCTTTTAAAACACAATGGCACAGCATTCTTTCATTAAATAAGGTCATGGAATATATATTTCAATAGTTAATGATTTTAATAAATGCCTCTTTCCTGAGATCGTGAACATATTTTTTCTTTAATCTTCCTATCTCTTCCCTGTATAACTTCTGATAAATTTCATTTTGTACATCTTCAAACTTTTTTACAACTTCAGGCCTCATAAGCTCTACTTTAAAAATATGATATCCGACAGGAGACTCTATTATCTTGCTGCATTCATTGTCTCCCAGACTGTTGACAACATCACGCAGTTCTTTTCTTAACCCTTCTATCTCGTCAAAGCTCCATTCGCCCCCTTTTTCAGCATTTGGACCTTCCGAATATAACTTTGCCATGGAAGAAAAATCTTCCCCTTTGGAAAGAAGCGTCATGATTTTTTCCGCAAAGGAATATGTTTTGCTTTTATCGTTGTCATGGGAGGAAAATTTGATCATGATATGCCTTAATTTTATTTCTTTTTTTTGACGGAATTCATCAATGTTCTCCATATAATAACGTTTTAATAACTTAGGCTGAACTGTTACCTTGTTATTAACGTTTTCTTTAATTATTTTGTCAATCATAATATCTTCTTTAAGTTCTTTTTCCCTTTCAATCGGGTTTATACCCTGAGATTCTGCGATTTCATAAAACTTTGATAAAGAACCCACGTTTTCAACAGCACTTTTCAAAAAATAGTCCAGCTCCTTTTGAACATCATCCATCATTAACGCATCTGTACCGAAGACCTTATTTGCTTCCTTCACCAATAGCTTCCGGTCTATTAATTCTTCAACGGTATCTTCAAAGATTTTTTCGATACTTTTTGCGAACTCCTCTTTGCTATATGTTCTTTTTGCCTCCCGTATGGCTGCTGCCGATCGTTTAATTACCTCATCCTGAGTTATTATCGTATCATCAACTATGGCCCGGATGAACCCAAGATTACTCTTATTCAAAACATCTTTTCCACAAAACACATCTGTACAAAAAAATATTACCGGAAAAAACAAGGCATAATAAATATATTTCTTTGTCATGTATTTCTCTTTTTTAAATTTTTTGCAGATAAAATAGAAATCAGCATATATCCCAGGGAGCATTCCCGATTTTTTGTAGTTCAACATTGTATTCTGCTTCAAGACAACCCTGACAGGGTTCCAAAACCCTGTCAAGGCTAACACTCCGTTCACCAAAAATAAGCTGAAGTTACAAAAAATCGGGAATGCTCCCTATATCCCATATGATTTTATCAGTAAATCCAAGGTATTCAAACATAAAAGATATTCGCGAAACCCGACAGAATTAACCGTTTCCGTAAGTATCGGATGAAAACAAAAAAGCAGACACGATACGAAGGCAAGGCGGGCATTCTTTGTCAAACCTTTCATTTGCAATTCCTTACTTAAACAAATTCAAATAGGGCTCAAAGAGGAAAAGGCGATAGCGGGTCTTGCCACTTACCTCTTTTAAAATACCTTGATGCACAAACAGGTTAACCAAATCATTAGCAGCTTTCGTACTCAAGTTGCATACTTCCTCTGCCTGCTTTACATGAATAAAAGGAACTTCAAACAGATGCGTAAGTAAGACGAGTGCGGTATGGGTGCGTCTGCCCGCTGTATTACGTAATGTATTTTCAACATCATCTTTCAATTTCAATATTTCCGAAAGTGTATTGGATGCCTGCCGGGCTGTTTCATCCACACCGGTCAAAAAATACTTTAACCAATGCATCAGATCATTTTTTTCCCGCACATGGGTCAGGTTATCGTAATACAAGCATTTATTTTTCTCAAAAAATACCGAGAGGTAAAGAAGAGGCTGATGCAATATTTTTTTGCTTACCAAAAAGAGTGTGATCAGTAATCTGCCTATTCGCCCATTCCCGTCGAGAAAAGGGTGTATAGTCTCAAACTGATAATGAGCTACACCAATACGGATAAGTGCAGGTACATATATGTCTTCGTTGTGTAAAAAATTTTCGAGGTCACCCATTAATTCATTGACGTAAGTATGTGCCGGCGGAATAAATACCGCATCATTCAAACTTGCCCCGTCAATCCAGATTTGACTTTTACGAAATTCACCTGGCATTTTATGTTTTCCTCTCACTCCTGAGAGGAGTCTCTCATGGGTTTTACAGAGCAGCCTGGATGAAAGCGGGAGTTTTTCCAACTCTTTTATTGCATGTTTCATGGCTTCCGAATAGTTGCGTACTTCCAGCCAATCATTCCGCCTTTCAGGGTTTATTTCCTCTTCCGGCAATAGAGCTTCGTCAATGTTGGTTTGCGTACCTTCAATCCGGCTTGAAATAACGGCCTCTTTGGTGACGTGTAATTGAATAAACAGGTCAATATTGGGTACCAGCCGTGCAAAGGAGTTAAGTTCGCCTAAACTGATGGATGCTTTTTCCAATAAAGTGCTGAGTTGGGCATCCTTCCACTGCCATTGATTATTGATAGGCTCTGGCACAAAATAACTGTATCCAGTGCCTTTTTCAAAGTGGCCTGCCTTAAAGGATTCTATATCGAATGTCTTTTTCATTATCACCTTACGAAAAGTAAATTTATTTTCAAATAAGTTTACTTTAACTCAGCGTTGTCCGGTTAAGTATTTGCGAAGCAAATAATCAACAAAATTTTTTTGT
>SOET01000026.1 GCA_021646465.1 Candidatus Kuenenia hertensis | reverse complement strand
AGACTTACGACTTAAAAATATTTTTTCGGACACATTATTTAACAGAGTAATGTTTACAACTGATTACCGCTAAAAAAGCTTTTCAAATTAATGAGTGGTTAAAAACAACACGGGACCATGCGGAGCAAATTGCTAAAAATCCTTTTGCGGTAGCAGCCGCTTCATTAACAAAAACAGATACCAATATTATCTCCCGGTTTGTTTACCTCATTTCCACGGAAAAAAATTTACATGATTTTATGATCAGTGATGTTTCCGGTAACATTCGGGTATCAACAGACAGTAACGTCATAGGATTAAATATTGCCGACAGTATCGGTTTTAAGCAAGCCGGGAAAGGGGAAGCATGTTTCCTGGAGATACCACCTATTGGTGACGTATTTGATAAGTACGAAGCGAAAAATTGGGAGGAAGATTTTAACACATTATACGCCTACATCCCAATAAAAGAAAATGATGGACGTTTGGCAGGTATAATGGTATTCAAATCCTACCTTTCCATCCTGGACAAAGAAATATTAGAAATACCACATTTAAATAATTACAACGTATACCTTATAAATAAAGATGGCCTGTTGATTTCCGGATCAAATCCCGAAAAACCCATCTACAACACAAGAAGTGTTGTCAAAGGAATACCATCAAAGATTCCCCTTGTGGAACCGGGAACAAACCAATTTACAAAAAGTGTCAGAGCATGTTTAACCGGTTCTAAAGGATACGACATGAACGGATATATTAATTATGCTGGAGAAACGGTGTTGGGGGCGTGGCATTGGATTCCCGAACTGCAATGGGGTATTATTGTCGAAATTAACACGGACAAAATATCTCTTGTCCTGAATGATTTAAAAAATCCCATATCAAAAATACTTTCTTACCTAACCATTGCAGGCATTGTTATGGCGGTAGGAGGGATAGCATTTGCCTTCATAATTGGACAAAAAATAGCAAATCCCATCCTTAAATTAACAAAGGCAACCCGTAAAATGTCTGCGGGAGATTTTACGCAACGCGTAGAAATAAACGCCCAGGATGAAATTCAGGAACTGGGAGATGCCTTTAACGTTATGTCGGAATCCGTTCAGGAGAAAACAACAAAACTGGAAGAGGCAACAAATTTTTTGAAAAGCATTCTGGTAAGTTCAACGGAACATTCGATTATTGCAAGCGACCTTGATGGAAATATTTTGGAGTTTAACGAAGGCGCAGCAAGAATGTTTCAATATACACCAGAACAAATAATCAATAAATCAGATATAGATATTTTGTATACAAAAGAAGATATTAAATCCGGAAAACTTCAGAAAATACTTAAATCTACATTATTTACCGGCAGCTATAAAGATGAAATGAAATTGGTACGTAGGGATGGAAAAATTTTTACCGGATATACTACCATTACCAAAAGAAATTCTTTCAGCGGCGCGCCGATAGGTTATGTAATAATCATAAGGGATATTACTGAGCAAAAATTACTGGAAGAAGAGCTCAATAATTATACGGTGCATCTTGAGAAGATTGTCGAAGAAAGAACACAAAGGTTAATTATATCAGAAGAAAAATATAAACGTTTGTTTGAATCAAGCAAAGATGTTGTTTTTTTCTGTGATATAAACTGCCAGATTGTAGATATTAATCAGGCCGGTATAGAATTATTTGGTTATGATACAAAAAATGATATTTTGCAGCTAAATCTGGTTCATCACTTATTTTTCGATCTATCAGAAGGCAAAACAATAATAGGAACCATAAATAAGAATGGATATATCAAGGATTTTGAGATAGCACTAAAACGGAAGGACGGCAGCAAAATCCCCTGTATGATGACAAGCAGCCTTCGAAGAAATATGCGGAATAACATTATAGGTTACGAGGGAATCATTATTGATTTGACGGAATGGAAGAAGATTGAACAGGAAAAAGATATCCTGAATAATATAAATAAACTTTTAGCATCACGGCTGGATATCAGAGAAGTATACAAATCCCTCAGTGAAGAGCTTCACAAGGTAGTTGATTTTGACCGCTTAAGCATAGCACTACTTGATGAAAAAAGGGTTGAATTTCTGACCTTCGCAGTTTCAAAAGATTATCGATTTTCTGAATTAGAGGAAGGAGTCCAGTATTCGAAACACGGCACACTGGCAGGAAAAGTTGTGGAAGATGGCGAGTTTTTTGTCGTTCATGATACCGCCAGAGGTCCATTTTCGACAGATCCTATTTTATTTAAGGAAGGAATTAAATCCCGATTGTCGGTCCCCTTAATCTGCAAAGGTGAAATTATCGGAAGCCTTAATTTTGGAAGCAAAAAAGTAAACAACTTTACCGAAATGCACGTCGATATCATCAATAAGATTGTACCGCAACTTGCTATTGCAATTGACAATACACGTCTATTTGATAAAATTAAATATTCAGAGGAGAAATACAGAAATCTTGTAGAAGATATAGAAGACATAATTTTCCGACTTGATAAAAACGGAAGATTTATGTTTCTCAATAATGCATTAAAAAATGTGACGGGATACACTCCCAAAGAGTTTTATGATACACCTTCTTTAGCCTTAAAAATAATTCATAAGGACGATGTTGCATCGGTTAAGAAGATAACAAAAGAAATAATTAACGGCAAAACAAAAGTATATAAAGGGTTAGAATACAGGGTATATTGCAAGAATGGAAAAGAACTCTGGTTTTCTCAAAATACGTATCCAATTAAAAATAAAAACGGAAGTGTCGTCGGCGTTGAAGGCATTATACAAGATATTACCGACAAGAAAAAAATAGAAGAACAGATACGACGTTCCGAGCGCCTGGCATCTATTGGTGAATTGGCCGCTTCTATTGCGCATGAAATAAGGAATCCTCTCGGCGCAATATCAAACTCGGTATGCATGCTGAAGAGAGATTTGGCTCTCAATGATGATGATAAAAGCCTGTTCGATATGGTCGTAGAAGAAACAGAGTGGCTGAATAATATAATTTCTAATTTCCTTACCTTTGCGCATCCCGCTGAATATCACTTTATCAAAAGTGATATTATAAAAATTGTAGATGAAACATTATTTCTTTTGGAGAAAGATGCAAAGTTTAACGGAAATATCAAAATAAAAAAAATCTATAGCAATAACCTTCCGAAAATATTTCTGGATAGAATTTGGATAAAGAAGGTATTCTGGAATTTATTAATAAACTCCATAGACGCCATGCCAAATGGGGGTGAAATAACCATTAGCTTAAAAAAATCCAGAATCACGAATGATGATAAAATAGAAATTATAATTTCCGATTCGGGTATTGGCATCTCTCCTGAAAGCATAAAAAAGATTTTTGAACCCTTTTTTACAACAAAAAAATCAAGAGGCACCGGATTAGGACTCTCTATCGTGCATCGTGTCTTAGATAATCATGGCGGTACGATAGATGTAAAAAGCATACAAAACAGAGGCACAATATTTACTATCCGATTGCCGATACATAATAAGAAACCAAAAACAATCTCCATTTAAGATTTTTTAAAAATTATGTTTAATATTCTTATCGTTGAAGATCAAAAAAACATGAGAGAATCTCTGGTAATTGCCCTGAAAAGGGCTGGTTACAAGGTCTCCGGAGTTGATAACGGCGAAACGGCCATTAAACAGCAAAAAGAAATTGGCTATGATTTAATCATTGTGGACCTGAAAATGGAAACCATGGATGGCCTCGAAGTATTATCAAACGTAAAAAAAATCAATCCCTCAACAGAAGTCATTGTCATGACTGCGTTTGGCACTATTAACAGTGCAATTCAGGCAATGAGAGACGGAGCATATGATTACATCACAAAACCTTTCCAACTGCCCAACATGCTTTCTGTCATCGAACGTGCCTTGGAAAAGAAACGTTTATCAGAAAAAGTCAACATTTTGCAAAAAAAAACAAAGGAACAGTACAAATTTGAAGGCATTATCGGCAACTCTCCCGTGATGATGCGAATCTTGAATATACTGGTAGAATTGACTAACAGCGAAAGTACGGTATTAATCACAGGAGAAAGCGGAACAGGAAAAGAACTGGTTGCACGTTCCATACATAACAACAGTCCCAGAAGCAACAAACCATTTGTTGTCGTAAACTGCGGAGCTTTGCCTGAAAATTTACAGGAAAGTGAACTTTTTGGACATGTTATGGGTTCATTCACCGGCGCGGTAAAAGACAAAAAAGGGTTATTTTTTGAGGCCCAGGGAGGCACCTTATTTTTAGACGAAATTGGCGAGGCGTCGCTTTCCACCCAGGTTAAACTCCTGAGGTTTTTACAAAATGGCGAAATCCGCAAGGTCGGCGATAATAAACCTGTATTCCTCGATGTACGGGTCATCGTCGCTACAAATAAAGACCTTGAGGAATCTACGAGAAACGGTAGCTTTCGAAAAGATTTATTCTATAGATTAAATGTCATAAGAATTCACGTACCACCACTCAGGGAAAGAAGGGAAGATATACCTGCCCTGGTAAACTATTTTGTGAATTTATATTCACAGAAACTCAACAAAAAAATACCTGAAATTTCTGAAAATGCAATGAGCTCTCTTTTGAACTATACCTGGTACGGAAATATCCGGGAATTGGAAAATGTGATTGAACGAGCCATAACACTATCAAAAAATGGCTGCATCGCCACATCAGACCTCGCATTACAAAAAACACCTTCTCTCGACTCCACCATTGACACACCGTTTGATTCAGGTGGTATCAGAGCCGCATTAGCCCAGCAGGAAAGAAAAACGATTGTGGAATCTTTAAGGAAATTCGCGGGAAACCGCAAGCAAGCTGCAAATAATTTAGGAATTTCTACTACTACCTTGTGGAGAAAAATGAAGGAATACCACATCATACCAAAAACAAATTATAATGTTGAAAACAGCTGAGAAATATCATCATGAATATTACAGACTCCTATTTCAGAAAGATTAACCGGTTGCGGATTTCGGTAACCGAACTTTGCAATCTTCGATGTACGTATTGCAGGCCGGAGAATGGCATTGCGCTCATGGAGCATAAGGATATCCTTACGTACGAAGAAATAATTACCATTATACAAACCGCCATAAAACTCGGCATAACAAGTTTTCGATTAACCGGAGGCGAGCCGCTCGTCCGAAAAGGCATCGACTCATTAATCAGAATGCTTGCAAAGGTGGAAGGCATAGAAGACCTTGCCATGACGACAAATGGCATTTACCTGAAAGACTACGCGAAAATACTGCGAGAAATTGCCGTGTTCCGGCTGAATATTAGCCTTGACAGCATACAGGGGAAAAAATTCAACCAGATTACGCGGGGAGGAAATTTAAAAGACGTACTGGACGGTATAGAAGAAGTCCTCAAATTAAAATTTAAAAACACAAAGATCAATGTTGTTGCCATGAAAGGCATTAATGATGATGAATTTGAAGATTTTGCAAGACTTACCCTGGAACGCGATCTTGAAGTACGTTTCATCGAATATATGGCAATGAATAAAAGCAATCTGGCTTCAGGAGACAGATTTATTCCCTCTGCTGATATTATAACCGCTATCGAAAAAAACAACGAACTTATCCCGCTCCCCAAGCCTGCACTTGGCAGCGGTGCCGCACGAACATATAAAATAAAAGGGGCTTTAGGCACAATCGGGTTTATTTCAGCGGTGAGCCAGCCTTTTTGCGATTCATGTAACCGGCTCCGCCTAACTTCTGAAGGCAAACTTCGCTCGTGCCTACTATCGGGAGGTGAAGTCGATTTAAAATCTATCCTCAGAAATAATTTCAATGAAGAATTGCTTTACGACGCGTTCATCCGCGCAGCGAACTTAAAACCCCGCATGCATTCCGGCAAAGGGCATGTGGTAATGCACAAGGTTGGCGGCTAAAAAACTGAAGAAGCAATCCATGACACAACTTACACATTTTGACGATCAAGGGGCATCTCGAATGGTAGACGTTGGCAGTAAAGAAAATACTGCCAGGGTAGCTGTCGCTCATGCAAAAATCACAACAAAACCAGAGACGTTCCGCCTTATTATGGATAAAAAAATGCACAAGGGTGACGTCCTGGAGGTTGCGAGAATTGCCGGAATTATGGCGGCAAAGCAAACTTCTCAGCTTATTCCGATGTGCCATCCTCTCAATATTACCAGCGTCAAAATAGATTACAAAGACAATGCCGCAGACACCATTGAGATATACGCAGAAGTAAAAGTTACCGGAAAAACGGGAGTCGAGATGGAAGCCATTACCGCCGCATCCATCTGTGCAATTACCATATATGATATGTGCAAATCCGCTGATAAGGAAATGATAATCAGTGATATCCACCTGCTAAAAAAATCCGGCGGGAAGAGTGGGAGCTTTACTTTTGGACAGTAGAGACCGTTTTTATAGTTTTATTTCTACCCCTATTGTTTTCCCTCTTTACTTTCTCCATAATTACCATACTAAATTTAACGTTAAGGATTTCAAACTGTTCGTGTAGTAACAAGGCGTTCCTTTCCCCTTCTGTCTTTCCTTCTAATTTACCTTCCATTTTACCTTTTTCTATTAACTTAGCCGCTATTGTCATGCTTAATCTATCTCCTTCTTCTGATATTTCTTTTACTGTCTCTACTACCCGTCTACCGGGATTTCCGGCGCATTGTATAAATATCTGATTACACTCTCTAAAAACCTTAACCCCTCTTCCTCCTGAAAATACCGCTTCCCTATTGTCTTCAAGATGCTTTTCATCAAATATGTTCCTCATTAACAACATGGCTATTTGAAGAGACGTCCTTCTGAATACCTTGTCCTTTATCTCCTCGTTGCTGTAACCACTAAGGTCTGTCGGCAGATATTCAAACTCCGGAACGAACCGGCAAAATATCTCATCCGTTCCTTCAAAATAGTCGCTGAATCTCCTGACTTTCCATGTCTCTTTTCCATGGTATAAAATCACCGGAATTACTTGTACAAGCCTTTCCACGGGTGTGTTTCTGATATTACGTAATATCAGAAACACACCCCTAATGACTAATGACGACTACACTATCGCTTCCAATTCATTTTTTAACAGTTCTGCGGAATGTATACGATTCAATGGATTTTCCTCCAATAATCCCAAAACAACCTTGTTCAATTTCTCGGGAATTGACGGATTTAATTCTACCGGTGAGACGGGGTTCTCCTGCCATAATTTATTTGTAAGGGCTTCATAGAGAATCAGGCCTACTGAATACAAGTCGGACGCAGCCGCAATCTTAATCTTCTTCAACACCTCCTTTTCACTCTCATTTTTTCTTAAAAGCTGTATCATTTGTTTTTGTTCCGGGGAGGCATATTCCTTGCTCATACCAAGAAGTGTCTCCCCCGTTTTAATGGTACATTCAAGATCAATAAGAGCCATTACACCCGTATTTGAATTTAGTATAAGATGCCCTGGTTTTATATCAGAATGAATGTATCCTTTTGAATGCATATGCATTAACGGCAATGTCACGCTTGCAAAATGCCGGATCACCTCTTCGATTTCCTTCCGGTCGGTCGGATTTCTCTTTTTATAATACTCAAGCACCCCCTCTCCTTCAAAGTGCGTCATAATGAGGTAATGTTGCGCCAGAACAAACTTACCCTCCTTGTACATGGTATCCCTTCCCACATTATATCGAACCGGAATCTGCGGATGTGAAAAGAGAGAAAGGAGCTTATATTCTCTCGAATAGTCATTAGACGGATGATATTTTATACCCCACTGATTTTCTTTGAACTCATGATTGCAAAGAATTGCGTAATTCGCCCTATGGCCTGGCGTGATCTTAAATTCTTTAAATTTATACTTGTTAATAGAATACATTTTATCTCCTCCCAACAAATATGTCTTGCCTGCTGAATTTATTTGCAACTCCTATTCAGTGTAATTCATAACACACCCCTATATCCCCTCTTGACAGAAGGGACTTACACGTTTTTATGAAACGTATGCAGTTGATCCCCTCTAAAAAGAGGGGTGGCAGCGTAAGCTGACGGGGTGTGTAGCACACGCTGAATAGATACATTTATTTTATCAATCAGGAATTCGGAGGCCTTCAACACTGTAATGACAAGGCGCGCCCTTGCCACTACATGAACAGTTTGAAATTTCTCCACGTTAAATTAAACGCCTTTTAATACCCTCTGCGCCAACTCATTCGGCAATTTTGCTTCGGTTATTTTTCTCGATGCGGCTTCTGCATTATATTTCACACGCCGAAAACTTATCTGATTTGAAACAGAATCAAAAACAACGTAACACCCATCAGGATTTCCATCCCGTGGTTGCCCCAGCGAACCAACGTTGACATAATATTTCCAGTCATTGTTTTGATCAACGGTAAAAGATTCTACCCTATCGGCACTTTCCTTTTCTATCATCATCAATCTTATATCATAGTTGTCTGTTGGAATGAGGACAGAAGCATTTACCATCCTTTTCTCTTTTGTGTAAATGTATGCCGCAGGCCGGTGAGTATGCCCGCCAAATGTTATCTTTGACCATAAAGTAGTGTACTTTAATACACTTGCATTTTTAGCATATTCATAACCCCGCGGATAGGAAGGGGTGCTGTGCACTATTTCAAATCCTTCCTTTTTAAATTTTTTCCGCAAAGGTAAACGTTTCAGAAATTTAAAATTTTCTTTTGTTAATACCTCCCGTGTCCAATCAGCGGCTTTTTGTGCTACAGGATTCATTTCTGAGGTCAAAGAAGGCTCGCCAACAACCTGTTTATCGTGATTCCCGCCAATAACCACACATTTTTTTTCCATCGATTGAATGGCGTCTATCACATTTCTATTGGGAGATACACCCGGATTAATTTGCTCAAGGATTTCATATATTCTTTCCAGCGGTACTTTTCTTTTCCCATACCTCATGTAGCGTACAATGTCGCAGCATTCATTTGGGGAGGCGCCATACCCAACTATATCACCTACGATAAGGAGTCTGTCAACAGTACCTTCCTTTTCCGCAATCTCTTTAACAAATGCTACCAAGGAATCCACATTGCTATGAATATCTGATATGATAATGTTTTTCAAGGATGTTCTGTTACTATACAATGAATCAATTCAAAAATAATGAGAACTTTTATTTAGGTTGCCTTTGGCAACAACATTCCGGCTACTTGTTCCCAAACTCTGTTTGAGAACACAATATCAAACGAAACTCAGTTTCGTGTATTCCCCCCTCGAAACAGAGTTTCTCGACCATTACGTTCCCAAATGAAATTTGGGAGCGAGCCTGAAAAAAGATCTGTGTAATTCATAACACACCCCTAAATCCCCTCTTGTAGAGACGCAATGCATTGCGTCTCTACTTCCCGTTTTTCCCCTCTATTAAGAGGGGTGGCAGCGTAAGCTGACGGGGTGTGCATTCACAGTGGCGTCAGGAGTTACCTCCTGACGCCTTGGTACGGCCCGGGTTGCTGCCAGGGGGAAAACTCCTGACAACACAAAAAAGTGCACGTCTCGTTAGATGCCCAACAACATCTTTTCCAGTTTCTCCGCGGAAGAAATTCTGTTTGACACATTTTCTTCTAAAAGTCCCATTATAATTTCTTCCAGTTTTTGGGGTATGCGTTTATTAAGTTTCCGCGGCAAATCCATTCCTTTCTGCCATGCTTTTTTCGTTAATGTTTCATATAATAATAGGCCGGTAGAGTACAAATCTGTCCTGCCATCTAATGTAATTGCTGAGGGAAGGCTGTTCTGATCATCATCTTCTTTTTGGCTCCTTAAATAATCAAGGATTTGCAACTGCTCGGGTGAGGCATATTCTCTGCTGATACCCCTGAGGATTTCTCCTTGCTTAATGGCTAATTCAAAGTCAATAATATGCACCAAACCTGTTTCCCGGTTATAAATCAAATGTCCTGGTTTTATATCACAATGAATATAATTCATATTATGCAAATAGGTTAATGGATCGCAAAGGGTAACAAACAGCTTTACTACTTCATCTATGATCTCTGAATTTTCTACATCCTTTTCATTAAAATATTTCACAAGATCATCACCATTAATATGCTGCAATACTATGAAGTTTTGTTTTATTAAAAACCTCTCATCCCTGTATAATTCGCCCTGCCCAATATCATACACCTTAGGAATTTGTTTATGATTGAGTTCCTTGAGGACGTTATATTCTCCTGAAAAATCGGCATAGGGGGCGTATTTAATTCCCTTTCCGGAGGTATCAATCAAAACCGCATAGTTTGATTTATGTAAATTTGACTCGCACTTAAAAGTCTGAAAGCAATAATTATTAATTGTGTACATGTAGTTTTATATAAGTTATTAAAAAATAAAAAACCATTATATAAAGCACTGCAGCCAGAAAGGGATAACAATACTATGAGAATTTGTTTCATTGTAGTCCCAAAACTTACAAAAAAAACACTCCTTCCCGTTTTTGTTCTTTTAATGCTAGCACAATAAATGCCAAATGTTAATTCTATGAGCATCAAGCCTAAACTTTAATTTTTTAAAAATACCGTTATGAAACGAAGAGCATCATCCATACCCTTAAAACGTTAAATTATTTTATATTATACGTAAAATTTAAAACAATTTTCTCTTAAAACGTAATAAGATATAAATCTCAATGATATTCTCCGGACACAAAGAAATAAAAAAAACCACACCTCCTCATACCGTTATGGCTGAAATAAGCCAGCATTCTATTTCAAAAACAAATCCTGATTAATCTGTAATTAACTAATTATTAAGTAGTTATGAAATTAATCCACAAATAATGGCAAATCCATTAATTTTCAAATGTTTTTATCGCAAAATGCAATACAAACATTAATTGCGAGAAAATATTGTTTTATTTCTTTTATTTATAAATAGTTACGAATTTTAATTTCATATACAATTGCAGTAAAAAAATTGTGTAACAGGCAGATGGAATAATAATTGCTCTATTAAGCTAATTTAATTATGGAATGGTTTTTATCATCACTTGTATTATAGAAAAAGCACTGTAGTTCGTTATTATTTCATTGATGAAATTCTGCAAAAAGAGTAAAGTGTAGCGGCAAAAAAGAGCTATTTCAACATGAGAAATGCATTATTCTTCGCATTGCAGACTTTTATTTTTCAGAAAGGAGGTATTATTGAAAATATAATAATGGGGGGTAAAGTTTTCATTGTGGACAAATTAGCAAATTTAGAGAGGTGATTAAAAGGAGAGGTCTAAATCTATGAAATACGTTTATAACAAATTTATGATCGGTATTTGGCTTTTATTAATAATAGGCCTGTTTGTATTTGGCATGGGGGTTGTCGAAGCGGCAGGAGACCCAAACGGCTCTAATACTTATTCTGACAGTATTGAAGGATTGAAAATTTCAATTAATGTTGTTTGGACATTAATTGCCGCATTCCTGGTATTCAGCATGCAATCGGGTTTTGCCTTTTTAGGTGGTTTTTTACGCCAAAAGAATATGCTCAATTATCTTGCGCATTGTTTTATTGATTCTACTTTAGGTGCATGCGTTTTTTACTTTTTCGGTTTCGCTGTGATGTTTGGCGGGGCAAAGACATATTCAGGTCTTGACGTAGGCTGGTCAGGCCTCGGATGGGACGGTTTCATGCTTTTAGGAGACGCGTATGACGTTAAAACCGTTATGTTCTGGCTCTTCCAAATGGTATTTGCAACAAAAACAGTAACAATCATCGCGGGCGCCGTTGCAGAAAGAATGAAGTTCGTGCCTTATGTAATTTATAGTTGTTTAATGTGCGGTATCATTTATCCGCTGTATGGTCATTGGGTGTGGGGAGGAGGATGGCTGAGCACTCTTCCCATCGGCAATGGGGTAGTGGATTTTGCCGGTTGTGCTGTTGTTCATACCGTTGGCGGTATTATGGCTTTAATGGGCGCATGGGCTGTTGGGCCAAGAAAAGGAAAATATAATCCCGACGGTTCTCCAAATGCCATTCCCGGACACAATATGACATATGTTGTAGTAGGTTGTTTTATTCTTGCCTTCGGATGGTTTGGTTTCAATGCAGGCAGTACGGTGGCAGGCACTGATTTGCGTATATCTATAATTGCAACAAACACTTTCCTTGCCGCTGCCGCAGGCGCTGCAATTATGTTGTTCTTCACATGGAAAAGACAAGGCTTTGTAGATGTTTCCTTTGTTTGCAACGGAGCATTGGCTGGTTTGGTTGCTATTACCGCTCCTTGCGCTTATGTTCCCCCTTGGTCTGCTATAGTTATTGGCGTACTGGCAGGACTTATCATGAGAGGTACTGTATCCCTTGTGGAAGTAAAACTCAAGATTGACGATCCGCTGGGCGCTGTGGCAGTTCACGGCGCAAACGGCATGTGGGGTATGCTTGCCGTAGGTTTATTTGCAGACGGAACCTATGGAATAAACGGGCTGATACTTGGTAACGGTGAGCAGTTACTTGCTCAATTTATTGGAACCATTGTAGCGTTTGCATATGCGCTGGCTTTTGGAGGGGCAGTATTCTTCGGGTTGAAAGGAACAATTGGTTTAAGATCTTCTGCCCTTGAAGAGGAAGAAGGCCTGGATATTGCATATCACGGCACTTCTTGTTATCCTGTGGAAGAAGGGCTCTTTGGCGCCGTAGGAGAGCAGGTCATCGATGTCCAGGCGGAAAAAGAACAATTATCTCTGCTTGAAGAAGCAATCAGTAAGGACCGCACACGTGAAAAGATCTATTCGGAAAAACTTGGCAGATGGGTATATGGAAAGGCAAAATAAGGAAAATAAATCTGAAAATTTAAACATCTGACCCTTTTGTGGTCAAACAAACATAAATAGTATTTACTATGGATGGAGGACTTTCATGAAAAAAATAGAAGCAATAATCAGACCTGAAAAATTCAATATTGTGAGAGATGCACTGACAGAACTAGGATATCCCGGAATGACTGTTACGGAAGTAAAAGGTCATGGCAGCCAAAAAGGAATTAGCGAGGTATGGCGCGGCAGGAGATATCGCGTTGATTTATTGTCAAAAATAAAATTAGAGATTGTAGTAAAAGAAGAGGATGTAGACAAGATTGTTGACACAATCTCTACGGAAGCCCAAACGGGAAGTATTGGAGATGGGAAGATATTCGTTCTGAACGTAGAAAACGTTTATAGGATTCGCACAAAAGAGAAAGACAACACTGCCATCTAATATAAATTCTATAAAACACCAATTTCTGATTCAACGCTGGTGCTATCATAAACTATTCCGGATAGCACCAGCTATTTTTTCTTTGCACTAAAAAGTATACTTGATCAATATTCGAGCAGGCGAGTTCATGCCAAAAATTACGTTGATAATATCAGCAAAATTAGTATTTTCTAATAAAACCTTTGCTGATGTGTAAATTATACCGTATAAAAATTTTTACGGCTGTATTATAGTATTTATAAAATATTTACCCGGAGTGATGCATTGGGAAGATACCTTCTTTTTATTATTTCAATTGCCACAGCAGCGTGCCTGGCAAACGTTGTGTATGCAGGTGATCCCAGCGGAGCAGAAACATACTCCGACAGCATACAAGGATTAAAATTTTCAGTAAACTTTGCATGGACGCTAATGAGTGCTTTTCTGGTTTTCAATATGCAGGTTGGTTTCGTCTTCCTCGGCGCAGGATTTGTACAAAAGAAGAATACACTAAATTACGGCGCTATGAGCTTCATGGATTTTTGTGCGGGCGCAATAATTTTCTGGCTCTTTGGCTTTGCTTTCATGTTTGGCGGTTCACAACTCGCTCCCGGCCTTTCATTGGGAAACAAGTTTATCGGTTATAGCGGATTTTTGCTGATAGGGGATGCATATGATGTACATATTTCTGTTCTTTGGTTATTTCAAATGATGTTCGCCTCTACCGCCTCCACGATAGTAACCGGTGCTATTGCGGAAAGATGTAAGTTCCATGCCCACGTACTGAATAGCATTTTCCTTTGTGGCATACTGTATCCTATTTATGGCCACTGGATGTGGGGTTATGGCTGGCTTGAAACGCTGCCATTCGGGGTAGGTGCAAGAGATTTCGCCGGTTCCGGAGTAGTACACGGAATAGGAGGTATGATTGCTTTTGTTGCTGCATGGCTTGTAGGGCCAAGATACGGAAAATACAATCCCGATGGCAGTTCGAATGTCATCCGCGGCCATAATCTGCTTTATATCGTCATCGGGACACTCATCCTGATTTTCGGCTGGTTTGGCTTTAACGCCGGCAGTACGCTTGCCGTTACGGAATTGCGCGTATCTATTATTGCAACAAACACATTTTTAGCTGCTGCGGCAGGCGCTATCACCCTTCTTTATATTTCCTATTTTATGACGAAAACGTTTGGCGTGAGTATGGCCTGCAATGGCGCTCTTGCAGGCTGTGTCGCAATTACAGCGTCTGGTGCATATGTTCCGCACTGGGCGGCTATTGTAATAGGATCCTTCGGCAGTGCACTTACAAGCGTATGTCTGGATTTCATTGAAAACAAATTAAAAATTGACGACCCTGTAGGTGCAATATCCGTTCATGGAGTGAATGGATTATGGGGATTGCTTGCAGTGGGTATTTTTGCTGACGGCACATATGGCGGAGTAAAAGGCTTAATTACAGGATCAGGCTGGCAGTTACTTGCTCAATTTATCGCCTGTATTACCCTGGTCGCATGGTGTTTGGTAATTGGTTTTCTTTTCCTCTCTTTCTTAAAACGTGTTGTAGGATTAAGAGATCCCATCAGCGCAGAACAAAAAGGTCTGGATATATACGAACATGGAACCGGATGCTATCAATAGCTTTGAACCTGAATAAAACATCTTATGGCTTTCATCAACTATTCTCTTCGTTTGTAAACTTATTACTTATTCACCTAATAAATTTTTAAAATTTCCTTGACATCAAAAACAGATAATGTAACATTCTCTTCTGAAAATTCATTATAGATGAATTATTTATGTATAATAATTAACCTTTTTGCCTTTAAAAACAATATCTCATTTATGATTTCAATACCATTGCAATTGTAAAAAACCGTATTGCTATAGTTATATACATAGCCATACGGTTTTTTCATGCTTCTTGATCATTAAAATGAATAATTCATCTGGATAATTTAAACTTTTTCCGCGAAAGGAGGTTTCTTTAATTTTTGTTTTGTTCTAGAATATTTTGTCCTTTATTGTTTTTGTTAATTGGAGGTGGTTGTAATGATAAAAATTGAAGCAATTATCAGAGATCAAAAGTTAACTGCCGTAAAAGAAGCCCTGAAGGCCATCGGGGTAGGCGGCATGACGGTATCGGAGGTAAAAGGCCACGGTACACAGAAGGGAATAACCGAAGTTTACCGTGACAAACAGTATTCTGTGGATTTGTTGCCTAAAATCAAGATAGAGATAATAACTGATGAAGAAAACATGGATAAAATTACCAAAACAATTCTCGATGCGGCACAAACGGGCAGCATTGGCGATGGCAAGATTTTTATTTATGATGTGAAAAATGTTATACGAATAAGGACTGGGGAAACCGGGAAAAAAGCTATTTAGGATTTCTCCCGTTAATGCGAAAACAAGAGATTTTAACTGGTTAAAAAGGAGGTTTCAAAAATGAAAAAATTCAGTTATCTGATAGTTATGAGCTTTATACTGGCGATAGCCGCATCGTCTTCCGTATGGGCGGATGATGGTGGCTTAGATACCGGAAACAACGCATGGATTCTTATGTCAGCGGCATTAGTACTCCTTATGTCGCCCGGCCTTGCTTTCTTTTATGGAGGAATGTGTTCCGCAAAAAATATCATAAACATGCTGATGATGGTTTTTATGTGTATGGCAGTAGTCAGCGTCCAATGGGTATTCTGGGGATATTCTCTCTCATTTGGAGAGGACTGCGGCAATTTTATCGGAAGTTTAGCAAAGGTGGGATTACGGGGCATAACGCCTGACACACTCTCCGGCACCATTCCGGAATACACTTTTCTGGCATTCCAGGCGACATTTGCCATTATTACCGTGGGACTTATGATGGGCGCTGTTGAGGGGCGCATGAAATTCAGCACGTTTTTAATATTTATCCCTCTTTGGGCAACCGCCGTGTATGATCCGGTATGCCATTGGGTATGGGGCGGAGGATTTCTCCAAAACTGGGAAGTGCTGGATTTTGCAGGCGGAACAGTGGTGCATATAAATTCGGGAGCCGCGGCGCTCGCCCTTGTAATATTACTGGGAAAACGTAAGAAACAAAACATAAGGCCACCATGCAATGTTCCCATGGTGCTGCTCGGCACCGGTTTACTCTGGTTCGGCTGGTTCGGTTTTAATGCCGGCAGCGAATTGGCTTCCGATGGAAGGGCTGCATTTGCATGGGTAATAACGAATTCTGCCGCCGCTACAGCCGCTTTTGTCTGGATGGTATGCGAATGGATACATAGAAAAAAACCCACACTTATTGGAGCGGCTTCCGGCGCCGTGGCAGGCCTTGTTGCCATAACTCCGGCGTCCGGTTTTGTTGGTCCGTTGGGTGCTATACAAATTGGAATTATGGCTGGCGTTGGTTGTTACTTTGCCAGTATGAAATTAAAAACACTTTTTGGGTATGATGACGCACTGGATGTGGTTGGCGTACATGGAATAGGCGGTACGATTGGCGCTTTTGCCACAGGGCTCTATTGCACCAAAATGGTGATGGGGCCTGACGGAGTTGACGGATTATTCATTGGATGGGACATGGTAGGTGCAAAACAATTAGGATTACAATGCATCGGATTCCTCATCTCATGGGCATATGCATTCGCAGTGACAATGTTTATCGGAGTATTTCTCAAGTATACCATAGGATTAAGAACCACAGAAACACAGGAAGATACGGGTCTCGATATCACACAGCACGGCGAGGTTGGTTACCATCTTGAAACGGAAACAATAAGCACATTGAAAGTTCCGGCAGGACATTAATTCGACCATACTGATTATAAAGGTATCTATTCAGCATAAATGCTACACAGCTCGTTCCCAAACTGGAGTTTGGGAACGAGTTGCGCTCTGCATACCAGATAGTTTGATAAATTACGCTGAATAGATACTTATAAAGAGAGAAATGCAAGGCGCTGTCTCTTTGGAGACAGCGCCTTTTTTTACATAAATCTAAGAAACCAAGCGGTGCAATGATCGGTGGCGGCAGGAGTTACCCCCCGGCGTAGATTGCTGTCAGGAGGAAACTCCTGACAACACGAAAAACTGGAGGGTGGGCATCGCCCACCCTGCAAGAATCTGAAACTCCTTTAAATTACCGACGGTCGTTTCCCTCTGAAAGAGGTCTGAGTTTTCTCAGGCTGTGATTACAATAAGGGCACCTTCTCATAAAAAGATACATAAAAAAGAGCAGGATTCCCCACACTCCAGCCGTAAAGAAAATAAGCATGACGTCTCCGAAATCCAATTTATGAATTCGCACCGGAACAACGCGTCTTTCACAATAGCGGCAAAAAGCAGTTTCTTGTTTTTTTTTCGAGGGCCAGCCATCAATAAGTTTTCTTACCCTTTTAAAGGAAATTGAGCAGGGTATCCTTTCCCCCAACCTGCTTCCTTTCTTAATATAATTGTTGTATTCATACCTTTTCAGGGTATTATGTAGTTGGTTAAACTTCCTCGCCAGAAATAATTCTATACGAAATCCTTTTGGGGATTTTTTCCCATAATACTTATTTAAAATAAAATATTCCGGATCATTAAGTATTTCAGTGGTTATTTCCTTAATTTTTTCTAAATCGATCATTCGTTTTTATAAAAACATTAAGATACCAAAAATTTATCAATACAATTATATGCTGAATTATATAAAATATGAATTGATTCGCCACAAATAAAAATACTTATTTTTCTTTTAATATAGAAAAGGAACTCATTCATGGAAAACAAAACCATCTTACCAAAAAAACCTGGCCGGTGCCCTGCAATTCCTGTTTGTGAACACATTGGCAACCTCAGAAAAGATTGTGTCGACTTGAAACATCACTCTTTTCTCGGTACAAAAGACATCGAACCATGCCTGGCAAGCATCGTCATACTTTTAGGCAAGAGTAACGGAATTGAAATCGAACAACCCGTTTCAAAAAATCCCCAAAAAGAGGATAAGTAATAAAAACTGACAAACTGACAAGCTGAAATACATCAATTTATACAATAAGTGGCTGATTTTTAACATAAAATTGGTATTTATGAAAGCAACATAACGTCAAAAATAAGTATATCCCCTTTTTTTTTATTTTGTATCTCTCCTAAAATCCGCACTTGCGTGAATTCCTTCTTCTTTATCTTACACTAATTGCCAATTGGCACCACTATTGCTAAAATATTTCAGTATATATAATATTTTCAATATAATTTAACTTCCTCATAAATTCAACTTTAAGTTAGTTTAAGAGATTAGTTGCTGAATTAATATGGTCGATAATTTAAAACTATTACACGAACTCATTCCGGAAATAATGAAAGCAAAGGATTTCAGTACTGCTCTTCACACCGTATTGAGCAGGATATGCGAAGCAACAGAGTGGGTTTATGGTGATGCATGGCTGCCTTCTTCAGACAGGAATTATTTAGTGTGGAATCAGGCGTACTGCCAATCCGAAAAGCTGGAAATTTTTAAAGAGAAAAGCAAAAGTCTCTCCTTTCCTCCGGGCGTTGGCCTCCCCGGACGCATATGGGCTTCCGGCAAACCGGCATGGATACTGGACGTCACTTGTGATACCAATTTCCCACGTACACCGATTGCAAGGGAATGCGGTTTAAAAGCTGGTATGGGAGTTCCGATACTCGATGATGTTGAAGTTGTCGCTGTGATGTCATTCTTTAACTTCGAACGAAGGGAAGAAGACGAACAAATGGTTACTCTTATCGCTACGGCAGCCGCCGAATTGGGCTATATTCTCAAATACAAACAAATGGAAAGAAAGCTCCAGCAGTTATCCAGTGCGGTAGAACAAAGCGTTTGCAGCGTCGTTATTACCGATACGGACGGCAATATAGAATACGTGAATCCAAAATTCATTCAAATGACAGGCTATACACCGGAAGAAACCGTTGGGAAAAACCCACGCATGTTAAAATCAGGCATAACGCCACAGGAAGAATATAAAAATTTATGGAAAACAATTCGCCGCGGCAATAATTGGCAGGGTGTATTTTGCAATAAGAAAAAGGACGGCACATTATTCTGGGAACTCGCGAATATTTCACCAATAAAGGATAGCAATGGCAACATTACTCATTTTCTTGGATGCAAAGAAGACATTACCGCCCGCAAACGAAGTGAATGGCGTTTACGTACCCAATATGTTGTAACATGCATTTTGGCAGAATCAAACTCACTCTCTGAGGCATTTCCAAAAATTTTAAAGGCCGTCTGCGAATGTCTGGAGTGGGATATTGGTGAAATCTGGGTCGTAGACCGCGACGCAAATGTATTACGTATCGCAGAAACATGGTATACCTCCGAAAGGGCGTTTCCAAAATTTATGGAAATAACAAAAGAAATTACCTTTTCGAAAAGCATCGGACTTCCAGGGAGTATATGGAAGAGGAAAAAACCAATTTGGGTTGAAGATGTTACCCGGGAAACAAATTTTCCAAGATCGATAATAGCCAACAGGGAAGGGTTGCATGGCGCTTTTGGTTTTCCAATTATCAGCAATGAAGAGTGTGTTGGTGTAATGGTTTTTTTTAGCCACAAAATACAATCACCTGATAATGAAATACTCGACATGATAAATACCATCGGAAATCAAATAGGCCAGTTTATCATGCGAAAGCGGGCAGAGACACAATTCTATAAACTATCACAGGCCGTGGAACAAAGTCCAAATACGGTTATTATTGCCGATACGAATGGTTGTATTCAATATGTTAATTCAAGATTTACGCAATTGACCGGATATACACTGGAAGAAGTAATCGGAAAGACGCCTTCCTTTTTAGATTCAGGCATTACGCCGCGCAACAATTACAATCGGCTGTGGGGTTCTATTAGCTCTGTGAAAGAAGGTGAAGGAGAGGTAATAAGCAAAAAAAAGAACGGAGAATTTTTTTATGAAAAAGTTTGCATCTCATTAATAAAGGACGAAAGGGACATCGTAACAAATATCCTCATAACGGGAGAAGACATTACCGCCATAAAAGACGCAGAGGAGGAACAAAAAAAACTGAAAGAACAACTGTACCACGCACAAAGGCTTGAATCGATCGGACGTCTTGCAGGGGGCGTTGCCCACGATTTCAACAATATCTTAATGGCAATAACAGGCTACATAAATATAATGCAGATGGAAATGGACGAAAATACCCCGTTACGACAATATCTGGCAAAGATACTCACAGCAACAGAAAGGGCCAACATATTAACAAACGAGCTTCTTACCTTCGGCAGAAAGCAGCCATTTGATTTAAAGCCAATCAGCGCAAACAATATTATAAAAGATGCTATATTCTTCCTGGAGGGGATTTATGAAAAGGACATTAACATTGAACTGAATGTGGTTTTGTCTGAAAAAGAATATTTTGTGATGGCAGATAAGCACCAGATGGGAAGAGCCATGCTTAATCTCTCCAAAAATGCAAAGGATGCCATGTTGCCTGACGGGGGAAATCTGACCGTAGGCGTAATGGAAGCAGAAATGGATGACACTTTTGTAAAAACCCAGGGTTACGGCAAAGCAGGAAGATACGCCCTTCTGTTTGTTTCAGATACCGGCATTGGCATGGATGAAAAAACAAAGGAAAGGATATTCGAACCCTTTTTCACTACCAAGGGAATAGGGAAAGGAACCGGCCTCGGCCTTGCAACAGTGTATGGTATAGTAAAGCAGCATAATGGGTTTATCGGTGTCGACAGTGAACCGGAAAAAGGCTCAACGTTCAATATTTATTTGCCCCTGGTGAATGTATCCACCGCAGCCGAACTTGCACCAAAAACCTGCAATACGATTGAATTTAACAGCACTGCTGATTCAAGTATCACAAAGGGAAAGGAAGGAATACTCATTGCCGAGGATGATGAAGGAATCAGGATACTCTTGGAAAACGTACTTAAAAGATATGGGTATCGGGTAATAGCTGCCGCAAACGGGGAAGATGCGGTAAATAAATTTGCTGAAAACAAAAATTCGATCCAGCTTCTCTTGTTTGACGTAACAATGCCTGTATTAAACGGAAAGAACGCATATCATAAAATAAAGGATATACGGCCGGATATAAAAACCATTTTCATGAGTGGGTTTTATGATGATTACTTTAATAAAGAACGTTTTTCCAAAGAAGAGGGAATTTCCCGCGTTACAAAACCTATTTCTCCAAACCAACTTTTGGGAATCATTAGAGAAGTTTTGGATAAATAAATTTTGTAACACAATAATCTTTTATGGAGTCAACTATGATTACCGAAAAAGAAAAAAAACAGACAAAATCATCGGCCGATAACGGCGACTTCAGCCCGGAACGTATTACTCGTCTGGCATTACAATTATCTTCAAAAATGGATAACGCCATCAAAGACATTCAAAAGATCACTTTCCAGTCCAGAATTCTATCGCTTAACGCAAAAGTAGAAGCCGCAAGAGCCGGTGAAGTTGGCGCTGCATTTTCCGTTGTGGCAACGGAAATGGGTTCTTTATCCCAGGAAATTTCAGGTTTGGTAGAAAATCTGGAAGGTGAGGCATCGAAAGATTTCAAGGAAATTGCAAAAATTAATGAGAATATTTCGACAAATTACCGGGGTTTGCGGTTATCAGACCTGGCATTAACAAATATTGACTTAATTGACCGGAATTTGTACGAGAGGTCATGCGACGTCCGATGGTGGGCTACGGACAACAGCCTGGTTGATGCCTTGACAAAAAAAACCCCTGATGCATATGATTACGCTTCAAAACGGATGGGCATTATCCTTGATGCCTACACTGTATATTTCGATCTGGTTTTATGTAATCCGGAAGGCATGATTGTGGCAAACGGAAGGAGCGATCGTTATCGTTCCATTGGGGAAGACGCTTCCCGGTCAAAATGGTTTCAGGAGGCTATGAAGTGTGCTACAGGCGATGATTTCGGATGGGGAATCGTTCACCGGTCACCTCTCGTGAACAACGAGCTTGCTTTAATATACACAACCGCCGTACGTGAAAACGGGGATAAATATGGAAATGTCATTGGCGCGCTGGGAATTATTTTTAAATTCGCGGCGCTTGCACAAACCATTGTTGAAACCACACCCTTAAGCAAAGAAGAAAAAGAAAAAAGCCGTGTCTGCATAGTAGACGAAAAAGGACTTGTCCTGGCCGATACACATCACAGGAACCTGGAAGACACCATTGATTTTACCGGCAAATTCAAATTATTTGAAACCAAAAAGGGATTTATTCTTGCAGAATACAACAACGAAAAATGTTGCATTGCGCATGCAAAGGCGCCGGGATATGAAACATACACAACCGGCTGGCATTCTTTAATTATTCAGACAATGTAAAATGAAGCATGAACAAAATACTTATCGTAGATGATGACTCTCAAATCCGTGAAATTGTAAAATTTTTTCTTGAGAAACAAGGATACATGATATTTGAAGCTTCAAACGGCTTTAAGGCAATTAAATTATGTAAATTAAATGAATTTGATTTAGTAATTGCGGATATTTATATGCCTGGAATGGATGGTATAAAATTCATTGAAGAATTACAGAAATTTTCTCCAAAAACGAAGGTTATTGCTATTTCCGGTGGTGAACAATGCCATTTTTTTTCATCAGGTTTACAACTCGCTTCTGCATTACACAGAGGGGCAATATATTCATTAAAAAAACCAATCAAAATGGAAGAACTACAAGATATTATTAAAGAAATTATTGTAACTGCATCGTGATAAAAATCGTCCTGCGGTGAAACATGGTACAACCAAATTTATATTGAGAAGTTAAAACGAGAAAATCTGGCAGGGAAAGACCTCTCCTTTTTGGCAGTCGTTAGCTGTCAAAACACCTTTTGGTGTGTCAGACAGATGGTTCGTTTGAGGCGGTAGAGTTGGCTTCACCTCCCCCCTGCCGCCTCAATAACCATCATTTATTCCTGTTGCAATATCCTTCCTTAAGAATACCCTATTTATCCACGGACCGAAACATATCCTTCTCTGGCAATAAAATCTTTACCCGTAAACACTCAAAAAAATAAAAAAGGCAAACAATTTTCATAGGCGTTATGGTTTAAATCAACCGATTTTGTAATTGTATATTAATAGCAAAAATACTACGCATTACCTCAAAAAAACTGTATGTCACATATTTTCAAATGGTTATAAAATACTTTCCCTAAACAAAATTTTTTAGGCATGCTACGTGCTTTTTCATCTCTTACTGTGATTATTTATAATAAATATTTTACCCATACTAAATAATGACAACTTGATTTATTCTGGTAATGTATACGAGAAATTGCAATGCTTGCCTGTCTACCAACAGACAAGTGACCTGCGCTGAGAAAGAAATCATGGTTGCCAAAATAATTTAAAGGGGTCGTTTTTAAAAATGTTTCAGTAAACTGTAATAGCAATTATCATTAATCGTAAAGCAGCATGTAACAAATAAAGAATTAATTGCTTGACATTTTTGGCGACCCCTTCTTAGTTCAATAAAATTAGTTGGTAATAATAAATTTTTTTATTACAATGCCGTGAAAATTTGGAAGACAAATATATGACTCTTTATTTACTACGTAATTTAATGTTCAGGAATTTCAATGCTTCGACGGAGTTCATACTGAACGCAGTGAATGTGTTTAGCATAACGTCATTCCGAGCGGAGTCGAGGAATCAAAGTACCCTAAGGCCTAATTTATATTTCTTTTTCGCAGTACTCTTTTTTATTACTTTCTCCTATCACTCAGAAGGAATCTGTCAAAATTTTGTAATTAACGGAGAATTACAAAAAAACGGGATGGAAGGGACTATTAAAAACAGTATTGTCAGAAAAGAATCTTTGATCATTAAAGACAAAAGAGTCTATATTCAGGTAATTCTCGATCAGGGATCAAGGCGGCTTATTACCGACCGTCACCGGTATAAAGAAATGATGTTTTTATTACCTAAAGAAATTACTTACGATGACATGAGCAAACGCATTTATTATTATACGGAAGATGCGGAATTTGAGGTTGGCCGACAGAAGAGTTTTCTGGGTTTTATGCCTTACATAGGGTTGTCTGAAGGGGTTAAGATTGTGAGTTCTCCCACGGATGCAAAATTATTGATTTCTTCAGATAATGGCAAACCTTTTCCAAAACTGGCAATACATTCTGATAAAAATATGGAAGAGACTCTTGGGGAAAAATGCGGACAGTGCCACTTGCTGGAATATATTTTTTCACATAAAGACTGGACAGAGGAAGACGTCCTGCATGCGTTCAACAGATTGCAAATGGAGCAGGAAGAAAGTTTCACGAAAGACGAAGCGGAGATAATTAACGTATTCAAAAAATACCAGAAAGGCGAAATAGATAAAAAGAAACTTGATGAATTCCAGTCTCTGAAAAATCTTGGGGAAAAAGATATTAAAACTATTACCGAAGACGTTTTTACAAACAATTGTATACCATGCCACAATCCTTCCAAAATGGATGACATTACCTTATTATATTCAAAACGAAGATGTAAAAGTATTGTAGAGAGAATGAAGGAAAAAGAACCTTCTCTTTTTTTGGGTACTGATATGGACAGGTTGGCCGGTTATTTATGGGAAATAAAGCTTAAGTCTTGTGAAAATTAAACCCGAATACTGATGAACCGGTTTAAAATCTTTTATTAAATTTTTTTAGATCATGGAAATTTAATATTTTTCTAAAATGAGGACATGAATACCTGGAACTGGAAATAGAAAAACATTTTTTTACTCAAAATGAGGAGGTGAAAAATGGCAAAATTCAGATGATTAAGTCCGTATTCCATATTTAGCAGTACCAATCAGTTTCAATTTAGGTGATAGGGTAGTATTGCAGATAAGAATAACACAAATTTAAAAAGGAGATGGAAATGAGAAAAGGAGTGTATATTAGCCTTTCATCGATTTTCTTATTATCGATATTGGCAATCTTCTCTTCAAATGTGATGGCAGAGGACGCACCAAGTATTGATAAAGGAGACCATGCGTGGATGCTTGTATCTACCGCTTTTGTATTAATTATGACGCCAGGCCTTGCTTTGTTTTATGGCGGTATGGTGCGGGCGAAAAACATGGTGAACACCCTGTGGCTAAGCTTTATTTGCATGGGGGTAGTAAGTGTGATATGGGTGCTGTGGGGTTACAGTTTGAGTTTTGCGCCCGGATGCTGGTTCATAGGGGGGCTACAGTGGTGCGTCCTTGGGTCAGGAATAGTTGGACAGGCGCCGAGCGACCTTTACGCAACATCAATTCCCCATTTAACATTTATGATGTTTCAGGGCATGTTTGCCATTATCACCCCTGCTTTAATAACGGGCGCCTTTGCCGAGAGAATGAAATTTAATGCATGGCTGCTGTTGATTCTCTTGTGGTGCACCATCGTTTATCCGCCGATAGCGCACTGGGTATGGTCTTCTGAAGGCTGGCTTCTCGGTATAGAATCACTGGATTTTGCCGGTGGAACGGTAGTACATATCTGTTCCGGAGCCTCCGCCCTTGCTGTAATTCTGATTTTAGGAAAACGCAAAGGATATCCGAAAGAGGCAAAACCCCCTCATCACCTTCCTTTTGTGATGCTGGGAACAGCTTTACTGTGGTTTGGATGGTTTGGTTTCAATGCGGGCAGTGCGGTAACCGCAGACGGATTAGCCGCCAATGCATTTGTTGTTACTAATACAGCAGCAGCAGCAGCAGCAGTAACATGGTCTTTTATAGAATGGACATTCCACAAGAAACCTACAATACTCGGAGCATGCTCCGGAGCGGTAGCCGGGTTGGTTGCAATAACTCCGGCAGCTGGTTTTGTTGGGCCGATGGCCTCTATCGGCATAGGTGTGCCGGCAGCAATTTTATGTTATCTTGCCGTAGCAAAAATGAAGAAGGCATTGGGTTATGACGACGCATTGGATGTTATTGGAGTACATGCAGTTGGCGGAACATGGGGGGCGTTTGCAACAGGGCTCTTTGCCGATTCGCTTGTAAATCCTGCTGCTCCTAACGGATTATTTCACGGAAATCCTGACCAGCTGTGGAAGCAAATTGTAGGAATATTTGCCGCGTGGGCATGGGCATTTTGCATTACTGCCCTTTTAACATGGTTTGTAAAAGCAGTAATGGGTATAAGGCCAAGTGATGCCGAAGAAGACATTGGCATGGACCTTACACAACATAAAGAAGTTTCCTATCACTATTATGAAGCACAGGGTTAATTTGCTATTGTACGGTTCAAAACGTACAAAATGATCAGATAACAGGTATCTGGACATTTTTAATTGTTAAAGGAGAATCATTAATGAAGAAAATTGAGGCCATAATACGACCGGAGAGACTCAGCATTGTTAAAGATTCATTGGAAGAATTGGGCTATCCTGGCATGACTGTTACAGACGTGAAAGGACATGGAGCACAGAGAGGAATTACGGAACAATGGCGAGGCAGAACTTACAGAGTGGACTTGTTAGCAAAGGTTAAAATTGAGATCGTCGTTGCCGATCAGGACTTGGACAAAATTATTGACTGCATCAAGAAAGAGGCACAAACGGGAAGTATCGGGGATGGAAAAATATTTGTTTCTACTATTGATGATATTCACCGCATACGTACCGGAGAAACTGGCGAAGCAGCTGTTTAGGCAACGGCTTCCATTTATTTTCCTGATTTTGTAAAAAAACAGTAGGGTAGGCATTGCCTACCCTACTTTTATTTTATGCTTACTTACAACAAAAACACTTTTCTTAATATTAATAAAATAATCTTCGCGAGCCTTGATATTCGTGAAGTTTATCAAACCATGAGCAATGAGCTGTCAAAAACAATTGATTTTGACAGATTAACCATTACCCTCATTACAGAAGACAATGCTTTATACGAAGCATTTGTGGTACTATCAAAAACGTATGAGTACACTGATATTAAAGAGGGAGATTTGTACCTCATGAAGGACAGTTTAATGGAAAAGGTAGTGCAGACCCGAAGTCCTGTGATAGTAGACGATACCGCCAACAGCCAGTTTGCAACAGACACTGTCTTGTTTAAAGAAGGCATTCGTTCAAGATTAGGCTATCCACTCGTCTACAAAGGTTGCATCATGAAGCATCAAAAATTATTCCACATCGACGAAAAAAAATATCCTATTGAATTCAAAGAACGCATTATTGGCAGCATCAATTTTGGCAGTAAGCGTAAAGGGTATTATTCAAAAAAACATGTTGATTTTGTGTCAAAATTTGCACCACAATTAGCCATGGCAATTGAAAATACACGACTTTTCAATAGAATCAAAGACGCTGAAGAAAGATACAGAAGAGTTGTTGAAAGTTCTCCCGATATTATTTTCGAATGCACAAATGAAGGTAAATTTTTCTTAATAAACCCTTCGGTAGAAAAAATACTGGGTTACTCGGTACATTATTTCTATGACAACCATGGTAACGGACTTTCTTTATGTCATCAAGATGATCAAGATCGGGTGCAGTGTGAAATTCTTCAATTATTGAATGGCGAGAAGGACTCTCTGATGGATTTTGAATTCCGTGTTATTCACAAACAAGGTAAAGTTGTGTGGTTGTCTTTGGAGGCGATTCCCATCAAGCAAGATAACAAAATAATCGGAATCGAGGGATTTTGCCGGGATATTACGGAAAGGAAAAAACTGGATGAATTAAAAAACAATTTAATCCGCGACGTTACGCATGAATTGAAAACCCCGGTCGCCAAAATGGAAATGGCAATTGATATGTATAAGCGTTCCTTTGTTACAGAAAAGGAACTTTCAGGCGAAAAAGAATTACATCTTTATCATCTTCTCCAAAACAACGTGAACCGTTTGAAAAACATTATCAGAAATGTACTTGACATCTCTAAACTGGAATCAGGAGTGGAACGTTTAAATTTATCCGATTTCACATTCGTCGAATTGGTAGATCAGGTTATCCACGAGTTAAACCCGATAGCTATACAAAAAAACAATACAATAACACATCAAATACCTCCCAGTATAATTTTGAACGCCGACAGGGAAAAAATTTACTATCTGCTTATTAATGTGGTGGGAAATGCAATAAAATTTACCGATCATGGAAAGGTTGATATATCGGCCAGGTTAACTCCCAAGGGTATTGTGGTAACGGTAAAAGATACAGGAAAAGGCTTAAGCGAAGAATCGCTTAAATATGCCTTCGATAAATTTTACAAGGAAAATTCTTCCGCCCCAGGCTCAGGAATTGGTCTCGCAATAAGTAAAAACATTGTTGAATTACATAATGGCAGTATTTGGGCAGAGTCAGGCGGCAAAGGAAAAGGAGCAAAATTTATATTCAGATTACCGATACATCATCTGTGAAACAAATGATTTAATGGTTTTACATGAATTTCATATTTTTAAAGGAATGAAAACTATGAAGGATTTATTAATAGTAGAAGACGATCTGGAAATGCAGGAATTTTACAGGAATATGCTGAATGGCGAGCCATTCTCGGTTACCTATGTTTCTAACGGCGAAGAAGGACTCAAAAAAATGAAAGAAAAAAAATATGATCTGGTAATATTAGACATTATGATGGAAAATATTACCGGCGACAGGTTATTTGCTTTGCTGAGGAAAGATCGACATTACAAAGAAGTGCCCGTAATTATGGCATCTTCATTAGATAAAGAAACGTATCAATGTTTCCAGGCACTGGGAAAGGTATCTTTCCTGGAAAAACCATTCACCAAAGAAACTCTGATAAGCGAAATAAACAAGCACTTACAAACATTGACATAAAAATCCCTTATTGTATAATTGCCTTAAAAATACTAAGATTTTCCGGCAAAAACTCTTGGTACTTTTAATTCATTTTTACCTTTGTAAAGCAAGGGAGAAATTGCCCTGAAAGCAGTATTCGTCTTTTTATCAGGCAGCCACCGTGGGAAAACAGAAGTATTTGCTTCCGAAAAGATAACTATTGGTACCGATGCTTCAAATGATATTAAATTCAATCCAAAAGAAGACCCGAACACTTCAAATTTTCATGCCGAAATAAAACGAAAAGAATGCAATTATCGTTTAACAGATAAAGGAAGTTCAAAAGGTACACTCGTTAATCATAGATTAATTCGTGAAATTATACTAAAAGACGGTGATTTGATCGAATTTGGAGAAGGCGGGCCGAAAGTACGATTTCGCGTAAAAATGGATGAACATGGTGTTTGCAAACCATGGTCTGAAATGCTGGAAGACTCTATCGGAATTGCAATCACTTCCCACAAAGGACGTTTTACCACTGCAACAGGATTCTTTAAACATCTTTTATGGGAAATCTATACCCAAACTCCCCATCATCTTAAATTACGTATTTTTATCTCACTTGCCATCTTTATCGGCATCGTGGTAGCATATTTTTATATTCAAAACATCAAATTGACAAAAACCGCTGAAAAAGTAAGAATACTCGAACTTGAAAGTTCTATTGCGGAAAATATAATAAGAAAGTATACTGGGGGTGTATGCCTTGTCCAGGGCGCATTCTCCTACTACGATGAAGAAACCGGAGAACCACTTTATATGATGGGGAGAAGGTCCGGCATGAATGAATATACGGGCACCGGCTTTTTGGTGAGTTCCGATGGTTTCATTATAACTAATCGCCACGTTGCTGAACCCTGGTGGGAACTTGAAACCCTTCCCGATTCATATTTAGACACACGGATTAAGCCAAAATTTGAAATTTTCAGGGCTTTTTTCCCCGGAATTAAAGAACCGTTTCCATTAACTGTTGAAGCCGTTTCAAAAGAGGTGGATGTTGCGCTACTGCGCATTGATACGGCCGGCAAAAAGATTCCGGTACATGAATTAGATACGACGGGCAAGGGGGCCGTGGTTGGAGAGCCAATATTATTGTTAGGATATCCCGCGGGAATAAAAGCCATTTTCGCGAAAATGGATCCGGAATTGGTGAGGCAATTTATCAATATGCCTTTTCTTCCTTTAGTCGAGGAACTTTCCAAGTTCGGTTTTATTAAACCACTTGCAACGCAAGGACATTTAAGTGACATTATGCATAATAGGATTGTATATGATGCTCAAACAACGTTTGGCGGCAGCGGTGGTCCCATATTTAATAAAAAAGGCAAGGTAATAGGGATTAATTATGGAATCTTTCCCGGATTCAGAGGGTCCAATTTCGGCGTGCCAATACGCTATGGTTTAGAGCTTCTCAGATCAGTTTCTGTAAACGTAAAGGATAAAAATAAATGAAATCTTTTTCTTTGTACAAAAGAGCACTTAATTTGTTTTTTCTCACTTCTCCGCAAGTGGTATTTTATTCTTTCATTGTAGTTCTTATTTCCGTATTTATATTACTATCACAACATACATCTGCCAATTCCGATGGAGCGCCTTTGGCATGCGTAGGTGCTGCGAAAACCAAAGACGGTGTGCAGCTTTATCCTCCTGCCTTTGCTACATGCAATATTCTAGGGTGCCACTATCAATACACGGTCGGTTCTGGAAAAGGTAAATTTATGTTATTTGTGTTAGACACGTGCGAACCGGGAGAAATTGTTGATATATTGGTATCCTTTAAAAAGACAGACACCTATTATCACGGATTTCAGATTGCCGCACAAGACAGATATTTTAACCGATTAGTAGGAACCTTCATTAACGTTGGAAACGACGACGATACACAAGTGGAAGCGGGTGGCCTTTACGCAACACACACAAAAAAGGGTACAAACCGTAAATACTGGCATGTAAAATGGCAAGCGCCTCCTGAAGATTTTTGGATAGCCAACCCCGTAAGGTTCTTTGCCGTGGGACTGGAAGCTGACAATGACGGAACCGCGATGGGTGATTACGTTTACAGCGCAACGAGAAATATCATAGTTGCACCAAAAAAACCACGCAACACAAAAATTCAACTATCGAGAAAGGAATAACCCTTTGAAACCGAAATATTTTTTCTGGATGTTTCCGTTCCTGATCTTAATAGGCATGGTAAATAAAACATATGCTTCACCGCTTGATTTCTCGTGGTGCGCACCAAAAACATATGTACATAATAAAGAAACAAAAGGAGAGTTATGCTACATTATCTGGTTTTATAATTTAAAAAACACTATCGACAAAACAATCCTGGTGCCGATAGAAGTATTTCTGAAAACGGATTCGGGAGAAAAATACACCGATACATATTACCCGGAACTTATGGAACGGGTAAAAGAACTCGATGAAGACTATTTTGAGGGCAAAAAATACCAGTATGCTTCTATTGCAAAGGGAGAATTAGCAACAAATACCACAAAATATTGTGTCGCGATGTTTGAAGATATAGACCCTGATGCAAAACAACTCGAAATATTTGTAACGGGCATATCTCATTTTTTCTTCTGGCGCTGGAGAATGATCGACTATTCTTATAAAATTACATATAAAAAAGAGGCGGATCGATGGAAGCTGATAGAACACGGCATGACCAAAGACTCTTCCCACCGTGCATATGAGGCAGAATCCAGCGAAGGATGGATTTTTGACCAATAACCAAACTATTTATTAACAAGCAATAGCATAATATCCATCACATTTGTCTTTGTTGGGCCTGTGACAATTAGTTCATTTGTCTCCTTGAAAAAAGAAAATGAATCATTATTGGAAAGATATTTTTCCGGATTTAATTTTTTACTCTTTGCATTCATAATTGTAGTCCCATCCACCATCGCTCCTGCGGCATCAGTGCCACCATCCGTACCATCCGTGCCCGCACTCAATATAACGGTATCCGCCAATCCGTCAATTTCCATTGCGGCGGACAGGGAAAATTCCTGATTCCTTCCTCCCAAACCATCGCCTTTTACCGTTACCGTGGATTCACCTCCTGCAATAATACATGCAGGACGTTTAACAGGGTAACCGGAAAAATGAATTTCCCTCGCAATAGCGCCAAAAACTTTCGCTATTTCCTTTGCCTCACCTTTTATACACGAAGAGAGAATAAGCGTATTATACCCCAATTGTTGTCCTTTTTCTTTTGATGCGACTAATGCCGTACGGTTATTGCCTACGATAATATTGTTTACCCTGGCAAATATTTTATCGCCAGGCTTCGGCGTTTCTTCTATGCTACCATGAAGCCCGCTTTGAACATGTTTCCTTATGGAAGCAGGAATCTTTTTATACAAATCATACTTGTTCAAAATCCTTTCACAGTCCAAAAAAGTACTGGAATCAGGAGAAGTCGCACCAGAGGCAATCGTGTCCAATGGATCATTTATAACATCTGACAATATAACAGATACAATCTCTGCCTTGCACAATTTCGCAAAACGTCCTCCTTTTACCCTCGAAAGATGTTTGCGTATAGCATTCATCTCATCAATAGTAGCTCCACATTTCAATAACATTGCGGTAAGATCCCTGATCTCTTCCAGGGAAATTCCTTCATAGGGCAATTCGAACAGCGCCGATCCACCGCCAGATATCAAACAGAACACAAGATCGTTTTCACTTGCTTTTTTTGCAATATCAACAATTTCTTTTGTCCCATTAATACCCGCAACATCAGGAATCGGATGGCCGGCTGAATTAAGTTTAACGTATTTGCATGGTGTAGTATAACCATAGCGAACATTTACAATACCCTTTTTTATCCTGTCCCCCAATAGTTTTTCCACAGCAGCGGCCATAAAACCACTTACCTTCCCAAATCCAGTAAGATAAATATTATTATACTTATCGAGATTGTAAGTTTTTTTTCCTTTAATATTAATACAATTGCCCTTTACCTCCATGCATTTTTGTATGCAGGCGTCTGCTTCGACAGAATGCAACCCCGCAAAATAAATTTGCCGGGCATCTTCTCTTGATATTTTGCTTGTACTCATACCATTTTCCTAAAATAGATAAACAGTATTGATTTAAATGGCTATTATCAATATTATGATAGGTAATACTTTTTTCATTATAAAATATTTATACGATAATTATAGGGTAATATAATAAAATCAGGAGAAAAGAGAATGCTCAAAGAACTTTCCACCATTAATCGTACTATTATGAATAAAAACGAACTGGAACATTTAGTCAATACAGAGCAATACGATAAACTTGAAGAACTATGGCTTGACATTGTTGAATCAGAAATCAAAGACAAAAAGCCACTTTTTCATATTATCGGTTTACTTATAAAAAAAGAAAAGAGGTTCGCACATGATTTCCTCATCATGTTGGAGTCTTATTACAAGGAGAGAAATGCGTACCAGGATCTTTTAGAAGTATTAAAGCACATATTGAAATATTATCCGAGAGAAAAAGCACTTGCTGCGAAATTTGCCAATTGTTACGCCAACATTTACAAAGAAAAACCGTATGCAAAACTATTAATTGACAAGTCGAATATTGAAACATCTCCGGATATTGCCGGATCAATTAAAAAACTGGAAAAATATTTCATGTTCGAGCAAGGAGACTACGTGTATCACAAGAGCTGGGGCGTTGGCAAAGTGGCGTCTTTTGATCCGGAGGGAGAAAAAATCTGCATTGATTTTGAGAAAAAAAACAACCATGGAATCTCCCTAGATCTCGCCTCTGATATTTTACAGAAACTGGAAAATGATAGTTTACTGGCAATGATGTATTCCCAAAAAGACATTTTGAACAAAATGATTGATGAAAATCCTGTGGGCTTGATTAGGCTCACACTAAAACATTTTCAAGGTAAAGCCACGGTAAATATGATAAAAGAACAGCTTTTGTCAGGCGTCATACCGCAATCCGCATGGAGCAAATGGTGGACAAAGACGAAAAAACTGATACTAAAAGACCCCTATATCCAATTCACTGAAGGCACACCAACTACTGCTCTTCTGGAAATCAGAACGACTCCATTGACTCCTCATCAGGAAATTATTAACAAACTCTGCCAATGCAGGGAGATTTACAAAGAAATAGAGTCAACCAGAAAATACATCACGGAGTCAAAAACCACTGAACATTGCAAAGAAACCCTGCATGAAATAATGACGATGTTTACGCAAGAAGCCGAAAAATTAAAGGAAACAAATCCTTCCGCTGTTATTGAATGTCTTTTCCTTGCCGAACAAGTACAAAACATTCTGAATGAAAATCAGGTTAATTACAACTACATGATTGAAACTGTTATACATAATTCAGATAATCTGCCACAGCTAATCGATAACATAAGTATATTAGAGTATAAAAAACACGTTCTTAGTATTATTAAAAAAATATACCAGGAAAACTGGCAAGATAAATTTGTATGTTTATTTTTTGATCAAACTAACCAGCTTTGGGAATTTATCATTAAAGAACTTCTCAATGATGATATGCAGGATACGTTAAATAGTTTATCGCAAAAATTATTTTCGCATTTCAATGCATACCCGGAACATTATTTCTGGTTTTGCAAGAACAATTTTTACGGACGTTTCCCGAATCTTTACGCAAATATTGATTCCGGAACACTTTTCATTCAACTCATCGAACTGATAAATAATATTTATTTTAAGATGCAAAAGGGACGCGACGGCACTATCAGATCAACATTTAATAAAATTAAAGGCTTGCTGGATGAAAAAGGAACTGATTATGCCCTGAACCATCTGAACGAATCCAATGCGGCAGGCATGTATAATGTAATTTCGAGCAGTAAGTGCCTGGAAGATTGGTTTAAAATTTCCGTTGAAAGTGTTATTCGCGACCGTTTTCCCACGATAATCAAAAAACCCGAAATACAAACATTGGATGAAAATAAAATTTATGTTACAAGAGAAGGATACGAGAAGCAAAAGAAGGAACTCGACCATATTATGAATATTGAATTTGCAGAAAACGCACGCGATCTCGGAGAAGCTATCAGCCGCGGAGATCTTCGTGAAAATGCGGAATACCAGGCAGCGCGTGAAAAACAGGCACAGTTGGTTGAAAAGGCAGAACGATTGAAAGCAGACTTACAGAAGGTGGTGTTTATCGAACCGTACAACGTAAAAACAAAAACCGTCTCCCCCGGTACAAAGGTAACTATTAAAAACAAGATCAAAGAAACTTTCGAAACTTATACACTCTTAGGTCCGTGGGATGTTGACATTGACAAAAATATTATCTCCTATCTCTCACCAATCGGAAAAGGCATCCTCAATAAAAAGGTAGGAGATACAGTTACTATCCAACTTCCGGAAAGTGAGATAATTTGCGATATAATAAAAATAGAAAAGGCCTTATAAAAAAACTGCCTCTTCACCATAAAAAGAAAATAACCGCTTACTATGAATAGAATTATTTTTTACGAAAGTGCAAAATCCCCCATGCTAAATATCCTTTTTCCCCCGCCTCCACCCAATTATTTAATCCTTCCTTCATACGGTCAATATACGCCTGACTCGAAAGATTAACAATATCTTCATACCGGCTTTCCAGTTCATGATAAACTTTTGAATAATGTGTAATCAATTGATTCGTCAAATCAATAATTTGAACTTCTTCAAATCCAAGACTTAACAATGTTTCTTTATAAAAGCGAAAAGACCCCATAGAGTCCAGATGTATTCTTTCCAATACAGTGCGAAGCACACCAGGCGGACAATCGTCACTTTGCATCGGATCGGTAAAAATAAAATCACCCTGATTAATCAATACCCTATGGACTTCTTTCAACACTTTTTTCTTGTTGCCGCTGTGCAAAATAGCATCACATGACCAAACCACATCAAACGTTTCATCCGGAAATGGTATTTCTTCAAAGCTTCCATCAATAACGTTAACTGCTTTATCTAAGCCTTGTTCCCTGTTAAGTGCTCTGTTTCTATTATTCTGCTGTTCGCTGAGATTCAGGCAGTTAATAGTATAATTAAATTTTTTTGCCAGATATCTCGCAGCCCCGCCATAACCAGAACCAATATCCAGTATTTTATATCCTTGCTGTTTACCATTAAGCAACGAAGCCATTTTTTCTATGGTACGGCGGCTGGCATCATAAATTGAGTCATTTTCGTCTTTATAAATACCAATATGTATATCTTCACCACCCCAAATTTTGTAATAAAACTGGTCGGCGTCACTGCTGTTGTAATAATCTTTTGTTGTACGTTCTAAATCTGTAGACTTCATATTCACAGAATCACTCTCCATCAGTTGAATCATAGCTCTTTTCGGCTATATGAACAAGAAAATCCGGATCGTCTTCGTGAAACGTTTCCTGGAAATCACCATACGTTTGCACACTTTGGAAACCTACTTCTTTAATAAGCCTGCGTGTATATTCCGAACGCAAAGGAAACATGTTTAAATGAAATACAGAATGATCCTGAAACTCATAACGAAATCTTGCTAATCCCTCATCGATATATTCAGGCTCTGCTTTAACATCTTTACCACAATAATAATAAATATGTTTAGAAGAAAACCCATTATTCAAAATCGAATCATAATTGCGCTGGTCTAAAATCAAAATACCATCGGGTTCCAGCATAGAATAAAACTCTGCCAAGGCACGCCTGCGGTCGTGTTCAGAAAACAAATGCGTAAAGGAGTTTCCTAAACAAATAACGGCATCAAACCTGTTATGGACGTCCTGATTAAGCCATCGCCAGTCTGCCTGGACCGTTCGCATAATAAAACCATGACGTTTTGCATTTTCAAACGCCTTTGCCAGCATAGTAGGACTCCCATCCGCACTTATTACCCGAAACCCTGCTTTCAGGAGTTGCACGGAATGAAATCCTGTGCCGGTAGCAACATCCAAAACCCTGCAAACACCCCTTTCTTTGAGTACTTTGATAAAAAATTTTCCCTCGCTTTCAGCTCTTTTTTGCCAGTCTATCAATTTGTCCCATTTCTCCACAAAACTGTGAACATATTCTTCTTTATAATGATCCGTATCCCTTATCTTTAAAGGATTACACCCAAATTGTTGTTTTGTCTGCATACATAGTTCTCCTCTATAATAATAAAAATAATTTTTTTATCGAACACTATCTCCTGTTAAAATATTTTATTAATGTAATAATATCCAAGAATTGACCTAAAAAACTATTATACAAATGCATCACTATATACATTTTAACCGTTCACCGGAAAACGAGCTTGATGTTTTAAATTTGAATACCGTTAAGTCAGCACTGTGACCAATTCTTAACTTTATTCGGTCACAATAACTTAATGTAAAAGGATTGAGCGCTCAGCTCAGGAATACTTCTTTAAGAAGCAGATGAGAAGGTTTAGAAAAAACTCTGATGATTTATTTAAAAAAAATTCATTCAAAAAATTAAAGTTACCTGGAAAAACAAAGGCCATCGTGTTTACCTTCTTGTTTCTTTAAACGAAAGAAAATAAACCCTTTGGCCTTTCATTAATTTCACTTTTACAGAATATCATATTTTGGGTCATGACTCAACCATTAATTTTGATTTACCTTTAAAACAACATAATTCTCTGCGAAATAACCAGAGAAAACAATCATATATTCTTTTGCAAAATATTAACCGTATTATAAAATTTACGAAAAAACAGACTCTTTTGACGATAACTTTGTTGTATATGCAACAAACTTGCATTATACTTACATCATATATACCGCAACAAAAAAGAGGTTTGCCTAACTTATGAAAGCAAGAAAGGAGAGAAAGAAATGACGACTTGATTGATTAGCTAAAGCTGAATTTATTCGAATATAAATACGCCAAACGAAATTCTGGCATTACTACTTAAAAGAAAGGACATAAATTATGAATATTTACGCTGGCAACTTGGCACGACAAACCACAGAGGAAGAATTGAAAGCGGTTTTTGAGGAGTTTGGGCAGGTCACGTCAGTGACAATTATCAAGGATAAATTCAGCGGAGAATCCCGAGGATTTGGATTTGTAGAAATGCCTTCAAGAGCAGAAGCCCAAGCTGCACTTAACAGTCTTAACGGCAAAGATTTAAATGGAAGGGTTTTGAATGTTAATGAGGCGCTTCCTCGCGCTGAAAACCGTAAGCGTGGCGGTGGCGGCGGGAGAAGTGGTAGCGGTGGAAGGCGAGGAGGCGGAGGAAAAAGACCTTGGTAAAAGGTCTTTACCTGTTACGGAAAGAAAAAGCACTGCACTTCCGATTACAATGAATATGTTCATAACACATACAAAATAAGGAGGGGGGGAGGGGAGAAGCATAGTTCGTCTGGATTTAATGCCTCAATCAACAAATTTTTCCATTTTATTTATTTTATATGAATGTCTTAGCCGAGATTTCGCACTCTCTCTTCCGAACCGCATATTGATGTTATTTTCAAACCAAAACGATCTTCCACTACTACAACCTCCCCTCTCGCCAGTAATTTTCCACGTACTAATAAATCAACCGGAGTACCTGCCACTTTTTCAAGTTCAACAATTGACCCTTGAGACAATGCAAGGATATCCTTAACAAGCATATTCGCACGCCCCAATTCTACAGATATAGGCACTGTAACATCTAAAATTAAATCCAAGTTTGGTGTGCCTTCGTTTCCCTTGTAATCGTCCATTTCATCAGGAATTAATTGGCTGAATTCCACCGACTCTATAGTCGGGTTTGCTTCATCTTTCTGCCCCGGATCCATTTCCCTGGTCTGATCCATATTTCACCTCTTTAAATAAAAACCTTTTAAAAATATTATGAAACAGATGCTATTTTCATCGCAAGTTTTTTACCAGAAATTCCAGGTGTTCCATAAAACTTCGGTGTTTCATCTATTTCCATACTTAAATTATCCGTAATTTTATTATCAAGGCTAACAACATCTCCCACTTTAAGATTTATAAGTTCGCTAAATGACAGATGAGTTGTCCCCAATATCGTGTTAATTGATAAAGGAATTTGGTAAAGAACCTTCTTTATCACGGCAATCTCCGCTTCCCGATCGAGGGTCGCTTCCGTTATTTTACCCATAACCGCTTCTAAACTTGCAACCGGAAGACAAAAAATCAGTGTACCGGTCCCCAGTTCTCCACTAATCGCAAAATTAATAGCAATCATACTTTCCGTATTATGTGCTACTTGTAACGAGCGTAAATCCATGTCTGTTTTTACAATTTGCCAGTCTATCTCAGCAACATCATTCCAGCACAGACACATAGAATGAAGTACATTTGACAATACTTGTGAAACTACAGATTCTTCAATAATAGTAAGAGGTCTCAGTTTCTGCTGTGCTTTTCCAGGCCCTCCCAATCCACGATCTACCATAGCAAGACAAAACCCCACGTCCAGTGTTAAACAACCATTTCCCCTATACGGTGTCAAGTCGACAACACTTGCACATACGAGATCCGTAAACGAATTCATAAATAATTCATAACTAAATTCCTCTATTGCAATAAGTTCAACGTCAACAGTAGTTCTTACATACTGAGAAAAAGTTAGCCCCATGTTAACCGCCATGTTTTCACTAATCTTTTGTAGTTGTCGTTTTTGTTCTCTTGGAAACCTGTCTGGTCTTCTGAAATCATAATGTTGAATCTTTTTTACTACTTTTTGTTCGACTTGTTCTCCAACAAGTACCTGCCCGCTCTCTATTGCATTAAGAAGAGCATCAACTTCTTCATTTGACAAAATTGCATCAGACATAAAGTATTACCCGACTAAATTTTCCTCAAATTACAGTTTTATTGAACAACAAACTCTTCAAAATATACCTGTAAAACAGCTTTTTCCGCGCTTAATATCACGTCAACAGAATCCTTTATTTCGCGCTTGAGATGCTCCCTTCCTTCAACAGAATCGATGTCATCTATAGTCTTAGAAGAAAAAATAGAGATTAACCGGTCTTTTACCTGTATCGTCCTTGTTTCCAACTTACCTCTTATTTCTTCATCACGTACTTCCAAAATTACTTTTGCCTTGAGATATCTTCTTAAATTAGAACCACTCAGATTCACAACAACCGTATCTATTGGTACAATTACAGGACCTTCTTGTACAGATTCCTCGGAATCTTTATCAGACTTCAATGGGATTGCATCTCTATACTCCATTTCCCCTATACGGCCTTTTACCTCTTCTGTCATCACATTAATTGCTATTTCTTCTCCCCTTGCTTTATTCGGAACGAAAAACAACGACGTAAAAAGCATACAATTAACGAAGGAAATACCACACATTCTCCAAATATACCTACGCCCTTTATTTTTTTGAAATCCGTCTTTTTTTCTCATAATAAACACTTCCTCGTACTTTAAAACTCTTTATCACTTTATTAAAATAAATGTAAAAACGAATAAGACCTTTTATTTAACCCCACCGTCAGTTACGTCATTTTCCAATAATTTCAACTTTTCACTAAGTTTTACCGCAAGAAATGGAGTAACAGATTCCAATATTTTCGCAGATGTTTTTTTATCCATCATTGTTAACAATTTTACCGCAGTTTCTTCATCCATTTCTTTTAAAATCATGGCAGCTTTTTGAGGTTTCATTCCACCATAAACATCAGCCAGCTTTTTAATATTTTTAGATTCAACCTCATCAAATTGAATAGTCTCCTTCTTTAATTCCTGCATTCTTACCGTTATCAATTCAAACGCCTTATTCAATTCTTCCCTGAGGGCCTCGAGTTCATTTCGCTCTTTTTCGAGGTCAACGCGTAATGATTCAAGCATCTTTTCCTTAAATTCCAGCAGTTCGTTTTTCTTTTTATACTCGCGTTTTTCCTCGGTTATTTCATTTATCATCCGTGACACTTCACTTGATGATAAAGGTTTAAATACCTTTGTCGCATTCGATTTATAAACAGAAGGCAACTTGCTCGCCTGCTGATTATTTGTTTTCTTTTTCTCTTCATCTATAGTATCAGAATTATTTTCAGCCCCTGATGCATCTTTATTCTCCTGAGACACTTCCTGTGCTTCTTGTTCCAATGCAGGGTCTTTCCCCTTCATAAAAAGAAACCAATATGCTGCACCCCCAAGGACAATCATTCCAACTCCAGCCATCATCATCATTTTTTTATTAATTGGGAGTTTCATATTATAATCTCCATAATTGATTATTCCAATACATCCTTTTGCCTGACATGCTTGTAATAAAAACGATTGGTTGCTATTTCATCAAGTTTTTTACTTTCAAGGCGTTTTTCCTGATCATCAAACTCCTTTACATGCCTTTCTCTGAGTTTTTCCAGTAGCTTTCTTTTTTTAAAAACACTTAACAGCCTTTGTCTCACCTGCTCAACCTCTTCCGAAATTTTTTTTATTTTTGACCGTTGAGCAATAATATCGCCATTAAGCTTGGTAAAATACGACTCAAACAAAACAAATGCCGATGCATCGGCATACGTCTGTAACATCTTTGTCATTTCAGATTGTCTCGTTTCAAGCAAAGACTTTAATAATAATTCCATTTTCTGTTCTTCATGGAGTTTTTTTTGCACCTTTTTTAATTCTTTTGCAATCTCTTCTTCTCTAAATTTTTCAAGATCAAGTAATTTTTGGAATTTAAAACGAAATTTCATAATAGAAACAAAATCATATATGCTTTTTTATTTAATATTTCTTCATGTAAATAATTCCGATAATTTTGAAATTGATTCATCAAAATTACAGTTTGCCGTCATATCTTGCTTAAGATAGTCATTTATAGAATCTATCACCGATAGAGCATAATCAATTTTCTTGTTACTCCCTTTTGCATATGCCCCTATGTTTATCATGTCTTCCGCTTCCTTATATGTTGCGTATACTGTTTTTAACATCTGAGCAGCTTTTCTATGATCCCCGGTAACGATATCATCCATACACCGGCTAACACTTCCGAGAATATCTATAGCAGGATAGTGATTCTGCGATGCTAATGCCCTTGACAGTACAACATGTCCGTCAAGAATACCCCTTACTGCATCGGCAATGGGTTCATTCATATCATCACCATCCACCAATACCGTGTATAAACCCGTTACACTGCCTTTTGCACCGGTGCCGCTTCTCTCTAAGAGTTTTGGCAATAAAGCAAACACTGACGGTGTATAACCTTTTGAGGTCGGAGGTTCCCCTATTGCCAATCCAATTTCTCTTTGTGCATTAGCAAATCTTGTAACAGAATCCATCATTAACAATACCCCCATTCCACGGTCTCTGAAATATTCTGCCACACTGGAAGCAATATATGCCCCCTTTACCCTTAATAAAGCAGGTTTGTCAGAAGTAACTGATACTATTACCGACTTTTTCAGGCCTTCTTCACCAAGATTTTTCTCAATAAATTCCCGAACTTCCCTTCCCCGTTCGCCAATAAGGGCAATAACATTTACGTCTGCGCTGGAATTCCTGGCAATCATTCCCATTAAGGTACTTTTTCCGACTCCGCTGCCGGCAAATATCCCCAATCTCTGTCCCAGGCCAAATGTAAGTAAGCCGTCTATTGCCCGGACGCCGGTTTCCAGTGCCTCTTTTATTCTGCTTCTGGTTAAAGGATCCGGAGGAGAATTATAAATAGAAACCTTTTCTTCCGCGTTTAACGGCCCTTTTCCATCAATCGGTTCCCCCAGGCCCCCTATGATCCTTCCCATAAGTCCCATGCCCACTTCTATCATCAATGGTGAACCCGAAGCGGTTACCCTATTCCCCGGACCTATTCTTTCCGGTTCCCCTATGGGCATAAGAAGAATTCTTTTCTCTTTAAATCCTACAACCTCGGCAGGAATTGGCGCTTCTCCATTATTGGAATGTATGTAACAGAGGTCTCCCACCGGAACAGAAGGCCCATTTGATTCTATCACCAACCCCGCTATGTGCACGACCCTTCCGGAGCGTTGAACCATAACCGATTCGGATATCTTTTTTTTATATAAACCGAAATCTATGCATTGCCGGGTCATTACCGTTGTTTACCTAAAGATTTCTTAATTGCTTCCCAACGTATTTCAAGCAAACTGTCAACATCGCCAAAATCTGTTTCCACAACACAACCTCCGGCAGATATCATTTTATCCTCTACAATTTTTATGTTCTGATCCTTCATTTCAACATCTTCAGATTTAAACCTTTTATAATCATCCGGAGAAAGCCGTAAGGAAACGATCTTATTATCCCCAACGTGTAAAATGGTTTCAGCAACGATACGTTTTATAACGTTGGCGCCATTTTCGTCAATCTCATAACCAACAACTTTATTCGCAACGTTCAATACGAAATTTATGATTTCCGATTCGGAGTCCTTCCAGATTTTTTCTCTTTTATCCATTAATTGTTTAACCGCATCCTCAAAGAGTGATATCAAGGCCGCATATTCAGTTTTTAACCTTTCTCTCTCTGCTTGGAACTCCTTTTCCGCTGAGAGTTTTCCCTCTTTGTACGCCTCTTCTCTCATCAACCGGATTTCTTGTTCTCTTAAGGCGCTTAATTCTCTTTCTTTTGCGAGCTCAAGCTCTTTCAGCTTTTCCTCTTCTTCTTTTACCTTTAATAACTCTTCTTCTGTTCCCTGCGTGTTAATTTGCCTTTTATGAGTAGGGGGCTTTACGGGTTCTATAACTTTCACACCCTTTATAGCAGGAGAAGAATACACTCGCTTCCCGTTTTTCATACGAGTTTATCATCCTTATTGGAAGACGCCCCCTTCTTTTGAATAACATTTTCTCCCTTTGCTTCGAGACGTTTTACCGCCTCTACAATCTGTAATTGCGCGCTCTGTACCTCGGAAAGCAATCTCGGCCCCAGCAGTTCCCTTTCCTCCCTCACCGTATCGCCAATACGCTTTGACATATTCTTGAAAAATTTTGTCTCGATCTCCTCATTCGCTGTTTTTAATGCTAATGCAATTACATTAATATCCACCTCCGTAAGTATTTTTCTGAACGCTTCATCCTGAACATAAATCATATCCTCAAACGTAAACATCAATTTCTTTATTTCCTCGGCAAGCTCAGGATTCCTGCGGCTTATTTGCTCGATTACATCCTTATCCACGCCGCCCTCCAACCCGCCAATGATCTCGGATGCAAACTTATGTTTTTTCTTTGCGGGCGTCTTACGCCTTCTGCCTTCGGTCTTTATTTTTGCCATGACCACTTCGTTCACTTTGGTAATTAAACTTATCGGAGGAGGTTCAATCGTTGCGATTCTCATGATAATATCCGACTGCGCTTCAAGAGGAAACCTGGACAAAAGCCTGGAAGCACGTTCCGCTTCGGTATACGATAATATAAGCGCAATTGTTTGAGGGTGTTCCCCTATCAATAACCGCATATATTCATCATCTGAAACATCTTTTAAATTGGAAAAAGGGGTCGGAAGCATCACCCCCTGCTCTACATTCGCGATGATATCTTCACTCTTGTCTGCCCCTATCGCCTTTTCAAGAACCTTTCTAAAAGCATTTTTATCATGCTCCACCAGCCCTCCGCATATTTTCATCTCGTGTCGGAGTTCCTCTAAAACCGCATCCACGATCTCATTATCCACATGCTCCATCCTTGTAATTTCTGCTGATACCGCAACGATCTGGTTTTCGTCAAACTCTTTTATTATTTCCGCGGCAGCGTCGGCATCAAGTATTGATAGTGCAATTGCCGCCTTTTGAATACCTGACAAATTTAATTTCGTTTTCATATAAGTATTACAATCCTATTCATTAAAACCAAATATTACGATGAGATGTATTCACCTTCTATCCACCTCTTTAATGCTGTTGCTGTAAGATCAGGTTCCTTTTGCATTTGTCCGATTATCATCTTTCGTTTTTTCTCTCTTTTCATTCCTTCCATTACTTGTTCAGGATTTTCAGCCTCTTCCATCGCAAGCATTTCTTCTACTGCCGCCTCCAATTCCTCCTTTGTGTATTGAACGCCTTGTTGTTCTTTGCTTATGCGTAATTGTTCGAATAATTTATCTCTCCCGGCAGTATCACCATGCTGCATTTTAGCGCTTCCTGGCTTAGCAGGTATTCCTGCACTTGAAACGTGTTGCATTTCAACCTGATGTCCGGCCTTCTTCTTGATCTTCTTCATGCTGCGCAGCATGAACATCAGAAACATTAAAACTGTTATACCAAGTGAACCGTTTTTTGCCAATTTTAACATAAACTCTTTTTGTTGTTCTTTCTTCAAAGATTCCTCTTCCGCTGTATAATCAGGTTCATAAAACTGTACATTTTGTATCTCAAAACTATCATTGCGGGAAGCCGCATTCACTCCCAATGCCTGTTTCACAAGAGAAGCAATTCTCTTTATTTCATCATTGCTTCTGGGCACATATGCCTGTTGAATTTTTCCGTCTTCGGACTCAACTTCCTCATATTTACCATCAACGAGAACGGCGACCGACAACCTTCTCAAATTTGCCCCATGGTTATAAACTACACGCTCTACTTTGCTTAACTCATACTGCGTCTGCGCAGTTTCCTCTTCTTCAGAAGAACCAGCGGACTGAAGGATACTCGATTGCGACAAATTAAGATTTGCCTGCATTCCTGGGACACCACCACCTGAAAACGGAGCACCGCCGGATATTCGCGTAGTTACCGTTTGAACTTTCGGAACTCTGCGGTCCGGATCAAATTCTATCTGTTTTTCATCTACATGTCGGAAATCCAGCTCGGCAGTTACCCTGACCACCGATTTTCCCGCCCCAACAATCCTGTCCAATATGTCCTGGGCCTTCGCCACATAATATTCTTCTATTTTTTTCTTTATTTCTAATTGATCATTACTCGTTCCTGCCGTTGAGGATGGTGATTCTTTCTCCGAAAGCAGGTTGCCCCGCGTATCAGCTACCGTAACGTTTTCCGGCGTTAATCCTTCTACACTTGAACTTACCAGATGTACAATACTCGCAACCCTTTCTGGTTTTAACTTACCTCCTGTTTTCAGCTTTAAGACAACAGACGCCGTTGGCGGTTTTTCATCTTCAACAAATAAAGATTCCTCAGGCATGGCAAGATGTACCTGCGCCCAATCTACATAATCCAAATGCTTAATTGTTTTTGCTAATTCGCCCTGGACTGCCCTGCGATAATTCACCTTTTGAATAAAGTCCGAAGTACCAAATCCCACTTTGTCCAGCAGCTCATACCCAGTTTCTTCGCGGGGTAACCCTTCACCGGCAAATTTGAGCCTCATTTCATATATCTTATCACTGGGAATTAAAATCATGGTTCCATTCCCACTGATTTTGTAAGGAATATTCACTTCTCTGAGGTGATTTATGATTTCACCACTTTCTTTTGGGCTTAATTCACCATACAATAACCCAAAGTCCGGCTTTCTCGCCCACTGTGTTACCCCGGCTATTCCAATCAGAAACGCCAGGGTTATCGATATCATAATAAATTTATGCGAAAAACTAATCCCTTTCCAAACATTTTTAAATTGTCCAGCAAAACTATTCATGTCTAAATTCATATTACATACTCCTTTTTAACTATATTATTAGTATCTTATCTATACATTCGTATGCAAAGCAATTACGATACCAACATATATCGGCAAGGACACCAATAATAAAATTGTTCTATCCTATTGGATAATAATATATTACAAGAATAAGACAAACAGTGTTTTCAATACAAATCCAGATGAATAAGAATGGAAGTCGATAATTACACTACTAAATAATTTGACTGTACATTATTTTAACAATTGGAGAGAAATGGATTGGTATTTCTCAATAAGGAAATTGCAAAGTGATTTTTCGCGAAATGTTTATTAGGCAGGCGACACAAAAGCTTCAAAAAACTGCTACGTTTGTTTACGCATAATTTCTGTGTATGTTTTTAATAATTTATTGCGGGTCTCCATCATATATTGAAAACTCGTCTCTGCTTTTGACATGGCAACCATAACCTCATGCATATTTTCAACCTTGGCCGTTGATAAATTCTCTATGCTATCGTTGGTTTTCGTTTGCAGCTCATTAATCTCATTTAAAAAACCGCCTAAAGTATCCTGAAACGACGCCCTCCCATCTAAATGATCTGTGGAAGGAGAACCATTTTTATTATTTTGAATCGTCTGGTCTTTTCCGACGGGTAATATTGCCATAAAGGAATCCCTTGTTGTATAGTTTCACGGCTGCTCTATCGGTTTTTGAGCACAAACTCTGCCGCAATAAATACAGCGGATTCATTTTAACAACGTTATTGGCGATGTCAACAAAAAATCACATTACAAAGGTGTGAATATGCGGATAGACTATGGAGTATTTTAGGAGAGGAATAAACAGCAAGATTGGTCACCATTACTTACATTTGCATTCGCATGACTTCTTTATACGTTTCTACCAGTTTATTGCGGGTTTCCATCATAAATTTGAAACTAACTTCCGCCTTTGACATGGCAACCATGACTTCATGAATATTTTCAATCTTTCCTGTAGAAAAATTTTCTATACTGTCATTCGCTTTTACCTGAAGATCATTAATTTCGTTAATAAAACCTCCCAGGGTTTCTTTAAATGAAGCACCTTTCTGATCTTCGACAAAATCAAAACCTTTATTCTGTTGAATCGGACCGTTATTGTTATTAATCGGTAAAACAGCCATAACTTTGCTCCTATCTTCCAATAATTGATAATGCCTGATTCGTAATATCTTTAGAAGAGTTTATCACTGCTAGATTCGCTTCGTAAGACCTGGATGCAGTGACCAGGTCCACCATTTCTGTTGCAATATTTACATTGGGCATCTCCACAAAACCATTTTCATCAGCCTGAGGATGCCCCGGAACAAATACCTTATTAAAGGGCTCTTTGCTCTTCATAATCTTACTCACCTTCACGCCACCCAAACGCTCCGTCCCTTCAATATCAGACATGTTAGACGCTCGATTAAGAACTGATTGAAATTCTACTTGTTCCCTGCGATAAGGCCCGCCATCAGGAGATTTCGTCGCATTTGCATTCGCAATATTATTTGCTATTACATTCATACGGATGCGTTCTGCCGTAAGCCCGGAAGCGCTTATATCTAATGCGGAAAATACATTATCTATTCCCATATTTTTCCTCCTTACCCTTTAGAACCGTCGATTGCGGCCTTTACCAAATCAAATTTTTTCGCCAATAACTGTGAATATATTTTGTAGGAACCAGTGTTCTTCAACAATGTCGCCACTTCTTTTTCCATATCCACTGTGTTTCCATCATTTCTCAAGGTTCCGTCCGCAACATCTTCAGAAATAATTACTTTAGGTTGAAACTTCTTAAAATTAGTCTGAGAACTGTTTTCAACCGCTTTCTCGAGCTCTTCCTCAAAATTTACTACCATTTTTTTGTAGCCAGGAGTGTTTACATTGGCAATGTTGTTTGCAACCACCTTGTGCCTTAGAGCGGAAACATCCAACATATTTTCTAATAAACCAAACGTTTTATCCACACCAACACTCATAATATTTCTCCTCACCCATAAACATAGCAAATCAAATACCGGGAAGCAGCAGCAACAAATAAAATACGCACCAAGCAATACACAACTGTTTATTTTAAAAATACATACGAAAAAAACAACTTAGAATCTTTTATTTGCCCCTCCGGAAAAACATTGACCTATATTTTAGAAAAAATTTCACTCCGTGTGGGAAAATACATCGCTTTCTACAGAGTTTTTATCCTCCATGTTGTATTTATTGAGTTTATTCCGCAACGTCCTCGTTGTAATTTTCAGCAATTCGGCTGCCTTTGTTTTATTCCCGCTTGTTTTTTCAAGCGTAGTAAAAATTAATTCCTTTTCCGCGTCTTCTATAGATTGTCCGTTATTCTTTATGCTCACAGAATCGTCACTCATGCAATGTTCATTTTTTTTTGTATCAAGAAGCGAGGTAAAATTTTCTAATCCAAGCTCTTCCGATGAACCCATAACAACCGCTCTCTGAATAATATTTTTCAATTCCCTCACGTTCCCGGGCCAATTGTATTGGCAAAGATAATCCATTGCCCCTTTTTCAATTGATTTAACACATGAATTATTTTCAGAACTATATTTTTTAAGATATGACTGTATCAGCAACGGAATATCTTCGCGCCTCTCCCGTAAGGGCGGCAAATGTATTGGAACTACATTCAAGCGATAAAACAGATCTTCACGAAACGTCCCCTTTTGTATTTCTTTTGCTAAATCTCTGTTTGTGGTCGCCACTATCCGCACATCAATTTTTATCGTTTTCTCCCCTCCAACCCGCTCAAATTCCTCTTCCTCCAAAACACGTAGCAATTTTGCCTGTATGTTCGGAGAAATCTCGCTAATTTCATCGAGAAGCAACGTACCTTCATTCGCTAATTCAAAACGTCCTACACGTTTTGCTACGGCGCCGGTATAAGCGCCGCGTTCATGCCCGAAGAGTTCGCTTTCCAGGAGAGACTCTGCCAGAGCAGCACAATTCACACGAATAAAAGGCTTGTCGCAACGCGGACTGAAATAATGTATGGCGCGTGCAACTAACTCCTTACCCGTTCCACTTTCACCCTGAATAAGAACACTTGCCTTGCTCTGCGCTATTTTTTTTAATTGTTCATAGATTTGCGACATTTTAGAGTTTTTGCTGTACACAGGTTCAAATTTTTCATCTACAGCGGAAGCAGATCTCCAGTATTTATTTTCAGCAATTAACTTCTGCCGTTCATTCACCCTTGATATTAAAAGCTCTATCTGATCGGGAGAAAAAGGCTTTATGATATAATCATATGCACCTTTTCTCATGGCTTCTACAGCGGTCTCAATAGTTCCATATGCTGTCATAAGAATAACAACTGTTTCCTGGGAAATCCCCTTTACCTTTTCAAGCACTTCCATGCCGTCCATTCCGGGCATTTTCATATCCAGAAACATCAAATCAAAATCTTCTTTGTTGATTCGCGAAATGGCTTGTTGCCCGTTTCCAAACCCTATTACTTCATATCCACCTCTTTTCAGGGTTTCACACAGGTATTCGCGCCCTAATGCATCATCATCTACCACCATTATTTTTTCAACACTCATTTTGTTCCCCTATAGACTGGAAAGCATAGATAATTTCATCTTCATAATAAGTAGATGTAAATGATTTAAGCAAACTGCGTCGCCAATGCCTCTTCTTCCGGTACGATATTACTATACGAATCCATATAATACTGTGAACTTCTCGGTAAATTAATATAAAATGTTGTTCCTTCCCCCTCTTCGCTTTCAACAAAGATTTTGCCGTTGTGTGCTTCAATAATTTTATTTGCTATTGCTAATCCAATTCCCGTTCCATCCTGTTTTGTCGTAAAAAAGAGATCAAATATTTTCCGTACCACTTCTTTTTTAATTCCTACTCCCGTATCCTTTATACCAATCTGAATGACACCGCTATCGTTTTCTCCCTCTATTGTTCGTGTAAATACCGTTAAATGCCCCCCGCATGTCATCGATTGAACTGCATTTAAACAAAGGTTCAAAAAAACCTGTTGCAATTTTTCCGCATCACATTTCACATAATAATCATCTGTGCTGTATTCTTTATGAATATAAATATTATCAATTCCATTCCGTTTCATATCTTCTTTAATAAAGAAGAGCGTTTTATCTAAAATTTCTGATATACGGCTATTCATCAAATATAATTTTACCGGGCGTGCAAATATTAACAATTCAGTAACAGTTTTGTTCAGATTTTTCGTACCCTGTATGATATTTTTGACCAGTTTTTTACGTGGGTCGGAGTCTTCAAAATCCCTTGCAAGCAATGCTGAAAACCCTTCAATTCCGTTAAGCGGATTTCGAATTTCATGGGCAATGCTTGCAGCCATCGCACCAATAGCAGCCAGTTTATCCGCTTTTCTCAATCGTATTTCCAAGTCTCTAATCTTGGATAAATCTTTAAAAACTTCTACAGCCCCTATAGTGTTATCCTGAGAATCCCTGATCAAAGATACACTGCTTTCCACAAATCGTGTTAATCCCTGACTGGTTTTTATTTTACGTTCAACATTAATAAAATTTTGCCCCTTTTTAAGCGCCTCCATAAGTAACGAGGTACCGCCATCCGGGTTTTCGTATAAACACTCTATATTTTTCCCTACCACACAAGACCCGCTAAAGTTTAAAATATCTTCCGCCGCCTTATTAAAAGTAGATATTTCCCCTTTTAAATTTATGGCAATGACGCCACTATGAATACTTCCTAAAAGGCTATTTAAATATTTCGTCAGGCTGTCCAGCTCCTGCACTTTATCTTTTAACCGGGCATTTGTATCTTCCATTTCCTTATCTATCTCTTTTACCCGGGATTGCAACTGATTATACGCCTCTTCCAGCCGCAACGTATAAAGATTAAATTGTTCAAAAGCGGTTGCAAGTTCATTCCTAAACTTTTTCGGATATTTATCCATAGCAATGTTTTTCATAGCAGAGCCTCGACTTTTCACCTATTTCTCATTCAGTATAATCAGATAGCATTAACAGTTTGTTATTCTTCAACGTATTTTTTTCCCGCCATTCCTTCCACCAATTAATATCATCAATATACCATTTTGCCTGCACAACTAATTCATTGTCCGTGTATTTATCGATAAAATTCTGAAATTCACCCAGCGCCTCATCATATTTTTTTAAATATCGGTAACAGTTTGCAACCTGATATTGAATCCACATGTATTGATCAGAAGAGACCTCTTCTTGCGGAATATTTTTATAACTCTCCAAAGTTTTTTCATACTCACCCAATTTGAAAAAACATTCTGCTATTTTTACGGGATTTACCTCTTCCTCTATAACGGCCAAATACTGATGCAATCTCTCACTTAATCCGGCTTTCGGCTCACTATCCTTATCAACAATATCATCATATGATTTTTGCAGCTCTGCACCCTCATTGTTTTTCTGGCATTGAACATTTTTTGAACCTTGCAACGGGGAATTCCCCGAAATCATGTCTAATGCAACTCCGCTACCAGTTTTATCAACGGTTTCTGACAAATTGACGGCATCAGGAACCGATACTGTACTAATATCTTTCTCTGTACCTGATTTAAAATATTTCCCAAGCCCTGTCTCCGATGTTACACCTTGTAATTTTAAATATTTTTGTTCCAATTCACGAAGCCGCTTTTTTTCAGCACCAAGAGATGACATTACATTTTGCATATTTTCATGTTCTTTTTTGCCAGGCGATGTATTGGCAGAATCTGAACTTTCAGAAGATATGTCCGGGGTATTATTTTTCGCCAAAATAATACCCCGATTCCCTGTCGCATCTGCATTTTTTCCGATATTTACAGAATCACCAAACAAACTTTCTTCTGAATTCATAAGAATTGATATTCCCATCCATACGGCCATAAAAATCACCAAAGATTTTTTACGTATTTTTTTTAAAACATCCACACAACACATTCTTCTCGTCACCTCACCAGTTAATTATCTTCAAAAAATCCAACCACCAGGAATAGGCAAGCAAAAGCAGTACCGTAATACAGCCAACAACCGTAAATACACAAACAAATATTGCCAAAAATACTGAATGGAGATTCACAACTAATTAGCTTAAGGAATTTTATGTTATGCTAATTATCAAAAAAATATCGATGATAAATTATTTCTACTAGGTAACCTTGTTTGAAGCACCTATTGTCATTATTAATAAGCAAAAAATATAGACATTTTGTCTAATTATAAGACAAAAAAGGGGCACTTTACCCTAACAGGGTGGGAGCATTCCCGGTTTTTTGCAGCACATCATCTTAGAGGCGGGGTCCTTGCGAGTTCAGATTTGTAATCTGAACCCAATAGTTTATCTGATTAATAGCGATATATACATTCCTGCCTGTCGGCAGACAGGGTATGAAACGTGGGGTTCAGGTCACAGACCTGAACCCGCCGGGGGGATTTTGCAAAAATTTGGGAATGTTCCCGACAGGGTTAAGTCTTATCAATAATTCGGGAGATTACTTGATCTCTTGAATCCTGTAACCCTCAAAACGTAAGCTTTAGCAGATGGTAGTTGATTCTTTTGCAGGTCAGGCCACTATGTATTTTATCCTAATTCCAAACGAAACGCTTTTATCGCTTGTTCCAGTTTCCCCATAGATTTATAACAGGCGCCAATTCTTTCAAATGCAAACGTCCTGATTTTCTTTTCGTTACTATTTCCTAAAACATCTATATATGCCTTCACGGCTTGTTCGTATTTTTTTTCATAAAACAGGGCATCTGCCAGGCCAACCATTCCGTCAATCAATGATTTGCTGTAAGGATATTTCTTTATAAACTCCTCAAAACTCTCATACGCACGCACGTAATTATTATTATCAAAATAACACCACCCTATCTCCAGGGCCATTTTGTCTGCATACTCATTATTCATCTGAAATTTCATCCCTTCCTGGAATGTATTTATCGCAGAATCATAAAAATTCATTGACCTCAAACACCTTCCCAACAAATACATACCCCGGGGAACCTTGTTGCTATTTGGATAAACTTCTAAAGCCCTTTTAAAAACCTGGAATGCTTCAACATAATACTCCTCATTATAGAAACACTCCCCTAATAAGAAACTTGCGTCTTCAATAAACTTTTCATCTCCCCCATTTGCCAGCAAATTTCCTAAAACTGTTTTGGCATCCTGATACTCCTTCAGCAAGAACAAACATTTCCCTATTAGATATTCAATCTCTGCCCCTACCTGAATAGAATTGTATCGTTCTCTTGCCTGCATCAATGCCCGAATTGCCTCTCTGTATTTTTCCATTTTAGCGAGTGCTTTCGCAACGTTAAGTTGTGCTTTCGCGGCAATCTCTGCATCCGGATACTCATTCAAAACCTTTTCATAGGTATCTTTTGCCTTCTCATAAAATCCCTGCATCATCAAAGAATCACCTATCCCTACAAAAGCATCCGCAACTAATGGATCTTTCGGATAACGGTAGATAAACTGAAAATATCCACGCATGGCGCTTTCAGGATCATTTAACCGGCAATAACAATTTCCTGTTTTAAATGAAGCATCTTTTGCAAACGGAGAGGTTATATATTTTTTTGCAACAACCTGATATTCCTGCAACGCAAGAAAATTAAAACCCAAATCATAATAATAGTTTCCCAACTCATAATACGCCTTCACTACCCTTTTATCGTCGGGATATTTTATCTGAGCTCTTTGATACATTTGAGCGGCTTTGTCCCGATAATATTCATAAGCCGTATCAACATTAAGCTGTGATAATGAGGTAACAAATATAGCATTTTCTTTCGGGATAAATTCCAGGTTGCGCATCCCAAGAATTACCTCCAATATATCCTGCAACGGGCTCTTTTCAATCGATATGTTTATAAACGATGATAAATATTCGGGGGCAACATTTTCATCCACAATGATACTCTTGCCATAACTTGCAGACAATGCTTTTAATATTTCAGATACCTGCACCTGTTTTGCATCAATTGAGTAAACCGGTACATCATACGCATCCACTTCTTTTTTCAATATAATATTCTCATTTGGTTGTATTATAACTTCTTTTCTTTCCTCCTGTTCAGCAAGCTCTTTTTTACGTGGTTCCCCATCTGCTTCCTTGCCCTCCTTTCCTTCAAGCTCCTGATCTCTTAATATTTGCAGTTGCATTTGAAGCATCTCAAGGTTTCTCAACTCTCTGTCCAATGTTTCGTCTAACTCACCGGACTCATCTATTGCCTGTAACTGCATTTGAAGCATTTCCAGGTTTCTCTTCTCTTCGTCCAGCATGCTCTGCACATTATTTGAAACATCCCCATTCACATCACCAGAGATCTCTTCTTCTGCTTTAATGAAAGAAAAAACAGGGAATACACACAAAAACAATGCTATAATAAAAATTATTCTTCTATTCATTTTTGTCATTTCATGAATAATATACAAAAGTTTTATTTAACATCTTTCTTCGTATACAAATCGTCTTTGTTTTCTTCAGGCATAGCGGTAGTCGTTCCTATCGTTTGGGATACATTCTTCAGCCGTTTTGCCTCCTGCAGATAATAATCTCCGATTTTAAAATAGGAATCTACCACGCACGCTTTGTCTTCTTCCGTTTCGCAATTGCCCTCCTGCGCAATAACGGAATAAAGAGTTTTTCTCGCCTGCTGATAATCCCCCAACCCTGCATAGCATTCCCCCATTTTTAATCTGCTTTTTAATTGATGCTCGCTGTGAAGATAATCATTATTTAAATGTCTAAATACTTCAAGGGCTTCCTTGTAATCTCCTGAATTAAAATAACAATTGCCCAGGCGGTATACAATAAAATCCTCATTCAAAAATGGCATCGATTTGTCTAATCCCTTTTCATAGAGAGAAGCCGCCGTCTTATAATCTCCCTGTTCGTACAACCGATTTGCTTCGATTATATATTTTGACCGATCTTCCTGTGTTTCTTCTTGTACTTGCAATGTACCCGGAACATCCTTCCCCTTTGTGTCGCCGGACAATTTTATTTTCTTCCTTTTGCCACCCTTTAATTTCTCGTTTGATTCCAGGTATTTATCCAGAGATTCTTCCAGTTTCTTCTCCACAAGCTTGGTAACCATTTTATCACTTTTCACTTTAATCCAGTCCTTCTGGAGGAATAAGAAGAAACCTATCGCCCCTACTATCAAAAAAATTACCATAACGGAAAGTACGTATTGATTCAGCAATATGCCTGTTTTTGGTGATTTTTTTGTTTTTGCCGGTTTTGATTTCGGTGTTTTTGATTTCTTTTTATCCGGGGGAACCTCATCCCCTTCAGAAGCCTCTGCCTGGGCCGACATATCATCCATGTCCGGTGATTTTGATTTTGACAACTCCTGTGCGTCTTCATCAGGAAGAATATCTTCCTGAAAAGAATCCTTATCGTCCTGATTTCGCAGCCCCTCGATTATTTCATTTAATTCTGACTCTTTTTTTTCTTCGGATGGATCATTTGTCATATTACATCACCTTTTTAATAAAATTACGATACATCTTCCCCTGACCATAAAAATGTTTTTTCCAGTTTCCCAACACGGGGCCCCATACTTGATATTGCTTCATTCTCGTTTTCAAATACTTCTACAATCCGAAGTAAACCGGTAATATCCATCAATTTCCTGATATTAGTATTTATTTGAATTAATTTAAACCCTTTCTGTTTCTCTCTGAAACAACCTGCATAATAGGCTATAATCCCCAATGCATTTGCAGAAATAAATTTTATATATTTTAAATCCAGTATAATATTGCAGGCATCGTTACATAATGCCTCAAGTATATCCTCTAATTCCTTTACCCCACCGAACACCAGGTTTCCTTTAGGCAATAACACAACCACATCTCCTTTTTCCTGCTTCTCAATTTCCATTAAAGTTTACCCGTTTTGCCAAAAAGACTGAAGTCCCTGTCCCCTTGTGGGATTGTATCATTACCCGATCCATCAACTGTTTCATAATAAAAATTCCCCTCCCGTCTTTTCTTGTTATACCTCTGTACAATGTCGTATCAGGTTCAGTATAATTCTGTGTGTCAAATCCGCATCCCCTATCGTTTACTTCTATGAGAATCTCTTCCCCGGATCTCGAAAATTTTAAAGCAATGTCCCCTTTTTCTCCTTCTTTATATGCAAAGAATAATGCGTTCAAAACCGCCTCATTAACAGACGTAATAATTTCTTGTCTCTTACATTCGTCATTTACTGCTTTTGACAACTTTTCCTCCAATAATTTTATTATCTCATCATAATCATGAATTGGCCTGAAAATGTTTATTTCCTCTTTCCAGGGACGACATTCGCTATTCTCGAATTTAAAAACCAGGACAGAACTATTACGTTCGTCAGCAGCCAGCTCATACCATCCTTCTATTTCATGTTTCATTTTTTTTGCTATTTCCTCACAACTCTCACCGGCGCCTTTCTCAAACACTTCTTTCAACCGGTCTTTCTGAAGAATTCCCTTCCGAAGACCTTTCGCAACGGCACTGTTATCAATTACAATAAATCTATTGCCTGACGTCATAGGCAAGGTTCGCTCAATCACGCCTATATCAGGAAACATGTTCAAATAAGAAGAATATGATTGCAAATATGTCATTTCATTATTCCGTGAAAACATAAAACATGTAAATTCTTCACCACAAACAGAATAAGAGAGTTTTTGTGCTGATTTATCCCGGATCAAACAGAAGAGTATAAGAGGAAAACGTTTTTTTACATTTTCACATAGATAGTTATTAATGCTTTTTGCCAGTGATGATGAAGATCGGCATGTTTTTGCTTCATAGCGAAAAACACTTTTTATTACCGTGTCCAGATTTTTCACCCCTGCCTCACGTGAAAAACTCCCAAACAGCACCAAATTGCTCCCGTCAGTTTCAACAGCATCATAAAAAACACGATTTGATATCTCTGTTTCATCTTCTGCAACATAGTAAGACTCCCTTTGTTTACCCGTAAATTCTTCGCACGACCACATCCCTTCATTCCCATACTTTTTTCCGTTATCCGCATTTGCATCAGAATTACCGTGTTCATTCAGAACTTTACGAATTACTTTCTTAATATGTTCAAGTTTAAAAGGCTTTGTTATAAAATCAGAAACACCCGTGTGCATCGCCTCGATAACTGCCTCCGTCGAACCATACCCTGTCATAATAACCGCCTTTGTGGCAGGACTGACTTTCTTTATCTCAGAAATTAACTGCACACCATTCATGGCTGGCATAGTTAAATCACTAATTACCAAGTCATACTTTATTTTTTTCGCTAATTTCAGAGCTTCAACACTATCATTCGTATCTTCCACATCATAACCATCATCCAAAAGCGTATCCTTCAAAGCCCATCTTAGCGTTTCTTCATCATCTACTAATAAAATCTTTTTCTTCATCTTCTCTTTATCAACGAGTTTTTTAACTATTATCTAACAAAACGGTCTCTTCCGCTATCATAGTTACTGCGCAATACCATACTCTTTTATTTTATTGTATAATGTCGTCCTGTTAATGCCCAATATCCTGGCTGCCTCAGCCCTTCGCCAGGAGGCATCTTTAAGAACCTTTTCTATGTGCCGCTTTTCCATATATGCCAGTGAACGAACATCCATTCCGTCATTTCCGCTGTTATCAGCATTTTCAGCATCTGCAATGCCAGCCATACTTTCCGGTTCTTTTTTCACAAAACTGATATTTGCAACATATTTCGGCAACAATACATTACCATTTGCAATCAATACCGCCCTCTCTATGACATTCTTTAATTCTCTAATGTTTCCCGGCCAGCCATATTCCAATAAAATCTGCTCCGTATCGGAGGGAATATCACAAATATTCTTACTAAACTCATTATTATATTTGTGAATGAAATATTTAACCAAAAGCATAATATCTTCTTTTCTATCCCTTAACGGCGGTACATAAATCGGCAATACCTTCAATCTATAATACAAATCCTTTCTAAAATTCCCCGCTTCTATTTCATCATCAAGGTTTCTGTTTGTCGAGGCAATAATCCGAACATCTATCCTGATATCGTTAATGCCCCCAACTCTTTTGAATTGCCTTTCCTGCAGAATTCTTAACAATTTTGCCTGCAGCAAAATCCCCATCTCTCCTATTTCGTCTAAAAAAACAGTGCCTTTATCGGCAACTTCAAACAAGCCAGGTTTACCGGCTGTTGCCGCACCGGTAAACGCCCCTTTTTCATAACCAAACAATTCTGCTTCAAGGAGGCTTTCCGTCAGTGCAGCACAATTTATATCAACAAATCGCCCTGATTTTCTGGCACTTAATCGATGAACTGCCCTCGCAACAAGCTCTTTCCCCGTACCGCTTTCGCCCTGTATTAATACCGTGGTAGAAGAACTCTTCGCCACCTGTTTAATAAGAGAATAAATCTCTTTCATCTGCGGGCTGTTGCCAATAATGATTCCATCAGATTCTTCGTCAAACGTCCATTGCTTTTCCTGTATTTCAAGCACCTCCTGACGCAATCCCTGCTTCCTCAATGCTTTTTCAACCACCGATTTTAACCGTTCCAGTTTAAACGGCTTCTCTAAATAATCGTACGCTCCCAATCTCATCACTTCAACCGCGGAGTCCACGCTTCCATATCCCGTCATCACCACCATGAGCGCATTCGGGTCTTTTTCTTTGATTTTCCCAATAAGTTCCACACCGTTTATATTAGGCAATCTTAAATCCAACAATATCAAATCCGGCATGAATGTATCCATTTTTTCCAATGCTTCTTCGCAGCTATCGGCAACAATTGCTTCATAACCCTGCGCGTCTAAAAACTCCTTAACGGAAAGCCTGATTGTTTCTTCATCATCAACAACAAGAATTATTCCTTTTGGCGTCATTTACTAACCTTTCCATAAAAACAAGCATATCCCCTCTAAAAAAGGGTCCCAAGGGTACGTAATAATCTTTTCTTAAGGCCTTTTAGATTGGCAGTATATCAAAACGTCTAATTTTTCAACACAACTATTTTTTAATTACTATTAACTGTTTAAAAATACGATTTTGTGCAGTTTATTAATTCTTAAAAGAATACAAAACACCCGGCAATTTTTTCACAACAAAAAACAAAAGAGGTTGTAACTGTTGAGAAGTAAATCTATTACTACATCTATGACAACATCTGTATTTCTTCGATAAAAAACCGCCTTTCAATAAACTCTAAAACACTTCGCAAACTTTATACCACTATTCATTTTGTTCATTGCACCATAACTTCTCTGTTTTTACAAAAATTGCAAGCAGCAGTTTTACACTTTTATTGATAAAATACTTTTAACAGTAGTAGAAAACAGGTAAAATTTTATATTATCTTACTTGTACCAGTTATTTTTATTACTTTTACCTGAATAGTCACAATAAACTCAGGAGCATAACATTATGCTACAGGGAATCATATTTGATATGGACGGAACACTCACCAAGCCCAAGGCAGATTTCGCAGCTATTGAAAGGGAAATCGGTGCAAAGGTCGGTTTTATCCTGGACTATGCGGAACAATCCAGTCCTGAAGAACGCACAAGGGCAATGGGCATCCTTGAACGTTTTGAGGAACAAGCAGCATTAGAATCCGAACTCAATGAAGGGGTAACAGAAATTCTGGAATTTTTAGAAAAAAAACAATTAAAGACCGCACTTCTCACACGCAATTCACGCAAATCGGTTGAAACCGTTCTTCAGAAACATAATCTGCATTTTGAATTTATTGTAAGCCGTGATGACGCCAAGCCAAAACCCGCACCTGATGCTATTTTTCTGCTCAGCAGAATGATGGATATCCATACCAATCATTTATTGATGGTCGGTGACTATAAGTATGATATTATGTGTGGCAAAGCAGCGGGGACACAAACGGCTCTTTTGCGTTACAAAGAATATGTCGAAACAGAGATAATACCTGATTTTGAAATAGATCGCATTAACGATATCGTACACATTATTGAACATTTTGAAAGGTCAAGCTTAAACACACATGGATAAACAAATTTTTAACATTATATTTTTTAGCCTCTTTGCCTTTGTTATAAGTATATTTCTTGTTAATAGAATAACCCTTTGCAACGAAACAACAAAATACAAGACTTTGGACGAAGTTCTCCTGGAGGTAGAAAAAGCGGACGGAGAATTTAAGACCATGAAAGCCGGCATAGTGATCACCAGAACCATACCATTACTTGAATCAACCGAAATATCAAAGGGGAAAATCCATTACAAGAAACCCGACCGCTTACTTTTGAAATTTGACCCACCCCGCGATGAAGTAAACATAATTGACGGAAAACACATATGGGTATATCATCCAAAAGCAAAGCAAGTAGAAAAATACACCATCAACAAAGGAAAACAAACCTCTCAGAGCTTAAATTTTTTTGGATTTGGTTACGGGGAATCTGTAGCTTCAGCAAGAAAGGACTATACTATTTCCCTGACAGATACCACTGAAATCGGCAAAAAATGTTTCTACGTGCTCGATTTACTTCCCAGAAACACTTCAACTCAATACACGAAAATTCGCCTGTGGATAGATGAAGGCCTATGGCTCCCGGTCAAAATAGAATTACATGAAAGCGGTGGTGAAGTAGTCAATATAATTGAATTCGACCACATAAAACTCAACAGCCGGATGTCTGATAAACTCTTTGTTTTTGACGTTCCAAGGGGAGTCGAAGTTGTTGAACCGTTTCAATGAAGAATCAACATTTTTACCTCCCAGTATATCCCTCCAATGACTGCCCCACCCAAATTCCTTCGCAGATTTTGCCTCATCATGAATAGCATTCTATAAATATCGACATACATAATTATATCCTTCCCAAGCTGGATAAACCTTATTTTAACGAAAAAGCGGGTAAGAAACCTACGCCTCTTTATCCGTAACCAAGGTACCGTGGTAATGTCCGGAAATTCTTTTAATACAGGATTGAAATTCCTTAACGTTATAAGTTAAGCACGGGCAAACAGAGTTGTTTGCCCGTGCCACTCAAAAACCGCATAAAAGATAAAAGAATGAAGCCTTTACTATAAACTTAACCCCTCACCCTATGACCCTCATCAATTCATCGCCCTTCTTTTCATCTTCCTCTCCCTCTTCGTTGCTGATGCTCGCAGTACAAAGGCGACCGTTATCCATCAATTCATCATCCTTCTTTTCGTCTTCCTCTCCCT
>SOET01000025.1 GCA_021646465.1 Candidatus Kuenenia hertensis | reverse complement strand
GCGCGTTTGAATGGCATTCAAAAGGTCAGGGGTTCGAATCCCCTCAGCTCCACCAGTTTTTACAAAAATTTTGTAACAGCAACATCATTATTATTTGATAAAGAAACAATGTCTCAAAACCATTGACACCACTTGCAATAAATAATAGGTTATCTGATAATAGTCTTTTCTCCTCAACAAACAATGGAGAATACGGAATAGACAATGTCTTTATTAAATAGTATGAGAGGCTGGTTTGGAGAACTCCAAGTAAACATCATTCATGCCTTATACTTAGACAAAAACATTTATCACGCCCTTAAAAATGTTACCCTGCCTACCTCAAATAGCACGACTCAAATTGACCACATCATTGTCTCTGTACATGGTATTTTCGTTGTTGAAACAAAAAACATGAAAGGCTGGATTTTTGGAGGCGAACATCAGCCAAAATGGACACAGCAAATTTTTAAAGTTAAAAACACCTTTCAAAACCCGCTAAGGCAAAATTATAAACACCTGAAAACCCTTGCACATCTTCTCAATTTACCGGAAGAAAAATTCTTTTCTGTTATCATGTTTATCGGTGAATGCACATTTAAAACGGAAATGCCGGAAAACGTTTTACTCAATGGCTATACCGCTTACATCAAAAGCAAAACTGAAAAAATATTAACAAAAGATGAAGTCTCTTACATTATTGATCAGATATCGAATAACCGATTGGCCAAAAGTTTTAAAACAAGACGAGAACATATCCAACACGTTAAAGCTATCAAAAGTAATTTATCAACCTCTTGTCCCAAATGCGGTAAGGAATTAGTTGAAAGAGTGGTGAAAAACGGGATGCATAAGGGAGAAAAATTTTATGGTTGCTCCGGGTTTCCAAATTGTTATTATACGAAACCGTATGCCGTTTCTTAAAATATCCACATTATTCCAAAATGAAGAACACATTCCCTCCATTATCAAATAGTTTTTCTATGTTCATGATGTCACGGCTAGCGTCAAGCCGGATAATACTTTTTGCTAATTTTCTGTTTTGTTTTTCGTGAATCTTGGGTTTTTAAGTAATAGAGCATATACCTTACGCTCCATAAATTCTAAAATATTATCATCAACAAATAAAAACTTTTTTGTCTTGTTCATAGGGTAGATATGGGAGCGTTTTGATAAAGTCTAAATATACTTTAATGAAATAATTAAAACCAGGGTCTATTTTTTCTTTCCAGCAACTACTATCAGTTTTTTTCATATATTTTGTTTTTTATAATATAAATATAACCTATTTCACCCATGTCATTCCCTTCCCTCTTAGTTCCACAAAAAACGTTCCACTAAGAGCGAAGGTTTCATCGTTAATTTGTTTAGCCTGCCTCTTAGCTGTTCCCATAACACAGCATTCTTTCATCTTCTACAAAACAGAAGATCAAAGAAAGCTGTGATTTATTAATTATCGGTTAACTATTCGGAATATTTAATTAGCTCTTTTTACAACTATATTATTATTTATTAAAATAGGATTGTAGTTTTTTCAGATGTGATAAATAAAAGAGGATTATTTTAAATGCAGAAATATCAATTACAGCTGCCATTTTGTTTTATCAATAACGTAATACTGAATAAGAAGTTTTTTAAGTAATATATATTTTCAGTATAACGCTAAGCTTAGTGATGAGCGCCACTGAATCACACCCGCTGACTCATAAACTGCTTAGGCCTCCTCAAGCCAACAACACGCTCGAACAGCGTCCTGCGGCACTCGTTCAACTCCAGCGCGTTGTTTAGGCTTGTCTATTACCAAGCCATTTCCACGCTCTCCGAAATCCAAGTCTTTCAGCCTCGATTGCCGACTTAACATAAAACCGATCCTTCCGAGACGTTATTAACTTGTCATATTGCTGATCCATAGGCAAGTGATAAATTTTCTCACCACTATGACCAATTATGTTGCATTTGACACATGGATATTTATCAAGTTTAACTCCCTCTCTGACTTCCACGTTCAGATGTTCAGCAAAATTAAATGCCTTTTCAGATAAAGTAGTTGAAGTAATGAAAACAGGCTTATAATGTATGAATTTTTGTTGTTCATTACCATTACTCAATTTTTGCTCTATTTCATACATAACTGTAGTGCCGAAGAGCTGCGAAATATGCTTCTCGTGGATTGTCTTGTTAGCTGTCCAGTATTTACATTGCACAACTAATACTTCAAAGTCACGCGTACATATTAAATCTCTACCAAGGTCTCCGAGGCCCTCTTCTACTCCAAAATAGCGAACATCAAAACCATCCTTCTCATAAAGATAACCAATATATCGCTCATAGTCTCTACCAAGCTGCCAAGGTTTTTTCTTCCCCATCCAGTATCGTTCAAGCGCAAGCTGATTTCTTTCAGCAGTAGATAGTTTTTCATACTCTCCTATCGCTAAAAATTTACGCACTGGGTCATCATCAGGCTCTTTATCTTGCTCTGAGACGTAAGATAGTAGAGCATCTATATCGACATCAACATAGTCGGCAAGCCAAGGGAATAACTTCTCATAGTAATCGAGTCTTGCAATAGTAATTTTCAGCTTTCTTGATAGTTCACGTTTTTCGGTAGCCAAATGTGAAAATTTTGCCGCAGTATTAACAGCTGGATGTGACTTTCTTTCTAGGAAATATGAATGGTGGAAGTCTGATAGCGTTTCATAGTATGCCAAAGCACGAGCAAGAGAGGGAAATCCAATCGTCTTTTCTCGAAGTATGTTAATAATTTCTGCATCCTTCTCTTTAATTAAACTTTCATATTTCTTTCTAATGATTTCAATTCGTTCTTCGTAAGATTTTTGATGAGATTCTTGAATTGCCTTTACTTGTTCCTCAGAGGGTAGAGATGGATTTGATGCAAGCCACTTTTGCAAAGATTGCTTTAACTTTCTGTTAGACGATTGTTTATTGAAATCAGTTGATATGGTCTCAAGGTAAAGAGTCGGTCCAAGTATTACCTCTAATAAGTCAGAACTATATGCCCAATTCTCAAAACCTTTCACTTCAAAGGAATCATTACAATAATCTTCTATGTTTTTCTTGATAGTTATGAGGTCTGATAGTTCTGGTGTCATTTCCATTGAAACCTCTCTAGCATTCATAGAGCCTAACGCTAAGCTCAGTGAATCGAATCACTGAATTACTTCACCGAGCAAAACAACCGATTTGCAAATCTCAAACTCCAACCTGCCCCAACAGTGCCGTGTGGTTCGATTTCACTGCAACGCGTTGTTAGTCGCTTCCGTAAACAATAGCATCTAATGGATGCATATAAAAAAATACTTTATCAAAGCCATGCGTATTGATTTGACTATTCTTCTCCAATAACAATTTACCACTATTTTTAATACGGTTTGCTACAATGAGCAACGAAACTTTGTTATTATTTTTTTTGTATTTAATAATGTTAAGGCTTTTATCCTTAGTAATAATTTCAACATCTATATCGCTTATTCGTTGAACCCATCCTATATTGTCATCAATGTATCGCCATCTATTATAATTTGCAAATGAACTTGGCAGACCATCAACATATAATCTTGTTTTAGTTCCGTTAAGAATTATATCGTGCTCAATTTTTTTCCACTCTTGAAAGTCAATAGATAGGAGATAGCTAAGAATAGATTCAGCAATTTTATTATCAAAAGGCCCGCTTACCTCTAATAAGATGGGAGAATTCTTTTTTTCATAGTATTTAGCTGATAACTGGTTTAACAGTTTTTGCCTGAATGATTCACTTCTTTTTTCAAATGAGCCATTGCTGTGCTCATCAACAAATATGTCACGAACTTCTAAACCAAAATTATCAGCCGGAGTTTGAATCAAAAGATCAGGCCAATCTGTTTCATTGGGAGGAGTAGAGATGATCCAATTATAGCCCATAGCCTTTGCTAAACTATCAGCGTAGTAAATTTCAAATTGCTTTTGTATTGGTCTAGTCATAAGAGACTAACATTAGCCTGAGCTGCTTTTTGCGCCCCGCGCAAAAAGTCAGTTCCAGGCATTGGTTGGGATTCGATTTCGTTATTCTATTACTCCGGCTTCAATTTTCAGGGAGTAGCCCTATCAATAACACTGGTACATTTATCGGTAAAACCGTTAAATATGAATATGCTAAATCGTATTCAGCCATATTCAAAACACTTTTGGGTCTTGTAGGAAAAAAATCACTTGGCTTTGTTGGAACAATAAGAACTGACAAGGATAAAAGTCCATTAATCAAACCGTACTGGAACTTATAGTAATCACGGTAAAGTGTTGAACTATTACCGAACTGGATTTCTACGAAAACTAATCCCTTTCTAAAGTCCCCAATGAGTCTTGGTTCAACTCTTAGAAGAGGCTGAGATTCCCATCCGCAATTAATAAATTGAGCATCAAAAGCTTTATTGTATGCCGTTTGGTGTTCGTAGGTAATCTCATTTTTTTGGTTATGTTTAAATGAATTAGCCCATTTGACTTTTTCTATGATCATCTCGATTTCTTTTATCTCTGTCGAAAGTGTGTTGAGAAGTTGATTGCCACAGTGGAAAAATGTTTTTTTGTATTTCATGTAACTATATTTTTTTTCCTTATTTATATCCCAACAACTTATTATACAGTTCTGGATATCATTACTTTTTGTATGTTAACCGAAAAAAAACACCTTTATTTTAATATAAATTCTATAATCCTTCTTTCATTTTTACCTTACAATTTAATACATGTAACAAATTCTATCAAATTTGCAATCTTTTTCTTTTAACGATTTTCCGGGTATTATTTTTATAGCATTAAAAATTTTATATATTTAACTGTGACCAAATTGTAACTGAATCCTGTGGAATTGTAAGGAAGAAAAAGGGACGTTCAGAATTTTCTTTATTATGTAGATTTTGCAATACAAACAATTGCATTTATTACAGACACAAAACCATTTAGCTATAAAAATCGCCAAAAATGACCTTTAAAGAAATGTCCCCATCTGGGGTGATTTTTCAGATTGGACAGCCCTATGAGAAAAGATAATCTCTATTTTAAACCTTAGAAATCTTATGGGAAATTAATTGAAATTATGTTAAAGATAAGTTTTTATTTCAACATAGCCTCGAAAGAATTTACTAATTAATTTGCTATTTTTGACAAGTGGGCAAGTTAGCTTAAAAAATATAAAATAAATTCAAACAGTTATCAGATAAAATCCGGAGGAGGTATAGAAAAATGGGTACTAATACTTTAAATAAATTAATCGAAGATTTTAGCAAGTTACCATTAGAGGACAAGGAGTATGCAATAGATGTTATAAAAAAACAACTAATAGAGGCAAAAAGGGATGCTATGGCAAAAAGAGCCAAAGAGTCTATGGGTAATTTAAAAAAGGGATTGGTTAAAAAAGGTACTATAAAAGATTTATATAAGGATTTAGAATGTGATTAAAATAGTATGGGATCAGGGTTTTAAGCGGATTTACAAAAAGAAGATAAAATATAATGACGAACTTAAAAACAAATTTTGGGAAGCTATAACGTTATTTTCAAAAACCCCTTTTAATCCACGATTAAAAACACACAAATTGGTGGGAAAACTTGAAGGCTTTTGGGCATTTAGCATAGCCTATGATCATAGAGTAGTTTTTAAGTTTATAGAAGATAACGAAGTTTTGTTAATTGATATTGGAACTCATGATGAAGTTTATTAAAACAGTAAAGACCTAAACTCCAAATGAATAATTTCATCACGAATATTGAAATCAAAACTGTGACCAAATTGTGACCGAACCCTGCGGAATCGAAAGGAATAAAAAGGAACGGGCAGGAATTTTCTATGTTGTAAGATATTGAGAAGTAAATAATTACAGTCGTAACAGACACGAAGCCAGTTGGTTATAAAAATTGCTAAAAATGGTCTTTAAAGAAATGGCATTCAAAAGGTCAGGGATTCGAATCCCCTCAGCTCCACCAGTAATATAACGGTTTCATGTGTTTGAAACCATGAGAGCACATTCATTTCATTTATTTGCAATCACTTTTAAAACTGTTTTGCACTCTCTTTTATCTTCCAATCCTTTAGGGTAGATTGTCTCATGCTCACACTTCGTTCCTGCAAATTATATTGCAAAACAAACCTCCTCTTTTATAATGACAAACATAATAGTCTCTTAATACAATTACACTTGCAGGGAAAGATTACCGGCTAAAAATTCCCATGAAAAAATCACTTCAAACAGGTATTTCTTTCGGCTTAACATCAGGCACAATTACGACATTAGGGCTAATGGTCGGGCTGCATTCCGGCACGCATTCAAAAATGGTTGTTCTTGGCGGCATACTTACCATTGCCATAGCGGATTCTTTTTCTGACGCGCTGGGGATACACATTTCTGAAGAATCGGAAAGTACGCATACTACATTACAAATTTGGATTTCAACGTTTACTACTTTTTTTACAAAGATGTTGTTCGCACTGACTTTTATAATCCCCGTTCTTTTGTTTGACCTTTCTTTTGCCATCATTGTAAGTTTAGGATGGGGGTTCATGACCATAACATTGCTCAGTTACCTTATTGCCAAATCGCAAAATAATAACCCAGTGAAAGTGATATTTGAACACTTGCTCATTGTTGCAGTTGTTGTATCATTGACTCATTATACAGGAGACCTGATTTTCAAATTTATAAAATAACTCCGAAATTTGTATCAATTATGATATGGTACTTGCATTAACACACCACATGTGCTAAACTTTTTTTATCTTCTATTCATTTCCCGTGAATTGACTATCGAAGACAGCATTGTTATCCTTTATTGTGAAAGGAGCTTTGTCCTTCCGAAAACTTCAAGAAAGTTTTTGTCATTCTATCTCACATCATTGGGAACTTCTCTTTCTCCCGCTAGTTTTAAAATTTGATTTATCACCTTAAAAAAGGAATTTTACACCATGAAAAAAATGTTATTAACAGCTGCATTGTGTCTATTTGCATGTAGTACCGCCAAGGTATTGAACGCTGGTGATATTTATGGGTATGTATACGATGCAAATAAAAAGGCTTTACCGGCGGTTGAAATATCTACTCAAGATAATACTGCAAGTTATAGCGGACAATCTTCCGGCAGCGGCCATTATTCGCTTTCATTAAAGGTTGGTACCTATACGCTCTGTTATGAAAAGAAAGGATACCAAACTCAAACGAATGATATAAGTTTGAAAATGAATGAAACGAAGTACATAGAACTGGTGGTAATGGATGTAAGCCAGAATCCGGAAGAAACGTTAATACCCAAAAAATTAGATTAGATTGCTTCATCGTTTCTCCCCGCAATAACAGCAGATGGGTACGCATCTCTTATCTGTCCTTTGTTTTGAACTTCCACTAAAACGTTCAAGGTATAGTGTACAAAGCAGGAAAATATGTTATGATCAATATTTATTATTTCGTCAAAGATTCTGCAATTGAAGCCCCCTTCTTTCTTCTTGCCGGAAGGACAAACCCTTCACGGAGAAGGGAAGGCCTTCTTTTATAAGGAGAACTTTTGTGGCAATCAGCCAAACCTGATTGCATATACTATTGATTAATTCAGTTAGCCACTTTTTATAACTACTGGTGGGAAAAATAATAATTTTTTTGTTCAGAGAGAATATCATTCGTGCAACATTCAAAGGATGATTCCATTGTAGTCGTTCTTTCAGCTATTTGCGGAAACTTGCTTCTTACAATCGCCAAATTTTTCGGATGGCTCATTAGCGGAAGTCCTTCAATGATGGCGGAGGCTATTCACTCATTCGCAGATACAGCAAATCAGGGCCTACTTTATGTAGGCATTAAACATGGTCGCAGCGGTCCAAGCCGTGAATTCCCGTGGGGACAAAGCTCCTCCCGCTACCTGTGGAATTTAATTTCGGCTGTGGGCATATTCTTTATCGGGTTTGGCGTAACCACGTATCATGGCGTCAGCTCCCTTTTTAAACCTCACGAAGCGTTTCTCTCCGAATTATATTGGCTGCCTATTGCAATCCTTACCTTGTCCTTTTTTGTTGAAGGTTGTGTGCTGGTCATCGCATATAAAAAAATGAAAATGAAACAAGGCAAGCGCTCGCTAAAGGATACCATTTTGTCCGGTGATGACCCCACCATAGTAGCGGTACTGCTCGAAGATTCCATCGCCGTAGTTGGCGTTGCCATTGCTCTGGCAGGATTGTGGCTCTCTCATTTATATCAAAGTTCCTTGCCTGACGCCATTGCCTCTATTATCATTGGCATGCTTCTGGGAGTCATGGCAGTATTGCTTGCATTCGTAAATGGACGTTTACTCATCGGCATGGCGGTAAGTGAAGCAAAGGAAAAAGATCTTCGCCAATTCATAGAGGTATATCCATCCGTGGAAAAAGTAATAAGCCTCAAAACACAAATCCTTGGTCCAAACCAGGTAAAACTCACCGCTGAAATAGAATTTCATGGCGGAATCATGTTTGACAGAAAACAAGTCGAAGCCGATGCTGAACTCATTCGGGAAGGAGAAGAACCTTTGCCCATACTTGTTGACACCATAGAAAGAACCGTCAGGGTTGTCGGCAATGAAATCAACAAATTGGAAACGGCAATCCGTGAACGATTCCCTGAAATATCCTCTATCTCACTTGAGGTATATTAAAAGCTCCCTAACCATTTTCTTCCTTACCACCTCAAAATTCTGTAGCTCAGTTCGGTATATATTCTTTCAATGATTGTTTTATCAAAAAAAAATCATGACAAGATTATTTTTTGAAAAACAGAATAAACAGGTTGTTCTGTGGATGTTTTTCACATTTTTAAACGCAACGGGAAGCCCTCCCTCCCCTTCTTTCCTTATTAACAAAAAACATTTATACAAAATAACTTTTTAAAAGAAGAAACATATAAACAGTAACTCTTTACAATTAACAATTGCTATTATATATTATATATAATTATTTGAGAAATGCATGTAAATAGAATCCAATTTCCATAAACCTTATAAATACTTTAATTTAAAAACGTTATGTTTTCCCGATTAAAACATCTGTCTTTTGTAAAAATAGCGCTTATTGCCTTTTGCTATTTTATCATCGCCAAAATAGGGCTACTAATGTCCGTTGACTATACAAATGCCTCGCCGATATGGCTCCCGACAGGTTTTGCTTTGGCATCCGTTCTTTTATGGGGTAACGTTTCCTGTATTGGTATTTTTGCCGGAGCACTCACGGTAATGTCTTAACGTTTGCAACCCATGGTTTTTCTCTTGCCACATCATTTTTCAGTTCACTGAGCATAGGCGCGGGAAACACGCTGGAAGCTTTTATCGCTGCTTACCTGATCCGTAAATACATCGGGGCAAATAACATTTTCCTGAAAGCCCGGTTTATTATCACATTTATTATTTTTGGAGCAATAACCTCCACAACAATAAGCGCTACCGTTGGCGTTGCCAGTATTTGCTCGTGGTCTTTTGCCGAATGGAAAAATTTCTTCTATTTATGGTGGACTTGGTGGGCAGGAAACATGATAGGAGCCTTAGTTCTTGCCCCTTTTATGTTAGTATGGATACGAGAAAAATCAGAGTTCAGTAAGAATATTTCTTTAATAAAAATATCCATTATTTATGCATCCCTGCTTTTTATTTTAATTTTAACGTTTACCTTTCAAAATCATCTGAAATATATACAATTCCACCGGCTTGAATATTTAACTATCCCGATAATTTTATGGTCTGTTTTCCAGTATGGCAAAAGAGGTGCAACAATTTCTATTATGCTTACCTGCATAATAGCCACTTATTTTACCGCAAAGGGTTACGGGCCTTTTATTATAGCACCTCATAATGATCCATTATTACTGTTACAGATCTATCTGTCGGTTATCGCAGTTACCGCTCTTATCCTTACTGCAGCTCTGGAAGAAAGAGAAAATATCGGCAACAAACTGAAATTATCAGAATCAAGGCTGAGCGATCTTTATGAAAACGCACCGGACATGTACGTTACGGTTGATACAAATACAACAGAAATAGTCCAATGCAATAAGACCACTGTTGACAAACTCGGTTATAACAAGGACGAACTGATCGGAAAATCAGTTTTCTACGTTTATCCTCATGAATGCATTGAAGATGCAAAAAAAATATTTTCCACAGTTAGAGAAAAAGGTGCAGTTCACGATGCCGAACTACTACTACAATGCAAAAATGGAATGACTATAGACGTCAGTTTAAACGCTACTTCAATATGCAACGAAAAAGGAACTATTACCAGCAGCAGATATGTATGGAGAGATATTACTGACCATAAAAGAGCTGAAAGGCAAATCTATCTTGCCCAGAGGATGGAAACAATCAGCAGGCTTATCGGTAATATTGCCCACGATTTTAATAATATTCTCATGGCAATAATAAGTTACTCGAAATTAACACAAATGAAGTTAAAAGATAATAGTTTATTAATGGAATATCTCGATAATATTGTACTCTCCGCACAAAGGGCTTCTACTCTTATAAAAAATCTTTATTCTCTGGGGAAAAACCATCCTTTAGAACTAAAACCGCTGGATTTAAATACTGTTATAAAAAATGTAGAAATTCTCCTGGCACGAGCCATTGCGGAGGGTATAACGCTTCAATTTGAATTTACCAATGAACCTTGTACAATCAATGCAAATAAAAACCAGATAGAACAAATATTGTTGCACCTTGTAATAAACGCTAGAGATGCTATTACGAAAGAGGGACAGATAACAATAAGGACTAAGGTAGTTGAAACAGATCACACTACATTCCCCACACAGAACCAGGGTAAATACGCAATGGTTTCTGTTTCAGACACTGGGCATGGCATAGATGAAGGAATAAAAGAAAAAATTTTTGAACCCTTTTTCACTACCAAGGGAAAAGAAAAAGGAACGGGTTTGGGACTCTCAATAGTCTATGGAATTGTAAAACAACACAACGCTTACATTAACGTTTTCAGCGAAACCGGGAAAGGATCAAGATTTGAAATTTATTTTCCTTTCACTGATATTCCAAAGGAAGAAGAAGAAAACATAACAACGCAACAATCTCTTGTCTCCCTTGAAGGCACGGAGACGTTGTTAATAGCAGAAGACCAGGATGTCGTACGGGATGTTTTGCAAAAAATTCTCGAAGAGAAGGGATATAAAATAATTACGGCTAAAGATGGTGAAGATGCTGTAGCCAAATTTGAAAAACATAAAGATACTATTAAGATGTTGTTATTTGACGTAATGATGCCAAATAAAAATGGAAAAGAAGCGTATGATACAATAAAAACTATGCGATCCGATATTAAAGCGCTCTTTTTAAGCGGCTATTCGAGCGATATTATCACCAATAAAACACTACAGGAAGAAGGGCTGTCTTTTATTCATAAACCAGTCACACCAAATGTTTTATTGGCAAAAATCAGAAACATTCTGGATACTTAGCCTTTAAAAAACACCATTACCATTCCGCTCCTGCAAGCGTTAATTTAATTAAAACCAATTAACCATACTTTCTCCTACGCAATTATTGCGTAAAAAAAAAGGGAAATTTGATACCCTTTGTCTATTATTTTATTTTTTTGCAAATTAATAATCCTTATATCTCAATACGTTAAGACTCTCTTTCTTCATTTGCAATTCTTGCGCTGACATTTTCACCGATAGATACCATTTCAGTCATTTCCTACCGTTATAAAGAAAATTTTTTCATAAAGATTTAACTATAAAAAGGATTTACATCCCACCCGATAACCCTGCAAACATTTTGGCATAATAATTGTAAAACCATCTCATTGTTACTTAATTTTTTCACGTTTGAATGCAACAGTACAACGTTAATAGCATAATAATCACAGAGATAATATGAGCCTTTCGGATTACCTGTATAAGAAAGTTAAGGATATCTATACAAAAAATATTGATTTAAATCATCCCGTAGATGTATGGAGAATGTGGGTTAAAAAGGACTCCGAAACGTGGAAGAATTTTACTTTACGATTTTCCAATTACCATTTTAACGCATTCGATAATATAGAAGATTTACTACGGCATTTTTTCTACGGGTACGAAGGTGATATAGAAACGTTTGCAATTAATTGGGTAGCAGCGAAAGAACGAGAATCATTTTTTAATATATTGCAGAAAAATAATCTGAAATGAGTTACCTGGAAAAATGAAACAAAAAAGGTATCTATTCAGCGTAATTTATAACACACCCCTAAATCCCCTCTTGATAGAGGGGACTTCCCATCTTTCCCTCTAAAAAGAGGGGTGGCAGCGTAGCTGACGGGGTGTATATTAACACGCTGAATAAATACCAAAAAAGAGAATAAATATATTGCCCTTCCTGTCAGCAAAAGTTGCGGAGGCTTCAGGTGATAGAATTTATTTTTAGAATATTTTTCGAAATGACGCATATGAAAGGAAAAAATATAAAAAACAAATTCTTGTGTCCCCATTGTAAAGGAATAAATTTTATTTATTTGGGAATGCAAAAGCAAAAAAGCCTGTTTAAAAATCACGAATTATGGCATTGCAAAATGTGCCATGGCACTTTTGCACGGGAATCCATAGAAGTCGAAGAATTCACTAAAAACGAATGCTTCATTAAAAAGGCTTCGCCCCTTTACTATAGATTTTCGCTTTCGGTATAAGTCGATCTGTCATGAGGTTCTTATAAATTTTATTTGGCCACATGGTTGAATCATTAACCATTTAACATAACTCTTTTCATTCTTTTATTGGCTGTAAAAATGAAAAATCTGGCAATTCTCATGGCAATAGTCGTTTTTCTTACTTTGTTGTTTACTCAGGAATCTTTTACACAAAAAGGCATTGAATGGAAAGGCGGTGGCGGTTGGGGTGTAAATGGGCAATATTGGAAAAAATATAATCCTAAAACCGTAGAAACTGTTATTGGCAAAGTGATCGATGTAGATGCAATAATTCCTTTAAAAGGGATGTCCCGTGGTATCCACGTGATAGTAAATTCAGAAAAAGAAGAAATAGCAATTCATGCAGGACCTGCATGGTACATAGAAAACCAGGAGACCAAGATTCAACCGAATGATGAAATTGAAGTTACCGGTTCAAGGGTCAATTTTGAAGAAAAGCCGGTAATAATCGCAGCGGAAATCAAAAAAGACGGAGAGGTTTTATCGCTCAGGGATACGAAAGGCGTCCCTCTTTGGAGTGGTTGGAAGAAATACAAATAATTATTACGTTAAGAATAACCTTGTTTTCAATACTTTTATTTCACAAACTTTTCTCAATCTAAATTCGCCCATGGAAACAAAAAAAGTAAAACAAATTGATTCGATAAGCGGTGTAGTAATGAATATATTCTCCTCTGTCACAGAGGCATCAAAACTTACCGGGGTAAGCAAGGCAACAATTAGTTATTGTTTAAACAAAAAAAAGCATACAGGCAGAGGCTTTATATGGGAAGCAATTCCGGAAGGAGAAAAGATAACTGCTCATTCTTCAATTATCATGAATGACGCATTGGAAAATAAACTCCTTGCAAGAAAATACCACACTATCAAAAAAGTTTACACGAACGCTAAGATACGACACTGCCTTCTCTGTAACAAAAAATTTATTAGTCTTGACGTTTATAACCGAAGGTGCAATAAATGCAATAGTGATGTTGAACATTCCAAAGTGTCACACATTGTCTACAAACATGAACCCATAGTTCTTTAAGCCCATATTATTTTCGCCCATTTCTACACTGTTGAGAGAATTACTTTAAAGAAATTTTTACACAGCAATACTTATGAACTATTATCCAACGGCAAAGTTATTCTGAAGGTTGTTCCTTTCCCAACCATGCTTTCCACCTCAATAGTTCCATTATGCATATGTACTATTTTGTATGCAATGCTCAATCCTATACCTGTCCCTGTCTTTTTCTTAAATTTGCTAAAAAAGGGGTCAAATACCTTTGGCAGATAATCTTTTGCAATCCCTGAACCCGAATCCATTATAACTACTTCTACCACATTTTTTTCTCTGAAAAAATGGGTTTCTATCGTTATTACTCCCACCCTTTGCATTTCTGTTATGAATTTGTTTTTCTGCGATTCTTCTATGGCCTGGAACGCATTATTAATTATATTGGCAATAACCAATTCTATTTGATTGACATCCATCAGAATATCGGGAATAGCGGGATCATATGTGCAGCATATGTCAATTTGCTTAGTGCCTGCCTGATATTCATAAAGTTCTATTATCTTTTTTATAACATTATTGATTTTGTACCTTGTTTTTACGGATTCACTCTGATTCATGAAACCAACCAAACTTTTAATCAGATTCTTACACCGCAATGACACATTCATTGTATCTTCCAGGTAGTCCAGTATATTTGTCCCTTTTCTGCTTACACCATCAATCGTTTTCCGTAGCTCTTCAAAGCTGATGTACAATTCGTCAATAACATCCGGTTTGTCCCCTATCCATTTATCACTATAGAGGCTATTTTCATCAACCAACTTTCTTAGCGCCTGAAGTTTGTCATTGATAGTATCGAATCTTGTATCGGTACTCGTATTTGCTCTTAATAATTGAGTAAAAAGCCTTTTAACTTCTTTTACACAAATGAAAACAACCCCGACAGAATTATTAATCTCATGGGTAAACTCCATAAGTGTTTTCTTCAAAAAATTAAGATTACCCGCTTGTTGATCTTTAAACACGGAGACGTCATTAACAAAACCAACCATCCTTACATGATTATCATGAGTATCCGAAAAAAATCTGATATTGTCATGTACCTGCATATAGCCTCCGCTCTTTTTACGGATACGATATTTCAGTTGCACGGGTTCTTTCGTTGCTATATTCGTTTTTATTATTTCATTAAAACATTTCACATCATCATGATGAATCAAAGCAATCCAACGTTTCATACTGCCTGCCATTTCATCCGCGGAAAAACCGATTATTTTTTCCAGGTTCCCATCGTAGACAACTTCATCCGAAACCATATCCCATTCGTAAAAAATATTTCCCGTAACAGAAATAGCTGTTTCATAACAATTTTTTACGGTAGGTTTACCTGCAGCAGACTTTAACTCGTTTATCAATTCTTCTTTTGGTTTTTCTTCGTAATGTTTCATAGGAAAAGAAAGAAAAAGGTTATCGAGAAAATTCATTTTAAGGAAAGGATTTGTTTGACTATACAATCCTCATATGCTGGCGTCACATATAATACCATAAATTCTGCAAGAATTTTAAGGATTTTATAGTTATATTTTATCAGAGTCTATACTACAAACAAGGCAGGTATTGTCCTTCAGAACCTTACCGGCGATAAACATTTCGTCAATATGATTGTTGCAGTGAATACATTTTTTGCCATTTTTTTGAGTAGTTTTTTTGCCATAATATCCCAATGCCTCTATTTGTGTTCGAACAAACTCTCTCCTTCTTTCAAAGCCATAACATTCCTCAAGAAACGATTTGAAGTCAAAGCGGTCTGTTACGATCATGATGAGATGGAATCCTGTTTTCGTAGTATTTACAGAGTCAGTTTTGTTTATTTGGGCGAGCATTACGGATGATTTTTTTCTGCTCTTTGCATCTACCTTAAATAGAGTGCAGCCATCTTTTTTCAATAAGGTATGTTTTACGTAGATATCGTGAAGATACTTTCCTAATCTTTGTTCAATGTGGGTTTTCGAAATGTCCGGTGGAAATTGAATTTTGTAAAGGATGAATTTTACGTTTAATTCGAATGTTGGTTCCGGTATAAATTCCTGAATTATAAAACCTGAACAAAATTTTTGTATGTTCTCAATCTTTTGGGCCAATGCTTCCTTTTGTAATAATTCTTTTGCAATGGTATTAGAGATGAAAGAAAGATGATAGACATTTATGCCATAAACAAAATCTGCCGCTGGAGTTTCATGCATGAACTCTTTTACATGGCCGGATAAGGAGTGATAATATGGGGTAATATCCGGCAGCGCCATCATGAGGGAACGTGCAAGGCAGATGCCGATAAACCGTTTTGGAACTAAACGCATGGTGTGTTCGATTTTAACTACAATCCGCAATGTAAGCGTGCTTTTTTTGCTGTTCGCGATCTGTGTTATTTCGTCAATAAAAAAAGGAGAGCTTGTCTTATGATGCGTCAGTGCTTTTATGTGGTTCGCGTTAGGGCATGCGCCACAACCAAGGCATTTCGCTTCAATGCCTTCACGGCCTAAGCAGTAATCCTGTTCCGTAAAATGAATTGAACGCTCGTATTCATTCCATAAGAAGTGTTTTGTAATGCCTGTATCAATTTCATCCCAGGGAAGTATCTGGTTTTCACTCTTTTTCCGGAAAAAGTCACTCTCTGATAATCCCATTTCCGTTAAATACATGTTCCAGTTCTTTTTTACTTGTTTTGGTACCGTAGTATAATAAACAAAATCATCGGCAATTGACGAACGAATAAGAGCAGGCGTTAATCTCCGGTCTCCCATTGCCAGAAGTTGCATCAGCCATGTATCTTCGTGAGAGGCGCTTTCGCGGAATTCCATAGCATTGGTTTTGCATATATTTTCTATGGTGACAAATATCTTTTTATTTTCTTCCAGCGCCGTTTGGCAGAGGTGAAATTGCAAAGGCGTGTGGGGAGGATAGTACAAACGTGTCAGGCTGAAAATAATCCGGGTTTTGCAATGAGAGAGGTTTTTTAAATCTGCCAGGCTTTTTACAAACCTGCTGAATTCCTCGATATCTTCTTCAGTTTCCAGTCCTGTGTAAATCAAAAATATCTTGAGTTCCCTCATCCCGTTTTCAAATAAATATTCACAGGCGGTATATATTTGATCTTCTGTGAGATTTTTGTGCAGATAACGACGCAGTCGTTCGCTGATGCCTTCCATACCGCAGCTTACGGTAGTCTTGCCAATAATTTTCTGCACTTCAGCAAGAAATTTATCCGTAGAGAGCAAGTCGAATCGCTGGCTTTTCAGGTTTACATGGTCCATTTCCCGGTAAAATGACAAAATTATAGGATAGAGTTCTGCGTGTGTATTGAAATTAAAGCTCATGAGATTTATGGTATCGAGTCCCTGAAGCGCCTTCGCCTTTTTCATACAATCTGCTAATTTTGCCAGCGACCTTTCCCTGTACGGTTTTCTCTCCCAGCTCTCCGCACAAAACGAACAGAAGCACGGGCATCCATGACTGATTTGTATGCTGCTGCTGCCCAAATTTTCCATTTCGTACCATATAGGGCCTGATTCCAGAGTCCGCGCCTGATTAAGGTCATATACTATTGCGCTCTTTACCGGATACGCCACGTAATGTTCCTTTGGAGTAATTTCTGATAATTCCTGCGATGAGTGATTGTTTTGCACGATTGTCTTATACTTGCGCGCATATTTATCCGGTTCGTAAAACCCGTCCACTTTACCGTGGCATTCCCTCAAAATTTTTCCCTTTTCCCAACCGAGCGCCTTTCCTTTCTTTACAATTTCAAGAAATTGCCTTATGGCGTACTCTCCCTCGCCGATAAATACCGCATCAACAAGTCCACAATGATTATCATTTCCTTCATCATTCACGACCCCATGTAATACCTGGGCAACAGCGGCATTGGCGCCTCCGAGAACAACGAGGGGAATAGCGTTTTGTTTCATCCGTTCACTTTTACAAAGGGGAATGCCGGAAAAAAGTAATAATTTTGGTAAATTAAGCATTTCCAGGACAAATGAATTGCTAATGCCGATGACGTCAAACGCACATGGAGGTTCCTTTGTGGTAGTTCCCACCCAGAGAGGGATTTTTGCGTCGGCCATTATTTGCAGACCTCTGGGAGGAGGCAGAAAGGCAAAGTCGGTAAAGACGCCTTCCACTTCCTGCGCAATTTGTGCTACCAAGGCATGGGAGATAGACGTTGCCACATCGCGGTAGGTTGAGAGACGGCAGATCAGGAATCTCACTTCCGATACCGCGAACATGGCTGGGGGCATAGTATTTGGCTCACCCCCTTTTAACCAAAGACCCGCAAGGGAAAGGGAATAATACTTCTCTTCGTACCACTGCCGGATTTCAGACGAAGATTTCAGGCAATCTACCGGTGGATATTGGAACATATTGAGTTAAGGAGTAAAAAAAATTATAATCTGTAGTTTAAATGGTTTTAGTCTATTTGTTCTGACCATGTTTATAAATTATACTATTTCTATTCTCCAATAGTGTATGATTATTTTGTACGTTTTAAAGCCTGATTCATCAAATAAATTTTTTAGAATTATAAAGAAACTATCCAATAATGTTACCAGGCAAGAGGTGCCGAAACTAATATTCTTTCATAGGAGTTACCTTTCATAAGTGCATTACAAAAAACAGAGAATACTATGGGCGATATATTAAACACAAAAAATTCCAACACCCCGGTAAGAAGTATTTCACACGAATTCTTAGACTATCTTCTCGAAGGTTGCCAGGTCATCGGCTTTGACTGGAAGTACCTTTATCTTAATAATGCAGCTGTCATTCATAGCCGCCAATGCAAGGAGAAACTCATTGGGAGTACTATGATGGAAGCTTATCCTGGCATTGAAAATACACAAGTGTTTTCATTCCTCCGTCAGTGCATGGAGGATCGGAAACCTCACCAAATGGAGAACGAGTTCACCTTCCCTGATGGAGGAAAAGGATGGTTCGAACTCAGGTTTGAGCCGGTGCCGGAGGGTGTATTCATCCTTTCAATAGATATAACAGAGCGCAAGAAGGCAGAGGCGAATCTGCTCCACACTGAAGAACAACTCAGGCATGCACAAAAGATGGAGGCTGTCGGCAAGCTGGCTGCAGGTATGGCCCACGATTTTAATAATCTGCTCACGATCATTGCCCTCTATAGTAACCTCCTGCTCAAAAGACTGCCTGCTTCCGATCCTGTCCGTGAAGAGATTGAACAGATCAAAAAAGCCGGTGAGCGGGGCGCATCTCTGATCCGCCAACTCCTTGCTTTCAGCCGTCAGCAAGTGCTGAAACCAATGGTGCTTAATCTCAATGAACTGGTGAGCAACGCCAGGAAAATGCTACGTCGTTTAATTGGCGAGGATATTACTTTGGTTACCTTTTTGGATCCTACGTTGGGGCATGTGAAAGCCGATCCAAGTCAAATCGAACAGGTCATCATGAATCTGGTAATCAATGCACGGGATGCTATGCCCCGCGGCGGCACCCTCACCATCGAAACACACAATGTTGAATTGGATGAGTCCTATACGCAAACCCACCCTGAAGTTCCGCCAGGTAGTTTTGTCATACTGACGTTGGCAGACACTGGCTGCGGCATGGATAAAACCACCCAATCCCACATCTTCGAGCCGTTCTTCACTACCAAGGAAAAAGGCAAGGGAACCGGCTTAGGATTGTCTACTGTTTTTGGTATCGTCAAGCAAAGCGGGGGTTACATTTGGGTTTACAGCGAACCAGGACACGGCAGTGTATTTAAGATTTACCTGCCATTAGTCAAAGAAGAAATCTCATCCCGCAAAACCCCCATCAGTCATTCATCACTGATCGGCACCGAAACAATCCTCCTGGTGGAAGATGAAAAGAAAGTGCGGACAATTACCGCGTTTACCCTGAGAATGTTTGGTTACTCAGTCCTTCAGGCAAGTCATGTACATGAAGCGATTCAGCTTTGTGAGCAACACAAGAGTTCCATCCATCTGTTGATTTCCGATGTGATTATGCCGGAGATGGGTGGTCAAAAAGTGGCGGACACTATCCGTGCACTGCGCCCGGAAATCAAAGTGCTTTATATCTCCGGTTACACAGATGATGCCGTGATGCGCCATGGGATTATGCCAGAACAAGTGGTTTTTCTCCAAAAACCTTTCACCCCTGATTCCCTGGCAAGGAAAGTTAGGGATGCGCTGAATCAGTAGTGATTTTTGTACCGCATCACCTATTCTAATAAGCCCTTTTGCTTTGTTTATGCTTATACATCAAAGCATCTGCCTTTTCAATAAGTTCGTCTAATGTGCAGTCATTATGCGGTTCTTTTTTAGCAATTCCAAAGCTTAAAGATACTTTGTAAGGCAAATCATTTCTATTGTAATCGTCTACGTTTTTTTGCAATCTTTATATGACTAATTCATCATTAAATGCTTCAATATCGGTTATTAAAATGGCAAATTCGTTACCACCCATCGTGCAATAACATCTGCATCCCTTCATGAATATTGCCTTTTTATTGGTTTACTTTCAAATCTATAAAATTGGAAAATAACGCTTCCCGGTCATTTCTTTTTTTTGCTGTTTCAAGCACAGATCTGATGCTTACCTTTATCGAATCCATAAACACTGTTTTTCCATTAATCAATATATGTAACGGCTTGTTCATATCGATCATTTCTTCCTCCAGATAAAGGCGGAGGGCTTTTACTCCATCGACTGTTACATTAATTTCATTCTTTTGTTCATCTATGCCCGCTTTCACTTGTGCCGTTTCAGGCAATTCATCCGGTTTTGAGAGCCGGCCATATGCATCTCTTTGCATTCCGTAAACGTGTCCCACCAATTCTGAAAATTCGGTGATTTCAATCCAATAGGCAATATCATATTTTGTTGAATCTGTAATATAGGTAATCTGCCCCGGATAGATGACTCGTTGTTTTGTCCGAAACCAGTCAAGCGTTGATTTCGTTTCTGATAACGGGAACCGATGAGTTTGTTCCGGCAACTCTTTATACAAAACAGGATAATTGAGTTTTTGCAATCGTGCATATGCATCTCTTGCTGCTTCTACCGGAATGACGGTATCTTTTCCGCCATGTACTATGTATGCCGGTACATGCATTATATTAGATATGAAAGAAGGAAGCGGGCATTCCCCTGCAATAGGGTTTATAGCTGCAAATAGCCATGGATACCGAATGGCAAAATACCAGGCAGCATGCCCGCCGCTTGAGAAGCCGGTGAGATATATCCTGTTTGTATCTATCGGGAAGCTTTTCCTGAAATCGTCAAGAACTGAAATGAACAGTTGTTCTGCCTCTTCTTCCCACCATAGGCCGGGACCATAGGTAGGAGCAATAATGATATACTCGTTATTGTGGTTCGAAGAACTTATCCATGCTTTTATTTGGTCAGTTCCTCTTCCTCCAACGCCATGCAACGCCACAATAACAGGCCACTGTCTATCTGGCACGTAGGAAGCAGGAACGTAAATAAAGTACTCGCCTTTTCTCTTTCCAATTGGCGCTAATTTCCTATATATACCTGGTTTAATTACGTTGTAATGTACTGATCCTCTGATCCAGCTTTTTATATTGTCCAGGCTGACATTTAAATTATCCAGAGATTTCAGGATTTTTTCCTTCTCGTTTGTATCATTACACTCCAGGTATTTGTTTATCAACAATTGTCCCCGAGATTCGGTTTTTTCTGCAAAACACGAAGTGAAAAGAAACAACAGGGTAAAGAATTGGAAAAGTGAAGTGAGTGATACTAAATATTTACATTTATTCATAAACTACAGTTCCGTTTGCCAAATCACACAGATTATTTAAATTGTTTCATATTTTTAATTATGCCCGGAAAATTTTTCAAACAAAAGGAATTTTTGACATAAAGATATCAGGGGATATAATACATATTCTTACTTCGAGAAAAAAGATATTCTTTATCACCCTTTTATCGAAAGATACCCATGCGTCCTCCTACAATAATACCCTGGGGTTGTTTGCCCGTGGCCATTTTCCTGTTTTTACTCATATTGTTTCCGTTGTTTCTTGCCAATGTGATGCTTTCAGCCCTCGTAAAGCTTGGTCTCAGCCCGGATGTATCGGTGGTCGTTGCGATGGCCATTTTCATTGGAGGAATGATAAATATTCCCATCAAGCAGATTCCCCGTAAAGAAGTGATTGATGTGAAACGGTTTGAGATGTTTGGCTTCCATCGTATACTTCCCCAAATGGTACAACATAGGAGATATACGATCATTGCCGTAAATGTTGGCGGATGCATCGTACCATGTATTATCGTTATATATGAATTAGTGCGTATTCTTCAGAAAGGAGAATATGCACTAATGGTAACAGTTATTTCAGTTATTATTAATATAGCTGTGTGCTATTATTTTGCCCGTCCGATACCGGGTGTTGGAATAGCATTGCCGCCATTGATACCTGCCTTGGTTGCCGCAGCTTGCGGGTTCATGCTTAACCGTGAGCTTGCCCCTTTAACTGCTTTTATTTCAGGTGTTATGGGACCACTTGTGGGAGCAGACCTTTTACATTTAAGAAAAATACAGGATACGCTTACCGGAATTGCCAGTATAGGAGGCGCCGGAACATTCGATGGCATCGTTATTTCAGGGTTAGCAGCAACTCTCCTTGCATAATAAGAATAACATGTAACTATTACAATGGATGTCTGTAAAATTTACAAGAATTTGTTTTTTCACTTTCTATTTTCGAAATGGCATGTAGTGTGTTATTTTGTCCTATCTTTATCATCCTTAAGGCACTTACAAGATATGTGTCTTATTCCTGAATTACATTGGTATTACAGTTGCGTATTATTTTTTTGATAGATGCGCAGTTGAGTGACAATATTTATAAAAAAGAAACAGCCTGTCTAATACATTTAATTTATTGAAAGGAGTTGTGTCGTGAAAATAATAAAATATTCTCTTCTGTGTTTGGTGCTGAAGGTATCATTATGCAGTATGTTTTCCAATGCTGTATTTGCCTCGGCAAGCGGTCCTGATGCTTACCGGGCCGGATCTCCCGGTGACGTCGGCACCTGTAATGCAAGCGGCTGTCATGCTACCTATACCACCGATTCCGGGGATGCTGAATTTTCAATTTCCGGCCCCTCTGACTATACACCCGGAAAAACTATCAAATTAAAGGTAGCATTTAGCAATTTCAGCGGGGAAAAAAGAGGATTTGAAATGACCGCGGTTGATGCAGATGGAAACAGAGTAGGAAAATTTAAAAAAATCGGGAATACCACACAGGTTATTCCGGCGGGTGATTATCGGGGACTTGATAAATCAGACAAAAATAAATATATAGAACACACATTCAAGGGTACGAAGAAAAAGAATTGGAAAGTGAAGTGGACCGCTCCTACAGACGCTACTGATCCAATAACATTTTACGCTGCGGGCGTTGATGCTGATGGCAAAGGAAGTGAGGCGGATGATTCCGTCTATACTGCCACTCTGGAAATGAGCGCCAAGTAAAATCATTAGGAATCTCAATTTGTTACTTACAGACAATGCCGTGCAAGTTCACTACACAAGTAGAGACGCATTGCTATGCGTCTCTACACAGTCCGTACCACCCTGTTACCAATTTAAAATTCACATTTTATGAGGGGAGCATTCCGCTATATGTCAGGTTCAATTCTGCTTCGCAGATCCTATGTGTTATTGCAAAATTATAGGTATTTTCGGAGAAAGAACCGCCAGAAAAAGCTTGCCGCTGCCGCACCGGTGGTATCCGCCAACCAGTCGAATATTTCTACGGAACGATGCGGGGTGAAAGATTGGTGAAATTCATCTGACATTCCATACAGCGAAGTTATACCAATAGTTAACAAATAAAATATTTTCGCGGACGTGATTGGAAAAGAAGAAACGACCCAACAGACAAATGTGCATAATATGCCATACTCCACAAAATGGATAAGTTTATCTATATGGTTTGGCAAAGGGACGGAAGATGTGTCTCTTGAGGATATAGCGTAAATGATATACGCATAAACACATGTCAGGGCACATTTCAGGCTCCAGTGAATTTTAATTTTTCTTGTCATTGTTTTCAAATTCTTCAAAGACGCGAACCCAGTATTGCGTGTCATAATCGGACATCGGGGATTCCCGATGCGTATCATCCGTCTTATTTTCAATTATTACAGGTTCCTGCTTTTTCTTTAAATCTGATATCCCTGAATTCTTTATGTGAAAATCGATCTCTTCAGTGGTAACTTCCTGAAAAACACCTTTCCATGACTTTGCATCAGCCTCAGTAGGTCCTTTCAATTTACTTTCAGGTTCGGTGGATTTTTTATCATTCTCTTTATAAAGCACATCGTACATTTCTCTGTACAATGATTTTGGATCCATAATCTGGCAGCCGCATTTTTTTACGTGTCTTTTTATTTCATTATCATACGTTACAATGCAAACGTCTTTTGGATTTCTCAGTTGACTGGTAATGTTCATGATTTCGGTGTCTGCATTAACCCCTGTTTTAGAATAGATTATTCTTATTCCGCCGCAAAGCAGTTTCCTTGGCAAACTCGTTTCCGAATACGTGCCGTCAAAAACAACGATTATATCGTAATGTTTTTCCTGACGGTATTGGGAGAGGATGGATATTACAAAATCGCGCACCGCTTCAATACAGTTCCTTTCCACATGTTTTTCCAATTCCGGAACAGTAAAGATAAGATTATAACCATCAATAATGATTAACATTGTATTCTGTAATTATCTACAATAACCTTTCCATCAATAATAGTAGTTGAAACTTTTCCCTTCAGCCTCCAGCCATGAAAGGGGCAGTTCCTTCCCTTTGATTCAAATGCGTTAACGTCAACCGTCCATTCTTTATTTATATCAACTATGGCAATATCTGCCGGCATACCTTCCGCAAGACTGCCGCCATTTATTTGGAAAATGCGGGCGGGATTAGTGGACATTTTCGCTATAAGTTCTTTAAAAGTGATGAAACCGGGATGAACAAGTTTTGCAAGCAATACGCCCAGGGCTGTCTCAAGCCCAACAAAACCCGTTGCTCCCTTTTTTAAATCATCATCAGTGTGCGGGGCATGGTCTGTAGCAATAACGTCAAGAATGCCGTTTACCAACCCCCTTTGCAGGGCGTCCCTATCTTCACGGGATCGCAGGGGAGGGTTCGTTTTCGGTGTATTTCCGTCTTTATCCCGGAAGCTGTTATCCAATAATAAGTGATGGGGCGTTACTTCACAAGTAATTTTTCCGATGTCTCTTTCCTTGGCTTGTTGTATTGCCGCCAGAGTATTCTTCAGACTTATATGGGAAATATGCAGCCGTCCTCTCGCTTGTTCCGTATAACGAATGTCACGCTTTGCAAAATCGGTTTCGTGGGAATAGGGTTCGCCTGGAAAGCGAGTCGCATTGGGATTTTCTTTTATCTTATTCAAATAAACCGGAGAGTCTTCGCAATGCGGGCTGATAATAATAGAATGCTGCGCGGAAAGTTTGCAGGCTTTTTCCATTAATGCATCATTAAACACGGGATTGCCATCATCCGATAATGCCTTCACACGTTTGTGCTTTGTCAGTGCGGCAATGTCCGTTAATTCTTCACTTAAAGAACCTTTTGTAATGCACGCCTTGGTGAAAACGTTTATGACGCTCTTTTTTGAAATTCTTTCTGATAACAAATCCACCATGGCCGGTGAATCAATGGTGGGGTTAGTATTGGGTTCGCAAATTACCGTGGTATATCCTCCCTTTGCCGCGGCGCGGGAACCCGTAGAGATATCTTCCTTATATTCAAGCCCCGGTTCGCGAAAGTGAACGTGACAGTCAATCAGACCGGGGATTATATGTTTATTCGTTGCATCAATAATCCTTACGGAGTGGTTGGCAGTAATATTGGTTGAAACGGCCTCTATTTTCCCGTCCTTTACAAGAATATCTGCGTAACCTTCAAAGCCGGAAGCGGGGTCGACCACATAACCGCCTTTTATTAATAATTCATTCATTTTTTGTAATCTAAAATAGTAAATGTTCTTAAGTCTCTGATATTCGGATTGTCGCATTATATCTGTCCTTATGGGTTTAATCAATTCTATTTGCTTTGATTGATTTTAGCGCAAAATTAGCGCAATGTGAGGGGAGTATTCCCAAATTTTTGCAAAATTCCAAAAGAGACCATAGCTCTTTCAAAACTCCTGCTTTGGAACGTCCGCCTGTCCTGCCGTCAGGTTCGCTTCTCATAACAGGAAGCATGAGCTTCATTCACAATTGTGTTCCCAAGCAGGAACTTGGGAACAAGACGGGAATGTGAATGGTGGCTTGTAGCATCTCGTAATAAAGGGACACTGCTTGTGCTACCTCCTCCTGCATTGCAGGAGATTGATGTTTTTCATGCAATTTGACCGTAAAATGTTTAAGGAATTCCCGTTCAGCATACACGTAACAGTATTTATGGCAAAAATTGAGGTAATACCGCAACCATTTTTTATAATTATTATGAAGGGAAGCCGTAACCGATTTTTTTCTCAGTAGTATGCTGTATTTTGAAAATAAAGCGACAGGGATATTGAGCATGAATACTTATCCTATTTCCTGTTATCACTCAATATGTGTTGCTAACGAGTGAGAAACTATATTTATGATGACTTCATATGTCAACATAAATGTTTTTTTGGTTGACGTGCGCTATACCTGTTTGTTCAAATGAAGAAAACTTGTTAATAACTTGTTAGATTTCCCAAGAGGCTCTCGTGAGAATTAAAGAAGAATACAAAAAGTCCGGCTATTTTTGGCTTCCCGATAATGAGAGCAAGAAGATCCCGGAAACTCTCACTATATCGGATGGTGGTGATATTGAACTGGAAGTTGTCGGGCTTTTTGACGAAAGCATTAAAGCACTTAATGGAGAAGATGATCTCAGTCGAATTATTGGCCATGTAGAAAAAGATGGTCTGATAACTCTAGAAAGTTGTTTTTACAAAAAGAAGAATTTTGCGTTCGGAGGAATTTCTAAATCATTAGTGCATGTAAACCAAGTGTTAAGCGGCGTTGCGTACGAAAAAGACGAGGCAGTTACATTCAACACAGTATCTTTTTCAGTCGAGGGGCTAAATGAATGGCTTGGGATCAGGCGGGATATCTGTGTCATATGGCGATGATTACAGGACAGCCACAATAAGCTACACACCCCAAGACGAAATTGTTTACAACCTAAGAAATGGTTTCAAACTTCATATTTATTTTGGCTATACACTTCCAGAACCCCCTAACACAACTGAAGCAAAGATAACCCAACAAGCATATTTAAAATTATCTTCTGATGAAGCTAAAGAACTTCCCGATTTCATTGCAACACTGCATCAGATAACATATTTGCTCTGTTTTGCAGTTGATGCAACCGTCACCATCAGTGATGTTTCTGCCACCTCAAATGAAATCATAACCGAGGGGTCGGATGGCAAAAAGAGACCAGTGCCTATTAAAGTATATTATCCAAGCCTCCCATTTTCTGAGGAGATACCTAAAATCTACAGCCATAGAATGTTGTTTCGATTTGGGCAAGTTCGTGAAAATGCCGAGGTTATAATTAATAATTGGCTTGAAGCTTACTCAACAATAAGGCCAGCGCTCGGTTTATATTTTTCGGCTGTCACAGGAACTCACAAATACTTAGACGGGAAGTTTTTAGCGCTAGCGCAAGGTTTGGAGACCTACCATAGGAGAACATCGTCCGAAACCCTTATGGATAGAGGCAAATTCAGGAAGCTCGTAGCTACCATGCTTTGCTTAGCGCCAAAAGAACATCGAAAATGGTTGAGAGGTCGATTATTTCACGGTAACGAAATTAATCTAGGACAAAGAATTAAAAAAATTATCGAGCCGTATAAGACATATCTAGGGAATAGCAAGGAGCGCAACAAAATAGTTAGAGGGATAGTCAATACCAGAAACTACCTAACCCATTATAGTGAAGAGTTAGAAGAGGAGTCTGCTAAAGGTATGGATTTATGGGTGTTGTGTCAAAAAATGGAAGCCATCTTTCAACTCCATCTTCTACAGCAGCTAGGTTTCACAGAGTCGGAAATCCAAGGGATACTGACAAATAACTATAAACTCAAGCAGAAGTTCAATGAAATCTAACAATCGCATTCACTCGGGCAACAAAAAGCGCCGCTCCTTAGTCGCTCTGCTTTTTGTTGCCGGTGATGCGCGGCGTTGGGCAACGGAGGATGTGATGCGATAAATGCTTAGCGCCTGATGCTATCATGTTTGACCGTAATGTTTACGCCGAATAGTTACAAAAACTCAAGCAAAGGGCACTGCTCACACACCCTTTTGGGTTTGCAAAACAACTTGCCGATGTTTACGATCAGGGCGTGGAATTCATTGAATAATGCAGTGTCTTCCGGCAGGTTGTCTTCAAAGAACGATTTCATTTCATCGTAAGTACTTTCTTCAGGGACGAGGCCGTGTCGGGAAAATATTCGGTGCGTATAGGCATCTATAACAAAAGTAGGCATGTTTCCCGCATAGAGCAGAATAGAATCCGCCGTTTCCGGCCCAATGCCGTTTATGCCAAGCAATTCTTCCCGAAGCGTTTGGTAGTTCTGATTAAACATGGCTGCGAGATTGCCCTTATATTTTGAAAACAACCAGTCGACAAATGTTTTAACGCGTTTTGCCTTGACATTAAAGAACCCTGACGGGCGAACCAGTTCCGCAAGTTCAGCTAAACTTAATGAATGTATTTCTTTTGGGGTAAGTTTTTTTGCCTTTTTTATATTATTGATCGCCTTTTCGACATTCGCCCAATTGGTATTCTGGGTCAATATTGCGCCAATGATGATTTCGAATTGCGTTTCGCCTGGCCACCATTGCTGAGGCCCAAGGGAATCAAACATCTTCTGGTATATGTTCAAAAGGGTATTTTTCTTACTCATTCTCAGCGCCAAGTTTTGAAAGAATGCCCATCCTGAGTAAGGGAAACATGATTTCGTGGTGGCCAGTAATTGCGTACCCTGCCCGGGTCGGCCTTTTCAATACGTTGGTTTGTGGCCGGTAATGCTGGATCATATCCATGTTTACCGTTACAAAATTTTCCACTTTGTTCCCCACGTTCCTTGCCACGGTAAGCACTTTAAGAAAGACCTCCGGCATGATGACCGCAGACCCGACGTTAAGCCAGACGCCTCCTTCCAGATCGGAGACTATTGAGGCAAGAATCCTGAAATCAGTGTGGCTGGATTCTCCCATGTCTTTGCCGGAAATATTCGGATGCATGTAAATAGTGTCGGTACCCAGCGCAGCGTGTACAGTGGCCGGTATGTTTAGTTTCGCACTCCAGGCTAATACACTCAGGTCGGTATAGGTATTATTATCAGCAAGTATTTTCTCTCCCATTGCCCTTCCCAATCCAATCCCATCCTTTGCCCCATTTGCCGAAGCGATTTGAAATGCCGCGGGAGTTTCTTTTGTCATACCAAAGCTCCCGTCTTTCAAGCTTTCTGCCACGTCTTCCGAAGTTGCGCCTATCAGGGATACCTCATAATCGTGAATTGCTGAGGCTCCATTCATGGCAAGGGCGGTTATAATGTTTCGTTTCATCAAATCAATAATGAGAGGTGACAAACCGCATTTAATTACGTGTGCTCCAAAGGACATCACAACCGGGCGCTTGTTCCGGCGTGCCAAAACGATGGCGTCAATGACCTTGCGCAGATTTGCCGAAGCAAGGATTTCCGGCAAGGATTCGAAAAAAGTGTTTATTCCTTCGGAGGGCAATGACGGTTTGGCAAAAAGATGGATATTGGAAAGGTTCTGGCGTTCCTTTATCGAATAGGTATTGATCTTGCTGAAATCTAAAGGGGCATATTTTTTGATTTCGTGATTATGTTGATCTTCCATGACAGAGTTCCCGGTATTAACGAGGTAAAGCAACGAGTATTGTTATGCATAGAAATTTTCAAACTTGGCAGGGGCTGAAGATTTTCAGCCCCTGCATTAAAATATTTTATCAAAAAAAAGTGCTGCCAAAGGCGACCTAATTTATGATTTGCCGAATTATATTTATGGGGCAATGATTGCATCTACAGGGCACACGCTAACACAGTTTCCACAGTCAGTACAGGTATTTTCGTCAATTACCCGTATATCATCTGCCTCAGAAATAGCTTCTACAGGACATTCACTTTCACATGCGCCACAATTGATACATTCTTCATTAATTTTATGAGCCATTTGTTTTTTCCTTTCAGTTCATTATTTTATTTAATTTTGTATCTAAAATTTCATTTCCCTTTGTAATACAAATTTCCATCTTCAAGGTCAAGAGAGGGAATGCCCAACCATGAGTGGTTTTTCCCAACTTTACGCGGTCTTTTTGCGTAACGACAAACGCATCGGGAGCTACACATTTTGCTTCTTCGTTCAAAATCTTTACCTCTGAAGGAGTATATGCGTGATGATCTGAAAATTCACGAAAACCAAGCAATACCGCCCCTAAACTTTGAAGGCTTTTCCTGAATGATAATGGATTTCCGATAGCGCAGAAAGCAAAAATTTTTTTTCCCTTTAACCACGTAACATTGAAGGACTTTTCAGTGCTTTCTGATTCCAGACACACAGACTTATGAATCGATTCAATTATAGGAATGTTTCGGGCAATATTATGCAGCCGGTGGATAATTACCTGTTTTTTTTCATCACTGATTTGGTCAGTGTGCGTTAAGAGAAAAATATCCGCTCTTCTTAATCCTTCTAATGGTTCTCTCAAAAATCCGCGGGGTAACACGTGTTCGTATCCGAATGGTTCCAGCGCATCAATAAGAACAATATTCAGATCCCTTGTCAACCGTAAGTGTTGAAACCCATCATCCAGTAATAAATATTCTGCCCTGTGGCGGTTTATGGCTTCCCATCCGCTTTTTACCCGGTCTTTTCCCAATATATTCACTATGCCAGGTATATTTTCCTTAAATAAAAGATATTCATCATTACACATTTCATTCGTTGCCGTTTCTTTTTCCTGTTGTATTTTGGACGCGTAACCGCGGCTGATGACAACAACCCTTTTGCCTTTTTTCTCGACATATTTTGTCAGGTATTCAACAACAGGAGTTTTTCCCGTCCCGCCCGTGGTGATGTTTCCGACGCTGATTACAGGCACAGGCAGCCGGTTTTTTTTAAAAATGCCCTTTGTGTAAAAAAAAATACGAGTTTTCATAGAAAACCCGTATATTTTTGATAATAGATTGAGTATTTGTCGAAGTGTTTCCGGTACTATGCCGGAAAGGTCTTCTCGTACTACACGTAAATAGTAATTTCTTATTGATGATATGGACAAGGCAAGCAGGATTAATTACTTTCGCAATGTCGCGACAGCTTATAGTCTGAAGGCGTTAAAAGAGGGTCTATTTTAAAGGGACCGACCAATACGCTTCGTCCAAAAATTGTTTCCACGATTCATATTTCTCTGACCGCAGCTTCAATCTCAATATAGGGCTGTGTTTTGGTTTGACAGGTTTTCTGATCAACTTCATTCCCGCCTGTTCAGGAGTTCTGCCACCTTTTCGTTTATTGCATTCAGTACACGCGCATACCACGTTTTCCCAAGTAGTTTTTCCGTCATATGCCCTTGGCACTACATGATCAAAACTCAGTTCAGAAACCGGAAAACGTTTGCCACAGTATTGGCATTTGTTTTCGTCTCGTGCGAAAATGTTCCTTCGGTTAAACTTCAAAGAAGATTGAGGGAATTTATCGTAAGATAAGAGCCTGATAATCTTCGGCACCTCAATTGAAAAAGAAACAGTTTTTACCCAACTCGTTTTATCGTCATCAGTTAATCCGAGAGTGGCCTTATAAGCAGAAACATCCTTCCAGCTTTCAAAATTATAAGAACTATACTTCCCCTCATCTACGTAAATAACCTCCGCAATTTGTTTACACAACAATGTAAATGCCCGTTTCGCGGAGATTACATGGAGAGCCATGAAAAACTTGTTTAATACGAGTACGCTTGATTCCAGTGCAATAACCTGTTGCATACTATCGTTTCCTCAATTACGAACAAATACGGACTTTTATAGAGTGGTATCTATTGTAATTCAAAACAGGAATGGCTATACCATTTCAAAATTATAACAAGCATAGTAAGTGAATTCAAGGGAATTGTAACGCCCCAAACTGATCGATAACCTCATATCCCCTGCCCGGAGAAAATGATTTTTTAATACAGCGTGTAACAAACTTCCTGGCTTTCGAAACTGCCACTGTGATGTCGTATCCCTTTGCAAGATACGCGGCAATTGCAGAGGCATAAACACATCCGGTGCCATGAACATGTTTTGCCGGCAGGTATTCATCTTCAATGTACTCAAAGTACTTCCCGTTGTATAAAAGATCAGTTACTCTATTGCTGTTCTTCATATCACACGAATCTATAGCATGACCACCCTTTATGAGCACGTTTGCGGGGCCAAGTTTGTATAAGCATTTTGCTACCTTTTCAGCATCAGATATGTTTTGAATTTTTAAACCAGAAAGGTATTCTGCCTCAGGGATATTCGGCGTGATAATAGAAGACAGAGGAAACAATTGAGAAGTCAATGCCTGAATAGCATCTTCTGTCAGTAACACTGCGCCATTTTTTGACAACATGACCGGGTCGACTACAACGGATGTAAGCGCGTAATAGCTGAGTTTGGCAGCGACCGTTCCGACGATATCCTTGTTTAACAACATTCCTGTTTTAACGGCATCAGCACCCGTATCGGATAATACCGCATCGATTTGTTGTGCCACAAATGACGCAGGAACTGCATGAACGGAGTACACTCCCAGCGTGTTTTGCGCGGTTAAGGCGGTGATAGCAGTAGTCGCGTACCCACCCAATGCTGTAATGGTTTTCGTATCCGCCTGTATCCCCGCCCCGCCAATACTGTCCGAACCGGCTATGGTGAGTACTTTAAATAAAGGCGATGCGTGACTGTTCATTTATAATCAAAGAAAGTGTGATAAAAAGTTAAGTAAGCATTGAAGGGTTAATAATATACAATGTAGTCAAAGTTGGGGTGTTTAGCAAGCTCAAGATATTAATAGTTTTAAGTGATTTTTGTGATTGTTATTTTCAATGTCACATACAACGACTTTCCTGTTGTAATTTGAGGGCAATAAATTATAATGAAAAAACGATAAGATTTTACCTAATTTAGCCTTAATAGATTTGCGATATTCCATGTTTTTTCCCTTTTCAAAAAAAACAACAATAAGAAAAAATGCTTATATATTTATTATCAGTTTAATAGTATTTTTCCCCGCGATTGCAATCTGTGCGGAGTTGCCTTCGTTTCTCATTCCTCCAAAAGAGTTTTCTGCCTTTGACACGCCAAACGACTCCGGAGAAACTGTTTCGTTAACATGGTCTGCTTCTCCCAGCGATAGCGCAAATGTTTACTATGCTATTTATGTGGACAAAGAAAAGAATGGTTCCTTTGAAAAGGAAGCGTTACGTATCGAATCAAATACAAGTTATCGAAAAAGCGCTCCTGAAATTTATGGCTATAAAGAAGATAATGGTGATTATCATTATGTGCAGATAAATCCCCAAAAGGTTTTTAACGGGGAAACAATGGAGAAAAATCAGCGGTTTTATTTTAAACTTGCCATGATTTCCGGAGAGGAAAAGGTTTTTTCCGATAGTATTGTTTCTGCCAGACCGCGGGGAAACTGGCTGGACAGAAAAAAGACAAACAATTTTGCCATTATGATTGTCTTTTCTGTCATTGTCATCTATTTCATTCTGCACGCACGCCGAAATCCTGATATGTTTTTACGGAAGATAGGAGGTCTTGAGGCAGTTGATGAAGCCCTGGGACGCGCCACGGAAATGGGTAAGCCGGTGCTTTTTGTACATGGATTAACCCCTATGGGAACAATATCAACGATTGCGGCCACCAATATTCTGGGCAGGATTGCCCGTAAGATTGCGGATTACGATGCCATTCTTAAAGTGGTAAACAGCGACCCTATCGTTATGTCCGTTAGTCAGGAGGTGGTAAAGGAATCGTATCTTGAAGCGGGAAGACCTGATGCTTACAATCAGGATAACGTATTTCTTGTTGCTGCCGAGCAGTTCCCTTATGTGGCTGCGGTAAGCGGTATCATGACGCGTGAAAGACCGGCAGCCAATTTTTTTATGGGATATTTCTATGCGGAGGCGTTGCTGCTAGCAGAAACAGGTGCATCTACAGGAGCGATACAAATTGCGGGCACCGATGCCTATACACAACTGCCCTTTTTTATAACTACGTGCGATTACACATTGATTGGGGAAGAGCTTTACGCTGCGAGCGCTTATTTATCAAGAGAACCAATGCTTATGGGCACGCTTAGGGCACAGGATGTTGGAAAGGGTCTCCTTATTATAATCTTATTGCTAGGCACATTCATGGCGAGTTTTGGACTGAGATTTATTACGCATCTGTTTGAGGCATTTTAATACTTAAAGAAGGCAATCACTTATGAATTTTTTAAAACGGACAATTCCACTTATCATTGCCTTTGTTATGGGCTTACTCATGGCAATGCAATATTACGTTCCTCATAAACTCTCGCAGAATTTGCTTGAAGTCGTAACAAGATGGGACAGGATTATCGCGGGGTTTGCTGTATTTATTGGCGCATACAGCTTATTCCATCTCCATTGGACAAGGATGAAGAGAAAAATCGAAGGGTGGGGTTACAGTATTTTTGTTTTTTTTGGAGCTGCAATTACCATTATATTTGGCCTCTTAAACGGAGGGAAATTTTTCTGGCATGATAAGCAGGAAGGGACGATGCTGGACTGGCTATACTCTTATGTGCAAGTTCCGGCGGGGGCGACAATCTTTTCCATCCTGGCATTTTTCATTGCCTCCGCAGCATACAGAACCTTCCGCGCCCGTACAAGGGAATCCGCTGTGCTGCTTATCGCAGCCATTGTTGTTATGCTCGGGAGAGTTCCTATCGGAAACTACATTTCTCATTACATACCGGCAGTTGCCGATTGGATAATGGCAGTTCCCAATCTTGCGGCAAAAAGAGGAATTTTGCTGGGAGTAAGCTTTGGAGCTATTGCTACTTCGATAAAAATAATTTTTGGTATTGAACGCTCTTATCTGGGTGGAGGGGAATAGTGGAAAGATTATTGCGGGTCGATCGCCGTATCATTTTTGCAATCATAGCGGTAGCGGTTATTGTCTCTCTCGTTTTACGATTTGAACTGCCGATACCCGCTTCAATACCGGTTCGGGGAGTATATAACAAGGTGGAATCGCTTCCTGAAGGATCACATGTGCTTATATCGTTTGATTATGACCCTTCTTCGAAGGAAGAACTGCAACCAATGGCAATTGCTTTTCTCCATCACTGTTTTCGGAGAAATTTAAAGGTAATAGGTATGACTCATTACCCCGGCTCGCCTGGCTTGGCGGAGCAGGCAATCGTGTCTGTGGCGGATCAGTATCAGAAAGTAAACGGTACTGATTATGCGTTTCTCGGTTTTAAACCAGGTTCCGCATCACTCATTATAAATATGGGAGAGAATTTGTACACGGCCTTTCCAAAAGATTATTATGGAAATGAAACTTCTACTTTGCCGATATTGAAGGGAGTTGAGTCGTTAAGGGATATTGAATTATTGCTTGATCTTGCCGCTGGTACAACAATAGAACTCTGGATTGTTTACGGAAAGGAAAAATATAAATTTGAGCTTGGCGCCGGGTGTACTGCTGTTATGGGACCGGATATGTACCCTTTTCTCCAGTCAAAACAGTTGGTGGGCTTGCTTGGAGGATTAAAAGGCGCGGCAGAATATGAAGCGTTGGTGGGAAAAGAGGCAAGCGCCGTGAGCGGAATGAGACCGCAAAGTGTTGTGCATGTAATAATCATTCTGTTTGTTATTTTTGGAAATGTTATTTATTTTGCCTCCAGAAAGGCGCGGCATGCGTAAAGATTCTAATTATTATATTCTTATTGGCTCTATTATCTTGTTTGTCAGTGTCAATATTGTCCTGATGGCATTGGGACGGTTGCCTTTCTCTTCGGATGGATTTGGAATTATTCTGGGGGCAGGACTGACGCTGGCAATTTACAGTTTTCTTTACAGAGACAATCCCGCGTTTAAGATTGCTGAAAACCTGTATGTCGGCGTTTCGTTAGGGTATACAATAATCATAACGTGGTATAATTTTTTAAAACCCGATTTGTATGACCCGCTTATTGTGCCGTTGTTTTCTGCAGCAGTCGAAAAATCTCCGCAGTATGCACTAATCATTCCATCGATGCTGGGAATATTCATGCTCCTTAGATTTTCAAGGAGATTATCATGGTTAAGCCGCTGGACTTTTGCGTTTGTGGTTGGCCTCGGCGCGGGCGTCAGTATTCCAAGGGTGATTTCTGCTTTTATTCTTGAACAAATAAAACCTTCCTTGCATCCGCTATTTTCCGGCGGAGAAACCATATTTTCCAGTATTAACACGTTGCTCATCCTGCTTGGCGTTATTTCTGTTCTTATTTATTTTATCTTTTCGGTTGAACATAAGGGTTCTATAGGAGCAATCTCCAAGATTGGCGTCTGGTTTCTGATGATCTCGTTTGGCGCGTCTTTTGGATATACTGTAATGGGGAGATTATCGTTACTTATCGGAAGGATTCAATTTTTATTAAGAGACTGGCTTGGTGTTTTGCAGTGAACTAAAAGCCGGATTTAAAATATCTTGTTTGAAAAACTGTTTATGATTATATTTAAATTAAGAAATACGTTACGATGAATTATATATAGTGGGACAGATGCGCCAGGTTTTGTTAATAGTGATACTATTTCCAGATTAATTTTAATTGGTAATTGAAATATGGCAGTACAGTGGACTACCAACCTTGCGGTAGGTATTGATAAAATTGATGATCAGCATAAAGAAATATTTCGGCGGCTTAATGAATTTATTGTTTCAATGGAACGGGGAGAGGGAAGAGAATATATCAATAAAATGCTTACATTTTTACAGGATTACATAAATGCGCATTTTGGCACAGAAGAAGGTTTTATGTCTGAATATAATTATGACGAAAAAAGTTTTTCAAATCACAAGCAAGAACACGTCAAGTTTTCTCAAACATTTACCGCTTTGAAAAAAAGATTTGAAGAACAAGGCGCTACCTTATTCTTGGGCATAGGAATTCAACAGCAGGTAAATGATTGGCTATTAAATCATATTGCAAAAGAAGATAAAAAATTTGGAATTTATTTAAGAAAAAGTGGTAAAACGCAAAAGTAAGGGGATTTATTACGTGAAAATTCTCTTTGTGAAAGTAGTTATTTTTTAGATATGGTTAAATCAGATAGGATACAAAATGAATTTAAACCAAATTATATTAACGGAACAACAAATATTAGCATTCGAAAGGATGCATAAGAAAAAAGCGCGATTTTTTGTCGACGAGACCCTTGGCCCTGAAATAGCAAAAATTATCAAAAATTTAGGATGGGATACAGTGTATATTGATGATGCCGGCATGGATGAATGCTCTCATGAAAGTATTTTTTCCTTTGCATGGAAGGATGACAGGGTTCTGCTTACGCAGAATCAGGATTTTTTTTTAGATAATTTTCGCTTTCCACCGCACAGAAATCCGGGGCTTGTAGTGCTTCCCGACACTTCAGAAAACATAGCAAGGCTGGAGAATGAAATAGCGCGTGTTTTAGTTATCATTGGAGATTACAGAAGTGCTTACAAAGGTTTTAAAATTTATATTGATGACGGCGGGATATGGACAGTATATAACTATAATTGCAGTTGTGGCAGTTTTCACAAAAGGCGTATGAAATTTGATCACCTTGGCAGAATTTTCGAATTGGAGGAAAATCAATCATAGAAAGTTGTAATTAATGCACAATAATCTTTCTGCTTTATGATAAAATTTGTTGTTACTTGTAAGAGTAAATAAGACAAACTATAATTGCATCTTCCTTATGGATTAACTGATATGGCCTTCGCACTATGCAAATAACCTGATCAGAATTGTTTTTGGTAATTATGCTGGTTTTTTTGTTTGAATCCTTGCCATATATCCTCCGTCACCTTTGTTTCTTTCCGGAAAATAGCAATCTTCTTTATCAAGATAAAATTGGGGTTCGTTCTTAAGGAATTTTTTTACAATTTCCTGATTTTCTTCCGGTTCGATACTACATGTGCTATACACCAAAATACCCTCTGGTTTAAGCAGGGAGGAACCTGTTTTTAGAATAGAATATTGCAGTGTTGTTAACTGTTTTATATTTTTTTCTGTTATTCTCCATCGGGCTTCTACCCGTCGTGAAAGTACGCCGGTATTGGAACATGGTACATCTGCAAGTACGCTGTCAAACTTACCACGGAAGGGAGCTTTTCCTTCTGAAGCATCGCCGCAGACAATGATAACGTTTTTGATGCCCAACCTTTGGCAGTTTTCCTTTACAAAATGCAATCTTTCCATGGAAATGTCTAATGCGTAAACCGTACCTTTGTTTTGTGCTATTTCGGCAATGTGTGTCGTTTTTCCACCTGGCGCCGCGCAGAGATCTAAAATAGTGATGGTTCTGGTATGCGGTATTTCTGCCATAAAAAATGTACCTACTTTCATGGCATTTATGTCTTGTACCGAAAATAATCCTTCGGAAAATCCCGGTATATCTGAAACAACAATATTGTTTACAATTATTGCATTGTCTATAACATGCGTTTGAATGGCCTTTTGCTCAAGGAGGAAAGCAAATTCATTGATTGAAATTTTGTTGAGATTAACACGCAGCGATAATGGAGGTACGTAATTGTTCGCCTTGCATATTTCTATGGTTTTGTCATTCCCGTATCTGCTGAGCCAGCGTTTTATTAACCATTCCGGATGACTATACTGCTTTGCGATATATGATGAAGGGTTTCTGGCCGGATCAGGGAAGATCGATGTATGAAATTCACACCATAAATTTTCCTTCCTGTGTAATAATTTTTGCGAATTAACATTTTCATGGTCGCCGGAGTATTTATTCTTTATATTTCGTTCTACCGTGCGTAAAACCGCATTCGTAAATCGAGTGGCATCAGTACGCCGCACTAATTTTTTTACAAGTTCTACCGACGTATTTATGGCGGCTGAATGGGGAATTTTATCCAAAAAAACCATTTGATAGATACCCATGCGCAATGCATACAGTATCCATGGTTCTATTTTTTTTGGCGGTATTTTAGAAAAAGAAGAAACAATGGTATCAAGGGAGAATCGATGACGGGTAATGCCATTTACAAGTTCTGATAGGAGGCGTTTGTCTCGTTCCAACACATTTGTTTGTTGGCATCTTTCCTCAATAAGTTCCTGCGCGAAAATATCTTTTTCCTCAATCTCTCTCAGGATGCGGATACTTTCAAAGCGTACATCTATTTTATTTGAGGAATTTTTCAATAGCGTCTTTTACTTCGTCCAAATACACGTCAGTATCCTTGCAATATCCATGTGGCCTGAGATTTGGTACTGCAAAAATAGTCTTAGGTGCAGCAGCCATCAAACCTGTTCTTAATTCTTTTTCGCAGGCAATAGCAATAACTCCATGAATTTCTTCTGATTTTACTCTTTGAAGGGCAACACGTCCTCCGGTGGCAAGAGAGATATGGACGCCGTATTTTTCAGAAAATTCTATCAGATCTTTTATCTTGCACTTGCCGCAACGTTTGCACTCGTTCAAATCGTTCCTTACATTTTGTTTACACTCAGAATATTGAAGACAATGCGGGAAGAGAAGAAGTAAGTTTTTTGGAGAACATTTTTTCTTCCGAAATTTTACCATAAGATTATTGATAGAAACAAATTTCTTATCAATAAATTCCATAATTACCTGCCTCTTATAAAAATGTTAATGTTTATGAAGTGAACATGTCTTGGGGTATTATCTTGTAACCACGGATAAAATCCTGCGCATCCATTGCACGCTTACCTTCAGGCTGCAACCGGGTAATGCAAATAGATCCATCATATGTAGCAACATGAATACCACATGTTGCCGTTTCAACGATTGTTCCGGGTTTAACAGATTCTTTTGTACCACATCCCTCATGAATATGTGTCTTCAATAGAATGATTCTCTTTTTCGCTTCCGATGTACTTTTCTTATTATAAAACGAATATGCCCCGGGGGCGGGAAAGACACCGCGTATGCGATTGTGAATTTCCTGTGTTTTTTCTGACCATGAAATCAACCCGTCTTCTTTTTTCAGTTTTGGAGCAAAAGTTACTTCCTTTTCGTCCTGTTTCTTATATCGTGCTGTTTCTGTTGTAATAAGGTCCAGCGATTCCAATAATAACTCAGCCCCCATAAAAGATAATCTTTTTTCAAGTTCTCCTGCGTTTTCATCAGGAAATATCGAAGTGCTTTTTTGTGCGATAATATCCCCTGCATCCATTTTGAGTACCATTAGCATTGAGGTTACCCCCGTAACAGTCTCTCCTTTAATAATTGCCCAATTTATTGGAGCTGCTCCACGATATTTTGGCAACAATGATGAGTGAATATTTATACATTTGAATCGTGGAATATTAATTATCTGATTGGAAAGAAGTTGCCCAAACGCTACAACAACAATAAAGTCAGGGGCATATCCCTTTAATTGTTTGATTACCGGTTCATCATTTACGTTAACTGGCTGTAATATTTCAAGTCCCAATTCCTTTGCCTTTATTTTCACAGGTGAAGGACAGGGTGTTTTGCTTCTTCCTTTTGGTCTGTCTGGTTGGGTTATGACTGCAACAACATTATAAGTTGATTTTGCCAAAGTGCTCAGACTGGGAACCGCAAACTCCGGAGTTCCCATAAAAATAACATTCATAATTTAATTAACCAAATGTTCCATTTATCCATTCCATTTTCCAAATGTATGTAAAGAGATATATTAAACAGGAACCCTGGTTTTTTTGTGCAACCGTTCTAATTCTTTTAACTGTGGAGATGCGGCAAACCTGCTGGCAGGACTCATCCTATCAATGAAAAGGCATCCGTTAAGATGATCAAGCTCATGTTGCCATGCACGAGCGAGTAAATCATCCAGAACAACTTCTATTTTTTGTCCCTTAAGATTATAAGCACACGCCTTTATTCTACGAGCTCTTATAACTTTTCCCATAATGCCTGGAAAACTTAGGCATCCTTCTTCTTTATTTGTTTCACCGGCCTCTTCTATGATTGATGGATTAATAAATACTTTATCGCCGGAACTATTTCCCCCAAAATCGATAATAAATAAACGAACTGACCAGCCTACCTGTGGTGCTGCCAAACCAATACCCTGTGATTGGCGCATCAATTCAATCATTTTTTCAGCCTTTTTATGCACTTCCAAATTGATCTCTGTCAGGGGTTTTGCTTTTTTACGCAATACAGTGTCCGGATAGATAACAATATTCATTTGTAATTCTTTAAAAAAAACGTAACAGTCAGAACAAACTAAAAAATATCAACGAATCGGCTTGAAAACAATATTGTTTAATAAAATAACATAAATTATCCTCACTATGTTTCTAAATATAATAAAAATAATTAATAATTGCAAGAGCCAAAAAAGCCTCCGGTTCGTGTATTTTCATGCAAATTTTCATACATTTCTTTGCTTGACATATTATACAATTATTGGCTATAATTTCTTATTCAGAATTGCAATTATATTGGTACTATTACAGCATTGAATCAAGGAGGTTTTTTTGGAAAATATATTGGATAAAGAAATAAAAGGGATTATTGATGCTTATCCGGAGGTAGGCAAGATTCTTGAAGAATATGGTATAGGGTGTGCGCCATGTTCTGTAGGGAGTTGCCTGATGAAGGATATCGTCGGAATTCACAATCTTGATCCTCAGCAGGAAGCAACATTGATGTATCGAATAGAAAAGGCTGTTTATCCGGGTAGGGATATTCCCGAGCCGAAGGTTGATCTGACAAAGAAGGCTGCACCTAAGAAAATTATGTATTCACCTCCGGTAAAAAAACTTGTAGATGAACATGTTTTAATTAAACGCCTTTTGGCTCTTATCCCCTCCGTTGTAGAATATATCGAAAATAATGTCGAAGTAGATAAAGAGCTGGTTTTACGTTGCGTTGACTTTATACGTAATTATGCCGACAAATATCACCACATGAAGGAAGAAGATATTTTGTTTAAATATGTTGATGAAAATGCAGAGATCATACAGGTTATGTATAAAGATCATGATACCGGAAGAAATCACATTCGGCAGGTAGTGGAAGGGGCTGAGAATGGTAATAAAGCTCAGATAAAGGAACACTTGTTTGGATACAGGGACTTGCTTACACAGCATATAAAAAAAGAAGATGAAATCCTTTATCCTTGGATTGATCGTCAGTTGTCTGACACCCAAGTGGGTGAAATGTTTCGCAGATGTAATGAGGCAGATGCCTCAGTCGGAGATGAGTTACCAAAAAAGTACGAAAATTTTATTAATAAATTGGAAGAAAAATTTTTAAAGGAGGTTGTAAAATGAGTGGTTGTCCAGGGTCAAGAACAATGGATTTTAGCGAAAAGGACGTTCAAAACGAGAGTGAAACAGGCAAACGCCAGTCTCAATTAAGACAGTGGCCAATACAGTTGCACTTGGTTTCGCCCCAAGCGCCTTATTTTCAGGAAAAAGACGTTCTGCTCGTTGCGGACTGTGTTCCTTTTGCACTAGCAGATTTCCATAAGGATTACCTAAAAGGGAAAAGCATTGCTATAGCTTGCCCAAAACTGGATTCAGATCAAGAGGTTTACATAGAAAAAGTAAAATCCTTAATCGATGATTCAAAAATTAATACTTTGACGGTTATAATTATGCAAGTACCCTGTTGTTTTGGGTTAGTTCAAGTGGCAAAAGGAGGTGCAGAAAAGGCGACCCGCAAGATACCGATCAAGCAAGTTGTTGTTGGTATTGAAGGTGGAGTTTTATCAGAAGAATGGATTTGATATTTAATAAAAAGATATTTTTTTTTTAAAAAATATAAAAAATCCCTGGGTGTTCTGCTCAGGGATTTTTTATTTTAATATTAGAAAGGTAAGACGTTGCGCTTTGGAACTATCTCCGCGTTTTAAGTCAATTATTAACTCGTTTCCCATTCCTAAAAATTCATATACCAACTTCCCCCCTCCCGAATTTGAATGGCTTTTAAACAAAGTTTTGCCATAGACAGATTTACCATCAAGATTTGCTGCAAGTACTCTTAATGGCAGACAACAAGCTGCTTGAAAAACCAATCGATTATTCAATTTCATCAGGTGTGTATAATGCGGTAATCTTACCTTGTCTGAGCGATTGAGGTTTGCACGAATAGATTTTTTCGTATTTTGAGGGTCATGAGGTTGTGTTTCAATCATATATTTTTCTGCAACCTCAATGATGTTTTCCAAGTATTGGCCATTAGCTAAATTTGCACAACTCAGAACCGATTTTGCGTCTGCTTTATTTTGTGCATAATCTTGCGGTGCCATTTCTTTGTTTTCTCTCTTTCGGTTATTTATAACCTTTGGAGCGGAAAAGTCGATCAATGGAAGTTCTTCATAAGTAAAACACATATGATATCTTTAAATCTGTTCGTTTCGTGGTTAAAATCTTTTAGTTACAACGTTACCCTGCATTTTGTTAATTCTTATAAATTTTGATTGTCTCTTTTTTTCTAATTTCCTGCATTAAACGATCAATATCCTCATTTTGTGGTTCTTTAAACGTTTCCCCTACTTGATAACGAGATATGGTGTTGATGCAATCAATAAACATATCTTCTGTTAATTTACCCATATCTAATAATTTTACATCAATATTACTTAACAAAAATGTTATTTGATCGAAAAGTACGCTTGTAGAGACTCCAGAGTGGACAAATGATTTTTGTTTAAGATAATCTTTAATCGCACTAATAAATCCCAATATTTGAGAAATTTGGTTTTGTATAAGAATAATGGCCTTTTCTAAATTCCTTTTTGCTAATACGGAACTTTTTAAATAATCGACATATTTTACGGTCTCTTTAAGCACCAGATTGTTTTCTTTTCTCGTGTTTGAAGCAATACGGTTTTCAATATCGTTTACCTCTTTAATCAATTGATCAAATTCTTTTTCGATTGCTTCAAAGTTTGATTTATTGTTCCAATAACTGCTCGCTTTTAATTTTTTATTGAACTTTATTATTTCCTCAAGAAAGGAACTCAGTTCTTTGCTGCTATAGGAAAAAAATGCCTCTTCTTTTTTAAAAGTGTCAATTTGCAAAAACTCTTTTTCTGTCTCAATTATTTTTTTGAGTTCAGTTTTTATATCAATTATATTTTTAAAGATGGTCTTTTGATTCATTTTTTGTGTAAAGGAATGTATTGAGTCAACCTTTTCGAAGTGTAGTTTATTTTTACTTATTACAAAATTTTCCAACGCGTTAATGTTATCTATAATTTTAACATAATTGACTTCCTTTAATGGCTTATTATAAAGGAGTTTCTGTAAGTCAATCAATATTTTACGGATAGATTCCTTTTCTTCTTCTTCGTCAAATGTAACTAAGTTGCTCAATTCATTAAAAAGGGTGGTGAATTTATTGGTTTTAACAAAAACATTCTTAAATAAATCTTGTGTATCCTTCCCCAACTCATCTTTTTTCATGATTTCATTTAGTTGATCTAAAATATCAGATAAATGTGTAAGTAATGGTACGCACTTCCTTGCCTCCAAATAGGCATCAGCTCCTGAAGCAGTTTTCAATTGAGATAGTTTTTGAAGATTACTTTTCAGTTTGTCTATGAGTTTCTGTGCATCGCTTTCTTGTCCGGGAGCTAGGTGTTCATTTTTTGCAGGAAACGAATTTATAGAAATATCTGATGCATGCCCAAAAACAGAATTTGTAATCTTTTTTATGATCGATGTAAAATTGTATATTGTTTTTTTATGGGAATATGTATTCAATTTCGCGTTTTGTTCAGCGGTGAGACTTTTGTTGTCTATAGACATAAAGTCCACGTACGCCAATAATTTACTAAAAGAATTCAGAATATCCTGATAAATATTTTTTAAAGGGGGATGGTTGGATATAATTTGTAGCTTTTTTAATTCATTGTAGTTTGCATTCAAATTGTTATGTTCATTTTTAAAGTCTGATTTGGGTTTAAATAGTTTTTTTTGTAATTTTGACAAAAACTTTTCAATGCAATTGGCATATGTTAAAAAAAGATTATATTCCTCCATGAGTTTAAAATGTTCGTTAAGTTTACTTGTTGCTGAATAAATATAACCTGCATATGCCGGGAGCGATTTCCAGTCTTCTTTTTCTATAATATGTTCAATCCGCATTAAATCGATGAACAAGCTTTTGTTAAACAACAAAGGATTATCTTCATTTGCGATATAATGAAAAATATCCGCAAAAAACCCAAGGTTGTCAATTTTTTCCTCTACCGATTTAAGAGTTCTTTCCTGCTCACGAAATATTCTAAGCTTCAAATAGTGTTCTTCCAGATCTAACATAAGGATTAGGGTTATAAAATGTAAATTTAAGTAAATTTCTTTTAATCCGGTACTAGTGAAAACCTTATTTTTTGTTTCAATTTTATTAAATCGTAGTTCCCTGCCAAGTTTTTCTGTTGTTAATGGTAAACCATTGAGAATGAGATAATCATCCAATCTGCCGGTGTATTTTTCAGAAGCTTCAACATAAGACGAATAATTAAAATAAAGCGAATCAGGAATGAAGTTTCCTAATTGATTTTGTTCATTTTCATCAATGATTAGCATATTACTAATCCCTTTTGCAGCGCCCTTTTTATAATGCAAAACCCCATGACGTTTCATCAGAAAACGTATTAGCTCTTCCACTTCAGTTTGTGTTGCCATGATATCAACTTCTACGGAGTTTTGTTCCTTTAAAGTTTTGATATTGTTGACTTTCCCTTTGCTAAATAAACGTTTGGCAATTATTTTCAGGGTTTTCTCGAAAGAATAACCTACAACTTGTCCTTGAAATTTAACAGTGAAGCCTTTTAATGGTTCTCTTTGAATAATACTTTGTGTTTTTTCTTTAATTTCAGCTATTTGCGTGCGTATTATTTCTGAAGTATGATAATTTCTTTTTAATAAATTATAAAAATAGTTTTCTGTAATTGTTGTTTTTGTATCCATAGTGAGAAGTTTAATAAATCTTTATTAAAATGTACAAAATTTTTGCATAATATCCCCGGCAATTTTATAAAAACTTGAAAGTGGTACAATGTTAATTAATTGAGAGATGAAACAGCGGTTAATATATCAGAATTCAAGTGAAGGAAAAGGCATATTAACGTATTTGCAACAAAAAGGGCATATGAACCGCACGCTCATATGCCCTTTGGTTTTCGCGTCTCAAAGGTTAGTTAATAATAACCAAGATGTGGATTTACTTTGCCGCAAAATTCCTGACAATACCGACCATTTTCTCAATCATTTCAGGAGACATTTTACCTTGGTAAGAAGGGCATTTCCCTTTTCCCTTATTGATATGATCTATCAATTGTTGATCTGTTTTAGAAGATTGAAATTCTGCACTGGTAAAATCAGGAACACCAAATTCTTGTCCCTTTGAAGTTCCTTTACCACCATTACCATGGCAATAATAGCAACTTTCCTGCACCGCAAAACCAAGACCAGCGTATATTGTATAAGGACTCTTTGTTGTATCTCCTGCGGTATGCTCAGTCAAAGCCCAAGCTGTGCCTGTCAAGGACAAACCCAAACCTGCAACAAGCGGTAATACATATTTTAAACGGAACAACTTCATAATAATCCCTCCTCACTATCTGGAAATTAACATAGGCATTTTTATATTACGGAACGAGTCTTTGCTCTGACTTGTAAATCTTATGGCAATTCCTGCATGCAATAGTCATCCTTCTAAATTGCACCTGGATTTCCTCTAAATCACTAGCCTTTGCTGCAGCATCAATGTTTGCAGCATGATAAGTAACCTCATCGTTTAAAACTTTATAATTTTTATCAACAGAAATGCTATCGTGAGAATCTTTTGCACCCGCCAAAATCACCGCTGCATCCTTTGAAACCTGAGCACTCTGTTCTGCTGTAAGATCCATCAAACCGGTTACAGCCCTCATAGACTGAAACGGATCCCACATATTCTTACATATCTCCTGTTGTGTCGCGCTGTATCCAACTGACGCTACCCCAGAAACAACCATTGCGCAAATCCCAGCTAAAATGCCTTTTTTTAGCTTCATTTTTCCTTTCCCTCCTCACTTATTTATATTATATTAATCAAAAGTTTACATACTTATCGCTTGCATTTCAGAATCTCTGAAACAAGTAATTATGCTGTTAAATTAGATACTTCTTCACCCCCCTTCGCGCAAAAATATTTGAAGCAGCATGTATTTACAATTCCATTTTCTCAGTCAGCTAAACAAAGAATCCAAGTAACAACTAACAAACTACTGCCTAAAGCATTTAATGCTATCACTCCGCTCCGCTGATTTTATTGCTTTCACAGAAGAATGGATAATGTCTTTTATTCTGGCGGTAAAGGCAATCATTGAGTAATTAAAGGTATTTATGCTATTATCGCTTGCCTTATAAATTCCATAAATGGCACCTTCAAGACACTAAATTTTGGAACGGTATAGTTTTTTCAGAGTTGGCCAATATATCATTGAAAACAAAGTGAGTCAAGCAAAAATTTGAAGACGAAACAGTCTTGAAATTGAGAAGAAAGTTTACATGGATAACTTTAAAAAAATCCGTATCGAAATATTATCACGTCTTCTGCCTTAATTTCCCCCTGCTTAATCTTCGTTTAATTTATTATCGGTTTAATGTTTTATCCATCATTTTACACCCCAATCAGTATGACCAGGATATAAATTGGGATATAAATGGATGCCTAGATGCTTGTGGCATAATGCGCATGTTTGCCTCAAACGTCTGACCTGCCATTGAGCGTCCTCTAGTGCGCCAACCTGGTCTCTCCGTTCATATACTTCGTGCATTTTTTCTGCCTCTTCCAGCATCGTCTTGTTAAGTTTCTGATATTTTTCATCATCAGGACGTGCGAATTTTTTTACAGCTATTTTGCATAGCTCTATGAGCTTTGCGCTTGCATCTCCTATAATCTTCCATTCTTCATCTTTATAGTTATAGTAACCTGATATTTCTTCTGTAGCCTTATAATTCTTATCTATTTCTTTCATAAGTATGGCTAATTCACTTTTTTCCTCTTCTTCACCCTCAACTTGAGCTGCTTCTTCGGCAAACAAACAAGTAGTGGTACCTGATATGCCAAAGATAACGATTGAAAATATACTTATTAACAGAATTTTGCTTCGCAATGCTTTTTTCCCTCCATTACAAAAATGTCTACGCTTACCACAAGATTTTAATTCTAAAATCTAGTCATAAGAATTAGGTTTAAACATAGAAAACCGCATTATAATTCAAAAATATAGCATGTCAAATATTTTCATCGCAGCAATAAGTTATTTATATGTATTAACTACTCTTATATATGAAACATAGTAGAGATTTTTATCTCTTGAACGCAAAGAATATGGAATTATAATGTTTTTCTCGTAGTTGCTTGGCAAAATAAAGTATAAACTAAAATTTATCAAGGAATAATAGATATATGAAATGGTCTCAAACATTAATTCCTACGTTGAAGGAAAGCCCTTCCGAAGCTGAAATTGACAGTCACAAACTTATGATCCGTGCTGGCCTTATAAGGAGAATAACCTCTGGGGCATATGCGTATCTGCCGTTAGGTACGTTAGTTTTAAACAAGGTTATTGCTATTGTGAGAGAGGAAATGAATCGCGCGGGAGCGATAGAAGTATTTCTCCCTGCGTTACAACATTTAGACTTGCTAAAGGAAAGTGGCCGATTAAAAGTTTTTGGTGCAGACCTGATAACCTTTCAGGATCGGCATGGTAAAGAGACCGTATTAAGTCCTACCCACGAAGAAGTTATCACTTATATTGTTAAAAATGAAATCAATTCTTATAAACAACTTCCTATCACATTGTATCAAATTCAAACGAAATTCAGAGATGAAATGAGGCCCCGTTTTGGTGTTTTGCGGAGCAAAGAGTTCATTATGAAGGACGCGTATAGTTTTGATATCGATGAGAAGGGGCTCAACAACAGTTATCAGCTGATGTATGATGCTTATTGCCGTATTTTCGACCGATGCGGTCTTGACTACATTATTGCAGAGGCAGACTCGGGGGCTATGGGGGGTGATGCTTCTCATGAATTTATGGTTCCGAGTCCTGTGGGAGAAGACGTATTGATTTTATGTCAGAATTGCGGGTACAGCGCAAATCGAGAAAGGGCTGAAGCTGCCCCAATACCGCAACAAGAGAATCCTGCCTTGCAAAAACCCGAAGAGGCATTCACTCCTGGCAAACATACCATCCAGGAAGTCAGTGATTTTTTGAAGATATCCCCCCAACAAATGGTCAAAACTTTGATCTATTCTTCTCAGGATCAGCTTTTTGCAGTTCTCCTTCGCGGCGACCATGAAGTGAACGAAACCAGACTGACAAGTGTTTTAGGTTTGGAATCAGTTGAATTGGCAAACCGTGAGACTATTGAGCGTATTACGGGTGCAGAAGTGGGTTTTGCAGGCCCTGTGGGTTTGAAAATGAAGATTATTGCAGATCAGGCGGTAACGGCATTATCTAATTTTGTTACGGGGTCAAATAAGACAGATTACCATTTATTAAACGTTAACTATAAAAGAGATTTTAAAATTGATCAGATTGCAAATATTCGTTATGTAACAGAAGGAGATAACTGCCCACGTTGCAACCATGTCCTTGAGATATCGCAGGGAATTGAAATTGGTCATGTTTTTAAACTGGGAACAAAATACAGTCATGCTTTAAAAGCGCATTATCTGGATTCAGATGGAAAAGAAAAGCCGAAAGTTATGGGATGCTATGGCATTGGAGTTAATCGGATTATTGCGGCGATTATAGAAAAATCCCATGACGATAACGGGATTATATGGCCAATGTCGCTGGCTCCTTACCATATTATCATTATCCCTGTGAATGTCAAAGATCCAATATGTATGGATGCGGCAAAAGATATTTACGATAACATAAGTGCAATGAAAGGAATCGATGTATTATTCGATGACAGGGATTTGCGGCCAGGGGTAAAATTTAAAGACGCCGATTTGATAGGTATTCCAATAAAGATAATTATTGGGAAAAAATATACTGAAACAAAAGAAGTGGAGATCAAATTAAGAAAAAGCGGTGAAGTTTTTTTAGTTCACATTGAAAACATCAAACAGGAGTTAGAACGTATCCTGAAGGATCAAATAAAGATATAAGGCAAGGAAGCAAATTAATCTAAAGTGGGTGAAATAGGAAGACCAAAACCGGTAAATTTAATCATTGGAATATTGTCAGGCGTATATGAGCTTTTTGCCCAGGTAGGCGAAACACTGGAAGGATATTTTGGGAAAAGCGACCTTCGCAGTGCGATACAGCCTTTTCACTATACCACATACTATAATGTAGAAATGGGCGAAGGCATAATGAGGCAATTTCTTAGTTTTGAAAAACTTATTATGCCGGATGAGATCGCGGACATAAAAATACGTACAAACTTGCTGGAAGAAACAATTGCTTCACAAAAAAAATATATCGTAACTCGTCCGGTAAATCTTGATCCGGGATATATTAATGAAAGTAGACTTATTTTAGCTTCCACCAAGGATTTTTCTCATCGGATTTATTTACGGGATGGCATTTATGCCGAAGTTACGCTGAATTATCGCAGAGGCAAATATGAAACCTTCCCATGGACGTTTCCCGATTACAAATCATCTGAATATCACAACTTTTTTCTTTTAGTCAGAGAACATTATGTTAAGAAACTTAAGGGAATGAAAGGATAGCCACATATGGAAAAAACGTTAATTCTACTAAAACCGGATGCGATACAGAGACGCCTGCTTGGCAAGATTATTGCCCGGTTTGAAGAAAAAGGATTTCAGATCGTCGGGATGAAGATGATGTTGATTCCAGAATCTATGGCGAGAAAACATTACGCCTCCCATGAAGGGAAGGATTTTTTCGAACCTTTGGTAAGATACACCACCTCTTCTCCCGTTGTTGTTATCGTGGTAAAGGGGAAAAATGCCATAGAAATAGTGCGTAAAATGATGGGAGCTACGTTTGGTTCAAAAGCTGAAGCGGGAACTATCCGGGGCGATTATGCAGTAAGCAACCGTTTTAACTTAATCCATGGCTCAGATTCCCCTTCTTCCGCTGAAAAAGAAATAACTACGTTTTTTACAAAAGAAGAACTCCTTGATTATCAGCCGATTGATTTTTCATGGGTATATGATATTTCCGAGGGAGACGTTGTGTGATTGTTTTTACATCATACTAAATAATTATCTACTTAAAATTATGGCTAAAAATTTATTTCGTTGCTTGATGATAATGAAATTTCCAAAATGAAACAGAAAAAGGGAAAAGGAACTCAGGCGGAATTTGTGAAATGGTTTGGTCCTCTCCTTGAGGCTTTGAGGCAACTTGGAGGATCTGGAAGACCTCGAGAAGCATCGTCAAGGATTGCAGAAGATCTAAACCTTTCCGATGAAACACTTGAGAAAGCTACCCTAAAGTCTGGAGCACCAAAATTTCATAATCAAGTTGCATGGGCACGACAATATCTTGTTTGGGAAGGACTAATTGATTCTTCTAAGCATGGAATTTGGGCTTTAACACAAAAAGGGCTTCTGACAACGTTAAACGAAAAAGAATCAATAGAAATCTTTAAGAAGTGGGTTGGTATTCATCAGAAAGCTCGAAAAAATAAGACTGAAGCTGATATTGTTGAAGAACAAGAAGAAACAGAGCCAGATATATTTGAAACAAGCTATAAGCCAGACCTGTTAGAGATATTACAAAAATTAACGCCTGCGGGCTTTGAACAAATTTGCAGCCGTCTTTTGCGTGAATCAGGTTTTGAAAATGTAACTGTAACAGGTCGCCCCAAAGATGGTGGCATCGATGGTTACGGGATATTAGAAATTAACCCCTTTGTCAGTTTTAAAGTATTATTCCAATGCAAAAAATATCAGGGTACTGTTGGAAGAAAAGATATTGGTGATTTTAGAAACGCAATGATAGGACGAGCTGAAAAAGGAATAATTACGACTACGGGTTCATTCTCTTCTGATGCGATAAAAGAAGCCAATCGTGAAGGTGCTCCCAAGATTGAACTTGTTGACGGGACAAAACTTGTCGAGATGTTTAAAAAAGTTGAACTTGGAATGAAACAAAAAATTGTGTATGAGGTGGATTTACCTTTTTTTGAACCATTTATCGAATATCTTGGAAAAGTGGTGGATAACAATACCCTACCGTGAAATCAAACCACATAGTGCTTTCGAACAGTTATTTTTGAGATATGAAAATATTCAGTGGTTCGATTCACTGAGTTAAGCATTATGCACCTTTTAGAAATTTAGGCTTTATGAAACTCAAAATAATCCAAACTACTCCGATCGTTCTACTATTGCTTTTGCCTTTTATTTTTGCATCAAGCTAAACAAATAATTCCAGATTCAAAGCTTAGACTTTTCTTTAGTAAAAAGTATAAGGAAAGCACAATCCATTATTGCATATGATGGAATAATTAAAATTAAACAGGTATTTCAAAATAATTGGCAAGATACGGGAAACGGAAGCAATTGCTACTGGACGTAAAATTAAATAAAGTATAATGGAAAAACATTCTGGAGAAAGTTAAAAGGTATTTGCCAGATAAAACTGGAAGATGATACAATTCTCAATGCTGAAGTACACTGGTACGAGGGCCACGGCATCGGGAAAAAAGAACTTAAAATTAAAAGATACTTATGAGGAAACGGTAACGAAAAAACATTTTATGATGTGCATAGATAATCACGGCTATGAATCATCATTGGAAAAAAGAAAACTATACGAAGTGCTAACTGACAGGATAGCTGAAAAACATTACCAGGTAAGAGTTATTGACGAATCCGGTAAAGATTATTTGTACCCTGAAAAATTTTTTGCTCCTGTGCGATTGCTCCATATCACAAAAGAAAAATTAGAATTAGAGGCAGCATAACTAAGGTAACATTTCACTTGAGCGGATAGGCTATCGTCTGCTGCACAATTCAAGCTTAAGTTGTATTTTAAATTTTACGGAGAATAATATTTATGAGTAATGATGCAAAAGATATTAAATCCATTGCCCTGCAAATGGAAATGGATGGAGTAAAGTTTTATAGCGATCTTGCAAATAAAACTCTCCATCCGATTGGCAAAGCGATGTTTCGGTCATTTGCAGAGGATGAAAAACAGCATATAAAAAGGATTCAGGCATTACTGCCGGCGGAAAAAGAATCTATTCCGTCGGAAGAAAAAGTTGCTGATAGCCCTAAAGAAAGATTAATTACCGTTTTCCAATCAATGGGTGATGAACTGAAAAAGACTGTTACTGTCAGCACGAATGATATTGAGGCGGTTAAATTGGCAATAAAACTTGAAGAGGAAGGGCTAAAATTTTATGAAAAGGCTGCAAATGAATCAACAGATGAAAAGGAGAAAAAATCCTTTCATTTCCTTGCTGAAGAAGAAAAGATTCATCTTAATGTTTTGAAAAATACGCTCGAATATATTGAAGATAAAGAGAGATGGGAGGCAGAAAAAGAAGGGCGTATTTATGATTTATGGATGGATATGATAAACAAGAAAATCTAAAAGAATGGCAACATTTCGGACAGAAAAAGACTATATGGGAGAAATGAAAATCCCGGCGGAAGCATATTATGGCGTGCAAACCGCAAGGGCAATCGAAAATTTCCCCATTAGCGGCTGTACGTCTCAGATAATTTTTACCAGGGCAATCGTTTCCATTAAAAAGGCTGCTGCAAAGACAAATGTTGCAATAGGACACCTTAATAGCAAAGTTGGCAATGCTATTATCCAGGCATGTGACCGCATATTAAAAGGTGAGTTTCAGGAACAGTTTTGTGTTGATGTTTACCAGGCAGGGGCAGGAACATCACACCATATGAATGTGAATGAAGTTATTGCCAATATTGCGATTGAAATGCTTGGAGGGAAAAAAGGAGACTATTCTGTTGTTCATCCCAATGACCATGTAAACTGCGGGCAATCAACAAATGACGTATATCCCACAGCCATACGCATAGCGGCGGTATTCTCATCAAACGAATTGCTAGTAGATTTGTATGCATTAGTGAATGCATTTGACTGTAAAGCAAAGGAATTTGACACGGTGGTAAAATCCGGACGTACCCATCTGCAGGACGCCGTACCTGTTCGGGTAGGTCAGGAGTTTTCCGGGTACAAAGAATCCCTACTGAAAACGGCCACCGGCATTGAAAAGGCTTGTGAATCATTAAGGGAACTGGGGATTGGGGGGAGTGCTGCGGGCACAGGAATTAATACGCATCCTGAATATGTATCTAAGATGATTGAATATTTGAAAGAGATTACCGGTCTGGATATAGTTGCATCAAAAAATCGTTTTGAAGCCATGCAAAGTAACAGGCCATTTGTGGAATTTTCCGGGGCACTTCGTGCGTTGTCCGTGGAGTTGATTCGCATCGGGAATGATTTACGTTTAATGAATTCCGGGCCAAATACGGGATTGGCAGAAATTAATCTGCCTGCAGTTCAACCGGGGTCTTCCATTATGCCGGGCAAGGTGAATCCCGTTATCCCTGAAATGTTGACTATGGTGTGTTTTTCCGTTATTGGCAACGATACTTCAATCATGCTTGCAGCCCAGGCAGGACAATTTGAGTTAAACGTCATGATGCCGTTGATTCAATATAAAATGCTTGATTCTCTATTAATCCTTACAAACGCGCTGAAAGTATTTGATAAAAAATGTGTGCAGGGAATTACCGTAAATAAGGAAAAGTGTGAATATTATGCTATGAAAAGTTTAGGAATTGTTACCGTATTAAATCCCATTATCGGCTATGCAAATGCCGCGGAAGTTGTGAAGGAGTCAATGAAAACGGGTAAGACGGCAAAGGAAATTATCCTGGAAAGAAAAATTCTCACGAAAGAACAGGTGGAGAAGCTATTGTCTCCCATCTCTATGACAGAACCCTGTTCCAAAAGCATTGATTTGCAGCAAAACAAGAAAATTCATCAATAACAATGAGATTGACATTATTGATGAGTAGCAAAAAATCGGAATTGCTCCCCTTTGTCTTCCGGTTGCCATGGTTTTATATTACAGGTCAAATGTGTGTATGATTATTATTTTAATGGGAGTATCGGGTTCCGGCAAGACAACAATTGGCCACCTGCTTGCCGATAATCTTGGATGGACTTTTTACGACGGCGATGATTATCACCCTTCATCCAATGTTGAAAATCTGAAGAAAGGAATTGCTTTAACCGATACCGAAAGATGGCCGTGGTTGGCTACATTGAGAAAAATCATCGAGAACACAATAACAAAGAAAGAACACGCCATTATTGCCTGTTCCGCCCTTAAGCAATCATATCGCGAATATCTTGCAGGAAATTGCGAATCTGTTCGGTTTGTATATTTAAAAGGAGATTATGACCTTATCCGTCAAAGGGTAAATAAACGGAAGGGACATTTTATAGACGCGAATCTCCTTTTAAGTCAGTTTGAAACATTAGAAGAACCGCGGGATGCCTTTATTATCGATGTCTCTCACTCTCCTGAATCAATTGTTTACAGAATAAAAGAAGCGTTTTTGTAATTTTTGTGAAAATGCAGAGCAAAAACCCTTTACTTCGTTTCCAAACTCCCGCTTTGAGACGGTATTGCAGGGAGCATTCCCAAATTTTTTGCAAAATTCCCCCGGCGGGTTCAGGTCTGTGACCTGAACTCCACGTTTCATAACGTGGCAATTTAGCCACGACCTGTCTGCCGACAGGCAGGAATGTATATATCGCTGTTTAGCAGATAAACTTTGGGTTCAGATTATAAATCTGAACCCGCAAGGACCCATCCTCTAAGATGATGTGCTACAAAAAACCGGGAATGCTCCCGTATTACAATAAAGGGAGATCAAGCGTCTTTGTCTGACATTTATAATAACAAGAGAGTACGCTTGCCTTCCCATTGCGCAGTATTCCACCCCCACCCAAACAGGTCTATACATTTTCGGGTATTGAAAAATTAAACAATGAAAGTACAACTTTATATATAAGGAGAGGAATTAATAGCATGTCTTAATTTGATAAAAGGAATAACTAATAATGAAAAAGAAACTATCCATATGTATAGCATTAGTAAGTATTTTAATGGTTATTTTTGACTTCCATATAGTTACCGCTGAAAATTCAGATCGTAATAAAACCCAAAGAAAGCATGCTAAACAGACGCAGGATAAATCTGACAAGAACGATAAAAAACAGAAAAAATACTCTTCTGAAACAATACTTATTAAATACAAAGACGGTATACAAGAAACTGATGCTGAAACAGTTTTTGCTGATATTGGTGTAGAGGTGAAGAAAAAATGCAAAAAGACTGGAATAACCATACTCAAGGTGAAAAATAAAAATAAGACGATAGAAACAATGATTAAAGATCTTAATGAATCTAGTCTTATAAAATATGCGGAACCTGATTATGTGATGCAAGCAGATGTTTCCCCTAATGATCCTTCTTTTAATGATCTATGGGGATTACACAATACAGGTGTTTTTGGTACCGCTGATGCTGATATCGATGCCCCGGAAGCATGGGATATTACTACAGGGAATGCAAATATAGTTGTGGCGGTAATTGACACCGGTGTAGATTATACACACGAGGACCTTGCCGCAAATATGTGGATAAATCCTTACGAAATAGCCGGAAATAATATCGATGATGATGGCAATGGTTATATTGATGATATCTATGGTATTGATACTGCCAATAAAGATAGTGATCCTTATGACGATAATGGCCACGGCACTCATTGTTCGGGAACCATTGGCGCTGCCGGTAATAATGGAATTGGTATTGTTGGTATTAATTGGAATATAAAAATTATGGCATGTAAATTCCTTGATTCCGGTGGCTTTGGATATACCACCGACGCCATAGAATGTCTTGAATATATATTGACCCATAAAATGAATGGAGTTAATGTAAAATTAACCAGTAATAGCTGGGGCGGAGGAGAATATTCACAGGCCCTTTACGATGCCATACAGGCAACTGAAAATGAAGGCATGTTATTTGTTGCCGCTGCGGGCAATGACGGTTTGGATACAGACGCAACGCCACATTACCCGTCATCCTACAACTTAAATAATATAATTTCAGTTGCGGCAACAAATAACAATGATGAACTTTCGGGGTTTTCTAATTATGGGGTTACAAGCGTAGACTTAGCGGCGCCCGGCAGTAATATATTAAGCACTATCCCAGGAAATGCATATTCATATAAAAGCGGGACCTCTATGGCAACCCCCCATGTTGCCGGTGCAGTTGCACTTGTTTGGGATCAAAACTTGTCTGCCGATTATATAGCAATAAAAAATTTGATTATGAACACTGTTGACCCATTGTCCCCATTGTCCGCTTATACTATTGCCGGAGGCCGGTTGAATGTTAACAATGCCTTATCATGTGAAAGCGGTAATCTTAGAATGTATATTTCTCCTGGCGATGGATTTGAGGCAGATTACGATGCGAACACTTCTGTTTTTGCAACGCTTTCCGAATGCAGCACTTCCATTATCGGTGCAACGGTAACTGTTGTTACCTCTGAAGGTGTATCTTTCAACCTCCTGGATGACGGAGTATTGCCCGATACTGCTGCAAACGATGGTATATACTCAGGAAATTGGACTCCGTCCTTAGTGGGGCAATTGACACTCACTGTAGAGGCTTCTTATGCTGGAAATACATTAACTGAGTTTATTTCAGGCACGGTAATTAAAAATTACGCGTGTAATGACGAGACAACATACAACTGGATAGATGCTACGACAGGCGTAAATACCGGAATAAAAGATGATGATTCATCAACAGAAATATCCATAGGATTTGACTTTGAATTTTATGGCAATACATACAATACTGTTAAAGTATCCTCTAATGGCTATCTTGCTTTCGGCGATACAGATGGTTCGGTATGGTATAATAGTATCATACCGTCTTCAAATATTCCCAACAACATAATCGCACCGTTTTGGGACGATTTAAATCCATCGAAGGGAGGTGCAATTTATTACTTGCTTGAGGGAACGAGTCCAAACAGGACATTCACTATTGAGTGGCACAATATTCCTCATTATTCTGATATAGGTCAGGCTACTTTTGAAGTAACCCTTTATGAAGGGAGTAATAATATCCTCTTTCAGTATGAGGAGGTTTCTTTTGGTGATAGTGATTTTGATTACGGTCTTTCTGCAACAGTAGGTATTGAAGATGCAAATGGTAATATCGGAAAATTATACTCTTATAATTCTGCTGCTATTTCAAATGGCTTAGCAATACAATTTTCGGTTCAAGAAGATAGTCTTTATGCATACTATACTTTTGACGAGGGAGCTGGCGCTATTGCAGGTGATTCCTCCGGCAATGGCAATGATGGTACAATTATGGGCGGTTCTGCATGGACGACCGGTGAAAATGGCGGAGGGCTCGGTTTTAACGGAGTAGATACCTATGTGGATATAGGAGACATTGACCTTACTGACGCCTTCAGCATTGCAGCGTGGATAAAGATAACCAGTTTGGGCAAGCTCATGATCTTGGGGAAAACATTTCAAACGTATCAGTTTTTTGTTTCACCGGAAGGGAATATTGTTTTTCAAAGAAACTCTGCTACCCCGATAAATTACGATGCGGGGCTTATTCCTGATACATGGTACCACGTGGCGGTAACATTTGATATGACAAACGGAATGTCACTGTTTCTCAACGGCAACCTTGTAAGCACCAATGGTGATATCTCTGTAACCAATGAAAATGACCTTGCCACAAAAATTGGTGTCACCGGTTATGCTCCGAAACATTTCTTTTTCGGGACAATTGATGATGTCCGCATTTATCGTCAGGCACTAACGAGTCTGGAAATACAAAATTTATACGGCAGGCTAGATACCAATGGTCTGTTGTCCTATTATGCCTTCGAGGAGGGTAGCGGGCAAGTTGCCGCTGATTCTTCAGGTAACGTGAACAATGGCACAATCAATGGTGGTGCCGTCTGGACGACCGGTGAAAACGGAAACGGAGGAGGGCTTGATTTTGACGGAGCAGATAGTTACGTAGACATAGGAGACATGGACCTTGCTGATGCCTTCAGCATTACCGCTTGGATAAAGATAACCAGTTTGGGCAAGCTCATGATAGTGGGGAAAACATATCAAACGTATCAGTTTTTCATATCACCGGAAGGGAATCTAATATTCCAAAGAAACTCTATGACCCCGATAAATTATAATGCAGGGCTTGCTCCTGGTATATGGTACCACGTAGCGGTAACATTTGATACGGCAGATGGAATGTCCTTATATCTCAATGGCAGCCTTGTAGACACCAATGGTGATATCTCTGTAACCAATGAAAATGACATTGTTACAAAAATCGGCGCCACCGGTTATGCTCCGAAACATTTCTTTTTCGGGACAATAGATGAGGTCCGCATTTATCACCGCGCATTAACAGGCCAGGAAGTGATTGATTTATATAATCTGTAGTTCCTCTGCTATGTTTTTTTACTTTAGCAGTAAAATGCTATTTTTTCCGTCTTTACCTAAAAATGAATGAATAAGGAAATTATCTATGTGTAACAATATAACAGAAGCAATTTTATTAGCGGTTATTTTAATCAATGTTGGCGCATTACTCTGCTTTGTTTTGGAAAAGTTCCGTAATCTGAGAGCAAGGTGGAAGAATGCGGAATAAATTGGATTTATAGGATAACTATTATCCTTGCATAAATAGCACAATACTATTGGCTTTGGAGGTCACATATAAGGTCGGGTTTCTTACCCGACAACTTTTTATTCCGATTGGTATTATCGGGTAAGAAACCCGACCGTAATTTTATTTAGAGAAACCAGCGTTTCCCGAATAAGTCGATTAATGGCCAGAAACCAAATGTAACGTAAAATTCTTTTACTGTTTCTTAACTGCCTCTATATTCTTATGCTCTTTTTCGATTTTTTTACAGATTTCCTGAAATTTTTCCTTATCTTCATCTGACATTTTTATAATTTGCCATACAACCCGCATGTGTTCGGAAGTACATTTCGGAACGTATACTTCATTCCAGCTGAAATGTTCACCCGAAGGAGTTTGCACCATAAGATTTTAATCTGTGCGTTATCAAATTGGGCAGGGAATACGATAGTAATGTGTGTGCTGTTTAGCAAATCGTTGTAAGAGTTTATACATGTAATGTCGCAAAGTATCCCTTCTTAACTCATGTTAATTACATCTGCTTCTATAGAGTCGCTGTTCATGTAAATTATGGCCTTAGCTCCTGGTATGCTTATTCTGTCGTGCGTACGCCATTGGCGGGGACCGCAAACGGTATTGAACTTTTCCCTTAATTCTATTGGTGTAAAGGGGGATATGAGATAATGTTGAATACCGTTCCTGTTGAAGTTACAATAATAAAGGGCGTATCCCTGTTAATTTCTTCCTTTTTAAATCTTTAAAGAGATTTACACCATCAGTTTTTTTAAATTGCATTCCACAAAGAATTGCCTCGAATTTTTGTTCTTTAAATTTCTCCAAAGCTTCTGATACAGAAGAAGCCTCGATCACATCAACATCATTAAGTTCCGATATAATGTATGTTTTGAGTAATGTTCATAATATCCGGGTTTCATGAACAATGAGTATTTTACGCATTCGCATGACGGGTTTCCTTTCGCTTTCAATTTGTATAACCAATAAAAAATTCAAAATATCACCAAACAAAACCAGATTTGAAAAAATATAAGATAAAAACATTTTTATAATAAAAAGCAAAAAGTCCCGAACAGAGATATTAGGGTCTGCATACCCAATATGTAGGGCATGAATAACATTATTGCTGTATAACGGGGAGAATGTGTGTGAAAAAATCTGAACAAGGTGTAACCGATGGGGACATGCAGAGCAGACAAGGTGTTGTGAAAGGGGGAATCTCCTATAGTATCCTGCTATCATATGCCCAGTGCAGTAATGCCTGACGTTGTTTTCTGCGGCAATTCAAATCTCCCTTTTGACAGTGTTTTTTTATTTGAGAGATATGGCGTATCATTGCCTTCCATCGTTTAATTTGATATTCATCATCAGGACATCTTCTTCCCATATAATACCTGCAATACCACTGAAACCAACCTCTGGGATCCTCATGATAAATCCATCCCTTTTTCTTCCAATAGGAGAGGGGTTTCGATGCATTGATGCCAAAATAGTTTAATTCCGGATTGTGATATTCATGACACAACTTTGCGTTTTTAAACCAATCTTCCGGAAATTCTTTTGTGCAATCGGTCATGTATTTACCCCCAAACACCCCAAGTTCAAACATTTCTTTTGGTGTCAGTTCGGGTTTAAATCCAGAGGAAAAGTTCCTCCCCATCGGTTCTGTCAGGAAATAGGTGTAGTCCTTCTGCATCAAATCGTTAACCTTTACCCTCTTCTTTCTCATGGTGGTTATTATCCGAAAAACAATTTGTATGTGTGTACAACATTGCAACAATATTGTAATCTATAGCACTCTTGTCTATATTTCAAAGAGTATATAGTATGAATATTTTATGCATTCCGGAGTGAGATTCCAATAAATAATTCTGAAGATATACAGCGGTTAAGTATTTAATAAGAAAAAACATAACAAAATTGTGAAATTATCATTTGTTTGCATTATACAGGAAAAACTTGGCATTTTTGTTATAGATGTTAAAATGCGTGTCGTAGATATTACTTTTATCAGTATTTACCTGATTCCCATTTCGGAGTTCGGGTATACAAAGATTATTTCATTTATTTTTAACTATGGATACATATCTCATCATTATATTCATCGCATATATTTGTGTGGTATTTGCAGGGTACTGGCTTGACTATCTTAATCTTTCGCACTTAAAAAAACGTGGCAACAAAATCCCTCCTGACTTTGAGGGCCACATAGACCAGGAATTACTTAACAAGACGCAGCGGTATGTTATTGAAAACACAAAGTTCGACTTTTTCAGCTCTCTGTTTCATAATGTAATTTTGTTGATCTTTCTCTTCGGTGGTTTGCTTAATATTTACAATTCATGGATTTCTTCCCTGAAAATGCCCTTTATCGTATCAGGATTAATTTTCTTTCTGATTCTGCTTTATGCCGATACCATCATAATGATCCCCTTCAAATGGTACCATACTTTTGTCATTGAAAATAAATACGGATTCACAACGTCAACTATGAAGCTATGGTTAACAGACCTCTGGAAATCACTTTTGATCACTACCATCATTATTTCTCTGATAATTTCAATAGGATTCCTCATTGTACAGGTGAGTCCCAATTTCTGGTGGTTCTGGATTTGGTGTTTTTTCTTATGCGTTAGCGTCCTCATGATGTACGTATTCCCTTACGTAATAGCGCCGCTCTTCAATAAATTTACCCCTGTTGAAGATGAATCGCTTCAGGAAAGAATACGTGGGCTTATGCAAAAGGTAGGTATTACCGTAAAGAGTGTATTCACGATGGATGCGTCAAAGAGGACGAAACACACAAATGCGTATTTTACCGGCATCGGCAAGGTAAAAAGAATTGTCCTTTACGATACGTTGCTGGAAAAGATGGACAAAGACGAAATTTTGTCTGTACTTGCACACGAAGCGGGACACTGGAAGAAAAAACATCTTTTAAAACACCTTATCGTTTCTGAAATTTTTGCAATTATCGTAATGTTTGTATCGTTCAAAATAGTACAAACTGAAGGGCTCATACATCTTTTCAATTTGAAAGAAAGCACTTTTTTCTCAAAAATTGTTCTCATTGGATTTTTAGGTTCTATCGTATCATTCCCTTTCACTCCCTTTCCTCTCTATTTTTCAAGAAAACACGAATATGAGGCTGACACGTTTTCTTATGAAATTACAAAGGACCGCAAGAGCATGATCAGCACCCTTGTAAAGCTCTCAAAAGATAATCTTTCCAATCTTTACCCACATCCGCTCTATGCAGCTTTCCATTATTCGCATCCGCCGGTATTGGAAAGAATAAAAGCGATAAAGGGCAGGTAGGTATAAAGGTAGGCATTGCCTACCCTCCTTTGCTGACAAACAACTTTATGCTTATAGTGGTTCAATCGTCCTCGATTGAACCGAAACATTTGATATTTTTCATAATCGACCAAAACTTCTGGTTCAATCTGCAAGTTTGAACCAGAATAGGACTATCATTTAATATTTAAGCCCCGGTAACGGTTTATTGCTGCAACCAATTCATATTTTCTAAACCAGGAAAAATCCCCCCTTGGTTCCTGTAAAGAAAGGCAGTCCAGGCCTTTTTCTTCTATATCTTTTAACACCAATCCAGCTATTTCTTTCATCGTCCTTTTTTCATCAACATAACGCTGCGCGTAATAGATTGCATACCCTATTGCCATGAGCTGTCCCGGATGCACGAGTTGTTCCAAGCCCCATACCTGAATCCGATAAACGCCATAATTCAACACGGTAATACCTTCAGTGTTTATACTGACAGATTTTTTCCCTCTTGACGCATCAAAGGAATTTTTACAAGGAATGCGCAAGATAGCAGGGACGGAAGTTACATTAATACCTTTCGCAGGGCTGTCAATCTTTACTATTTGATGCGCCTGCTCTGTTAAATCGTACGGTTTATATTCAACCATCCCTATTACCACATCGGCACATTCCAAATAATCACCGCACCCTCCCATCACAAGAATTGTTGAAATCCCATTTTTTTCATATAAACTGCGCACATGATCAATAAAAGGGACAATTGGTTCCTTGTCCCTTGTAATTAATGCCTTCATCCGTTTGTCGCGTATCATAAAATTGGTAGCTAAAGTATCTTCATCCAATAACAAAGTTTGGGCGCCCACTTCTATCGCCTCTAAAATATTTGCGGCCTGAGATGTGCTCCCGCTTGCGTTACTGCTGGAAAACCGGATCGTATCCTTTCCAAACGGCAGATTGGAAATAAAAGGGGAAATATTCAGATTCCTTATGCTGCGTCCGTCCTCTGCGCGAATCTTTACCGCATCATGATCCATTATCACAAATTCACGTCCATCACCGGGAATATGATTGTAAACGCCGTGCTCCAAAGCATTCAACAATGTTGATTTTCCATGATATCCCCCGCCGACAATAAGGGTCACCCCTTTTCTGATCCCCATACCGGTAATGTATCCATGATTCGGCAACTGAAAACCAACGCGTAACGATTGGCATGACTCAAACGACACAACATGGTTCTCCCGCATTGGCCTGGGGTCAACCCCGCTGGCACGGGGAAGGATCGATGAATCGGCAATAAACGCAATCAAGTTTTGTTCAGACAATTTTGAGCGTATGAAATCGGCATCTTCAATAATTTTTATGTATTTGTATAATTCTTCGTACGGAAGGTTTTGAAAATAGAGAGAATTATCAATAATCCTTGGAATCGTTTCGGAAAATATTTTGGCGGCAATCTTACCTGCGATACGACGTCCAAATGCCGGTAAGCCAACCAGAAAGCGTACCTCCAAAAAATCGTTTTTTTTAACCACAGAAGACCTTGCCAATACTTCCTGTCCCGGGCGGTCAATATCAATCACACCGCTCTTCCCTGATCCTTCCTTTTCCTTATTATAGTTGTCTATCGAACGGGCAAATCTCCTTAAAAGAAAGTCACACAAGGCCGTTTCCCGACTCTTATTTGAAAAAGTGTCCTCCGGAAACTTAGCGACATTTATCGGCATACGAATCCTTACCTTACTGGGCAGCGCGAAAGGGTCGCCCTGCACATGGTCAATCCATACTTCATAGTCATCGTATTGATACCCATTCTTTAATGCTTTATACGCCGGGTATGGTTTCCCTTCTAATTTTATGAATGATTGAATTAATGTCTCCTTGCCTTGCATTCTTTCTCCCATTATTTTCAAATCTTTCCTGATATCCATTAACCATTTGTATCAGTTAACTGATAAGTGCCAGGACATCGTGGACAATGTTCTTTGACAAAATGGTAGCCAGTATATGGTAACATGTATGTTTTCCCACTTTAATAAGGAGGCATTCATGAAAAAAACCATTTGAACAAAAACGGCAACAGGCAATTCTGCGGTACAAT
>SOET01000073.1 GCA_021646465.1 Candidatus Kuenenia hertensis | reverse complement strand
AATCCCGTTATGTCGACACTGCGCTATTTTAAAAATGAGTATGAAGAGAAAATTGCAGTGAAGAAATAAGATGTTGCATATTTTCTTCACTCGCAAAAAAATTTGACTTTGAAAAAGCAAAGTAGCTATTTTAAACATTTAGGTTGAGATGTATGCAGTGTTGCTTCGTAGTGTGTAATAAGTTGACTCTTCGGTTTTTTGTGGAGAAATGTAAATATATTGGCGTATTTGCATTTATTTACTTATTTTCGATTTTGGGCAATGACTAATTGAACCTGCCAAAAATTTAGTCATATTAATGTTTTTTTCGGACAAATAAAAATAAGTTCCTTCCTTCCTTCTGTCATATCACTGAGTATTCGGGGCGAAAATTTGTAATTCAGAAGTAAAGAGTACTGAAGTTTTTTTTGTGGCCAATAAAGAAAGCGCTGTCCTGAACAACGAAAAAGATAAAAGAATAATAAATTTACGTTTAGGTAAAACTTATGATCAAAAAACATATAAATAACGTATCCCCTGGTATGGTACTTGGTAAACCAATTTATGGAGAGAATTATGAGGTATTATTAAAGAAAGGTGTTGAATTAACGCAGGGGTATATTGATAGGCTGAAAGCGAGGGGATATGCTTGTCTTTACATAGAAGATAAGGAAACAGAGGATATAGTTATTAATGACCCTATTTCTGATAAAATCCGTCTTATGGCAACGAAAGATGTTCTTAAAACTTACAAAGTAACGCAGTCAGCCATTGCCGATATTGAAGCGGATACTTCTGAATCAATTATGAGAAGCATTAATACCCCAAAGGTCAAAAGAACTTTTCAGGAAAGTCAGGCATTTAAGCAATTGGTAGAAGATATAGATTCTTTTCTTGACGAGATTATGGGACAGGATATTTTATCCGGTTTGAATTCAATAAAGACAGTTGACAATTATACATTTGAGCATTCTATTGATGCGGCGATAATATCGTTAATTATTGCTAAAAGGCTATATTTTGACAAAAAAAAGCTTAAACAAATAGCAATTGGCGAGTTTTTGCACGATATAGGTAAGATTTTTATTGATGTAAAATTACTAAATAAACCGGGAAAGTTAACAAATGAAGAGTTTGCCATGGTAAAGCAACATACTTCTTTTGGATATGAATTGCTTAAAGATATTGACGCTATCGGATATGTTTCAGCGCATATTCCTTATCAACACCATGAACGGCAGGATGGGAAAGGGTATCCGCGTGGCCTTTTGGGAAGTAATAAACTTGACAAGGGTGAAATTACCTATGTAGAACATGACAAAATGATTATGGGCGCGGAAGTTGCTGCTATTGCTGATGTCTATGATGCATGTATTTCAGACCGTCCGTATCGCGCGGGATTGCCGCCTGATACCGTATATGAGCTCATAAAAAACGGGGCGGGTACACAATTTAATGAAGAAATAGTGCGTTATTTTTTAGGTGTAATGCCTAAATATCCTGCAGGTTCTGAAATTAAGGTGATACATGGAATATATAAAGGCTTTGTGGGTGTTGTCGCCTCTGTTGAAATTTCACAAATGACCAGACCAAGAGTAAAATTATTGTACGATGATAAACAAAATAAAATTAAACCTATCGAAATTGATTTAAGCCGTGATGCTTCTTTTGAAATTCAATGCATATAAAAAAATGAAGATTCTTATTATATCTGATATTCATGGGAACGAAGCGGCATTAAACGCTGTTTTGGAACAAGAGGTTGATGAGATATTTTGCCTTGGCGATATTGTTAATTACGGACCATATCCGGGAGAGTGCATAGAGAGAATTCGTAAGTTAACTGACAAGATTGTACGTGGCAACCATGATAATGCTATTGGTAGAAATGTAGAATGTGGTTGTTCTGAAAAATACAAGGCACTAAGTGATCAGATGAAAAATTTTACGAAGAGTGCTTTGAATTCTTCCGAAAAAGAATTTCTTGCAAACCTTCCGATAACGCTAAACATAGAGACAGGCGGTACGAATTTTTTATTGTCTCATGGTTCTCCGGGAGGAGACATATACAAATACCTCCGGCCAGATGTTACGGATAAAGAACTGGAAGGTGAATTAGATGATATCCAGGCAAATATTGTTTTTATTGGACATACACATCTTCCGATGGTACGTAAGATAGGAGATATAACTATCATTAATCCTGGAAGTGTTGGTCAACCACGTGATGGTATACCCGAAGCATCGTATGCCATATGGGAAGACGGAACCTTTGAAATAAGGAGGGTTTCGTATGATATTGATGCTACGGCAAGGGGATTGTGGCATACCGGTATGCCAGCTCAGTATATATCAACGCTTGAAGAAATATTAAGGAGAGGTGGGATGTAATTAACCATGCTGTTTAAACAAACTCTTTTTAATAGAAAACTTCTTCATCTTGTTTAAAATCGTACGTCTGTTAAGGCCTGTAAATTCGGCTATTTTACCTATTCTGCCATTATATTTCTGAAATACTTTAACAAAATATTCCCTCTCTAGTGTATCTAAATGTGCCTGCATGTTGTCGTAAGGGGGGATATCTGATTTAGCATTTGAGGATGGAGGAAGGAAAAGGTTCGACTCCACGGAATGATCGGTCAATAATTCTATATTTTCGATAGTTTCAGATTCTTCCAAAAGAATAGCTTTTTCAATAACCCCTTCCAGTTCCCTGATATTGCCAGGCCATGAATATGACATAAGTTTTCGTAAGGCGTTTGGTGATATGCCCGTTATGCTCTTATTGAAGCGATTGTTGAATTTTTCAATAAAATGATTCACTAAAAGTGGAATATCGTCGGTGCGTTCCCTGAGGGACGGAATCCTGATTGAGATTATATTAAGCCGGTAAAAGAGATCTTTTCTGAATTTTCCTTTTTCTATTAATTCGAGAAGATCCTGGTTTGTTGCTGCAATGATACGAATATCTACCTTTATGTGCCTTTCGTCTCCTACTCTTTCTATCTGTCTTTCTTGTAATACACGTAACAACTTAACCTGTGTGGGAATTGATAATTCACCGATTTCATCCAGAAATATGGTTCCTTTATCCGCAAGTTCAAACTTTCCCTTTTTATCCCGGATCGCACCGGTAAAAGAGCCTTTTACATGGCCGAAGAGTTCGCTTTCCAAAAGTGTTTCTGGCAAAGCAGCGCAGTTTACGGCCACAAGGTTGTAATCTTTTCTGGGGCTATTGTAATGAATGGCTCTCGCTACCAGTTCCTTACCAGTGCCGGTTTCTCCGGTGATAAGAATTGTAGAATCGGTTTGAGAGACCCTTTCTATCAGATCGTAAATATTTTGCATCAAATAATTTTTGCCGATCAGATTATGAAAACTGTACCTTTCTTTCAAAGAAGCCTGTAATCTCTGAATCTCAGTATTCTTAATATCTAATTCCCGGGATAGCTCTTTTAACATCTTCTGGGTTTTTTGAAATTGAATCTCTTTATTGACACTTTTTGTAACCTCCTTGCTGATAGAAAGCACTCCCTGTACCGAACCATCATTATCAAGGATAGGAATGCAGCTCTGGTCAAAAAAGTGTGTGATATTATCAGGCGATACAAGTTGTAATCCCTTAATATTAAAGGTCTTTTTTGTCTTAAGCACATTATCCAGGTTTTTAACCAGCTCTTGTTCTATCGATTTAAGTCGCAACGCAAGATAGTTTGTGCCTTTTACTTCATCAAAATTTACACCAAAAGTCTGTTCAGCAGCCTTATTCATCAGTACGATGTTCAATTCTTTGTCTAAAAGAATAACATCTGAATCAAGGTTGTCTATTATCGACTTGTCAATGCTTCCATTGCCCGCCAGGAAATAAGGTACAACACTATCCTTAACTCCGGTAATTGGTACAAGCCAATGTTGATTTGAATCTGTTTTCGTTTCCATGATCATATGTAATAAAAATTTGGAATTATGAGAATAATATTACCCAAAGTTTAAAATTCGTAAATAACATGGCAATAGGTAAGTGCGAATATCAAAACAGTTAATTTTATCCATACATTAGTAAATTTACCAAGTTTGGGAATAGAAATCCACAGTAAATGGGAAATATTGTGCCCAATTTTGCAATGTATTTTTTATTGTAAAATAGGTTGAAATAGTCAAATATTGTATATGCAATAACTTATGATTATTGGCACATTCATTGCTAACAGACCTAATAAAAAGAAAATTAACAAGATCGGCAGAGATAATTTTGTTTTGTAAGGTAAAAAGGATTTTATTTATTATTCAATTTTGAAAGGAGGTTTTTATGTTGCCATATAGAACTCTTGAGACGTTACTGGGACTTCAGGAAGCGCTGGATATTGCACGTAACGCAGGTTTTTTTGAGAGCGGTACCGCAAGTAGCGGAGTATACCCACCTGTAAACATTTTTGAAAAAAATGGGGACCTTGTACTCGTTGCGGAATTACCCGGAGTAAAAAAAAATGACCTGAACATAGAGGTAAAGGAGAACATATTGCGATTGTCGGGAGTGCGTACAATCGATTACGGAAAAGATGTCAGCTATCACCGTATCGAACGTAATTCTTCGAAATTCGACAGGACGTTGAGACTGCCGTTTAACATTGAATCCGGGAAAGTTCAGGCAGAGTATAAAGACGGTCTTTTGGTAGTTTCCCTGCCGCGTGCAGAGTCTGATAAGCCGAAAAAGATTGCAATTCAATAATTAATCAATAACCAGATTATAAGAGGAGGATAGTATGAGTAACGAAGCAAAGGAAGTAGTAAAGGGTGAAAATCGGAAACCGGTAAAAACTGAATTTGAAGGGGAAAAAACGGTACCGGGAAAATATTATATTCCCAGAACGGATATAGTTGAAACAGAAAAAAGTTTGGTTGTTTGCATGGATGTCCCAGGTGCAAAAAGAGAGAACATAAATGTTATGCTGGAAAATAATGTCCTTGAGGTTGACGCCAAGATTGATTTCTTGCAGTATGAAAACCTCAATCCGGTATATACCGAATATAATGTGGGTCATTATACACGGAGATTTACCGTATCAAACACCATTGATGCCGGAAAAATTGATGCAAAACTTACCGATGGCGTATTAACCTTGACACTACCAAAGGCGCCCGAAGCACAACCAAGGAAGATTCAGGTAGGATAACAAAATAGAGATTTTCATACAGTAAATTGAAGCGATTGGCATCTGAGGAACGCAATATCAACATTTACATTGGTTGTAAAAATTCGAAAGTTTTTTTAAATTAAATGTAACAGTTTAGTGTTTTGAAAAATAAATTTCATTTGCTCGCTCCCAAACTCCTGTTTGGGAGCGTAAATGGACGAGAAACTTAGTTTCTCTTTAAAATTGTGTTCCCAAACAGGAGTTTGGGAACAAGCAGTAACCTGCTGGTGTTTCAAAAAACTAAAGTGTTATCATAAAATTAATCTGAAAAATAAAATTTCCATAACTTTTGCAGGCCATTATGTTTTAGTGTCTGGTATTTGGCAGTTGATGCGCCAGTTAATAACTTGCCAAAGATATATTTTTTGTTATAATTTAACTTTTAAAATTTTAGAGCCCTTTTTGAATAAAAAGCATAATAAAATAATGTCAAACGAATCAGAAAAAAACATTGATAATTCTGAAGAAACAGAAAAAACAACTCCGGAAAGAAAAGATGATACACCTTCCAATACCGGATCAGAGAGTACGAAAAGTGGTGATTCTGGATCTGAGGAGATTGAAGTTGTTCAACCATCAGAAGTATTGTTTGCAGAACAGCAGGCGATAGTGCAGTCATTAAAACAGGAATTAGAAGAAAGTAAAAACAAAATCGGTGATCTTCAGAATTCGATACGCAGGCTGGCGGCTGATTTTGATAATTACAAGAAATGGGTTGCGAAAGAACGCCAAACTGTTGAACGTACTGCAACTGAATCGCTTATTAAAAAATTATTAGATATTTATGAGAGTCTTGAGAAAGCCGCAGCGAATGAGGGAGAATCAGGTGATAAGGAATTCAAGGAAGGTATAAAATTGATTTATAAAGAATTTTCCCGTGTATTAAAATCCGAAGGTTTAGAGCCGATTAATGCGGTAGGGGCAAATTTGGATGTATGCAAACATGAGGTTTTAATGCAAATGGTGAACAATGATGTACCGGAAAATACCATATTACAGGAAATACAAAAGGGTTATTTGTTAAATTCTTTTGTTTTAAGGCCCGCGAAGGTAGTGGTATCCCAGAAGCCGCAAAAAGAAGAGACTCAAGACACAGAAAATACTAAGAATCAGGAAGAGGTTAAAGGAGAATAGGATATGTCAAAAATTATTGGAATAGATTTGGGCACGAGTAATTCTGCCGCTGCGGTATTAGTAGGTGGTAAACCGACTATTATTCCAAGCGCTGAAGGCGCAACTATAGGAGGAAAGGCATTTCCTTCTTACGTTGCCTTTACGAAAGATGGAGAAAAACTGGTGGGCGAGCCCGCAAGAAGGCAGGCAGTGAGTAATCCAGAGGGTACAGTGTATGCGATAAAAAGAAAGATGGGAACTGATTATAAAGTCGATATCAGGGGAAAGAGTTTTTCTCCGCAACAAATTTCGGCATTTATCCTGCAAAAGATTAAACAGGATGCGGAAGCATATCTTGGAGAACGTGTTGAAAAGGCGGTTATAACAGTTCCTGCGTATTTTAATGATAATCAGCGGCAGGCGACAAAAGACGCCGGAGTTATAGCAGGGCTTGATGTGGTGAGAATCATCAATGAGCCTACAGCGGCGTCATTGGCTTACGGATTAGATAAGACGGAAGAATCACAAAAAATCCTTGTCTTTGATCTGGGCGGAGGGACCTTGGATTGCACCGTTATGGACTTTGGCCAGGGGGTGTTTGAGGTTGTTTCTACCAGCGGTGATACACAGCTAGGCGGTACGGATATGGATAATTATATTGTTGATTATCTGGCAGATGAATTCAAAAAAGAATATGGCATCGATATCAAAAATGATAAAATGGCGATGCAAAGGTTGAGAGAGGCGGCAGAAAAGGCGAAAATAGAACTCTCCACAACACTTTCTACCGATATTAACCTTCCCTTTCTTACTGCGGATGCTTCCGGTCCAAAACATTTTACTCATTCAATGACACGGGCAAAATTGGAACAGTTGGTTTCTCAAACGGTTAATCGGTGCGGCGCTTCTATAGAACAAGCGTTGAAAGATGCAAAGATGTCGGCGAATGACATCACCAAGATAATCCTTGTGGGTGGCCCTACCCGTATGCCTTGCGTACAGAAGTATGTAGAAAACTACGTGGGAAGGAAAATTGAACGCGGAATTGATCCGATGGAATGTGTTGCTATGGGCGCCGCCATCCAGGCGGGTGTTTTGTCAGGGGAGGTAAAGGACCTTGTTTTGCTCGATGTAACACCTCTCTCTTTGGGTATTGAGACACTCGGCGGTGTTACTACGCATCTGATTGAAAGAAATACAACTATTCCAACAAAGAAAAGCCAGATTTTTACAACGGCAGAGGATAATCAGAGCAGTGTAGAAATACACGTTCTTCAGGGTGAGCGTTCCATGGCGAGGGATAATGTCACCCTTGGAAAATTTCATCTGACAGGGATTCCTCCGGCGCCAAGAGGGGTTCCTCAGATAGAAGTATCTTTTGACATCGATGCGAATGGTATAATTAATGTTCATGCAAAGGACCTTGGCACTGGAAACGAACAGAAAATTACTATAACCGCTTCAACAAAACTGAGCCAGGAAGAGATTGACAGAATGGTTAAAGATGCTCAGAATTATGCCGATCAGGACAAGCAAACAAAGGAAAAGGTTGAAACAAAAAATAAGGCTGACAACCTGGCCTATAGCGCAGAAAAGACGTTAAAGGATTTAGGTGATAAAATAGATAGTGAACAAAAACAGAAAGTAGAAAATGCGATCAAAGATTTAAGGGAAGCCATAAAAACGGAAGATGAAAATAAGATGAAGCAGAAGATGGATGAATTAACAAATATTCTGCAGGAAATCAGTTCAAAGATATATCAGGAAGCTGCAAAGACGGAAGGTCAACAGACGCCTCCTGGCGGTAGCGGTGGTGGTGAACAAGAAAAAAGGGGAGGCGGTAAAGGTGAAGGTGGAGAAGGAGATATTATTGACGCCGATTATGAAGTGAAAAACTGATGGTATTGTAAACCTTTTGGAAAAAAGCAATATTTTCAACGAGTGGCTTAAACCATTCGACTCCATCCAGGGTGACAGTGAATGTCATGTTGAGTGGAGTCCCTGTCTGCCGACAGGCAGGGAAGCATAATAAATGATAAGGGGAGCATTCCCAAATTTTTGCAACTCCATCATTCTTGTTCCCAAGTAGAGGCAGGTTTCAAACCTGTCTCTACTTGGGAACACAATTGCGAAGGAAGCCCCTTGAGGGTTCAGGTTTGTAACCTGAACCCGCCGGGGAGCTTCTGAAAAATCAAGTCCCCAATTACTATTTTATTAATAATTGAAATAGTAATTGGGGATTTTGTATTTATACTTCTTTTATATGATAATGTCTGATTCTTTCTCTACGATCCATTTCCAAATAATAGCGGCATTCATTCTGGATTTGATTGCTGGTGATCCGCAATGGCGTTTTCATCCGGTAAGGTTGATAGGAAAATTTATTAATTATCTGGAATACCTATTGCGTCGATTACCCCTTCCGGAACGGTTAATGGGATTGTTTTTGGCCCTTGGTGTTGTGTCCGGAGTATATATAATCACATACAAAATTATGTGCTTTTCGAAGCAATGGAGTCCGGTATGTGAAGTAATAGTGGGGTTTGTTATTATTTACTTTGCAATTTCCATAAAATGTTTGGCGGATGAAGCAAAAAAAGTAATCTCTATGCTTCGTGTAAATGATATAAGAAATGCCAGAAGTATGTTGTCCCGTATTGTGGGACGTGATACGGCAGATTTGAATGAAGAGCAAATAATGCGTGCATGTATAGAAACCGTAGCAGAGGGTTGTGTTGATGGTATTTTGTCGCCATTATTTTATTGTTTTATTGGCGGGCCGGTTGCTACGATGACCTATAGGGCGGTAAATACACTGGATTCAATGGTGGGGTATAAAAACGAAAAATATAGAAAGGTGGGATGGGCGTCAGCGAGATTGGATGATATTGCGAACTATATTCCTGCAAGATTATCCGCCTTGTTTATTCCGGCTGCTTCTTTTTTATGCGGATACGGTTTTTTTCAATCCTTAAGGATGGCCTTTCGTGAAGGGGGAAAACATGAGAGCCCTAATAGCGGAATATCTGAAGCAGCCTTTGCAGGCGCATTGGAAGTTCAATTGGGCGGCCCAAGTACCTATGGAGGAGAGGTTGTCGATAAGCCTTATATTGGCGATAACAAAAAACAGATAACACTGAAATCACTTGAAATGGCGTTAAGGCTAATGGTTGTTACGTCTGTATTGTTTTTGGTAAGTGGACTCGGTTTCCTTTTGATTGTTAAGTCTCTGGTAAGAATGTAACTAAAAAATTTTCAGTCATATAAGGTCGGGTTTCTTACCCGACAATACAAGTGCCAGGACATCGTGGCACTTATCACTTAAGCCTTAAACCGTTTATATATAGTCAAACAATCTGGTTGTCGAAATATTTTTGTGCTGTCAGGAGTTTCCTCCTGACAGCAATTTACGCCGTATCAAGGCGGCAGGAGGTAACTTTTGCCGCCACTGTTCATAAATTTTTGAAAACCAAATTTGTTTGACTATAGAATATTAGTATGTAGCGTTATTTATGCAAGGATATAGAGGTAATCTGGTTATATGAAAATTACTAAAAATTTTTTGGAAACATTAGATCCAAGAGCAAAAATCATATCATTCTTTTTTATCGTTTCCTGCATGGCCTTAACGCCTATAAGCAGAATCAAGGATTTTGGTGTATATTTTTTGTTAATACTTGCGATCTCTTTGTTTTCCCATATTTCACCCATGCAGATATTGAGAAAAATTCGTAACGCTCTGCTCTCCATAGCTGTTTTTCATTTTCTGATACTATTAATTCTTTTTTTAAGAAAGGTATTTATTTGTTATTTTATTAAGGAGGGCAGTCCGGTTATAAGTATTGTTAAAGGAGAAGCATGGACTTTTTTGTGCTTTATTATCAAACTGAACTTATCTGTAGTATTAATTGTTATTGCATCATTAACGATGCCCTACACGGATTTTTTAAGAGGTTTAAAAAAGCTGTATATACCGCAAACAGGCGTATTACAAGTGCTTTCTGTTTTATATCGTATTTTTCAGTTAATCGACAAAATCAGAAGGTTGATACGGTTCGAACTGTACCGTTTTGTTGGCGGTAAATACCGAAAAAAAATGCGAAAACATAAAAATTCCCTGGATAAATTATTAGACAAAATATGTGCTTTTCAGGAAAAAGGCAGTAGTGCAACATTAATGTGCAATAATGAAGAAGCGCTCGTTACGGCGCCATTGCGGTTTTCGTATAGAGATTTTTTGTTTATAGTGGGCATAATTGCTCTATTGATATGCATCATTTCCGGAGTAATTTATAAAATAGAAGGTATTAAGATAAATAATGTGCATCTATGGCAAAATTTACAGATATGATTCTTGCTTAAAAGGAGAAATTGAACCACATCCAATAAGGATTTCAAGAAATACCGAAACAAGAGTTGCCAAAAACAAGTATGCATAACAATTTATTTGTAACTTTTTACCTTTTTAAAAACCCCGGTAGTTGTCTTGTTCCCAAACCATGTGCTGAGCTTGTTGAAGCATCTTTTGGGAAGACCTGCCTACCTGCAGGCAGGCAATTTTATAGAGAAACAATGTAGAGACGCATTGCAATGCGTCTCTACTGTCCATTTGCGCTTCCAAACTGACACTTCACTATGTTCAACACAAGAATGGGGAAGGGAGCATTCCCGATTTTTTGTTAGCTAATTGCACATTGTAACACAAGTATCTTGCTTGTGGTTTTTTACCCTCAAGCTGGAAGCTTGAGTTACTATTTTCACTTCCCTGCTAATGGTATTTTTTGTAGAAACTAATTACCGTTTTCATATTGTATTGGCGGGAAAGTTTGGGAGTAAGGTCGGGTTTCTTACCCGGCCTTACAGACAGAGTCTGCGGATGTGCCCTGGGTGGTGTTAATGTCATCCGAGCGGAGTCCCTATCTGCCGACAGGCAGGGAAGCATAATAAATGTTGAATTACAAAAAATCGAGAATGCTCCCGTGCAAAAGTGTGTCACTGTGACATGTGTGCCAAAAAGTGTGTCATGTCACACTTTTTTACTATGGCAGATTGTTATCGCAAAACATTGCCGCCTCATATTGTATTGTAATAAAACCACATACAACAAATACATATTTTAAAAACATAATAAGACATGATATGGCATAATATTTGGTATCATCTTAATATTCAAGTTTCAGTTGACACACTTTTGACTGACTTTGCTGAGTTATTAATCATGAATCAAAACATTAATGTAGGGTGCGGCGCCGCCCACCAAATGGACTCGTACATTGTATCACAAGCATCCTGTTTGTGCTGTTACATCAAGCTGGGAAGCTTGAGTTACTTTGAAATGATAAAAGAATCGTATGTATGGTTTTTATTGAGAAAGGAGGCAGAAGTAATATGGGAAAGGTATTTAATTTTATGTATAAAAGATTTGGAGTTTTGTTGTGTATTCTGTTTTTGATAATGTTTTCTTCAGGCGTCCTTTTTGCCAACCAATTGCAAACGGATAATTTATCGAAAACGGAGGTGGTTAAAAACGTCCAAAAACTCAGAATACCCTTCATAGCCAACGATGGGCAGACGGATGAGCGGGTAAAGTTTTACGCCAACACCTTTGGCGGAACGGTCTTTGTCACAAAAGACGGAGAGATTGTTTATTCAATGCCGAAAGCATTGGGAGTTGGGCGTTTGGAGTCAAGAGTTGAGAGTTCAGGCTGTAGAGACGAACTGCGTGCGTCTGAAATGATACACAGTGCAGGATATGGAATACAGGAGAATCTTGAACCAGGCATCATACGCCAGAATCATGCATATGTTGTTAACAACTCCCAAACTCATAACTCAAAACTCGTAAACTCTGAATTACAAGGAATAGCCTTAAAAGAAACGCTTGTTGGGGCGAAAGTAAAGGAAATAAAGGGAGAAGAAAGCGCTGTCACAAAGGTAAACTATTTCAAAGGAAACGATCCCTCAAAATGGAAATCCAACATTGCCACATACGATATGGTAAACCTTGGCGAGGTTTATAATGGCATAGAATTAAAACTCAAGGCATATGGAAATAACGTAGAAAAACTCTTTCATGTAAAACCCGGCGCAGACCCGGAGCAGATAAAAATAAGCCTGAGCGGCATACAACCCCCTGGAGATCCTCCCCCTAAATCCCATAGGTGTTAAGTTAAGGAAAGAATAAGATATAATAAGTAGCA
>SOET01000024.1 GCA_021646465.1 Candidatus Kuenenia hertensis | reverse complement strand
CAATGAGGCTCGAAATCTCGATTTTGGAAACTTTTCTCAACACAATTTCAAAGAATATACAAAAAATTATGACTACGCAAATACTTATCCGGACAATACTGGGAACACGCAAGAATTTTTTTTGATATAAAAGGAAATATTATACCTGAATCTTGCACAAGAGGGAAAAAAAAGTAGGTGAAACCATCTGGATTACCACATTATAATAGGGTAAGTGACATTAACCTAATAATAAGAGGAGGTAACCCAAATGGTAAAAGAGTAAGATAAGGATACCGTGAAAAAGCTTAAAATGCAAGGGGTTGAAAAATGCCCCGCAAAGGCGGGTAAAATAGGGCATACTACACCGCATGGTTATTGCAGCGAGCGCCTAAGCCCCTTTTGTGGAGAGCTTTTGGAGTTGATAAAGTTCAAAGAGATATTTGAGGGATTGTATACACCGCCGTCACGAATGCCGAAGATGGGACATCGCGCAATGGTGTATGGATTTATCATGCTCTTGTTTATTGGATTTAACCGGGTAAGGCATTTTCTGTATATACAGGCAGATTCGATGTTGTGCGCGATATTTCATGTGGAGAAGCTTCCCTTTGTAACGACATACTGGAGGTATGTAAATTCACTGGGGATAAACTAGGGGAAAATCATTATTGATGGTAATGAGTGCGCTGAGGGAGCGGGTATGGCATTTGTGCGAACTCTGTTACGAGATGATCCATATAAACATAGATACTACGGTGGAAACCATTTATGGGAATCAGCAAGGGGGAAGCAAAGGGCATAACACGAAGAATCGGGGGTAGAAGGGATTTCGTTCCGTGCTGTGTTTTATAGAGGAGACTCGGGAATATTTTGTGGGGAAATTGCGAAGCGGGGATACGATGGGAGGAGAAGAGATAGGGAAGATGATTCGAAGTTTTAAGAAATATCTTCCCGGTTGTGTAAAAAAGGTAATCCTTCGTGGAGATGGTGAATTTATTAGTTGGGAAAGTGTGTCAGCGGCAATAGAAGAAGGGTATCAGTTTATATTTGGGAACAAGGGATGCAATCCCCCTTTTGATCCGACAAAGTGGTATAAAGCACGCGGGAATGGTGATGTGGAATATAATGAGTGTGTCTATCAGCCGATAGGGTGGAAGCAGGCATGCCGATTTGTTGCGATGCGTATACCGGAAGATAAACGGGGAGAAGGAAAAGCCGTCCAGCGAAAACTTTTTGAGGACGGCAATTATATCTACCGGATATTTGTCACGAACGTGGCAAAAAAAGCACATCGTGTAATAGAAGAATATGAAAAGAGGGCGGATTGTGAGAACCTGATAGGAGAAGCAAAACGGGAGGGATTGGCGGCGATTGTATCGAAAAAGTTTGCAGGTAACTACGCGTATTTTCAGTTGGTGATGCTTTCCTGCAATATTTGGCGCTCGTTTAAGATGCTTGCATGGCAGAGCAGGTTGTAGCAGAAGCAAGAGCAAGAGTCAGAGTCAGAAGAAAGGAAATCAGAGCAAGAATGCACGCTAAGGGAAGTGGTCGACAATACGATACGTATTGCCCGCTTAAAGTTATTGTTTATAGCGGCAAAGATTACCGGACATTCGAATACCTACGAGGTGAAATATTCACAGCATGATAGCAGGGTATCAGGGCTTTTCCGGTTCATGGAATATCTTGACGAACGACTCCGGCAGTCAAGGCCGTGGCTTGATAGTCAGAGATGGCTCTCGAAACACCTTGTGGGCCTGGGAATAAAACAAATCGCTTTTTCTCCGTAATACAGATGCAAGAAATTTCTTGCACGGGATACTTTTCTTAAACAAAAATTATGTATCTTTGCGAGAAAAAATGATGAAAAAACAAATATGCAAAACTTTTTGGCAGGGGTGATGGTTACGTTTTGATACGAATACAATAAATTTCACCTCCCTCACGGATCGGTCTATTTGGTGCAAGATTCAGGAAATAGACCTCTTAAAGAAACAACTGGAATGCTTAAAAACCCAGAAGAAAGTACTGATGCAGAAACTACTCACCTGCCTGATTCGGGCAAAGGTATGAAAAGAAGGACATTACGCTACCTGCTTGTTCCCAAACTCTGTTTGGGAATACACTGTGAGCTGAAACTCCGTTTCGTGTGCGCTCTTTGAAACGGAGTTTCTCGTCCATTGCGTTCCCAAATGGAATTTGGGAACGAGCAAGGGGGATTGAGTTTGGGAACGAGTTGAATGAGTTGAAAGGTGTGTTAAAACAAAAAATGCAAACACCATTAATGAAAGAAGACCATATATCGCAGATTCCCGCCCTTCAAATGTTGCAGAATCTTGGATATACCTACCTCACTCCTGAAGAGGCGCTTGTACTCCGTGGTAATAAAACGCGAAATGTGATACTCGATGGAATTCTCACGGAACAGTTGCGCATGATGAACATTGTGAGATACAAGGGGCAGGAATATCCATTCACGGAAGGTAATATATTTTCCGCGGTTCAGTCTCTGAAGGATGTCATATACGATGGGCTTGTGCGTACCAATGAAAAGGTGTATGACCTCTTGTGCCTTGGCAGAAGTCTTCAGCAATCAATTGAAGGAGACGTCAAGAGTTTCACCTTGCAATACATAGACTGGGAACACCCGGAAAGAAATGTGTATCATGTGACGGAAGAGTTCAGCGTGGAGCGTTCAGGCAGTAAGGAAGAATACAGACCAGACATTGTGCTTTTTGTAAATGGTATCCCGCTGGCAGTTATAGAATGCAAAAGGCCAGACCTAGGTCCGGGGAAGGATGCTATTGAACAGGCTATTTCTCAGTATATTTGCAATCAGAAGGATGATGGTATTCCTCAACTTTTCCTTTATTCTCAACTTCTACTGGCAATTTCTAAGAACGAGGCAAAATACGCCACTACAGGAACACCCATGGATTTTTGGGCGGTATGGAGGGAAGAGAAAGACGTAGATGAAGAGATACTCTCTTTCTCAAATAAATCCTTATCAAATATCCAAAAAAACAAACTGTTTCAAAACAGGTTTAAATACGTTCGTGCATACTTTGATGCAATTGAACATGAAGGTGGCAGGGAGGTTACCGGGCAGGATCGGGCCTTGTACTCTCTGTGTCGACCCAAAAGGCTTCTGGAACTGGCATACCGATACATTATCTATGATGCAGGGGAAAAGAAGATAGCGCGATATCAACAGTATTTTTGCGTGAAGAATACTATGGAAAGAATTACGACATTTGATGGTGAAGGCAGACGTATTGGTGGTGTGGTGTGGCATACTCAGGGAAGCGGTAAATCGCTTACGATGGTGATGCTTGCGAAATCAATCGCCCTTGAGCCAACTATAGAAAACCACAAAATTATTCTTGTTACCGACCGCATTGACCTTGACGACCAGATTTATAAGACTTTTCACCACTGCGGCAAAGAGCCGGAACAGGCGAAGACAGGCAAACAACTAATGGAGATGATTGAAGGGCATAAGGAGCGCATCATTACCACGGTTATCGACAAATTTGACGCCGCTATCAGTTCCAAAAATTTCTGTAATTTAGACCCCAATATTTTTGTACTCGTTGACGAGGGACACAGGAGGCAGTATGGCCCTCGTCATGCCCGAATGAGAAAGACTTTGCCCAAGGCCTGTTACATAGCCTTTACCGGTACTCCTATCATGAAAAAAGACAAAAATACGGTAGCAAAATTTGGCGGATTGATCCAGCCAACATATACCATATCTCAGGCGGTGAAAGATAAGGCAGTTGTGTCTTTGCTCTATGAAGGACGTCATATGGAACAGAAAGTGGATGACGAATCTATTGACAGTTGGTTTAATAAGATTACCGAGAAACTTACAAAAGAACAGGCTACTGATCTCAAGAAAAAATTTGCAACTACTGACCAGTTGAACAAGGCAGAACAGAAGGTCATGCGTATTGCGTGGGACATAAGCGAACATTTTAAGAATAACTGGCAGGATACCCCATTTAAAGGGCAATTAGTTACACAAGGTAAGGAAACAGCACTCCTTTACAAGAAGTACCTTGATGAGTTTCGCATGGTCACTTCTGAGGTACTTATTTCTGGCCCTGATGAACGAGAAGGCGAAGATGATATTTACAAAGAGAACAGAGAAGATGTTGTCCGTTTCTGGAAGGCAATGATGGCAAAGTATGGCAGTGAAAAAGAATACAATAAACAGATTATCAACGCCTTCAAGTATGGCGAGACGCCAGAAATCATTATTGTCGTTGACAAACTTATTACCGGCTTTGATGCGCCGAGAAATACCGTGCTTTATTTAACACGTAAACTCAGGGACCATACCCTGCTCCAGGCAATTGCCCGTGTAAATCGGTTGTATGAGGGAAAAGAATTCTGATATGTGATTGATTACCGGGGGGTGCTGGAGAATCTTGATCAGGCATTAGACCTCTATAGTGCGCTGCCTGATTTTAACAAAGAAGATTTGAAAGACACATTGACAGATATATCTATGGAAATACAAACCCTTCCGCAGAAATATTCTGTCCTTTGGGATATTTTTAGAGAAGTTAGGAACAAGTATGATGAAGAGCAATACGAACGTCTTTTGGCAGACGACACCTTGCGTATAAAATTTTATGAAAGATTTTCCGCGTTTAGCCGTACGTTTGCCATTGCATTATCGACAGTTGATTATCATGAACATACCCCGCAAAAGAAAATTGATCAGTATAAAAACGACCTGCGGTTTTTCCGTGATTTGCGACATGCAGTTCGCAGACGTTATGCGGAGGTAGTTGATTTTTCAGAGTACGAACCAAAGATAAAGAAATTGATCGATACTTACGTTGGAACGGGAGAAAAAGTTGAACAAATAACTGAACAGGTCAATTTTAATCATTGATGAAATCATACGAAGGCTGCGTATTGTAAATTGGGTTTCTAATACCGATGTTCAAAATCAAATGTGTAACAAGATAGAAGATATTCTCTTTGAAATAAAGGGGAAATATCAGCTGGACCTCACGTATGAGGACATGGATTCAATTATGGAACAATGTCTGGACATTGCAAAGGTAAGGATTCCGTGATTTCCAAAAGAAGCGGGGAATATAGCATCACATTTGGCAGTGAGCGGATAAAAATATTCCTGTCTTTTAAAGAACGCAAAACCTTGAAGATAAGCGTTCACCCTGATAAAACGGTAACGGTAGATGCGCCAAAAGGGAAAAAGGCAGATGATATTTTGGCAAGAGTACAAAAACGTGTTCCATGGATTATAAAACAGAGAAATCGCTTTGAACGTTTTTAACCCTTGCTTACGAAAAGACAGTATATTAGCGGAGAAAGCTATTATTATCTTGGCAGACAATACCGTCTTAAAGTTCAGGAGGATACGGAAAGAAGTGTTAAGCTTATTGGTAAATGCATTAATAACGAATTTTATAAGCTCATTGAAAGACATATGCCGGATTGGAAACTGAGAAAAGATCGGCTTGAAAAAATATTAATATAAAATCCATCACAAAATATAACATGCGAGAATATAACGTGGTCATGCGTAAATTTGTTGTAACGCAAAAGGATAGTGTTCTCACGTTGCTTCATTTTATTGCAGATAGACTTTCATTATCGAATAAAAAGGCCAAACAGCTTTTGGATGATCGTTTGGTTTTTGTTAACAGAAAGAGGGTGTGGATTGCTTCCTATCAATTAAAAAAAGGAGATAATGTTGAAGTCCTGGCCGGTAAAACGACTCAATCGGAAAAGAGAACATACGATATTCTCTTTCAAGACAATTACTATCTTATTGTTTCAAAACCTCCCGATATTGTAACAAACGGGCCTGACAGCCTGGAGAATGATTTGAGGGCACAGTTGAATAACAAGCATATACGGGCCGTTCACCGGCTGGACAAAAATACCTCCGGGGTGTTGATTTTCGCTAAGAATGAAAGCGCTTTTGAAGAAATGAAAAAGTTATTTAAAAAGCATGAAATACAAAAGATTTACCGTGTAATGGTGATGGGGAAGATTGGTAAAACCACCTTTTCTGTTAACAGCCCCATAGGCGGGCAACCAGCCGTGACACACGTCCAATTGTTAAAGAAGGGAGAAAACTCTTCATACCTTGAGGTAAGCACAGAAACGGGAAGAAGGCATCAAATCAGAATTCACCTTGCATCCATTGGACATCCTCTTATAGGAGAGACAGAGTACACGAGGAAACACATCGAAAACACGTTACACAGAGAAATGAAAAGACAGATGCTTCACGCATATCGAATATCCTTTGTGCATCCCTATACGCACCAAAAGAATTCTGCCACAGCGCGCATTCCTCATGATTTTGAGCAATGTCTCAGGGTATTGGTTTCCTAAATTGGTGTTACTTAAGTGTAAAACAGAAAAAAACTGCAAAAAGGCTCATTTAAAATTTATTTTTTAACCACATCATGTTTATGGTATTTTTACGCGATAATGAGTTGTGGAATACTATGCTCCTCTTTTCCTTTTAATATCTTTTAATCTCATCTGAAAATAAAATTCTGTTGCCTTAATCGCGGTTGCACGCAAGATTATCATCCTGGAGGTAAAAGAGATTTCGAGTTTTTCTTTGTTTGGCCTGGCTTCTATCATTTTTGCCCTTTCGGCGGGATATTATCTTCTAAAACGAAGTCGTTAAGGTAATACTTCTGGAGTAGTTTATTTAAGTTTTGACAAATTGTAGATATTGGACTATTGTATATATGTTGGTATTTTATGCCAATATTGGTCTGTTATGCCAATTAATATCAGTGGGAGGGCAAGACAAATAACGAGGGAATACAGGTGGTTACACCCGAATCAATGTACATTAACAAGATTAATATATGATGTATACGGCATATGTGATATGCCAGTATCGTGGTTGTATGAAATAAAAGCAGAATTTCTTCAAATCTATGGATAAATGTATGAGGGGATTACAGTGAAGGTAAAAAAAATTATGCTTGGTGTGAAAGATGGTAAACAGATTGCCAATAGATCTGAAACGAGAATGACATTGAAAAAAAAAGAAGCTCAAAAGGATAAGAAGCTTTGTTTTGAAAATATAAAAGAGTTAAGAAAGGCCATTACGCCCAAAAGGATAGAGTTGTTGCATATCGCAAAAAAAATGAAACCTAAAAGTATGCAGGAACTTGCACGGATCTTGAATCGAGATATAAAAAGTATTGCAATGGATCTGCATTTATTAGGGAAACTGGGCTTAATTGATATGAAAAGAAAGACAGAAGGACGCAAAGAAGCCAGGCCGGTAGTAGACTACAACAAAATAAGTTTAGAAATTGTTATATAACCTTAAAGAAAGGCACTTACGATATGAAAAGGATATTTTTAATAGCGGCTTTGTGTTTATTTGTGTGGAGTTTTACAAAGATCACAATAGCAGGCGCTATTTATGGGTATGTATACGATACTAATAATAAAGGTTTGTCCAATGTTGTTATTTCTATTAAAGGCGGTGATAAAATGTATACGGAAAAAACAGCAGATAACGGGCAATACACTCTTTCTTTAGGGGCCGGTACCCACTCCATTATATATGAAAAAGAAGGTTATCAAACCCAAATTATCGATATAGGATTAAGAAAGGATGAATCGAAATATGTAGAGATGGTGATAATGGTTGTGATGGTTCCGGAAAATATCCCGACAAAGACCACTCCTGAGTGATTACATTTTCTGGTTCTTTCCGTTAATTAGTTGAAGAAAAAGTGATAGTAGCCTTGAAAATAAATACAAAATACCTTTTTACAGAAAGAGAACAGGAGCTTTCCATGGTTAGAATAAATTCCAACAAAGAGAGAATTTTGCGAAAGGCAGCAGAAGCAGCTGCCGCTAAAATGGAGAAAACAGAAAAGAAAAAGAAGAGAACAACTACCCGTAAAAAGGCTATTGAGTCTGTAATTCGCCAAAAAATCGTTTGGAAGGTTTACGATTCCAATTACAAAGAAGTAGCGTGCTTTCCTTATATAGAAAAAACAAAGGCATATTTAACGGCAGATGCTCTTACCAAAAAAAAGAACGTGAATCATTTTGTTAATGAAGTAAATGTACCGATGGAAGAATTGTAAATGAAGAGAACTCTACTTTTACAGAAAAATCTTATGACAATCCGCGTATTGTATGATTAAAGATAGTTATTTACATTCATAGGATATTCGCTTGCTCAAATTTTTTCAGTAAATCTTGCCGTGTCAAATGCTGCTGGAATATAGTCGTTTCCTACCACAAAATTTATTTCTTCTTTGAAAAACTATAATCAAAATTGTATAGTTTTTGTATACTTGAGAAGGGATACAACAATACTACTTTAAGATAACCAAGGCACGTCTTGATATATAATGAATTATTAGTTTTTGAGGTATTTTCAGGTAAGGTAATACGGTATATTTTAAAAATCCTTAAGGTATTTGTGGAGAAGTGTGTTCTCACTTTTCAATTATGAAGAAAAATAGTATGGAGCCAAAGCTGTTCGCTTCTATAACTTCATTTGTAATAATAGTTGTTGCTGTAGTTGCGCTTTTAATAATTAGTAATAGAGGCATGGCATCAGCGATGGGTGATAAAAATGCGATGTTAAACGAAGAGACCTTTGCGTTACAACGTAAACAAATGGTAGAGAGGCAGATTGCTAACAGGGGCGTGGCCGATGAAAGGGTATTGGAGGCGATGGAAACTGTTCCCCGTCATTTATTTATACCGGAAGATTTCCGCAGTTACAGTTACTTTGATCAGCCAGTGCCGATAGGTTATGGCCAGACAATCTCCCAACCTTACATTGTGGCGTTTATGACAGAAATATTGCAACTGAATAAGGATGATATTGTGTTAGAGATTGGTACAGGTTCCGGCTATCAGGCAGCCGTTCTTGCCAAACTTGCGAAGCAGGTATACACAATAGAAATTGTGGCAGGATTGGGCAACCGGGCAAAAAAACAGTTGCAAACTATGGGGTTTGATAATATCGAAGTCAAGATAGGGGATGGATATAACGGTTGGCCTGAACACGCTCCTTTTGACGCGATAATTGTAACAGCCGCAGCAGAAAAAATACCACAGCCGCTTATTGACCAGATGAGTCCGTCAGGGCGTATGATAATTCCGGTTGGCGGGGTATTTGAGATACAGGAGTTGATACTGATTACAAAAGATGCATCATCAAAGGTGGTAAAAGAATCTATCTTTCCGGTTAGGTTTGTTCCCCTTACCAGGCAGTAATAAAGCAGTAATAAATATGTTTTGATCATATAATTTCACTATTACTTTCAATAAAAATTTTTTATTCATTTGGAACATTTTTCCTGCATTTAATGTTTATTGACTGGTTAAATATATGTTTTTTAAGAGGAATTATGATAGCTGATAAAACAGTTATAACGTCAAAATTGCAGGCCGATTCTTCTGTACAGACAAAAGTAAGGCCAATGTAAATATAGTTTTAAAACCGGGTAAACCGAACATTTCTCTATGGCAGGTATTTGAAATACAAATGATACTTGACCTATCTTTCTTTCTATGATGAAGCATTAAAGTTGTTTTATTGTTGCTTCTTCATGGTTACAAAATAAAAACGAATTAATAACAAGAAGGACATGTTATTTATTTTTCATTCAGGGTATTTAAATATTGGGGAAAATGATCCATAGCTTTATGGAAATAATTAAAAAACCAATAAGCAAAAAATTTCTTAACAGTTTAGTATTTTGAAAAATAAATTTCATCTGCTCGCTTCCAAACTCCTGTTTGGAAGCGTAAATGAACAGTAGAGACGCATTGCAATGCGTCTCTACATTGTTTCTCTTTAAAATTGTGTTCCCAAACAGGAGTTTGGGAACAAGCAGTAACTGCTGGTATTTCAAAAAACTAAAGTATTACAAAATTTCTGATCTTAAAGATTTAAGGGAATAATCTATTTTTGTATCAATAATTTCTTAGTGTAAATTTAAGGAGAAAGCAATGATCGAAGTGCAAGGGCTTTGTATGCAGTATGGCTCGACAGTAGCGCTTGAAAATGTCTCCTTTACTGCTGAAAAAAAAGAAATTGTGGGGCTTCTTGGACCAAACGGGGCCGGCAAAACCACTGCGATGAGAATTCTCGCAACGCATATAATGCCGGTGAGTGGATCGGTAAAGGTGGGTGATTTCGATGTATTGGAAAACCCGAAAGAGGTGCGGAAAATATTGGGCTATTTACCGGAAAATGCCCCCTTGTACCCGGAAATGGAGGTTGCCGAATATCTGAATTTTGTTTCCGATGCAAGAAACCTGACAGGAAATAAGAAAAGAGAACGTATCGATTGGGTGCTGACACACTGCGATCTTAAAAATGTTTATTACCGCCCTATAGGAGAATTGTCCAAGGGGTACCGGCAAAGAGTAGGGTTGGCTCAGGCGCTTATACATGATCCTCAGGTATTAATATTGGATGAACCCACCTCAGGTCTTGATCCGGTTCAGATTATTGGCATCAGAAAACTTATTCGCGAACTGGCAAAAGAAAAAACCATTATTCTCAGCACGCATGTATTACATGAGATAGGGGAGGTTAGTGACAGACTCGTTATTATTGACCGTGGACGTATTGTCGGGAAAGGCACCGTAAATGAAATGGCTCAATCCCTGAAGCTGCATTCTTCCGTTCGCTTCTCAGTCAAGGCGTCTGCCTCAGAGGTAAAAAATGCTCTTTCAGAAATACCAGAGATCAAAAAGATAGATATTATGGCTGAAAAAGATGGTATTGCTGACGTGTCAGTGGAAAGTGATACAAAAGATAATATATGGGCGGATCTTTCATCTATTTCACGTCAAAAAGGGTGGGATATCAAAGAGATGAGTGAACATGCCCTCTCTCTGGAAGATATATTTTTATCATTGGTGGGAAAAGAAAGGATAGAAAAATAAGGAGTTGATATGAAGAGTTTATGGACTATTTTTCGTAAAGAGTTTGCGGCTTATTTTATATCTCCCATTGCCTATATTTTCATTATTGTTTTTCTTGTAATAAGTTGCGGCCTTTTTATGACCAATTTTTTCCTGATGGGTCTTACCGAAATGAGGGCATATTTTAATATGCTTCCGTGGGTATTAATTGTTTTTATACCTGCAGTTACGATGAGATTGTGGTCAGAAGAGCGAAAGTCAGGAACTATTGCCCTGTTGCAAAGCCTTCCCGTGTCGAGTGTACAACTGGTTTTAGGTAAATTTTTAGCCAGTCTTGCTTTTTATCTTACCGCGTTGGCCGGTACATTTCCTATTCCCATCATGTTGTCTGTTATAGGTACTCCGGACTATGGACCGATACTTGGCGGATATTTCGGTTCGGTGTTTTTGGGCGCCTTTTATCTTGCAATCGGTATTTTCATCAGCGCTTTTTTTAAAGACCAGATTGTATCATTTATCCTTTCCATGGTAATCTGCTTTATTTTCTTTATGCTGGGAACTGATTTTGTCGCAACATTTGTTGACGGCTGGATACCGCAATTTGGTTCGTTCCTGAGTTCTACCATTGGCCTTGCTTCTCATTTTTCAGCAATTGAGCGTGGTGTAATCGACAGTAAGGATATTTTGTATTTTCTCTCATTTACCGTAGCGTTTCTTTTTCTCAATACCTATACGCTTGAAAGCAGCATAAAACTTCATTCAAGGCGCAAGTTTGCAATAAATTGTGCCATTTTCTTTGGTATTGCAATTGTTGTTAATATGGTGGTGATGCCCGTTAATCTCGGAAGGTTTGATCTGACCAGAAATAATATTTATACCATAAGTGATTCATCGCGAAAGGTGGTAGAACGGTTAAAAGACGTCCCTCTCGATATTACGTATTATGTCACCCCTAAGGCAAAGATGCCCACGGCCTTTAAATCCCTCGAACAGGATGTTGTAGACAAACTTACGGAATTCAGGAAACTCAGTAAAAACATCCGGGTAGCTATCGTAGATCCTACAAAAGGAATTGAAGACATAGGAACGGAAACAGAGGATACGGATGAATTGGCGAAAAAAATCCAGGAAAAAGTAGAAAAACTGCAGTCGAAGGGAATCGTTCCGTTCAATGCGCAGAGTATCGAGCAGGATTCCTTTAATGTGAAACGTATATACAGTGCAATCAGTATTTCCTATCTTGATAGAAAAGAAGAAGTAATACCCCAGGTAATTCCCCAGAACTTAAATACACTGGAGTACGAACTGGTTTCAAAGATATACCGTATGACACTGGAGAAGAAGCCGAAGATCGCCCTGTTTGCTCCAATGGAATATCCCAATCCACAGATGAAAGATCCCGCTATGCGGCAGATAATGATGCAAATGGGACAAAAACTTCCGATGCCGGAAGATTATTATTCAGTAATAGATGAAACATTGAAGCATCAGGGGTACGACGTCAGAAGGATTGATTTAACAAAAGACTCCGGGATACCTGAAGATGTGAAAACATTGATAGTTATGAAACCTGACAGTCTTAATGAACGGCAACGTTATGAAATTAACAAGGCGCTTGCCAGAGGAACAAATCTTTTCATGGCAGTACAGAAATACAACTACAACTATTCTGTAGAGGAGAAGGGCGGCGTTCAGGTTGTTCCTTATAAAATTGATCCTGGTGTGAACCCTTTCATGTCATCTTTTGGCATTACGGTGAGTGATGAAATCCTCATGGACAATAATCACGAAACTGTTGCAATACCGAGCAGAAAGAAGATAGGCATGTTTTCCGTTATCCAGAACCAGCCGGTGAAAATGCCAATACACATACGGGTATTGGAGAAAAACATGAATAAAGAAGTCTCTATTACCGATCAATTGAGTTCTCTCTTTTATTTGTGGGGAACTTCATTGAATATAGATACGGAAAAACTCAACAACCTTAATTTAAATTGCAGAATTCTTGCCTCTTCGGGTGATACAAGCTGGACAATCCCCGCTAAGGAAGCACCCCTTAATAAGTCTGATATTACGGCAAAGCTTCACGATATAAACCCAAACCAACCGCTGATAGTCCTTGTTGAAGGTAAATTCCCTTTTTCTTATGAGGGAAAAGATATCCCTGGATGGCCCAGGCAATCATCTTCACATAATCCAATGATAAATCAGCCGCCTGCACAAGAAGAAGGCGAAGAAGAGCCTGAAGGAATAGCTCCTGAAATTGAACGTATTCCCGCCAAGGCAATTATTTCTGGTTGTGCAGAAATGTTCAAAGATCAGTTAATTCTCAGCGGAGGGAACCCCTTGTTCTTTTTAAATGCAATCGATTCACTCACCCTGGGAGAGGAACTCATTGGTATAAGGTCAAAGGGAAAGGCCGCGGAGTTTATTGGCCAGGTATCATCCGGCACAAAACTGTTTTATAAATTTTTTGTAGTTTTCTTTATTCCCATACTCTGGATTGTGTTTGGTGTTTTCAGGGTTTACATGAGAAAGCGGCGGCGTGCGATGTATCAATTGGCAGTTGTGAATGCTTAGGAAGAGGAGAAAAGTATGAAAAACAAACAGATAATAATAGCGCTTTCAGTCTTTTGTGTTCTTCTTATTATTTATTTTGTTGCGATAAAAAGGCCGGAAAAATCTTCCGTTGTTGCGGGCTATCAGCCTTTGTGTAAAGATTTTTCCTCGGTAAATATTAAAAAAATCGAATTGTACAGAGGTTCAGAGAAACAGGAGGGGGTAATACTTTCTAGAGACAATGATAACTGGATAGTAGAAAGTAGCTTTCACGTACCCGGTGATGCGGAAAAGATACAAAAATTATTTTCTGCCATTTCATCGGCAGAAGGCAAAATACGGGCTACGGGAAAAGATTTTTTCGATGATTTCAAACTTACCGAAGAGAAAGCCCTGAATATTATCCTTTCGGGTGAAACCTTACCGCTTCATATATTGATTGGCAAAAGGGGAGCAGACTATCAAGGGACATTTGCAAGGACAGCAGATAAAGAAGATATCCTGTACATTGATAAAGACATCCATAATGAAATTGGGTTATGGGGTGATCAATCACTAAAAACGGAAGATTGGATACAACACAAATTTTTGCAGCTTGAGAAAGACCATATACAAAAAATTGTTTACCGTCTCAGCGGAAAGGATTTCTTGTTTGTAAAAGAAGAGAAAAAAATTGAGGGAGACGATAAAACCGGGGAGAGCAAAGAAACAGAAGGAAAAAAAGAATATGAATGGAAGCTTACATCCGGTGACGAGGTTTTTACTATCAAAGACTCAAAAGTAAAGGATATCGTATCAGCAGCGGCTTTTTTACGCATCGAAAAAGCTGTTGACCCCAAAGAATACAGTGACGATTTGTTTAAAACTTCCGATACTAACGTACAGATTACTATGGACGATACAACGATACACACTATCCATTTTGCTTACAAGAATGATAGTGTATATGTGAAAAAGGAAGGTGAACCGGCTGTATATAAAATATCTTCTTACGAGAAGAATAAAATTGCTCCTGATGCAGGAGAATTTCTTGAAATCGAACTGCCGAAAATTAAGGAACTGGAACGGCGTAAGGTGCTTGATTACTTCGTTGATGCAGAATGGGCACAAAGGCAGGAATTGGTTAAAGAGATAAAGGCAGACGGGAATACAATAAAAGCTGCATATGCATTAGTGGATGGAAAAACATATGTATGCTTCGATGATGGTAGTATTGTTTTCCTGTTTGAAAAAGATCTGTACGAAACATTAAATAAAAAAGAAGCTAACGATTGAAGCCAAATGAAAAAACTTGCAGAGACGCATTGCTATGCGTCTTTACAACAAATACATTCCCAAACTGATGCTTCAACAGGTGCAGCACATGGTTTGGGAATGAGCCGTGTAGCATTTACGCTGAGTTACGATTTTTTTACTGTATGAAAATATGCGCTGAATAATTAGTGCTCCGTTTTTGTTAACATAACGCCACTATCCAGTGAGGAGTTTTGATATGATACCGGCCCGGCTGTTTACATCAAGCTTTCGCATGAGAAGTTTCATATATCCTTTAATCGTATTGCAGCTCAGCTTAAGCTCTTCAGCGATCTCCTTATTGCTGTGGTCATCAAGGAGCAGTTGTACAATTTCCTGCTCTCGCTTGTTCAGATGCCATTTGCGAAAGCTTTTGGCTATATTCGCCTGATCAGAATATGTCCTGTCCAATATGAACAAATGCGGCCATTCATCGGGGTTCAGATTATGCGATGAATCCGAAAGTACCGTCCCCCGCACAGCATATAACCTTTTCTGGCTCTTTATTACGTCGATAAGGCAAGCCTGATCCGGCTTTTCTTCAGACTCACTCCCGATTTCTTCATATTTTTTATCCATCAGCTTTTTCCATTTAACACAGAGCAACGAGATATCAGGAGAAGTTTCTTTCCCTTTCTTTTTGACAGAATCTAATCGCATCAGTATATCCCTGGCCGCCGGACTATAGAATACCTTTGAATCAAAATTTTCATTTCCGGAGCGATAAAAGATAAACGCCGCACTTTTAACAACACCCTGAGAACTATAATCAAATGTATTATTCATGATTAAGAATAATTAACATTAATATCATTAAAATAGAAGAGCTTTGATATGATGCCGGCCCGGCTGTTTACATCAAGCTTTCGCATGAGAAGTTTCATATATCCTTTAATCGTATTGCAGCTCAGCTTAAGCTCTTCAGCGATCTCCTTATTGCTGTGGTCATCAAGGAGCAGTTGTACAATTTCCTGCTCTCGCTTGTTCAGATGCCATTTGCGAAAGCTTTTGGCTATATTCGCCTGATCAGAATATGTCCTGTCCAATATGAACAAATGCGGCCATTCATCGGGGTTCAGATTATGCGATGAATCCGAAAGTACCGTTCCCCGCACAGCATATAACCTTTTCTGGCTCTTTATTACGTCGATAAAGCAGGCCTGCTCCGGTTTTTCCTCAGATTCCCTCCCGATTTCTTCATATTTTTTATCCATCAGCTTTTTCCATTTATCACAGAGCAACGAGATATCAGGGGAAGTTTCTCTTCCCTTCTTCCGTGATGCTTCCACTCGTGTGAGAATATCCATAGCCGCCGGGCTATAGAATACTTTTGAGGATACCTTCTCATTTTCCGGACGGTAAAAGATAAACGCCGCACTATTTACGGCATCCTGAACATCGTAATGAATTGTTCTGTTCATAACTGTTTCTCCTATGATAAAAGTCTGCTCTCAAAACTAGTCTTTTTATAATTGTGTGAATTTACCGGGATACAATAAACCATGGGTTTAAGAGGGTTTCTTTATTATATTCTAACGGAAGTTTTGATTCTGCCGCTATTATCTTACCACCGGCTTCTTCCACAATGATATGGCCTGCTGCCGTATCCCATTCCATCGTTGGCCCAAACCGCGGATAAATATCCGCTTTCGCTTCGGCAACCAGGCAAAATTTGAGAGAACTTCCTGCCGATATTGTTTCTACCTCGCCGTGTATCTGTCTTATTGAATCAATGTACTCCTTTGTTTCTTTTGACATATGGGAACGGCTTCCGACAACAGTGTATTTTGCATTTGTTGTATGGCTGTCTTCGGGCAATTTCCGTGAGGATAGAATTAATTCTTCAACGCTACCCAATTCCTCAAATCTATCAATTTCTTCAAATTTATACGCACCGATTCTTTCCTGAGCAAAATAAATTTCCCTTTTAACCGGTACATAGATAACTCCCAGCACAGGTTTATTTTTCTTTATCAGTGCAATATTTACCGTAAACTCCCCATTTTTCTTTATAAATTCCTTTGTGCCGTCCAGCGGATCAACAAGCCAGAAATAATCCCATGTGTTCCTGTTGTGAAACGGAATACCTTTACCCTCTTCACTCAAAACAGGAATTTCAGGATATAAATTGCTCAATGCTTCAAATATTACCTTGTTCGATGCTTCATCAGCAAGGGTCAGAGGGGAATTGTCTTCCTTATAAGCTACAGCAGCAGTATCATTGTTATAAATAGCAATAATTTGATCACCAGCGGCTATCGCTATTTTAATTATTTCTTTCAGATTAATCATATCCAGTAGTGCACCTGTTTTTTCGCAGTTCATATCACACATATCCCTTTCTCATATTGCCTAGTATTTTATCTTTTCATGGTATTTTCGTGTTCATTGCCAATGAAGACTATTATTTGCAAACTATACTCTTTCGTAAATCATCTGTGGGATTACATATTTGCGATTGTTGAGAATTACACCGATTATATTTGAATTTTTTTGTTCCAGGGGAGAGATCAAAGCCTTTATCGTATGTCTGCGTGTTTTTCCTTCATTTACCACCAAAACAATGCCATCCAGATACGATGAAAGCAATGCAACGTCTTTGATATTTTTTAAGTTGGGATAATCTACAAAGATTATTTCATATCTTTCTTTTGCTGCACTGATAATTTCCGGCAATTTGTGTGAACCTAAAATTGTCATGGGATTCATTGTGGTTTTTCCTGCCGGCAGGATTGTCAAATTATGATCAATATCCTGAGTGGTTTCTCCAAAAGAAATTTTGTTTTCAAAGATATCCGCAAGACCAGGGCTATTGGAAATTTTAAATTTTTCATGAATTGCCGGCGCCCTTAAATTAGCATCGATAAGAAGCACCTTATGTCCCTTTTTGGCAAGGTAAACACTCGTATTGGCAACGATGGAGGTACTGCCATCATTATATGATGAAGCCGTAATTAAAACAGACTTCATATTTTTATCATTCATCAAAAGATAAAGCTGTTCTGACAACCGATGATACGGAGGGGCTTTGATGTTATTGTTTTTAATGTCTTTTATTAAATTCCCGTTGGTACTTGTACCTTTCGGTATGGAGCCCAGGAGTGGCAGATCAAAAAAATCTTCAACTTCTTTTGGCGTCTTAAAAGTTTGATCCATATATTCAAAACCGTAGGTAAACAATATTCCCAGGAAAATGCTCATTACAAAAGCAACCGCAATGGCAACACGTTTATTGCCACCTGCCGGAGTAAGAGGGATTTGTGCCTGTTCAACAATTTTAACGCTTGCGGGACCAATTGCCTCTAATGAAGAAATTGGTTGCGCGGTTAATTTATTTATCATTTTATTGATATTATCCCGTAGTTGTATTACTGTTTGATATTTTTCCCCGTATTGTATCTGCATTTCCGCCAATTGCTGTTCAAGGTCAAAAATAATATATGAGCGGCTTACCACATTGGCAATCATCGCTGCAACGTTTGGATCAAAATCACTTGCACAAATGGTAAATAAATCTGTATCCGGTATTGGTTCCACACTTAAATTCTCTCTTAAATTTTCCACCGCCATCCGCATTCGGTATGCTTGTTCCTCTTCCGGAGCAAGCAAAACAGTCTCTGAATTTGATTGCGACATTTTATGCCGTAATTCCATAAACCAGGCCTTCAGGGGAGAACAAAAGTTTTTTTCGTAATCGTAAGGGCGTTCATCAAGTTGTAATACTTTGACCGCACGCTCCAATACATGAGTAGAATTGACAATCTCACTTTGAGTAAGAGCTATCTGTGCATTATGATAGGAACTTATCCCGGTGTAATAAGGAGAAGCGGTCTGTTTCTGCGCGGAGATGAGAATTTTGGTGTATGCATTGTAGGTTGGCGTCTTAAATTCTAATCCGACTATGACACTTACCATAATAACAATAAAGGTCGTTAGAATTATATATTTGTATCTGAATATAGGCGTTAAATAATCTCGTAACGTATTTCCGGTAAAGGTTATTTTCATAATGTTTTCCTGATAAGATAATAAATATTTATATAAAAGTTACCATCGCAATCCTTATTTTTGCTGCCGTTATTGTTTCAATCATTCCGTTATCGTAAATCGTATTTCCGCCGGTTTGGTTGCTCATACATAACCAAAGCTATGGTAGGAAAATTATTTAAAATATCCCTTCCATAGCGATTACGATATCATTCGGCAGAACGTTGACGTCACTATAAACCTTGCCGCGCACAGTGCTTTTAAGATTAACATCAATGCTCTCATACCCATTTTCATCTGATAATGGCCGAAGTATTTTCACTCTGTCGGGCGAACCATATTTTGTAAATCCACCGGCAAAGGATATTGCCCGAAGAACGGTCATGTTATCTTCAAGAGTAAATTTACCGGGATTTTCCACTTCCCCATACACAAAAAAATCATTGTTGCGCTCCACAATGATAATGTCATCTGCCTCAACCGGCATATCACCAGTCGAGTCTCCTTCTTTTTTATTTCTCAGATCTATGAGGATTTGTTTGTAATTCTCGCTAACGTTCTGTTTCCTTTTAAGCTTTACGTTGCCAAAAAAACCTTCCGGGGTAATACCGCCTGCAAGAGAAATGGCTTTAAGCACGGTTATATTTTCTTCGAGGGTATATTTACCGGGATTTTTCACTTCTCCATATACAAAAAAACTTTTGTTCTGTTCCACAATGATAATGTCATCAGCCTCAACCGGCAAATCACCGGTAGCGTCTCCTTCTTTTTTATTTCTCAGGTCTATGAAAATTTCTTTATAGCCCAAGCTGCTTTCCGATTTTCTTTTTACTTTCACATTGCCATAGAGTCCCGTGGGTGTTATTCCACCAGCGGCAATGATTGCCTTTAAAACGGTAATGTCCTCATCAAGCAGAAATCTTCCGGGATTTTTTACCTCTCCGGCGACAAAATAATTGTTGCCTTTCCATTCTGACAGAGATACGGAAACAGCCGGGTATTTTATATAACCTTCAAGTCTCTTTGATATTTCCTGTTCTATTTCGGACAAACTCATCCCCTGCACATTCACATTACCAATGTAAGGAAAGGATATCGTACCATCTGTTGCTACAGGCACATTCGTTTTCAGGTCATCATGGCCGAGGACGCTTATTATAAGCAAATCATTGGCACCTACTTTATAGTGCTTCTTCTCCTCTGTTTCAGGTGCATTCACTCCGGGTAAATCAGTCGCCTGTTCCGCCATGGGAAGCGCTTCGCCTTCATTGGCAAAACCCTTTGCCTGCACTATTCCAAAAAACAGAAACAACATAAATACGAAAAATAGTTTGTGTAACATTTTGTCCCCCCTTTGTTAAATTAGATTGGGTTTTTAAAAACAAAAATCTAATGTACGGTTATTTCGCCCCTGATCCTGCCATTACCACGGGCACCGTTCCGAACAGTATTTTAAAATCGAGCCAGATTGACCATTTATCAATATATTCCAGATCCAGACGCATCCATTCATCAAAATCAGTAATTTTATTTCTTCCTGACATTTGCCATATACATGTCAAACCTGGTCTCATGCTCAGCCGTCTTCTATGCCATGGTTCATATTTCTCCACTTCCTTTGGAATGGGAGGGCGAGGCCCTACCAGGCTCATATCCCCTTTAAACACATTCCAAAATTGCGGAAATTCGTCTATACTATATTTGCGCAATATTCTCCCGATTTTTGTTACCCGTGGGTCGTTTTCCATCTTAAAGACGGGTCCCTGCATTTCATTATTTTTTAACAACTCATCCAGTTTTTTTTCAGCATCAACTACCATTGTCCTGAATTTGTATAATTTAAATACCCTGCCATTCAGGCTGCATCTCTGCTGCGTAAAAAACAAAGGGCCTTGTGATGTTGCTTTAATAGCTATTGCCGCAATGGCAAACAACGGAAATAACATGATAAGAGCTATGCCGGAACAAATTATGTCAAAAAGACGCTTAACAAAAAGCTGTAATAATTTATCCGGAGCGCTTTCAAAAATAAGCAATGGAAATTCCGAGAGATAACTATTCGTCTTGCCGATAGTATCGGGGGTTATATGGCTATATTTCGTTCTTGCCAGATTTAGTGTAAACAAATCCACAGCAACGCTCACCTTTAGCCCTTCTATATCGCATAAATACCTGATCATTTCTTCCACCGTGTTTAACCATGACCGGGGAACAACGAACATAACTTCGTCTACTACATTATTGTGGATTATCGAGGGAATATCTTTAACCTCACCAATTACTTTTATACCACATACCATACTATTTATTTTTGCGGCATCGTTATCCACAATGCCTATAACCTTAATACCCCATTCTATGTTCTTATTAATTGTGTTTATAAAATGTTGCGCCCTTTTCCCTGTTCCGACGATTAAAACGTTTTTCGTATTAAAACCTTTCTTTCGCTGGTAATGCAGGAAAAGCAAAAGCAGGATTTTTTCGCTGCATAATAAGACAGATGCCATGAAAAAAGAATAGAAGAGATGTCCGCTGGTTATTGTTTGGGTTTTTGTAATGAACACAAAACTCCCCAGTAACCCTCCTCCAACTAAAGCCGTTTCTATCACAGGAAATAGTACTTCAGTGATACTCTTCGTCCTGAAAGATTCATACATGCCAAAACTATGCAGAAATATACCCCATACACTAAGTAACGCAGGTAATATTACAAGATAGCCACCGAACTGTTTGATAACATCATCGTAATTACTGATGAAAAACGGAGACAGTAGAAAGGTTATTGTAACGATGAACAAATCGAAACAAATCATGAGCCTTCTAAAAAATACGTGATGTTCTTTTAGCATATAAAATCTCTATGTTGTTTTACTAGAATCACTATGCATAACAGTGAATATTTGATCGTAATTCCTGGTTTCTGATCATATTTATGCAAAATTTATAAAAATCATTTCTTTCAGCTTCTACCACCCATTCATTTGCAAATTCTTTTATATTGTTTTTATTGGAAGTAAAGTAGCTCCAAAAGTTATCATTACTTTTCTCTAATGTTTCCAGGGAGTCATTGAGATACCACACAACAAAATTTTTCCATGTCTGGGAATCTTTTTTTATCCACATGCACCACAAATTTGCCGGATTATATAAATCTTTTTTTTCCAAGTCCTGATATCTTTTGCTTCTGAATAATTTAATCATGTCAAATAATTCGTCTGATACCGTCATAATGATTTCTCCTTTAATTATCGATATCACTGCTTATATAGTACACACGTTAAAATAATTCCTTCGTTTAAATTATTGTTACCTGTTATCTTATTTTCCCCAGAAACAAGACGTATTGCCTAAAATAGTTCTTATCAAATCCCTCCAACATCTTTTTGCTCATAATTTGTAATGCGGCAAAAGGACTTTTTGCGGAAGAATATGGGCGATATGTCGTTAACGCATTATATACATCAATAATGCTTGCAATCTTGCCGTACCTATGAATATCACTCCCCTTTAATCCTTTTGGATAACCCATACCATCTTCTCTCTCATGATGTAATACTACAGGATACAAAGATTCCGGTGTCAGCCCTCCTGCTTCTTCAAGAATTTTAACTCCTTCTTTTACATGTTCTCTCATCGTTAAATACTCCGTATCCGTCAACATCCCGGTTTTATTAATTATTTCTTTGTTAATTTTTGTTTTCCCGATGTCATGGAGTAACAAACCGACAACAAGATCATTTATTTCTTCTTTACGAAATCCTAAATGTTTCGAAAATAACATCCCCAATACCGCAACATCCACGGAGTGTGTAAAAGTGCAGTAAGTATGAGATATCATATTCAACATTACGGCGGAGGCTTCACGCTTTTTCAAAATAAATTCAACTGTATCTATTACCCAATTCTTAGACCTTTTCACCTCGTTGACAATATACGGACTATCAAACATATCCATCGCAATAACCTTTGCAATGTTATATATGGTATGCACTTTATCATTCACACTTATACGTTCATCATTAATAAATTTCGCCATATTCGATTCTATATGTTTTAAATAATTTATATGATCGTTTTTATGTATGAAGAGGGTATCTATGCCTCGCTTTTTTAATTGTTCCAAATTGCTTGATTTAATAATTGATTTTCTGTCAACATACAACACGTAACCGGTGTCATATTTCATGTTTCTTTTTAAAAACATGTTACAGCCAAGGGATGAATTTTCCTGAATAGAATTCAGCATGACAGGTATGAAGCCGTTTGAAATTTTATTCACCTTTTGAATTACACTTTGTTCTTTTTGTAACATTGCTGATCTCATAACTCACTTTTAACAAACAAGCGACTACGACTATCTCTGTTTAAGAAAAACAAAACACAATGCCTCCCACCCGTCCTTGTTATGACACATTAATTTTTCTGTCATCTGGCAGTTAATGTATTAGTGGATTAGTACTACAACAATTAACGTGCCAAAGAAAATTGTATTATTTTAGTTTTATGAAGCATTTCCTGCTTTAACCTCTTGTTTTACTGCTTTTTATGTTCACGTTTAGGAATTTCAATCTTTGTAGGGTGGGCATTGCCCACTGGTAGAGACGCATAGCAATGCGTCTCTACTTGCCGAAGGCCTAATTTATTACGAAGAGAGAGGCAAAAAGGGCGTTAATTACCTCCCCTTCCTCCCCTCCTTGTGAAGGAGGGGAAAGAGGGGTGGTTAAACTATTTCAAAAATCTAAAATATTACAGCAAATTTGATATAACTTTCCGTTAGGGCTTAAATGCAGTTTTCGGGAGCACTAGAAATAGAATATGTATGGAGATAACTATGAATGTATTAAGATTCAAAAGAATAATTATTATTACCTGCTGCGTTTATGCCTGATTAAAGATGTGTGAAGAGAAATACGAGAACGCAAAATTTGCAATCAAGGGGATGTGTTACAGTAATTCGGTATCTAACATACTGTTATGTACCTTTTATGTTTTGGTGTGCAGGGTTGTGTGTTTCACCCTATGAATTGCTATTGTTTTCCTTTCTAAAGCTTATCCAGCAATTTAGGGGTTCACAAGGGTTTTAGAAGAAGTTTTATTAATCGCAAAATTTGCAGACACTACTACAAACAGACCGCTCCTATCGGGTGGCATTGTTTTTAAATGCCCTCTTGGATTTTTCAAAAACACGAAACAGGTATCTATTCAGCGTGTAATACACACCCCGTCATCCCTGTCTGCCAACAGGCAGGAAGGGGTGGCAGCATACCTGACTGTCTGCAGACAGGTTTTTCAGAGGGGATTGTCGTAATATACGTTTCATAAAAACGTATAAGTCCCCTCTATTAAGAGGGGATTTAGGGATGTGTTATAAATTTACATTTAGGAACTTCAATCTTGGTAGGGGGCTGAAGGTTTTCAGCCCCTACATTGAAAATGTTTTATCCCATAAAGCCGCCGAAGGCCTAATTTAACGCTGAGCTGTATTTACACTCGCAGGATACTGTTCCCGGAAGTATATTTTGCAGGGTACAGCATTTGCACATTGCTTAACGAAGTGCAAAAACGGTTTGTTTACTTTTATAAAATGTGTGCTGTAGTAACAATTTTTTGGTAAACAAAAATATGCTATTAAACAAATACAATCGCCATTACAAGAAATGTAGTACTGATATTAATGCAACGAACAAAACCAGTGAAAGTGCCTATCTGCTTTACTTGTTAAACGAAAACTTGAATTTATCAACAAAACTTGACGAGCTATTTGAATACACGACAAGTTTTTTTAAGAACAATCTTGATATTAAAGACTTCTGCTTCATGCTGAATCATGGAGATAATGATGAATTAACGATCTCCAAAACAGGAAGTGATGTTTTTGACGCCGCTAAAGATTTAACCTTTAAAAAAGGCGAAGAATATTCTTGCATTGCTGCCCAGACAGGGGACCCTCTCCTATTAAACGACATAAGCAAGAAAAACAACCAGTTGTTTTATAAAGGTAAACTGGAAAATACCGGAACATTTCTGTCTTTACCGCTACAATCAAAAAATAACAGAATACTGGGATTGTTAAATATACACAAAAGAGAAATAAATGCATTTACCGAAGAAGACAAGGAATTACTTACTACGGTAGCGTTGAATATTGCAAATACCATTGAAAGGATTGAGCTTTACGAAAAAGCAGAAAAAGGAGCAATGTATGATGACCTTACCATGCTTTATCAAAGAAAATATTTTTTTGATAGTTGTCAGCTCGAGTTTAGTAAAGCAATACGTCATAACCTGAATTTTTCAATCGCTATGATTGATATAGATTATTTTAAATACTACAACGACACCTATGGGCATTTGTTTGGTGATGAAATTTTAAAAAAATTAGCCTATATCCTGAAATCCAATGTTCGATACAGTGATATTGTGAGCAGATATGGCGGAGAAGAATTCGCAATACTCCTTCCCGACATGGACAAGGGCAGCGCTACCATCGTCATTGACAAACTCAGGGAAACGGTAAAAAGAATATTGTCGCTGGAAACTGCTAACGGAAAAATTGAATGTGTAACAATAACTGCCGGAGTAGCCGCTTATCCTGTGGACGGAGATTCCGTGAAACAGATATTATCCACCGCTGATAAATATCTTTATATAGGCAAATCATGCGGACGTAACCGGGTTGTCAATACTACACTGGATAATCAACCCCTGCAACAGGACAAAAAAGCAAAATATAGCGCATTGTTAAACAGGGAAGAAATTAATCTGCTTCTTTACAAAAATGTAAACAGGCAGATTAACAGACACAAGACACTGTTGAGGGTTGATAAAGGTATTAATAATATACAGTTTTTTGAAATCAAAGTAACGGAAGATGACTGGAGAATTTGCGCAATAGGAGATATCAGCAACGGGGGGTTCAAAGGGGAACTCAATTTTAAACCAAAATTAGACGAAATATATACCTGCAGAGCCGTTGTTGATTCTGAAGTTCACATTCCTGCTGTTTTTTCAATCAGAATTGCCCATAACAGAACAATTCATAAAAACAGATACGAAATAGGCGCTGAGATTGTAGACGGGCATAATAATTGGAAACGGCTCTTCTCCTTATTAGTGAATAATACAAAATAATCTTCCCTGTAATTATAGCAGAACATGAAGAATAATAATTATAAATGTCCAGGTTGCGATTCATTTGATATGCAGGTCTTTTATCAAAGTGAAAAAGTTCCTATTCACAGCCTGCCACTCGCACCAACCCGGGAAATTGCAATGAATGATTTAAAGGGTAGCATTACTTTGGGATTTTGCATGTCATGCGGATTTATTTCAAATATTGATTACGATTCAGATATTCAAACGTCTCTGCCTATAGTATATGAAGAAAACCAGGAGTTTCCCCGCACATTTAATGTTTTCACGAAACACATCGCACTTTATCTAATTGAACAATACGATTTGCATAACAAAAAAATTATCGAAATTGGCTGTGGAAAGGGCGAATTTCTTTCTCTTCTCTGCAGAACAGGCGGGAATTGCGGCATTGGTTTTGATCCGGGAAATGTAAACGGTTACAATCCTGGTGAAAATTATATTACATTTATTAATGATTTCTATTCTGAAAAATATGCCGGTTACGAGGGGGATTTAATTTGCTGCAGGATGATATTGGAGCATATTCATCTTACATCCAAATTTTTACATACCATCCGGAGAGTCATAGGTAAACGAAAAGATACCATTATTTTTTTTCAGGTTCACGATATTATTCGGATTTTACGCAAACAGGCATTTTGGAAGATTTATTATAAACACTGTTCATACTTCAGTTCCGGATCTCTTGCCAGCCTCTTTAGAAGATGCGGTTTTGATGTGCTAAATATATGGAAGGACTATGATAATCAATACCTGATGATAGAAGCAAAACCAGGCAATGGTTTAAATGCCGCTGTTTTGGATATTGAGGAATTTCCTGAAGATGCATTAAACTCTGTGTTCTATTTTCTCAATAATTATAAAAAGAAAATCAATTACTGGAAGAATAAATTACAACATTTGAGAAAGAATAAACGCAGAGCAGTCGTCTGGGGGGCAAATTCTGAAAGTGTTGCATTTCTGACGTCACTTACGGTTGAAGATGAAATTGAATTTGTTGTGGATACAAATCCTTACAAACAAGGTATGTATATGGTGAGTACCGGACAAAAAATAGTAAGCCCTGATTTTTTGCAACAATACAATCCTGATACTATCATAGTGATGAATCCGGCTTGTGTTGATGAAATACGGCACGAATTACACCATTTTGGGCTATTTACCGAACTCGTTACCGCATAATAGTATTTTATAATGTAAAATCATTGCTTTCAAAAAAATTCAAGGAAACACCCAAAAGAGGGTATTTATTGAATAGTAAAAATGTGGATAATGTATGGTGCAACAATAAAGATATCTTATCTCGGTCGTTGCTCCTGAAATTAATTATAGATTGCATTATTCTTTCTAGGAATAAAGTAAAGTGATATCTTTTGAAAAAAGAAAATATAAAAGAATCGACACAGGCATTCGGCTGGAATTGTATTTTGACGACACCCTCTTTAAAGCAGATGCGATAAATCTTAGTCTTAGTGGTATATTTTGCAAAGCAGTAGCCCGGTACAATTATTTGCCTGACAAAATTCTTAATTTTGTCCTTTTTATTCCAAAAAATAAGGATTACCACTTAATAAAATCGCACGGATTAATCGTCCGGGAAACATTTTCTGATGGAATTTGCTATTTAGCAATTTATTTTAATGGTTTAATGAATGAGCAGGATAAAAATATAATTAAACGCTATATCCTTGGAGGAGAATCTAACTAATTATTCCGCAGAAAACTAATATTTGCAGTGGTGGCAGGAGTTTCCTCCTGCCACCTGATACGGAGTTAGAGTTGCTGTCATGAGGAAAATCCTGACAGCACGGGGATATGCGGCGGGGAAAAAGCCCGTTTTAAAAGGTTATCACATAAATTACAAGTTGGATTTCTTACCCGTTAATGAAATAAATATAGTCAAACAAATTTCGTGCGCTGCCTCAAATCACTTTATCTCCCCTATGAAAAAAAGTGGTTTCTTTACCATGTAATAGGGCAGCGCACATTTTATTTTTCAATCCTCACATACAGTGCATCTTTAGAAAAACACTTTATGTATAGTATTCATTGGAGGCATTAATCTGTTTTTTTATTTTCAGTTTCTTTCTCTGTTTTCACACTCAACTTTTGGTAAATACCGAGGCCAACCATAGCGAAAACAGCAACAAGTATAAGGGATGCGGGGTATAGTAGCAGAGAAACGTCTTTTGTGCCTGCCTTGAAAATATAAACTAACCCTTCCAGATTAACTGCGATTGATATAATAACAAATATTTTCGTGAGCGTTTTCCTTGCTTCTTCCGGGGAACGAAGCTCTTTGCTTCTGCAAACCTCCTCCTCATACATATATTTTGCAACATCGAGAATAGCTATCGCAATTACAATTGCCCCCACTGATTGGAGTATACTCGTTGTCATCTGTTCGTCAAAATTAAAGTGTAAGACTACTTCCCATGCTGACCAGCCCATAGTTAGCACCGCAATGAAAATAAGAAGAAAAGCAGCAAATAAATACACTATCTTAAGAATTTTTTCAAACAAATTATGCATTTCTTTTAAAATTTATATTTTGTGATTACCTTGTTTTTTTGATTCTACTGCTGCGAGTTAAAATGCACCAATTTGTCCCACTCAATTTCACCGGTATCATTACAAAATAAATTAGCAAATTCTATCTAACGTACTAAAATAAGTTTTTCAGGTTCAGATTTATTGAACTTCTGCAAGCCCCTTGCGGGTTCAGATTTGTAATCTGAACCCAATAGTTTATTTGATTAATAGCGATATATACATTTCATGGCTAAATTGCCACGCATGAAACGTGGGGTTCAGGTCACAGACCTGAACCCGCCTGGGGAGAATTGCGTCATACCAATTGATTTTTTCATAATCGAGTTTTTTACCTTTTCGATTTCATCTTCAGTTAATTCCCTGCCAATTTCTTGGATAGCTACTGTTTGAATATCTTCTACATTTAACGAATAAACAATTTGACTTTTATCAACCATATTCTTGCAGAATCAGATGGTAAAAATATTTTCTCTATGCGATTTAACTGCTATTAGTACTTACGAGTTGAGAAATCTGTAAAAAGCTGAATTCTCGGACAGCCTGTATGTATTTGACAACTCTTGTTCCTTAGAGTATTTATCCCATAATACTTTTCTTTTTGTCAAAAAAGTAAAATACTTTGTATCCATAATCGTGCAACCATATTGCTAAACAAGAATTTTTAAAATAAGAAGATAAAATCAATAGGAATCTAATTTGTCTTTTGCAACTTGTTTGAACTTATCTTGAAGTTTTGTTTTAAATTGTTTACCCACTTTATCAAATACGTCAAGTAATTCCTGAAAAGTGTTTTTGCCGCCCAATAAGTCCCAGTATTCTTCTCCAATAAGAAAGTCGTTTGGGTGATCCATCATGCCAACTTCTGTAAATCTTGAATATGGTTCCGGGTGATAAGGATTGTAAGGAAAAGCGAGAAATACCTTGATACTTTTTCTTCTTCTTGCGATCCATTCGAGTAATTTTGCCTTGCTCTTTTCAAAAACGTCGATGTTTGGCTTTACAGTTTTTATTTCAAAGAAGTATTCATCACTCCCCCTTCGCATATAGAAATCTGCAATGTTACCTGACTTTTGAAATTGCCCACCGGAAGAAGGAGTGGCAGTTATCTCCGAAGTTTCCTTTTTAATATTAGCGGATCTATTACCATTCCTCAATTCTGTAATAATTTTATTGATAACGGATTTTTGTTGTCTAGAAATTGCACCGCCAACCCCGTAACTTTTAAAACATTCGTCACTTGTTTCACTGGCAATAATCAGAGAAACATCCTCATAGATGGACATTCCAAGGGTTGTTGCCAATGAATGGATAAAAGAATAGGCTGCAATCTTTTCATTGTCCTGGATTAATCTTGCAAGAAATGGCATTGAAGTAGTTTCTCTGCCATACTTTTTTAGTTTACCCTCTATTTTTTTGGACAATAAGTCACTGATTTTATCTTTTTGATTTTTTGATAATGCCATTTATTGTTTTGATTTAAAATGAAAAATAATCTCTGAGTAAGCTCCCTTATCTTTCTCGGTTCTGTTTAATACTGGTCTTTTATATTGATTGACGATTTGCATTCTTGCTTTTTCTGCAATTGCAGGATAAAGGTTGCTCCTGTCGTTTGCGACAAGGAAAATGTCGTAATTCTCTACCAAAAATCTTTTGCAGTTATTTAGCACATCAACGATTCCTTTAACATAAAATTCTCTTGCTTCTTTGCCTTTACCTTTGAAAAGAGGGCCTATTTCTAATTCGTCTTTTCGTTTAAACCCAAACAAATCGTAAGCATAAGCATGTTGTTCATGGTAATCAATCAGCCCTACATAAGGAGGTGAAGAAAAAATACCTCTGATTTTTTGTTTCTTGGTTAATTCTGCAAAAGCAGTGTTTTTCTTTTGTAACTCATCAATTAGGTTTATGGTTCTGCTATCTCCAGTCAAGCAAACTTGAAAAGTTTGTGTTCTTAATTTGTCAAACTGTGCGATGCGTTTAACAGTGTCTTTGGTATATGTTTCCCACCATTTTAAGATGGAGAAAAGTGGTTTACATATTTTGCCATGCTTTGCACAATAATAAGTTGCTGTCACTGGCTCAATAAGCGTTGCAAGGTCAGCATGAGTAGTTGCTCTACAACTTCGAATGGTTCGGCTTAGAATTACACTGATAATTTTTTTTGTGTCAATATTTTTGATTTTCTTGATTTCATTGAATACGAATTCAATTTCTTCTCGGATATGCTGGGAATACCATTTATCAAGGAACGTGTCTGATTTTTCTTGGCGAAGTCTTACCTTGTATTGTTTAATAAGTTTATTATAGATAGGCAAAAACTCTTTTTCTTTTTCTGCCCCGTATTGTACTTCGTCGATCTTACCTTGCCGCAAACGGTATTTGTATTCGGGAACAGGAAAGTATTTATTGTTAAATTCGTAAAGTGCTTGTAACAGTTTTTCTTCAAACTCCAAAGTGTGAGAGTGGGAAAGAAATTCTTTTAATGCTTTTGTGATTCTGTTAATTTCTGTTTGGACTTCAACCAAGTTGTATTTGGTCACTTTACAGTTTCCAATGAGAGCATTAAAAGCTGAAATATCAATGCCGATTGCATGCATTCCAAGTTCACAACATTGAACTAATGTCGTGCCGCTACCGGAAAAAGGGTCTAGAATAATATCGCCTTTCTTGAAATATATTTCTGTTTTGAAATTATCGGTGTGATCGTCAAGAAAATACTCTACAAGTTGCGGTATGAATTTACCCTTGTAAGGATGGAGTCGGTGAACATGTTTGGTCGTTTCTGCTTCTTTATATTGGTCAAATGATAAAGCCCAATTTAAGTCGTCACCGAGTTGGTCTTTCCAAGAAATTTCTCGTTTGCCATTGAAAGATTTGTAGTAAACTATTAAGTCCTGTTTGGAAATCTGTACCGTTCCATTGTCTCCAATCTTTTTAATCCTTCCGTATTGTATTAAATAAGAAATATTTGAAGTCGTAACATTTTTTTTTAAGTAATTTGTTGCCCATTCACTGGCTTCTTTAATTGTCAAAAGGTCTTTCATTTTTGTTTTGTATTATTTTAACAAAGAATTAATTGTTTAAAGTCTCTTGTCTGTATATTTCTAAGTTAGATATGAAATAGCATTTTCTATTCACAATTTACCAGCTCATAATCCATGCTTCCCAAGCCTATTTTCTGGGCGTAGGACATTTGAACGGTGTAATCAATTTTCGGCCAGGATTCTTTAAAGAAATCTTTGCCGATGTGTTTCTGAATGAGATCGGTTGTTGCTTTTTCTATGGCAACAGGGTCCCATGAGGCGATGATGCCGATGTCTGCAATATCGGGTTCTAAAGGTTTGTCCATACAATCGCAATGATGGGTAATGTGGGTGAGGAAGTTAAAGAAAACCACCTTCCCTTCTTTTCCCTTTAAGATGGCAAGGCAGTGTTCCGCTACCTTTTTCTGGAGGTTCACGGCGTTTTCGTCCCATGCAATCTTTACCGCCTGAAACTGGCATACTGCAAGGCATTCTCCGCAGCCGATGCATATTTGCGGATCAATAATTGCATATTCTTCCCCCATTTTAATGGCGCCAACCGGACACCACTTGCCGCATACGCCACAGGTAGTACATTTTTTTTTCAGAATCTGAGGTATAACGCCTGAATGCTGCGATAATTTCCCGCCGCGCGAGGAGAGCCCCATTCCGATGTTCTTCAACGTAGCCCCCATGCCGGTTGCGAGGTGCCCTGTTACATGGGAAATAGAAACGATTGCGTTGGATGCCCGGGCCACTCCCGCAACATGGGCATATTTGCAGATTTCCTGGTTGATTTCTATCTGTACGTCATGTTCCCCGAAGAGGCCGTCGCCGATAATGACCGGTGCACCGACGCTTTCATAACTGAACCCATGTTCGTGTGCGTGGGCGATATGATCAACAGCGTTGGTTCTTCTGCCTATGTACAATGTATTTGTTTCTATCAAAAAAGGGTTTCCGGCATGCTCTTTTATTTTATTGACTATTGATTTAATAATCGGGGGTTTGAGGTATCCGATATTCCCCTTTTCTCCAAAACTGGTTTTTACCGCCACCATGTCATTTTTTTTAATGGCGTCCTTAAAATTGGCATAATCAAACAATTTTCCTGCTTTTTTAGCCAAGGAAGGAGTCTCTTCTCCGTTTTTTACCTTGATAAAATATACCTTAGACTTCATAATTTTCTCTCCATCCAAAATTAATAAGCAATTTTTGTGCATTACGCAATAATTTTACCAATAATTGCTATAGCCTCCAGGGATTTGGGAAGAATTGTGTAATCAACCCCGATCTGCTGTAATTCATCCCTTTCGTTTTCATTTTTAGCTGTTGCGACAACAACGATCTCCGGATTATATACCTTTGCATACCTTGTGGCAATCTTCTTTGTTGGTGTGTCAAGAATTGTGAGTACCAGGAACCTGGCGGTAGAAAGATGTGCCTTGATTAACAGGTGGTGATTCATGGCATCCCCGAACAAGTACCGGTATCCCTTGTTTTTTAAAGTATTCATTTTTTTTATGTCATTTTCTATGACAACAATTTCATATTGTTTTTCCAAACCTTCAGCAACCTTGCTTCCCGCATTTCCAAAACCACAAAGTATTACGTGGCCAGATAAGGTTTTTTTATCATCTTTCGTTCCTGAGAGCTGAAAATGAGGAATACGGGCAAGCAACTTACCCAAAGGCACTGTTTTTGTAAAAAAGGTATATACTCTATCAGCCTGGCTGATGGTTAACGGCGTCAGCATAATGGAAATAAGCGCTGCTGCAATGGTAGAAGAGAATATGTCAGGAGAAAGGAACCCGTGCTTTTGTCCGATGGTAAGCATGACAAAAGAAAATTCGCCTATCTGCATCATACCCATTCCCACTTTCAGGGAAGTTTTGCCGTCGTATCCGAAAATCCATGTGGGAAGGGCGCAGCAGATAAATTTTCCCAACATTATCAACACGGTAATTGTGAATACGAGTAATACATTATCCATAAGAATTTGCGGATTTATAAATAACCCGACAGAAACGAAGAAGATAACGATAAAGATATCCTTCAACGGGCGAATGAGTGCGGATATTTCCAGATTGTATTCTGCTTCCGAAAGTAAAAACCCCACTATAAATGCGCCAAGGGAGATGGAAAGACCCAGTAAATGTGTTGTAACAGAAATACCTATCGCGAATGAAAAAATGGAAAGGAGGAACATTTCCTTGTTGCCGGTTTTCACGATAAGATACATGACCTTTGGCAAAAGTTTTCTGCCAATAATTATGATGGCAGTGACTACCAATGCGCTAATGCCAAGCACTTTCGTTAAATTGACAAGATTTCCGTTCGTAATGTCTTTTAAATTTATAATGCAACATACCATGATCACAACTGCCAAATCCTGGATAATGAGCAACCCTATCATTATTCTGCTGTGTAAATGTTCAAGCTCTCTCCGTTCCGTGAGGATCTTTACAATAATCATGGTACTGCTGATGGAACCAATCATACCCAGAAGGAGAGAATTGAATAAGGAATATCCCATCAAACGTGAGAGGAAGTAACCTGCTGCAATCATACTGGTAATCTGAAAGACGCCCCCTATCAAAATAACTTTCCATATATTCCCGATCTTGGAAAACTTAAATTCTATTCCGATAACAAACATCAACAGGGCAACACCGATTTCAGCGAGAGAATTTACTTCTCCTACCTTATTTATTAAACCAAACCCATGCTGCCCAACAAGGATCCCCACCCCGATGTATGCAAGGATGACCGATTGCTTCAGTTTGTGTGCAAATATGCCGAACAAAAACGAGGCGGATATTATGATAACGATATCTATGATGAGTGCAATAGATTCGGAGTCATGCATGCCAAATTTCCTGATAACAAACAGAATATTAAAAATAATGGTTATTAAGAGAACTCAATATCCATTTGAAAAATTATTGTAACAACAAATCGGGTTTTTAAAATATTAAACAGGTTTCTTCTCCAGAAACACAATCTTTCGGCTTCGCTCAGGCGGACATGCTTTTTCAAAGATGACTATCTCTGTCATCCAAAAATTTTCCGTACCGTCAGGAGTTTCCTCCTGACGGTAACGTAGGGATGTATCGCAATATACCTTACACACGAAGGTGGCAGGAGGCAACTCCTGCCACCACTTCAAACTCCAGTGTCAACACCGCTTTTATGAGTTCAAGGTGTGCTTCAACATCGTTTACAACGGGGATTAATGGTAGTTTTTCTTTTTCTGCAAACAAATGTTTCATTACATGGGTATATTTTGTAAAAAGTTACATTGTTTTTTGTAGGTGTGTTGATGGTTCACCAATTTTGCATGACTGACTTCTGGTTACCACTGGCTACCATTGGAACGGTGGATTCGCTATCGCTTAATCCACCTTACCTCTTCTAATGCGGTTTATGGTCAAAATTTTACTGGCGATAATAGTAACTTTGTTTTCTCTTGTCAAGCAAATATAAAGGTAGTATAAACATGCAATGTTTATTATGTCTCTACAGGTGTTTTAAATGTTTAATGATTATCTGCAAAATTTAAATTACTGTTGAATTATGAATATAAAAAACTTATGCATTGCAATTCTTTTTTGTGTACTTACAGCAAATTTGTTCTATAGCAATGCGCTGGCAAAAGAAGATATCTCTGTATCTGTCAGGGATAAAGATTTTTCTGTAGAAAATTTCTTTACCCTTGAAAAAATACGTTTTGATAAGAAAAAGGTTAATTTCAACAAAGGATGGCTTGGAATTTTTATGGAGAACGAGAAAGAAAAGGGTATTTTGGTCGTTGAGACAACGAAAGGTTCTCCGGCTGAAAAGGCAGGGCTGAAAACAGGAGATATCATTACAAAGATTAATGATGAACCTCTTATAGATAATGAAGGGAAAAATTTAATCAGGTTCAAAAAAATTATCGAAACTATGGGCGCCGGAGCAGTTCCGGTGCTTACGGTTGTGAGGGAGAATAATGAAATTGAATGCAAACCAAAGCTTATCGCGAAGCTTTTAAAAAATGCGAAATCACCGGTAAAACCTCCTATTTTAACAAGGAATTTCAATGCTTCGACTCCGCTCAGCACAACTCCGCACAGCATGACGTCATTCCGAGCGCCCGCCTACCGGACAGGCAGGGAGTCGAGGAACCAAAACAGCCAAAGACTTAATTTAACCAAAGAGACAAATATAACTCAAGGTGCTAAAAAAGAACCAGGACAATCGTTTGTTCACTTTGCGATGGAAAACGAAGAATACAAAAAAATGTGCAGCGATACCATTCAAAGAATGGGGGAGGAAGTGTATGCCAGGGAAGGGTATCAATCAAATGAAGAATCCAATCCGTTTCGTTTGTCTATAATAGATTACTTGCTGCAAAATCCGGTGGATACCTACGAAACCGGAAAAATCATCCACGGTTTTTTTGTTCAGGAAAATGTTACCGACCAAATTCGGTCTGCGGCAGAGTTATTAGATGTTGAATTTTCAGCAAATGAAGAAGAGGTAAAACCCGACAGTGATTTACCATCACATATCCAGGGATTTATAGATGATATTGTCCCGTGTGTTTCATTTGTTAAAGATGCATTCAGTGCCTTAACAACGGAAGAGTTCGATTTTTTGTATCAGTCTGCTCAAAAAATATGGGTTCCGAACGAAACCATTGAATCATCTGACGTTGCCAAAGTGCTGGAATTATCCCGAAAGGTTGATCTTTCAAAGTTATTTAAAGCCGTAGTGCTGTTGCTCAATAGGGTCGAAAGTCTAAAAAATCACAGGGATGACCAATCAGAAATGTGCTTGCAGCCGTTTACCCTGCCAACATTCCTTAAAAACACAGACACCGCAGGAATTTCTTCTGATAAAGAACCCGGAGAGGGGGCCGGTTATTCCGGTGATGTTTTGCTGGTAGAGGATACAAGCGTAGGGAAAATTGTCATCGGAGGAACCGGCACAACATATTATTATGATGATGCTGCGATTATCGTGGATCTCGGCGGGAATGATTATTATTTCAATAACGCAGGGGCTTCGGGTAAAGAAATGCCCGTTTCTGTTTGTATTGATTTTTACGGTAATGACACCTATGATGCAAAAAACCCATTTGCGCAGGGAACGGGAAGATTCGGAGTCGGTATTCTGAAGGATTTCGAAGGGGATGATACATATTCGGGGCAAGACTTTGCGCAAGGTTCCTCCCTGTATGGAATAGGAATGTTAATAGATAAAGAAGGGGACGATTTTTACAGTGGAAATGCTTTAAATATCGGGGTAGGTTTTTTTGGGTTGGGGCTTTTGGCAGATGCCAATGGCAATGACGCATATTTCAGCCGCCAGTTTTCACAGGGAGTCGGGTTTACAAAGGGAATAGGCGTATTGGAAGATTACAACGGAAGCGATTTTTATTTTGCAGGCGGAAAATATCCTGATTTCAGGGACCCGGAAAAATCCTTTCAATCCATGTCGCAGGGCATGGGAATGGGTATCAGGCCTGAAACTACCATAGTGGGGGCATCGGGCGGCATAGGGTTACTAATAGATAAAAAAGGTTCGGACAAGTATCATGGCGACTATTTTTCTCAGGGCAGCGGATATTATTTTTCAATGGGGTTATTGTTTGATACCGAAGGAAGCGATGCCTACTATGCAGGCCGCTATGCTCAGGGCGCCGGTATACATTCCGCAATTGGAATACAGAGAGACAATGAGGGAGATGATAAATATGAATGCTCTTTCGGAGTTTCGCAAGGGTGTGGACATGATACCAGTATTGGGTTTCTTGTCGATAACTCAGGGAATGATAGCTATTCAACCGGAGTTGTCTCCCAGGGTGCAGGTATGGAAAGGGGGTTTGGTGTTTTGGCAGATTTTCAGGGAAATGATATTTACCATGCAAAGGACAGCAGTCAGGGATTTTCCTTTCCTTCAAAAACAGAAGAAATCATTGGCATTGGCATGTTGCTTGACAATCAGGGAGATAGTGATGTTTTTCGGGATATCATAGAAAAAGATACCTTGTTTTATCGAGAAAATGGAGGCTTGATATTAAATAAAAAATAAAAATAGAGACAATTGGGAATACCTGTTAATCGTACATTTAATGTTAAGGAATCTAAAACTGTTCATGCAGGGGCAACCCTTTAGGGTTGCAATCCCGTGAACGCATTCAGGGGATAAGCAAGGCTAAAGCCTCGCCCTACATTTATGATTTTCGAAAAATGCACATAGAATTTATTGAACGCAAGTCAACTGTCCTGGCAAAGACTACTCTGAAATGTTTGAGTGAGGTTGCAACGATAAATCCCACAATAGGGTGCAGCCATCAATGTGCGTATTGTTATGCAAGGGGGTATTCAATGTATCCCGGTGATGGAAAAGTACTTGTTTATGAGAATATGGCTGAAAAGTTGAAAAAAGAATTGTCCCGGCGTAAAAAACTGCCAAAATATGTTTTTTTCAGTTCTTCATGCGATGCCCTTCAACCAATTCCGCAAGTAATAAATCTGTCGTATGAATTAATGAACATCCTGCTAGAATATAATATAGGGATAAATCTCCTTACGAAAGGAAGGATACCTGCAAAATTTCTCGACCTCTTTCGAAAGTTTAAAAATTTAGTGCATATTCAGATTGGCATTACCACATTAAATCGAAATGTACAAAGAATTATTGAACCTTACGCTGCCACGCCAACTGAAAGACTCCGAAATATTGAACGGTTATGTGCCATTGGGATTATTCCTGAAGTAAAGTTAGACCCGCTTATCCCCGGAATAACCGATACAAAAACCAATTTACATACGTTATTCAGTATTTTACAAAAATATGGAATAAATGCTATGGGCATAAACTATCTCTTTTTGAGGCCATACATTAAAAAGAACCTCTTTGAATCTCTTCGGCAAACCTCTTTTTTGAAAGAAATACTCGTACATTACCAAAAAAGTAAACCCGTCAACCTGTTGGCGGAAAAATCACGGGTGCATGCACTTGATGTGAGCTATAGAAAGAATAGTTATCATACTATTGTAAATATAGCAAACGATTATGGGATAAGTGCTTATGTTTGCGGTTGCAAAAATCCTGATATTACGGAAGAGCCGTTATGCGGTATAAATTGGGGAAAACATTTTAAAAATCCCCCAGAGCAGAGAAAATTGTTTGCGTTATAATTTTTGCAGAAGGAGGTTTTATGGAATACATTACTATAGCCGGTACAGAATTGAAAGTTTCCAGAATTGGTATGGGTACATGGGCTATTGGCGGCTGGATGTGGGGCGGCACGGACGAGCAGACTTCAATCCAAACTATTCATTCGGCTTTAGAGCAAGGAATTAATTTGATTGATACCGCGCCAATTTATGGTCATGGTCTTTCTGAAGAAATCGTGGGAAAAGCGCTGGAGCGATTCGGTAATCGTGACAAGGTTGTTCTCGCGACAAAGGTTGGACTGGAATGGAGTGAGAATCAGGTTTTTCGAAACTCAACAAAAGAACGTATCGTTAAAGAAATAGAAGATTCTTTACGGCGTTTGCATACGGACGTTATAGACATCTACCAGGTACATTGGCCTGATGTGTCCACTCCGATAGATGAAACGGCAGAAGCAATGAATGTATTATATAAGGAGGGGAAAATCAGGGCAATCGGTGTGAGTAATTATTCGAAAGAGCAAATGGAAATTTTCCGGCAGACTGCTCCGTTGCATACTGTGCAGCCACCTTATAATTTATTTGAACGTACAGCAGAGCAAGAAGTGCTTCCTTATGCAAAAAAACACGGTATTGCTACATTGACATATGGCGCTTTATGCAGAGGATTGCTTAGCGGAAGAATGAAACCCGACACGAAATTTAGCGGCGACGATTTGCGGAAAATAGATCCGAAGTTTCAAATGCCGCTTTATGATCAATATCTTGAAGCAGTTACGCAACTCGACGGTTTTGCCCGCGAACACTTTGGTAAAAATGTATTGTCGTTGGCAGTGCGCTGGTTGCTCGATCAGTCATATGTGAGTGTTGCTTTGTGGGGAGGACGTAGGCCGGAACAATTCAATGTTGTTAAAGAAGTGGCGGGCTGGAAATTGGATGAACAGTCTCTCAAAGCAATCGATAAAATACTGGAGTCAGCTATCCAACATCCCATTGGCGCTGAATTCATGGCGCCGCCAACGTAAAAATTAATGTATTGATGTTGAAAAGAGAATCATTGCAAGTTCACTCTATCATCCCGTTTGTATTCAAAATTACCCTCAAAACTCGTGGTGATTCTCATAATTCATCAAGTGGTAACATGCAGAACGGTAACATGGATATTATTGTTTGCTTAACCTATGTATTTGAAATAAGATAGATACATTTTTTTTACTGATTTTCCCGGGAAATACAACCCGGAGAGAGAAAATGTCACAGAATAAAGGGGGGAAGGGGAAATAAGCTATATGATGTATAGGTGAAAGGGTTTGGTGCTATATATTGTATTTTCCTTTTGCAAATAACCATTTCCTCATTGATTTTGCCTATTTAATTCCTTGACAAAAAATAGGTGGCATTTATAATGACTTTTGAGGTCTCAAAGAGTTAAAAATAATAAATTTTTGTACAGACCGTAGAAGATTAAAGTAATTTTTGAGTGTATTGTTTTAGAGTATAAAGGATATGAATTATTTCAAAACAGGTGTTCTGTTAGTAGCATTAACCCTGTTGCTCGTTTGGGCAGGAAGTATTTTTGGGGGAAGGCAAGGGGCAATTTTTGCCTTTGCGATAGCAATGGGGATGAATTTTTTTAGTTATTGGTATAGTGATAAAGTTGTGCTGAGGATATACAAAGCCCGCCAGATTACGCAACAAGACTCTCCTGAATATTATGCACTTGTCAGAGAACTCATTGCAAATGCGAATTTGCCTATGCCAAATTTATATATTATTCCCACCCAGGCAATGAATGCCTTTGCTACAGGCAGAAATCCTAACCATGCAGCAGTAGCGGTAACAGAAGGGCTGTTAAAGTCTTTAACACATGAAGAGTTAAAGGGCGTTCTGGCGCATGAGCTTTCTCATGTTAAGAACAGGGATATATTAATATCGACTATTGTTGCCACAATAGCCGGTGCAATTACCATGCTGGCGAATATGGCCCAATGGTCTGCCATGTTCGGTGGTTTTGGAAGTCATGATGATGAAGATAGCGGAGGCGGGGGAATGATTGCACTTTTGGTCCTCGCAATAGTAGCTCCTATTGCCGCTTTGTTGATACAAATGGCTATTTCACGATCAAGAGAATATGCTGCTGATAAAGGGGGGGCGATTATGGCGCATAACCCTTCCGGATTGGCAAGTGCTCTCGAAAAATTGCATCAGGCAGCGAGGGTCAGGCCGTTAGATGCGGGGACATCGTCGGCACATCTGTTTATTGTAAACCCATTAAGTGGCCGTTCTTTTGCTTCGCTCTTTAGTACGCATCCTCCGGTTGAGGAGAGAATTAAAAGGCTTAGATCAATGGCCTGAATTGTATTACAAATAACTTAACTTTAGTAAAATGATTTTTTTTCTTTGGAGGAACGTAGATGGTGCACTATACATGTGATATGTGTGGGAAACCTTTACTTGCGGGTGAAGATATACGTTATGTCGTAAAGATTGAAGTTTATTCAACTTGCGATACAATAGATACAGATGATGATTTGGATGAAGAGCTTTGGGAAATGGAAGACGATGACGAAGAAAATGACCGGTCGGAGGGGGAAGACGCAGAAGAAGATAAAGATGACGAAGAATATAAAACGTTTCGTTTTGATTTATGTCACAAGTGCCATAAGAAATATCTGCAAGATCCCTTGTTTTTAAAATCATGGAATAGAACGCGTTTCTCAGAAAATTAGCTTTTTTAATAACTTATAAAAAACCACTTCCTTTAGTAAGAGAAGATGGAAGGAAGTATTGCCATGCAGAGTACAATTTATGGGAATGACAATAACAGAGAAGATCATCGCAGCACACTGTGGTGTCCGGGATGTACGACCCGGGCAGTTCGTTTATGCAAATGTGGATATTTGCCTGGGGAACGATATCACTGCTCCCATTGCTATTGAAGAGTTCGAAAAGGCAGGAATTAAAAAAGTTTTTGATCCTGAAAAAATTGTTTTAGTTCCCGATCATTTCACGCCGAATAAGGACATTAAATCCGCCCAACAATCAAAATCCCTCCGTGTGTTTGCGGAAAAACACCATCTGAAATATTACTTTGAGATTGGCCGCATGGGTATTGAACATGCTTTGCTCCCGGAACAGGGAATCGTTGCTCCCGGCGAAGTAGTAATTGGGGCAGACTCACATACATGTACGTATGGAGCCCTCGGAGCATTTTCAACCGGCGTGGGCAGTACAGACCTGGCTGCATGTTTTGCTACAGGCAAGGTCTGGCTTAAGGTACCTGAATCGGTCAAGTTTGTTTTTCATGGTAAAGCAAAAAGCTGGACGTCGGGCAAGGATTTTATATTATATACCATTGGGAAAATTGGCGTTGACGGGGCGCTTTATAAAGCAATGGAATTTACAGGAAGCGCTATTTCAGATTTGTCAATGGATGACCGCTTCGCCATCTGCAATATGGCAATTGAAGCCGGAGCGAAAAGCGGAATTATCGCTCCTGATAAAATTACGGAAGCTTACGTGAACGGAAGAGTAAAAAAAGAATATGTGACATACCACAGCGACCCTGACTGTAACTATTCCAAAATATATGAATTCAACGCCGAGGAAATTTCTCCGCAAGTAGCCCTTCCCAGTTTACCCGAAAATACAAAACCCGTTGATGATGTTTGCGGGATTAAAATAGACCAGGTAGTTATTGGATCGTGTACGAACGGTAGAATATCAGATTTGCGTATAGCGGCAAAAATATTAAAAGGGAAAAAGGTCCATCCTTCTATCCGGTTAATTATTATTCCTGCAACACAGGATATATATAAACAGGCATTGAAAGAAGGGCTTATCGAAATATTTATCGATGCAGAAGCGGTTGTCTCTACCCCGACATGCGGCCCCTGCCTTGGCGGACACATGGGAATACTTGCAGAAGGTGAAAGGGCTCTCACTACGACAAACCGTAATTTCGTAGGCCGTATGGGGCATCCGAAGAGTGAAATATATCTTTGCAGTCCTGCGGTCGCCGCCGCATCCGCTATTACAGGTAAAATAACACCACCGAATGAAATAATAAATTGATGAAGGGAACAAATAAAGTATGTACCAAAAAAAGTATATAGGTGCAGATATTGGTTCTGTTAGTGTAAAAGCAGTTTTAATTAATGATAAAAAGGAAATCTTAGAAAATCATTATATTCGTTCTCATGGTCAGCCGGTTGAAACATTTCTCCTTGTAATAAGAGATTTGCTCAACAGAACCCATATGGACGATATTGATGGCATTGCAATTACCGGAACGGGCGGGAAATTAATAGCTGACTTAATGGGCATTGCCTTTGTAAATGAAGTTGTTGCGCACAGTAAGGCTGCCACAACATTACATCCTGAAGTTCGTACCATTATTGAAATTGGCGGGGAAGATTCAAAGTTAATGCTTATTGAGCACGACGAGACGACCGGGCAAACGAAGGTATCCGATTTTTCAATGAATACAATGTGTGCAGCCGGTACCGGTTCCTTTTTAGACCAGCAGGCAACAAGATTGGGAATATCCATAGAGCAGGAATTTGGTGAACTTGCATTAAAATCAAAAAATCCTCCGCGAATTGCCGGACGTTGCAGCGTATTTGCCAAAACAGATATGATACATTTGCAACAAGAGGGTACCCCTGTTTACGATATCGTTGCAGGGCTTTGTTACGCAATGGCGAGAAATTTCAAAAGCAACATTGGCAAGGGAAAGGAATTTCTGAAACCCATCGTCTTTCAGGGAGGTGTTGTTGCAAATGCAGGTATGGTGAAGGCATTTGAAGATATATTAGAGCTAAAGCCTGGCGAACTGATTATTCCAAATTACTATAAGGTAATGGGTGCGATTGGTTCAGTATTTACCCTGATAGATAAGGAGATACCATCTCCGTTCCGCGGTTTAAAAGCAATAGAAGAGTATTTAAAAAACCGCAGTTCAAAAGCGTCGAACCTTGAACCCCTTCGCTCGGATAATTATAAAATTATTAACCAGACACATCATATTGCCGAAGGCGAGAAGGTTGAAGCATATGTTGGAATCGATGTGGGTTCTATCAGTACGAATGTTGTCGTCATCGACAAGCATAAAAATGTCCTGGCGAGGCGCTATCTTATGACTGCTGGCAGACCGCTTGAGGCGGTAAAACAGGGTTTATATGAAGTGGGGCAAGAGGTGGGGGATAAGGTTGTTATACATGGAGCAGGTACAACAGGTTCCGGGCGTTATTTAACGGGAGATTTCATTGGCGCGGATATCGCGAAAAATGAAATTACCGCACATGCTACCGCAGCGGCAACTGTAAATAAAGGAGTTGATACGATCTTTGAAATCGGCGGGCAGGATTCAAAATTTGTACGCCTGGAAAATGGCGCAGTTGTGGATTTTGCCATGAATAAGGTGTGCGCAGCGGGAACCGGATCTTTCCTGGAAGAACAGGCAGAGAAACTTAATGTGAACATAAAAAAGGAATTTAACGACCGTGCTCTTTCATCATGCTGTCCATCCCACCTCGGTGAGAGATGTACTGTATTTATGGAATCGGATTTAAATCATCATCAGCAAAGAGGTACTTCTAAGGAAGACCTGCTTGCCGGTTTGAGTTATTCCGTCGTGTTGAACTTCATAAACAGGGTTGTTGAAGACCGTCCTATTGGAGATACCATTTTCTTTCAGGGAGGGGTGGCAGCGAACCGTGGAGTAAAGTCTGCATTTGAAAAAATAACGGGGAAGAAGGTAATTGTTCCTCCGCACCATGATATTATGGGGGCAATTGGTTCTGCCATTATTGCAATGGAAGAGAAAACCTGGGAGAAGTCACGGTTTAAGGGGTTTGATCTCAGGCATAAACGATACGAACTTTCCTCTTTTGTTTGCAAAGATTGCTCAAATATTTGCGAAATAAGAAAGGTCAGCATCGAAGGGGAAGACCCGCTTCATTATGGAAGCCGGTGCGGAAAATTTGATGACGAAAGGACCTCGAAAAAAGGAAAGCACTTGCCAAGGCTTTTCAATGAAAGAAAACAGGCTCTCTTTAATACTTATTCAAAAAATAAACCTGACAAACCAATCGGAAAAAAAATAGGAATACCTCAGGTTTCCACTTTTTACGATTTGTTTCCAGTGTGGAAAGCGTTTTTTACCGAAATGGGTTTCGAGGTGATTACTTCCCGTGATACAAACAAAGATATCATTTATAACGGCGTTGAGGTTATTACGGCTGAAACGTGTTTCCCTATTAAGGTTGCTCATGGACACGTTATTGATATGCTGGAAAGGGAAATTGATTATTTATTTTTACCCAGTGTTATTAATTTAACGCACGTCAGCAAGAAACTTACCCATTCATATGCATGTCCCTATGTTCAATGTATACCATATCTTGTGCGTTCTGGTATCGATTTGGATAAACGCGGATTCAAGACACTATCGCCCGTGATTCATTTTGAATACGGAAAAGAATTTCTGGTGAAAACACTCCATAAAATTGCAAAGGATGTCGGCGTAACCGGAGGCATTGTAGAGAAGGCAATTGATGCGGCGTTTGAGGTTCAAAACACTTTTACCAGGAATTTAGAGACGCGAGGAAAGGAAATTTTAGATAACATTGCGGAAGATGAAAAAGTGTTTATTCTGATTAGCAGATCATACAATGGCTGTGATACGGGAATGAATCTGGGGCTTCCTGAAAAATTGCGCGATCTGGGAGTGTTGGTGATACCGCTTGACTATCTGACGCTGGACATTGAAGAAGTATCGCATGACTATCCTAATATGTACTGGAAAACCGGACAAAGGTTTCTTGCTGCTGCAAGATTGATAGCGAAAGATAAGAGACTTTATCCTTTATATATAACAAACTTCGGCTGCGGACCTGATTCATTCATTACCAAATTTTTCTATAAGGAACTGGCGGGGAAACCTTGTTTAACAATAGAAATAGATGAACACAGCGCGGATGTAGGCGCTATAACCCGTTGCGAGGCGTTTATTGATAGTCTTAAAAACGTTAAACCTGTACCGAAAATCAGGAAGCAGCAGGTAGAGATGTCTACACGGCAAATTACCACGCGAAAAAGGCGAACCCTTTATATTCCGCATATGTGTGATCATGGCAGAATGGTAGCTGCTGCCATGAGAGCTAATGGTATGCCGGCCGAAGCGTTGCCCATGGCTGACGGAAATTCAGTCGATATCGGAAGAAAGTATACATCAGGCAAAGAATGTTATCCCGCGATACTTACAACGGGCGACATAATAAAAAAATCAATGGCGCCTGATTTTGATCCTGAAGCAAGCGCCTTCCTGATGGCAACCGCGTCCGGTCCTTGCAGGTTCGGGCAGTATAATAAATTTCAACGTATGGTGCTGGATGATCTTGGGCTTACAAATGTTCCCTTATATACCCTGGACCAGGGAGAAAATTATGAGGAAGATACCAAAGGGTTGGGGACAAGATTCAGAAAACTTGCGTGGAATGGTATTGTTTTTGTTGATCTCATGCAGAAATTGCAAAGGGAAACAAGGCCGTATGAGGTAAATAAGGGTGAAACCGACGCAATATATGAGAATTGCCTGAGAAAAGCAGTAGCTGCTCTTGAAAAAAGTATGAGTCTGCTTGATATTGCCAAAGAAGCAAAAAACGAATTTGCAAATATAAAGGTAGACAGGAGTAAACCGCGGCCATTGATCGGTCTTATTGGGGAAAATTATGTACGCCTCAATGATTTTGCAAACAATTTCCTCATCAAAAGTGTGGAAAGGCTCAATGGGGAGGTCTATAATCCGCCATTCGGAGAATGGATTAACTATATTGCACATTGCCGCAGGGAATCATGTCTTAACGAAAAAGATTATAAGGGATATTTTGGCGAATTTATTTCTGATATTGTTCAACGGTATGATGCGCATAAACTTACAAATGTGTTTAAAGGCAGAATAACCCATTTCTACAAGGATACAACAATTAAGGATCTTATAAAGAGAGGGAAAAAATACATTGATGCCTCTTATAAAGGAGATCCGGTGCTGAGTTTGGGAAAAGCAATTGAATATGTAGAAGAAGGGTTCGACGGTATTATAAACGTACTTCCGTTTCATTGTATGCCGGGAACTGTCGTAAATGGTGTGCTTGAGCGATTTCAAAAGGAATATAACGGAATTCCCTGCCTGAAATTATCTTTTGACGGCCAGGAGCAAACAAATGAAGAAACGCGCCTGGAAGCGTTTATGCACCAGGCATATCAAAGAATGGAAGGCCGGTTGAATCGTAAAAAAGAAAATGTAAAAAAATACCCGCATTCATCACAATCAGTTTCAAAGTCTTATGCAAAAGCAGGTTAAGAAAGATTTAAGTTAATATAGTGTATGGAATCAGGTACCATTCATTTAAATGAGATGAAAAATAAATGAAAAATAAATGTTGGAAATTTGGCGATAATGTTAACACCGATGAAATTATCCCGGCGCGGTATTTGAACACGACAGACACCAGTGAACTGGCAAAGCATTGCATGGAAGATGCTGACCCTGATTTTATGAAGAAAGCGAGGGCTGGAGATGCTATTGTTGCGGGAGAAAATTTTGGTTGTGGGTCTTCGCGGGAACATGCCCCGATTGCCATAAAAGCCGCCGGTATTTCATGCGTCATCGCAAAAACATTTGCCAGAATATTTTTCAGGAATGCCATTAATATTGGCTTGCTTATTTTTGAGTGTCCCGAAGCAGCAGAGGAAATCGGGGAAGGTGATGAGATAGAGGTAAATTTGGCTAAGAGTGAAATCTATAACCATACCTCGAAAAAGAGTTTTACCTTTGAACCATTTCCACAGGAAATGCAGGAAATCATTCAATCCGGAGGGTTAATGAATTTTGTAAAAACTAAAATAGAATAATAAGATTAGCGATTTCCCAAAAAATTCTTCTATTAAAAAAAAATGCAGACTTTACAGCTTACAAATGATGTTTATTGGGCGGGAGCCCTGAACTCTACGCTCAGAGCATTTGATATTGTTTTTCAAACCAAATTTGGTAGCACATATAATTCATATCTTATCCAGGCGGACAAACCAACAATCATCGATGGTGTTCATGCAAAATTTAAACAGGAACATCTCGATAAGCTGCAATCCTTAATAAATCTTAAAGATATTTGCTATGTTGTGGTAAATCACACGGAAATGGACCATACCGGTTCGTTGGCGCTTTTATTAAAACAAGCCACAAATGCCCAGGTTTTATCAACAAAGACTGCCGCTTTGTTTCTGAAAAATATTCTTCATTCGGGTTTTAACGGAAAAGTGGTTGAGGATGGAGAATGCGTTTCCCTTGGCAACAAACAGTTACAGTTTATTCATGCCCCGTTTTGGCATTGGCCGGATACCATGTTTACTTATTTGCAGGAAGATGCGATTCTGTTTTCCTGTGATGGATTCGCAACCCATTTTTGTGATGAAAGACTTTTTGATGACAGGGTGGATGACTTCTCTGAAGATTTTCGGTATTATTTTGAACACATAATGGGTCCCTTCAGGAAAAAAATACTTGAAGCATTAGATAAGATTAAACAACTGGACATACAAATGATTGCCCCCAGCCATGGCCCTATTTTGAGAACAAATCCGCAAAAATATATAAAAGCATATAAAGATTGGAGTACGCCAAAACCCTCTCAAAGCAAAAAACTAATACTAATTTTCTATGTATCTATTTATGGAAATACAAAAAAAATGGCGGAAGCGATTGCAAAGGGTGCTTCTACAGTGAGTACTGAGGCAAAGCTGGTGGATGCTGCCAATGCTTGTCCGGAATATATGAGGTGCGAAATTGAATCAGCCGATGGGTTATTGTTTGGTTCATCCACGATGAATGGCGATGCAATAAAACCTATTTGGGATATGATAAATATTTTATTTAGTCTTAACATTAAAGGCAAGAAGTGCGCGACATTCGGCACTTACGGATGGAGCGGAGAAGCAACAAAACTCATGGAAGATCGTTTAAGAGGTCTTAAGTTGAATGTAGTACAACCGCCGCTGAAAATTATTTTTAGCCCCACAGAAGAAATTTTGAAAAAATGTTCAATCTACGGATATGATTTTGCCAAATCACTTACCAGCTTCTAAATCAGGAACGTATAAAATCCAATTATCACCAATTCCTGATTACAAGTAAAAAGCGAAATTGTTGGCTACTCCTCGAATTAGTGAAATTAAACCCCACTGTTTACGTAATTGCAAAACATTTCACACACATACCTTTAACTACTTTACCTTAAGAATATATGAAATATTATTTCATTTTTTGGAATGGTCTTATAGTAAGAGAAAGTTCGTTTAAAATTGACATATTAACAAATTACAAGTATCATAATAATTTCTTTTTTGAGAAAAAGATGAATTCTGGAACCTTTATTTCATTAAAGTTTTGCAGAAAAACAATCGAAATTACAGGTAATAACGGTAGATTACAATATCCATACTCGTTTAATCTTCCAGGTTCATTCTGATGTTATTGGTGTTTTCAAAAATGATTTCGCCGGAAGTATTACGTTAATGGATATTAAGTACATAGAAACAGACATATTAATAATTGGAGGTGGCGCTGCAGGCTGCTTTGCAGCACTGCAAGTTTATAAAAAATCACCCCGTTGCAAAGTGGTTGTTATGGAAAAGGCGCATATTGAACGTAGCGGTTGTTTGGCAATGGGGCTCAATGCTATCAATGCGTATATCCATCCCGAACAAACCCCGGAATCGTATGTTGATTTTGTAGATAGGGAGTTTGAAGGAGTTATAAGAAAAGATTTAGTACTCACCATTGCGAAAAGATTAAATGAAGTGGTTAAGGAAGTTGAGGCGTTAGGATTACCCATCGAAAAAAATGATGATGGTACATACAAAAAAAGGGGGTCGCGCAGTGTTCGTATTTTTGGCGAGCGGCTGAAGCCTATTCTTGCGGAAGCGGTTATGAAAACGACCGCCAAGGTGCTGAATCGTGTTGTTGCGACAAATTTCATTTATGATGGAAAAAAGGTATGCGGGGCCTTTGGCTATGGTGTCAGAGATAACTGCTTATACGTAATAAGGGCAAAAGCCGTTATTGTTTCTACGGGAGGGGCTTCCGGAATATATAAACCTATCAATACCGGGGGGGCTCGGCATTTAATGTGGTATTGTCCTTGGAATGCCGGAACCGGGTATGCCATGGGAATTCGTATTGGCGCTGAAATGACAAGTTTTGAGAACAGGTTTATCCCTTTGCGCGTAAAGGATGTCAATGCCCCTACAGGTACCATTGCTGTCGGTGTCTATTCAAAACAGGTAAATGCCCTCGGAGAAGACTACCTTGGCTGTCACTATCAGCATTTGGGTGGAAGAAAATGTTTGACCCAATATAGACTCTTTGCCACATTGGAGGAAATGAAGGCGTGTCGTGGGCCGTGTTACCTTGATACAACGAACCTGAACGATGAAGAAGAAAAACAATTAAAAGAAGATTATTTGAATATGAATCCTCAAATAGTTCTTCTTTGGGCAAGCAACGGTATGGGGCCGCGTAAGAAACCAGTGGAAATACGCGGTACGGAACCTTATGTTGTGGGTGGCCATTGCCAGGCAGGGTATTGGGTCGATACGGAGAGAAGAACCACCATTCCAGGACTTTATGCTGCCGGTGAATCTGCGGGTGGCGCTCCGAAAAAATATGTCAGCGGATGTTGGGTTGAAGGTGCAATTGCGGCATCAACGGCGCTGAATGATATTGATGATACATCGACAACCGATATTGATGGAGCTATTATTGAAAAGGAAAAATCCAGGTTATCCGGCATATTAAACCGGACTATCGGGATAACGCCATTGGATGCGAGAGAACGGCTTCAAAAAATTATGGATGAATATGCCGGCGGGATTTCCTTTAATTATATGTTGCATGAAAACAGATTATTGGAAGCGCGGCAATTGTTGCAATGCTTACACAAACATACAAATGAAGTAATGGCTGTAGATAATTACAACCTGGTGGAAGCGTTGGAATGTATTGACAGAATTGATGTTGCCAGGACATTGGTGGAACATCTCATGTACCGAAAAGAGACACGATGGGCGTGTTATCAAACCAGATGGGATTATCCCCAAAAAGATGATGAACACTGGCTGAAGTATGTTAATTCAGTCTATGATATCGAAACAAATGAAATAAAAATGATAGAACGGCCCTTACAATAATGAGTATTTTTATCGATAAAACAATATGCAATGGCTGCAAAGGATTGCCTGAAGCGCGCTGTGAACGCATATGTCCCGGGAATCTGTGCTATCGCAATAAAAATATGAAAGCGGAAATACGTGATCAATCGGCATGCTGGACGTGTGCATGTTGTGTGAAAGAATGTCCCGTTCAGGCAATAGAATTGAGATTGCCGTTCCAGATATGTAGTAACAGCGCCTCGTTAAAAGCACGATTGACAAAGGATAAAACAATCTGGTCAATTTGGAATTCGCAGGGAGAAAAAGAAGAATTTATTATAAAGGCACGGAATTAATTTTATCTGCATTCACAGAAAATGAAAAAACGGTAACGGGGCTTTTCTCGATTGCCCTTTAATTTTATGGTGAAATCACACATATTTAGAAGGTTTTGAAAGGAGAAAGAGTGAACCATGGTCAAGAATATCCCTCCACATGGTGGTAAACTTATAAATCGGATAGCCTCAGCGGAAGAGAGAGAAGTGCTGTTTGACAAAGCGACAAATTACGATATGAAAAAAATCCAGCTCGATTCCCGCGAAATAACAGACCTTGATATGATTGCTGTTGGAGCAATGAGTCCGCTCGAGGGGTTCATGTGCAAAGAAGATTATGATAACGTTGTGGATAACATGAGGCTGGCAAACGGGCTTCCGTGGTCCATCCCCATTACATTATCAGCAGCCAGGGAGGAAATTGAAGGACTTAAACCCGGGAATGACGTTGCCCTTATCGATAAAGCAAATGAAGTAATTGCCATATTGCATCTGGAAGAAATATTTCATCACGATAAAACAAAAGAATCGCTGGAGGTATATGGAACGGACGACAAAAAACACCCCGGTGTTGATTATGTCTGCAAAATGGATGATTATCTTCTTGGCGGCAAAGTAACCGTCGTCAACAGGGCAAAACCCAACGATTTTCTTGCTTACAGACTAGACCCTGCTGAAACGAGGGAGTTATTTGTAAAAAAAGGCTGGAAGAGAATTGTCGGTTTTCAGACGCGTAATCCCGTTCACCGCGCACATGAATATATTCAAAAATGTGCCCTTGAGATTGTTGATGCAATCCTTTTGCACCCACTCGTTGGAGCGACAAAAAGCGATGATATCCCTGCGGATGTCAGGATCAAAAGTTATGAAATTCTTTTGGATAAATATTATCCGAAAGACCGTGCGATGTTATCGGTTTTTCCTGCTGCAATGAGATATGCGGGTCCCCGTGAAGCAATTTTCCACGCATTGTTAAGAAAAAATTATGGTTGCACGCATTTTATTGTAGGAAGGGACCATGCGGGAGTTGGCAGCTATTACGGAACGTTTGATGCGCATTACATATTCGATGAATTTGATGCGCATGAAATAGGAATTACCCCTCTCTTTTTTGACCATACTTTCTATTGTAAAGCGTGCAATGGTATGGCGTCTTATAAGACTTGTCCCCATGATTCGGCAAACCATGTCATCTTAAGTGGTACCGAGGTGAGAAGAATGTTAAGCGAGGGAGAAGCGCCTCCTCCTACCTTTACAAGGTCAGAAGTTGCAAAGGTATTAAGTGAATATTATCAGAGTACACGGTAAGTTAATGTTTCAATATGACGATAATTTTCTTGACTAACAGAATCATTTTGGTATAGATAGATATATATATATAACGGCAAACCAATCGTGAGGTTGGGACGCAAAGCCATGGGTCTTCTTTTTCGGGGAAGAATGCCAGGTTGCCACCTGTAAAGGTGTAAAAGCTTAACATTGAGAAGGCGAGAATCAATGGGATATTTTATTTCTAAAGGATTTGTTACGCTGGTCAGCAAATTCCTTCTGTAAATATTGATATTTTATTGATTGCGTTTTGTGAAATTTAACAGGCTTTTAAGAAAACCAAAGACCCAAGGCGATGTGATACATTGTCTTGGGTCTTTTTATTTTACAAATGTGAAAAATAGGTTATTTATTTTCTGAAAATTTTGTGAAAGGAGGAAAAATGATGAAAAGTAAATTGGTTTTATTTGTGTGGGCGTTGGTATTTTCAGGCATTAGTTTGGCATTTGCCGCGGAGGGAGAAGGCGCTGATACCCTTTATGAATCCAGCCTGACCGTAAACGATTCAATCTCGTATGATGAAAGCAAATTAGATGCAAGCGTTGAAATAGACAAAAACGGAAAAGTAAAATTATCAATAGTTGATTTAATGTATCTGGATTCACAATTGTATACCAATAAAACATGTACCTTGGTTATTGAAACTGAAGTGAATGATGTTGTAGAGACGTATGAGTTTCCTTTTGAGATTGAAGAAGGAATGGCATTGGTAGAAGAGGATTTGGGACTTCAAGTGGGCGTTAAACTGGAGATTGTAAATGTTGTTATTACCGAAGAGGTTACTCCTCCGGGAACTCCGACTCCTTCTCCGGTGGTTACTGCCTCGCCTTCGTCGGCAACATCTCCAACCCCTGTTGCAACGGTGTCTCCAACTCCAACAACTTCGCCCGTTGCAATGCCAACCGCAACTGTTACGCCGAGCGCAACGCCTGTTTCAAATGCTTCGGCATCTTTGTCTGTGGATGCTGTTGAATTATTGGTTCCTGGAGGTTTGATTGAGGAAGTCGTAACATCACCTACGCCAACGCCGTCTGCAACTCCTGCGGTTACTGCAACACCTGCGGCAACACCAACAGAACCTTCAGCAACTCCCACCGCAACACCGTCAGCGCCTTCGGTAATAGAGGCTGATGTGAGTTTTCAGTCGAGGACGATTAATCTCCATAGCAACGGGAAATTTATTGCCTATATAAAACTTCCCTCTTCTTATGACTTAGGCGATATAGTGTGTGAAACGGTAGTGTGCGAAGGTGCAGTTGCATGGAAATGTGATGAAAAAGAGGACAAACTGAAGGTCAAATTTAATATCAAAGATTTGGAGGTAGATTCAGATTTAAAAACAAATGAATCGGAAAATGTCGAGTTTACTATCACTGGAGAACTGTCAGACGGTACGAAATTTGAAGGAAGCGATACCGTTAAGATAAAGGGAAGTAAAAAAGGAAAAGACGATGATGGTGACGACGACGACGATGATGAAGACGAAGACTATGATGATGACGATGACAATAAGGGTAAAGACAAAGGCAAAGGCAAAGGCAAAGGGAAAAAATAGAAGGTAAGAATTAGACATGGAAATGTAATTAAAATCGAATGGATAACCTGCTCCCATTCTCTCGAAAGAGGGAATGGGAGTTTTTTTTGTGGCTAAACAGTAATCTACATGGTAAGTAATGGATAAAATTATGGAAAAATGTTCCGCAACCCCTTAATTTGTCGACATAAGCAAGCCAAAATAATAAAAAAAAGGAAATAATCAAAACAGGCAAAAAACACCAGAATTATTTCATACTGAAATTGCTATTGCATTATGGAATGTTTTTAATGCTTGTCCTTAAACAATTAATTTTAATAATTATACCGTTATTCTTTTTATAACTACTTGCAATTATAGGTGTTACGTGAATTGAAAAAGGTTTTTTGTTTTTTTGGGTGGTGTTGGTATATTTTTCGTATATGTTGTGTCATGTACAAATGCAAGACTTGCAGTTGGCTTTAAGCGTTAATAAAGCAGTAGTGGTGCGTGGTTATTTTGTTTTTATTGATGACAGCAGTATTTAAGCGGAGAAAATATTTTGGAGAATAAGGGAAGATAAGGCTGGGGGGAGGCGTTTCAGGATTTTCCTGTCGTGAGGCCATGCCTCTTTTCCCTTGTTTTTTCGTGCAATGGTTAGCATAAGGTGTGGTAAAGCAAAATGATTTACAGCGGTAATGTTTATGTAGTGGAGAAGCTTTCTGTAAATTTCTAGAATTGTTGGATGGCGGTTTAGGGAATTATATTGTTGTGTCTGTTTAGCTTGGCGAATTATTTTTTTAAGTATCCAAATATTTAGGGAGAGGGAAAAATGTCGCTTTTAGAGTCTATAAAGAAGTTGCCGAGAGCGCCGCAAGCCGCAATTCCATCCAGAGAGTTGTGGCTTGCTTTATGGGGTACGATTATTGGAATAGGGATTACGGCCTGGTTTGCGTTTTCTTCAAAATGCCCTATGCTTTTAGGTCCTTTTGGTGCGTCTGCGGTATTGATTTACGGGGCATATAAAGCTCCTCTCGCGCAGCCGAGAAATGTTGTTTTAGGGCATTTTGTTGGTGCGTGTACAGGATGTGTGATGTATGATTTGTTTGGTACTACATGGTATTCCCTTTCGCTTGGTGTTGCTCTTGCACTGGTGCTTATGATGGTGACGTATTCCGTTCATCCTCCGGCAGGTGCTACGGCTTACGTGGCGATACAGTCCGGTGGGCTTGGTACTGGTTATATGTACATCTTGAATCCTGTTATGGTTGGAGTTCTTGCTCTGATGATAGTTGCCGTTGTTTTTAATAAACTTGGAAAGCGAGATTATCCTTCGCATTGGTGGTGAGAAGAAGAGGAAGAAGTGGAAAAATGGTTAAGGGTTATATTAGTGATTTTGGATGTGCAATTTTGTTAAATTACGGAGAAAAAAATGTTTAATTCGATCAGGAATCGACTCATTTTTTTGCTGATTGCATTTACCTTGCTGCCCTTAGTAATATTGCGGATTGTAGCGTATCCCAAAATGCAGGCAGATGTTGAAACAGAATTGATAAGAAACTTGCAGGGGGTTGAGCAAAAGCAGGTAGATTTGTTAAGCACATGGATGAAAGAAAGACAGAAAGATGCCCGTGTAATTGGAGCTAATCCGTTAATTATCAGGTCTGTAGAAATTACAAGGAATGATGCGGATTATGCAAGTATTGTTGAGTATCTTAATAGGTTGAATACCGAGTATGCTTATAAAGAAATATCTGTATGCAATAGTGGAGGTTTGGTGACAATCTCCACGGCTGAAAGTATAGTGGGCAGCGACATTTCCCAAAAAAGTTATTTTTTGGAGGCGACAAGGGGAAAGACGTTTGTTTCTGAGGTTTTTCCTTCAGAAATTCCACTTATAAATGAATTTGGTGAAAAGGAGGTAGGCGTTCCCACCATGTTTGTTTCTGCTCCGGTAAAAGGTGTTTCGGGTATTATAAGTGGTGTGGTGATCTTGCGAATCGACGTCAGGAATTTAAGCGAGTTGGTCGGTAACGTTGAATTGGGAAGGACGGGAGAGGCTTATCTGGTGAACAGCGAGGGGTACATGATTACCGAGTCAAGATTTTCAGAAACGCTTAAAGAAATGGGTGTGGTGAAAAGACGATGCTCGTTAGAACTGAGATTGGTAACTCCAGGCACAGATGAATTGACAGACGGGGTAGCACGGTGTATTACGGGTGCTGATGGCTATAACGCTACGGGATATAAAGATTATAGTGGGGTAATGGTATTGGGGGCCTGGAGGTGGATGCCTGAGTATAACTGGGGGGTTATTACTGAAATTGACAGGGATGAGGGCTATGGCGTGGTATATAACCTTCAGTATATTGTAAATGCAATTTTATTGTTTCTTGCATTTCCTATTATAATAGCGGCGGTACTGATTGCCCGGCAGATAACTACGGCTAGTGCTCTGGACAAAGAAAAAAAAAACTGACTGAGTCTGAACGTCGTTACAGAGAATTATTTAATTCTCTGAAAGAAGGCATTTATCAAACAGAACCTGAAGTAGAAGGCGTATTTACTTTTGTTAATAAGGCTGGTGCCGAGATTTTGGGGTATGAGAATCCTGAAGATGTTATTGGTACGAAGATAAAAGACATATATGTAAACCCCGAAGATAGAAGGCTGCTTTGTGAGAAACTTGAAAAAGAGGGTGTGTGGCGCGATTTTGTTTCGCTTTGCAAAAGGAAGAACGGAGAGACTTTTTACATGGAGCGAACAAGCAGTCTTGTAAGAGATGAAAGTGGAAAACCAGTGGCCATTCATGGCGTATTCAAGGATGTCTCTGACCGCAAAAAGTGGGAATTAGAGATTATTGAATCTGAAAAGAGATACAGGCTGCTATTCAATTCTTTGAAGGAAGGAATTTTCCAATGTGAGCCTGGCAAAGATGGCGTATTTACCTGGATTAATCAGGCGGGAGCAGATATCCTGGGGTACGAATCTCCCGCGGAAGTGATTGGCTCTCGGTTGGCAGATATGTATGTAAACCCAGATGACAGGAAAGAATTGATAGAGAAGTTGGAGGGGGAAGGCATGTGGAGGGATTTTACCGCGTATTGCAAAAGAAAAAATGGAGAAAGGTTTATTTCTGAAACAACATGTAATCTTGTCCGTGATGAAAATGGTAAACCGTTGAGAATTGAGGGTGTATTTAGGGACATAACGGAAAGATAAACGTTTATGTAATAGTGAGAATTTAAATACACTAACGAGGAGTGTAAAATATGGGAAATGAACAAGTAAAGGGTTTCTCGACAAATGCAAAAACTTTTATATTGATATTGTTATTCATAAATATTGCGTTTGCGGTGAAAATGATAAACAAATACTATACGATGAAAGACGTTGGGTACCGCAGGGAGAAAACGTTTAAGGAGCAAACGACAAAAAGGATTATGAAAGCTTTTGGCTCGGTGGAAGAAGCGAACGCGCTTATTGCAGACATTAAGGATGAAAAAGACAAAGCGGTAAAGGCTGCTAAGATGCTCGCATTGAGGGAGCAAGAGTTAAATCGTAAAAACAAGGAAATGCAAGATGCGGTGGCATTTCTGGAGGCGGAAAAGGCAAAATTGCAGGGGGAAATATGGGCATTGGAAGATCAATTGTCCCTTGCTAGGGAGACGATAAGCGAATTACGAAAAGAAACTAATAAATAATTCTAAAGCGAGAGAAAAGAGAAAGGAGGTGCGTCAAGTATTAAGTGAAAAAGAGAGGTAAGATGTACATGTATTAGTTTTAGAAGATGAAGTTTGTTGATTGTTTTACAAAGCTTAAGGAGAGGTTTTTAAGATAGTGTTTTCAACATTATTTTAAAGGAGAATAAATTAATGTTATATACTGGTGCTGTTGATGCGATTGCGGCAGTTTCACTTAAGAAGGCAACTGCAATGAAACATAGCCTTACAGGCTTTCTTACTCTTTCTGTAATGGCAGGTTTTTATATTGGGTTTGGTGTTATCCTTGCGTTTATTGTTGCGGCTCCTATCGGAGCAATAAATCCCGGGTTTGGCAAGATTGCTGCTGGAATGACATTTGGTATCGCATTGTCACTCGTAATCATGGCTGGTTGTGAATTATTTACGGGTTATAATTTATTGTTATTTAAAGGTGCTTTCAGAGGTACGGTAACATTTGGCGACACCATGTTAGGGTGGTTTTGGACATATGTAGGCAATTTAGCTGGTTCAATGTTGTTTGCGTTGATGCTTATTCCCACGGGTATTTTTGCCAAAGATCCATGGTTGTCATTTGCGCTAAAAATAGCGACATATAAAATGAATGCACCATGGTGGGAATTGTTTTTCAGAGGTATTTTTTGTAATTGGCTCGTGTGTCTCGCTATCTGGAGTAGTTTCAGATGTACGAGCGATTCTGGTAAACTTATAATGATTTGGTGGTGTTTGTTTTGCTTTATTACCACAGGTATGGAGCACAGTGTTGCAAATATGACTATTATGACGCTGGCATGTTTATTGCCTCATGATCCCGCAGTTATTAACTTTGGCAAGATGTTTGGATGGAATCTTGTTGCGGTTACCCTCGGTAATATTGTGGGAGGGGGATTCTTTGTGACATTCCTTTATTGGTTTGCAACTTATATGGATGAGTTAGGCGCTAAGAAAACTGTTGCTGCTGTTGGAGGATCCGGTGCTAATGAATTACCAGGTGCAGGTCAGTCATTTGAAGAAATAAATGACGTTAAGGTTAAAATGAAGGCTTAATTTGACCGTCAAGATTTTTCTGCTAATTATTACATAAAGTTGAGATGATATGAATAAGGGTCAGCAACAAATATGGTTGCTGACCCTTTTTTTATATGATTAATTGCTGGCTTTTTCTTCACCTATTGCGTAAAGCTTCCCATCGTTTGAACCAATATAAATTGTTCCATCTTCGTCAATGCAGGGCGATGATTCAACAGAATTTCCTGTAGTAAGAGACCATTTTAAAATGCCATTTTGGTCCAATGCATAAATTTTTTTATCTCCGGATGCGCAATATATAATGCCGTCTGAAGTAACCGCAGGGGAGGAACGTATTGAGCCACCAGCGGTAAAAGTCCATTTTAACTTTCCATCAGAGGAAAATGCGTAGAGATTATTGTCTCCTGACCCAACATAAAGATTCCCTTCGGTGTCGATGGCCGCGGAAGAATCAATATCATACAAAGCATTGTATGTCCATTTTATCTGGCCATCCGGTTGAAAAACATAAAACTTCGCATCTTCGGACCCTATGCAGATATCACCATTTGGTCTGATTAAAGGAGATGCATCCATAATATATCGTGTTCCGAAACTCCATACGGCTTTTCCTTCGGGTTTCATAGCAAATAAGTAGTAATCTTCAGAGCCGAAGTATACCATGCCATCCTGAGCTATCGCAGGTGATGAAACTATATGGTCTGCTGTAAGTTGCGTCCACTTTAATTTTCCCTCGGAAGTAATTGCATGTAATTTTCTATCCCAGCATCCGAAATAAATTGTTCCGTCCGGTGCTATTGCCGGAGATGAGATAATCCCTCCGGGAGCTTTATATTTCCATAATAAACTGCCATCTGCATTTAGGGCATAAAGATTGCCGTCCCATGATCCAAACAGAATTGTTCCGTCTTTTCTTATTGCGGGAGAAGATTAGACCTCTCCTTGTGTTTGAAAGTTCCATTTCAGTTTGCCTTCCCTGGAAACTGCGTAAAATTTTGTGTCTTGTGAACCGAAATAAATAGTACCGTCATTTCCTATACAAGGTGAAGAAGTTACGGCGCCTTCTGTTTGAAATGCCCATTTTATATGTGGATGTTGAATGCTCTTGAAAGGGCTTTGTCCTGTGTGTTGTAAATCATGACGAAACATAGGCCATGGTGTATCTGCAAGTTCCGAGCAAATAGAGGCGGTCGGATGTGAAAAGACGATTAAGGCAAGGAAGGATACTATATTGAAAACAAAGAAAAACACCCTTTTGGGTAAGTGGATTTTAAGTTTCAAAAAAAAAATAAACAAATGATTATTTAACATTAAAGTATTCCTTTCGTTGAGGGTATGTCAGTTATACGTTCATCAAGACGGACAGCTTCTCCAAGTACTTTTGCCACTCCTTTAAATATTGCTTCGGCCATGTGGTGTGAGTTTGATCCATAAGGTATATTTATGTGTAAATTAATACCTGCATTTGTGGTGAATGATTCGAGGAATTCCTGAATAAGTTCCACGTCAAAATTGCCAATCTTTTCATTATGAAAATTGGCATTATACACTAATGCAGATCTTCCGCTTATGTCTATTGCAACATTTGCCAATGTTTCTTGCATTGGAATACATGCGTTTGAAAAACGTTTAATACCTTTTTTGTTTCCCAATGCCTCCTTAATTCCCAGACCAAAACAAATTCCAATGTCTTCCACAGTGTGGTGATCATCAACCTGGGTATCGCCATGAGCAGTGATATCCAAATTAAATAAGGCATGTTTTGCCAGCAAGTCGAGCATGTGGTCTAAGAAACCGACGCCGGTTTTGATGTTGCAGACACCCTCTCCGTCAATATTCAAAACGAGCTCAATTTGTGTTTCCTTGGTCTTTCGGTCGATTTTCGCAATTCTTTTTTTCATTGAAGTTTTGTTTAATTAAAGTGGTAGGGGAATAAGATAATTAAGTTAAGGCTACGGCAACTTTTTATAAGTCAGTAGGGGTTGAAGATTTTCAACCCCTACGTTTGAAATTCCAAAGTGAAAATAGCTTTAATATGTTATTTAGTGTTTGAGTAAATTTATTTTATTCCTTTTGCGCCGATAAGAAGGAGTTCCTTTAAATTTTTTATTAAAAGATCAATTTCTTCCTGAGTTCCTATGGTGATACGCAGGCAATCGTCAAGCCGTCTTATGTTGAAATATCTTACCAGAATCTTCCGGTTTTTTAATTCTTCATATAAACTTTGCGCGGAAACGCCTTCCATGCATCGGGCTAAAATAAAATTGGTATAGGAAGGATATATGAAAAATCCCATTTCCTGCAATGCCTTTGTCAGGTACTCCCTCGTTTTTCTTATTTTAACAACATGCTCCGCCATTGTCTTTTGGTCTTCTATTGCTGCGACTGCTGCGACTATGCCTAATCTATCAACATTGTATGAATCTTTTACCTTCATCATCCCTTGTATGAGAGATTCCTGGGCTATGCAGAAACCAAACCTGATGCCTGCCAGCGAATACGACTTTGAAAGTGTGCGTAAAAGAAGTATGTTATCATGACGTTCTACCAGAGATAAACAGTTTTCATCGGAAAAATCGGCATATGCCTCATCAATAACAAGCACTCCGTCAATTTTCGATGCCAGCCGGGATATTTCCCGGGGAGAAATCATCGTTCCCGAAGGTGAATTGGGATTTGCGATAAAAGAAACTTTTGCTCCTTTTACAACGAAATCTTCCGGCAGGGTATAATCTTCCGTAAAATCAATCATACATGGGGTTCCATTCTGCAATTCAGTAAGGGTATTATAGAGCATGTAAGAAGGATAGGGAAAAACTATTTTATCGCCTGGTCCTGCAAAACTGCGAACTATTATAGAAAGGAGATCGTCTGAACCGTTTCCCGCCATAACGCATTCCGGTTTTGTTCCAAGTACCTCCGCAATTTTTACTCGTGCTGTAGTTGCAATTGGATCGGGATACAAACGGAGGTTTTCATTTATGGAATTACGGATCGTATCCAACACCTTCTGTGATGGGGGATATGGGTTTTCATTTGTGTTGAGCTTTGTGTAAATACCATCTTTAGGTTGTTCACCGGGTACATAGCCGGTCATTTTTTCAATGTGTTCTTTAAAATAACTCAATAGATGCTCCGATAGATCGAACTGTGTTAATGATAATAAAAGTATTTGTTTCAACGCCTGATCGGCTTTTTTTTATTTGAATTTAATCTGATTTTAACCGATTTTGTGTGTGCGTCAAGTCCCTCAGCTTCAGAAATTTCAGTTAATTCCTGCTGTATGCTTTTGAGTGCTGATTGTGAGTAGGTGATAACGCTTGTCCTCTTAAGAAAATCATTTACCGATAATCCGGATGAAAAACGTGCAGTACCTCCCGTGGGGAGCACGTGCGAAGGCCCGGCGATATAATCACCTAAAGCTACAGGGGTGTAAGTGCCTAAAAATACCGCCCCGGCGTGTTTGATTTTTGATAACACGGCTTTTGGATTGCGCGTCATAATTTGTAAATGTTCGGGGGCAATGGCATTGGAAAGCGATATACACTCGTTGATGTTTTTTGCGATAAAAATTACTCCATATTTATTAATACATTCACTTGTTCCGGCTGAACGGTTGAGTGTTTTTATTTGATTTTTTATTTCTGATGTTACCCGCTTTGCCAATGATTTTGAAAAAGTAACTAAAATAGAGATACCAGGGGTATGTTCCGCCTGAGAAAGCAAATCGGAAGCGATAAATGAGGGGTTTGCTTGATTATCTGCAATAATTAATACCTCACTCGGGCCGGCAAGCATGTCTATTCCCGCGTACCCGAAAATTTCTTTTTTGGCGAGTGTTACAAATACATTACCCGGGCCTACAATTTTATCTACCCTGGGAATGGTTTTCGTTCCAAAAGCAAGGGCTGCAATTGCCTGAACGCCGCCAATCTTGTATATTTCACTGACACCCGCCTCTTTTGCTGCCACCAGCCTTTCGGGTGGTATATTTCCGTCTTCTTTCGGAGGGGAAACCATGACTATCTTTTCTACACCTGCAACCTGCGCGGGAATGGCATTCATCAATACGGTAGAAGGATATGAAGCTGCTCCGCCCGGAACGTATATTCCTGCGCTGTCAATTGGCGTATAGAGCGTGTCAAGGAGCACTCCATTTGACTTTAGTTGTTTTACATTCTGAACACGAATATGTTTCTGGTACGTTTGTATATTTTTTATTGCGAGGCGTATTGATTTGATAAATTTGCCAGATACATATTTATATGCGTCCTCAATTTCTCTTTCTTTTACCTTAAAATTTTCCGGAGAAAGATGAACCTTGTCAAAACGTTTGCCATATGTTGTAATTGCCTTATCGCCATTTTTTTTAACATCCCGGATGATTTTGAGTACGGTTGTTCTGATGTTTGAGGAACTGTTTAGAGGGTCTAACGACTGTTTGATTTTTTCAATTTCCAGGCTTGCGTTGCATTCCCATGTTTTAAGGATTTTCATTATCAATAATCCAAAAAATTAACGAGGCCGAAGGCCTCGTGTTATAAAGATATACAAAGAAATTATTTGAAAAAATTATATTTTTTGTGGTAAGTGTTGTCAAGAAAAATGAAAAGAGACTGTCAACGAAGTTTATGAAAATACTATCATCATGCAACAATGAATGAAAACAGGAGCATTCGTTTCCTTTTTGACTTTCTTTCGTGAAAGGATATAATACTGCGAAAATCGAGGGTTTTTCAATGACAATAATTGCCGGTATTGATGAGGCGGGATACGGCCCGGTGCTTGGTCCTTTGGTAATTAGTGTTGCGGCCTTTGACGTTCCTGATGATAAAACCGATTGTTCATTGTGGGATTTGTTAACGGACGCTGTTTCTAACGGACTCCAAGGCAGAAAACATCGTCTGGCGGTGTGTGACAGCAAAAAACTGTATAATACACGAAATGGGTTAAAACCGCTGGAAGACGCTATTTTTTCGTTTCTAGGGATAAAAGGGCTTAAAGTTACATCATTTTATCAGTTATTGGATGCCTTGTCATGTTTTAACAGGGAGGTAATAGATGGCTATCCCTGGTATGCGCAAAAAGATTACGCATTGCCTTTTGCCACAAGTGAGGCTGTTTTTCTGAATTATATCGACTTGCTGCAACACAGTATGGCGAAACACAGCATCAGATTTTCTCATGTGGGGAGCTGTGTTGTTACCGTTCGAGAGTTTAATGAACAGGTACGAACGCATGGGAATAAATCCACCGTCTTATTCAACAATAGCATCAAACATATCGCAAAGCTGTTGGGAGAAAGTAACGGCAACATAGACTTGCTTATCGATAAGCAAGGGGGCAGAAATACGTATTCGTATTTATTGAAGAAACATTTTCCCGGAAAAGAGGTAAAAATTTTGAAGGAGAGCAGTGAGATTTCTTCCTATGTAATAATCGGAAAAAAACGGAGTATAAAAATATCGTTTGTGGAAAAAGGGGAAACCGTAAGTCTTGCGGCGGCTCTTGCTTCGATGTTCAGCAAATATATCCGGGAATTGTTTATGGTTTTAGAGAACCAGTATTGGCTGCAATTGTTGCCTGGTTTGAAACCAACGGCAGGATATTATAAGGACGCGCAACGGTATTTATCGCAAATAGAACATATGAGGCAGAAAAAAGGTATTGTTGACGATATACTTATAAGAAAAAAATAAATAAATAAAGTGCTTTAACAATTTAACAAATGGAAGGAGTTCGTGGTAAAAATGTCTGTTAACATAGCGGTAGTTGGGGCGACTGGAGCGGTTGGAGAGGAATTTTTAAGGATTTTAGAAAGCAGGAAATTTCCGATAAATGAACTGAGATTGTTGGCATCAAGGCGGTCAGCAGGGAAAAAGATTCAATTTTGCGGAAAAGAACATATTGTGCAGGAATTGACAAAAAATTCATTTAAAGATATTAAAATTGCTCTCTTTAGTGCCGGGGCAAGCATCAGCAGGGAGTATGTACCCTATGCCATTGAAAGCGGCGCGGTGTGTGTGGATAATTCCAGTGCGTTCAGAATGGACGACGATGTTCCTCTTGTGGTGCCGGAAGTAAATACGCACGACATCCCGAAGCATCATGGTGTGATTGCTAACCCCAATTGTTCAACAATTCAGTTGGTGGTTGCGTTAAAACCCATTCATGACGCTGCAAAAATCAAAAGGGTGGTAGTATCGACATACCAGGCGGTATCCGGGGCAGGCTTGAAAGCGATTGACGAACTTGAAAAAGAAGCAAAGAGTATTTTAGAAGGCAAAGAGGGGTTTCAGCGAAAATTATTTCCCCATCAGATAGCGTTTAACGTACTTCCCCAAATTCCTCAGAGCAATGCGTTCTTGCCCAATGGATATACATCGGAAGAAATGAAGATGGTGAATGAGACCAAAAAGATCATGGGAGACAACTCGATCAGAGTGACTGCGACTACGGTACGTGTGCCGGTTGTTCGCAGCCATAGCGAATCGGTAAATATAGAAACAGAGAAAAAAATCACGGCGGCGGAGGTGAAAAGACTTCTTTCAACTGCACCGGGGATTCAGATAATCGACGATCCTGCCAAACAGTTATACCCGTTGGCCACAGATGCGGCAGGAAAGGACGAAGTCTTTGTGGGGCGTATCCGTGAAGACGTTTCCCTGGACAATGGCATCGATATGTGGATTGTAAGCGATAATATCCGCAAGGGCGCCGCCCTCAACGCCATTCAAATTGCGGAAAAGTTGTTGTGATGGTGTTAATTTTTTAAAAAGATGTAAACCAAAGGGGGTGGAGCAGGATTCCTCTATCCCTTGAAGTTATACTTTAAAATAGTTGCTGTTTTTATTTTATCATATGCGGGTTTCATGCTCCTTACCCCCCTCTTAACTGCCAAAGGAAAGTATGGCTTTTATATTTACCCAAATATAGGGTTTCAAGGAGAAAAATTTGATGAAGTGCCACGTTTGTGGTTCTGAAATGAGATCGATGGTTACTGATCTCCCGTTCAAAGTAAATGAGGCAAAACTATAGCGATTCTTAAAGGAGTTCCTGTATTTCAGTGCGAGAATTGCAGTGAATATCTTCTTGAAGATTCTGTTATGAAGCGAGTGGAAGATATTTTAGAGGGTGTAGACAGTTTAGCCGAATTGGAAGTAATCAAATTTGCTGCTTAGGGACCAGCAAGGTGAGATCGCAGGAGAGGAAAACAAGGTCAGACTTTGGTGACAGAATTTAAGGATATTTCTGTTTTTCCCATAAAACACTTACAATTTCTGCTTCCTCCAAATAATTATCAAGCTTATGTCTATTAATAATATTGGCATGGTATTATAGAAAAATATTCAATATTTCAATATAATTCTATGGATTTTCGTTTGTCAAATAATATGGCATGATATAGTATGCCGGAGATTATAAAATAAAGATAAAAATAAATGTTCGTGCCGCTGATGCGGCACGAACGGCGTAATTGAGCCAACAGCGAGTAACGCCCGCCGCGGGCGTTACTCGCTGTTGGAGCAGAAGGGACTTCGTCCCTCAGCTCAACTGCGACACGTTATGAGAAAATAATATCCTGGAGAAACAGTGAAATTTAACGAACTTGTTAGACTTCTTGAAAAAGAAGGATTCAAAATTATAAAAGAAAAAGGGTCTATAAGATATTATGGAAAAACTGGATGAGATAAATTAGTTCGTGTCGATTATCATGGCTCAAAAGAAGTTCCAAAAGGAACCTGTCATGCTATACTAAAATCAGCAGGAATAAAAAAGAAATAAGAAGGAGGCAAAGAATGATTGATTTAGAATATTCATTAATTATAGAGGCAACGGAAGAGCCTGACTATTTTGGGTTTTATTCAGAAGATTTAGAAGGTTTTAGTGGCATTGGCCACTCTATAGAGGATTGCATTTATAAAGCAAAATGGGGAATGAAGGAACATATTAATTTACTAAAAGAAAAAGGATTGCCCATCCCGCCAAAAACTGAAAATCCTAAAATAATTATTCAAAATGAAGATAAATTAGCAGTTGCCTAAATGGGAAAAAATTCAACCCACCAAAAGAAGCCCTGGATTGCAATAATTTGGTTTGCCTTTTGGGGAATTTTTCAGGCTTACGCTGTATTCTCTGTTTTTACTGGTAGATGGGAACGCCCTGAAGCATTTCCGGAAGAAGCGTATAATGCCTTGGTTTATCCTGATATGTTTTTTATACCTCTTTATAGCTGGTAGGAAGGAGGCGAAACGCCTCCCCCCCCCATAGGTGTTAAGTTAAGGAAAGAATAAGATATAATAAGTAGCAATGATACAA
>SOET01000072.1 GCA_021646465.1 Candidatus Kuenenia hertensis | reverse complement strand
TATCCCCCTCTCCAAAATGTTTATTGCTTGTGCATTGCTTTGTAAATAACTTAGTAGTCTTACCACTCCAGAGAATGGCGCTTGCATTCGTATTTTATCTTTGATAGACTTTTTAGATTTCAATATATTTGACAATTTACTGGTGAATACTGTTGCAAATAATAGACTCTATAAATGGCATTCGACAAAAAATTGAAACTTTTAAAAAAAATAATTTTCAAATTGGTTTTATTCCTACTATGGGGGCTTTGCATGATGGCCATTTAAGTTTAATACGCGAAGCCCGAAAAGAAAATGATACGATTATTGTTAGTATCTTTATAAACCCCTTACAATTTGGTGAAAATGAAGATTTCAATCGTTATCCTAGGCCATTTAAAAATGATTGCTTGTTGCTTTCACAAGAAAATGCAGACATATTATTTTGTCCCAACAGGGAAGAAATCTATCCGGTGTCATTCTGTACTTCCGTTACACTAAAAAAACTAGAGGATAAACTTTGTGGGAAATCACGTCCGGGACATTTTAGCGCAGTTGCCACGATTGTTCTGAAATTATTTAATATTTTAAAACCAGATATTGTTTATTTCGGGCAAAAAGATTTTCAACAGACCGTTATCATAAAAAAGATGGTTTCTGACCTTAATGTTGATACAAAAATCAAGGTACTTCCCATCGTCAGAGATAAAGATGGTCTGGCATTAAGTTCCAGGAATGCCTATCTCGGCAATGATGAAAGAAAAGATGCCCTCTGCCTGTTTAAGGCACTCACAAAAGCAAAACACATGATCAACTCCGGAATCACGTTAAACAGGGAAATTATTAATGCAATGAAAAGTGTTATAAATGATTATAAGTCTGCAAAAGTTGATTACATTTCAATAGTTGATCAAAATAATCTGGAAGACACTGAGAATGCAAAAAGTGGGGACGTGATCGCTTTAGCGGTAAAAATTGGAAATACACGTTTAATTGATAATTACATAATCCCCTTTTTTGTTTTCATATTTTATTCTTTTACGTCATTCCTGATTTATTAAATGCAACCTTTGAAGGATTTAATATAATGTTTAAAGAATTTGACTGCCGTTTTTTTGCTTCCGAGAAACCGTGTAAATTTAAACTCGATTGTCCCATCGATTCAAGCTGTCCAAGATATGCCCCAATGGGAAAAAGGATTTTGATTATAAAATTAGCGGCAATCGGTGATGTATTGAGAACTACGCCAATTCTTCCTGTTTTAAAGGAAAGATATCCGTCATCTTATATTACCTGGATAACAGATCGTGCTTCATTACCTGTCCTTGAAGATAATCCTTTTATTGACCGTTTATTATTCGTTAATCTTGAAAATACATTACGTCTTCAGGTAGAAAAATTTGATTTACTGATATGTCTCGATAAAGATGCAACTGCTACCAGCCTGGCTTCAATTGTCAAAGCCGAAACAAAACTCGGTTTCGCACTTTCCGATAAAGGGCACATTTATTTCTCAAATAAGGAAGCAGAACATTTGTTGCGATTGGGAGTCTCTGATGAACTCAAATTCCACCAAAACACAAAAACCTATCAGCAATTAACCTTTGAAGCCCTCGGATTAAATGAAAAATACGGGGAGTATATTATAACACTTCCTGACAAATATAATGCTTATGCCATAAATCATTTAAAAAATTCAGGTATAAATAATGGAAAATTAATTATTGGTCTAAACACCGGAGCTGGAAAAAGATTTGCCACAAAAAGATGGGAAGTCAGTAGCTTTGTTGAACTCGCAGATAAATTGCAGGAGGATCTGCAAGCACAAATATTACTTTTAGGGGGACCTGAAGAAGTCGAGAGAAATAAGGAAATCGCCTCCCTGACAAAAACTAAAGTTATTGACAGCGGATGCCATCACAGCTTGAAGGAATTTATGGGATTGATTAACCAATGCCATCTTATCGTCACGGGGGATACTCTTGCCTTACATTTATCTATAGCCTTAAAAAAATTGATTGTCACATTCTTTGGTTCTACCTGTTATCAGGAAATAGACCTTTATAACAGAGGAAAATCGCTAGTTGCTCACGTTGAATGCTCCCCTTGTTACAAAGGAAACTGTGATACAATGATATGCATGAAAAAAATAAGTGCTAATGATGTATTTGATGCCTGCAAAAAGGTTCTGGCAAGTCAAAGATTAGCATTGCAACAATAGCAAAAAAGATATTACTTAAACCACTTTTTCTTCTGACTATAGACGGTAACCATATTCTTCCCATTTTTCTTTGCTTCTAATAATGCTTTGTCCGCATTGTCTATGAGTTCACTTCGCTTTATTTTATCGATTGAAGGCGATATTTCTGCTACACCAAAACTTGCAGTAACAGTATACTTTTTATTATTTTCCATGAAAGCATATTTTGCTACTCTTTCACGCATCCTGTCGGCAATAATTATGGCTGCATCCACTTTTGTGTCAGTGAAAACAATTGCAAATTCTTCTCCACCATAGCGGGCAAGGATATCATATTCCCGTAAGCAAGTCGCCAACAATCTGCATAGTTCCTTAAGAATAAAATCTCCTGCTTGATGCCCATGCGTATCATTTAGGTTCTTAAAATTATCAACATCCATCAATACTAGGCAAAGACTGGTTTTTTTTCGTTTCGATCTGTTAATTTCTTTTTCAAGAAATGATTGTAAAAAGCGATGATTATAAACTCCCGTTAATCCATCTATATTCGCAAGATTTTCAAGGCTTTTGTTTTTTGCTTCTAATTCCTTCGCTAATTTCTGCAGTTGTATTTTTGTACTAACGAGTTCCTTATTCATTTGATCATAGGTAAGGTTTATAACACTAAGGGCTGCGTTTGCTTCCATCAAGGTATCTTCAATAGACTTAGGCCTTTCAATATTATACCCAAAGTACTCGGCAACCTGCACAATCTCACCATCAACATTTTTTAAGATATCAGCAATTATTTTATCATTAAAACCAAGTATCATACGGGATTCCTCAATGAATTTATTGTGGAACTCCTTTGGTTTATTTGAATATAGGATATTTACAATTAGACTCGACAGATAGACTACATTAGTATTTAGTTTTAATTTTTTATCATTGCTCAGGTATTTCTCCGGCGTGTGATGATACTGGATAGGAATTAACAATACAGAGGGGAACCCCCAATTTTTTAAAACCTCATACCCTATAATAACATGATCAGCACCTATAATTTTTTCTTCTTGTGCCAGCAATCCTTCCGTATCAGTTATCCCCTGGGAAAAAACCTGATCATACAATTGAGGAAAAGCGCAGGCAATAATCAATTCTCCAATTTCCTTTAAAAGCCCGGCAATAAAAATCTCTTCGAGTTCATTTTTATCGATCTCTTGCATAATAAGTTTTGCCGCTACTGCCGCAGAAAGAGACTTTTCCAAATATTTTTCATAATTAAAATATTTTGCATCATTTTTCCCTTTTACGGAAAGAAATGAAAACGATAAAATCAGGCTTCGTATCGCATTCGTCCCTATACGCGATACTGCCTGGTTGATTGTGCTTATTTTAAAAGGAAAACTGTAAAATGCTGAATTGGCTATCTTCAGTACCTTTGCGGAAAGTGAAACGTCTTTTGATATTAATTCAGCTATTTCTCTGATACTCGTATCTTCTTTTGAGGAAATAGAGATGATCTTTGATGCCACTGCCGGAAGTGTAGGGAGTGATGAAGAATTGAGAACGTTTTTTATTACATCATCCTTCGTCATGACGATATACCATTATAGCTGTTTAAAATAATTGTAGATTTTTCTTTTTTTGTGCGCTAGATTATACCTCTTTTTTATTAATTTTCCATGTAGATTTTTTTCTTCGTGGATTATGTTTTCACTTGATACCTAATTTCAATGTTGACCTCTGATTGCAATTACCATTCACATAAATCACTCCTTGAACAATCAACCGTTAAGGATGTGGAAGGGGCGTTTCCAAAGACAATATTAAATTTTCTAAAAGATATTAGCTTTAGATTTTCAGAGTTAAAAACCTCTAAAATTTTTCCCGCATTTAACGAATCGTTATGGATTTCACGGCAGACAGTTTTGAAAATGGACCCGGAAATCGGTATATTCGGAAAGAGAATTCGCGCCAGAAAAAGTCAAACAGAACTCTTATTAGCCTCTTTCAAAAACATTATCGCTCAATTCATTATTACTCCTTTTTTCCCTGAATCAATAAAAGGGGATTTTCAACTCATTTCCCTTAAAGAAACAAAATCTGACAAAAACATCACTTACGGGATATCTGATTTATTCAACCTGACTGTAAAAGGAAATGACCCGGTTAAATTCTCTGTTTATCTTGGGGATGGGCGTAGTTTAAGAGACATGCAAAGAATGATTGAAGAAAATGCCGATATCAGGGCGCTCAAAGATATCTTCGGATATTTAGAAGATACCTCATACGGTCTTTTCCCCCTTATCCCTTACCATAAAATAGGACGACATAAAAACAATATATCTCTTACTCTCTGCAAGAATATCCTCGGGGAAACATATCAGATTGAGATATCGGTAGAAGGAATACAGGGCACTTCCACAGAAGAATTAACCATAAAAGAGGCAAGCACTCCCCTGGTATTAAGTTATTTTGTGATCGATGAAGTTAAAAACTATATCAATAAGGGAGATAAAGGATGGGAGTTACTAAACGATATAACAAAAAAAAACCCTGAATGGTTTGAAGAAAAACAATTGCGCCTTCTTTGTTTTCCTGGAACAGATCTTAATTCAAAATCCAGAGTCCTTCCGCCTCAATATAAGCGATATTTAAATTCCTCCGCAAAAGATCTTTACATCATTGAAATTCTAGTTCCTATTTTTGAAATAATATCTTCAAAACCGGAGACCTCATTGAAGATCAGTATAGAATTCACCGTAAATACGACATCGCAACACTATCGCCCCAAACCATTCCCATTGAGCAACATCTTTAAAGAAGAGTGCATGGAGTGCATCAACCGTTTACAAAATGCGAAAACGCTGGAAGGTCTGATAGGTGAAAAAATCATGAGTCTGCTAAATATGCTTGAAATTTCTTATCGTTCACTTTCTTTTTTAATAATGAACAACATGGTTTTGGCAGGTGCGTTTACTTATCTTACTTATTTTGGCAGAGATACCGTTTTTACCCATTTATTGCTTAAACCGTTTATCGGTACATTCGTTCAGCAAAAAATGGTACAACAACTCTTAAATCGCTCTAATCTGCTGGGTGAGGGTGCGCACGAAATAGATTCCCGCGTTATAAAGGAAAATGAAGCCCATTACGATTACCGTATGACGGATACTGATTTCTTAGTGACTATCTCTGCTTTTGAACTATTGAACGAAATGAGCGTGAAAGATTGTGAGGATTTTTTAAACCATACTGACAAAGATAATCGTTATAATTTAACAGTAACTGACGAAAAACATTTTATCAATAACGCAACGGTCGTTATTCGCAATTTGAATAGAGCCCTTGCTTTCATTAAAAATAATGAACTTGTTCCATTAAAGCGAATAAACGATCCCAGTTCCGCTAACTGGAGAGATGCAATTAATAGTTTTTCAAGAGGCACATATTCCTATGACGTAAATGCCGTATGGATTCCTCATTTACTGCACCTTTTAGAATCATTCACAAATAACAATGAAAAAAAGAACCTCCTTTTAATGTTCCTGAGTAAAATGATGTCTCACTCCCCTGGCCATAGTTTTGAACCAATAGTAACATTTCTTGATCCTACGAATGTTGTCATTGGCGATACAATCGAAACTCTTATCGAAAGAACAAAAAAATGTTTCGAATTATCCTATTCATTAGAAGAGTGGAGAAACCGTTTAAAAAATTTTTATAATGATCCGCAAAACCAGGAAAAATCGATTCAGGATCTCAAAAAAATGAAAATCGGCTACTACCTCAGAGAACACGGGCAGGGAAAGGTCTGGTTTACGGCAGAAGATTTTTTGGATGACAGAAAATGGGAAGACAGTATGCAATACCAATTTGAACATCTGGCAGATAAATTTTTTCTTCCTGATGGGAATCCATTCCCTAATGGTATTCACACATATGCCATGGCGCTCGATAAAGAAAAAAAACCGATTCCTGTTTTACACAGCGATTTAGGTTTTGAAGCATTTGCAAAGTCCATGAGAATGGAACATATCGAAAAAGAACTGATACTTCCTGTAGAACTTCCTATTTCTCTGGGAGGCCTGGCAATCATCGACAAAAACGGTGAAAGCCTTGGTTTTTCTGTAGCAAACCCAATGCTGACAAATAAAAATGGTTATGAATTGTTATTGACGCCTGGTGAAAAAAGCAAGAATATCGACCCCAAAATGCTTTCCCCCTGGAGGCTTATAGGGAAGAACGAATACCACGGATGGGGCGCCATTTGGGAAGTGATGATAGATTTTATGGTTGCGGCATTACAAGATGCTGACATACAAAGTCATAATTATTTGAAAAATTTTTATTGGTGGGTATTGGAAAATTATACCCGGTTCCCCAGAGTTCGCAACAAGGAAGTATTGGGTTTCAAATATAATGACAATTACAAAGACTGGCTTCTCACAGAATCTACCGTGGAAAAATTTGAAATAAACGACCTGCAGGTCTTTAATGCAGCTGGCAGATTGAGGGTTCTTTTAAAAGCACTCGTTCCCGGAATGACCAATTACTGGCTTTTTAAGAGAGAAGAAATTTTCCTAAAAAACGAATGAATGGGTTCATATGAATAAATCTATCTTCAGATATGAAAGAATAAAATCAACAATTTTTTTAGTATCCGTATTAATAGGTAAATAAGGAACGTTTATCATCGGATCCTGATCGCTTATAACTGCAATTAAATGCTCATCATTCTTGCACACCATCTGATTGCTGTTTTCTGTACGAAGAACCTCTATTTTGGGAATAGGTTCTGTCTTATATCCTTCAAGTATAATTATGTCGAAATCCCTCAGATACGTTTCTACCATCTCCTTCAATGGAACCCTCTTTGAAGTCGTCCGAAAAAGTCCCATCTTGTTTTCCGATAGAATGATAACTGCATCCGCTCCTGCCTGTGAATGCTTCCAGCTATCTTTTCCTTTTGTATCCATATCAACATTATGATGTGTATGTTTTATGGTAGCAACTTTGTATCCTCTTAATTTTAATTCTTTAATAATTTTAACAATAAGTGTTGTTTTTCCGCTGTTCGATTTTCCCACAAAAGATATAATCGGTGTTCTTGTAAACATGATATTATCCACATTTCCTCTAATTTTTCTTATGTATTATGTGTCTCTTTTTTGTTATAATAACTTTTTTTGATGAACTATTCCACTATTACGTATTGATTCCTCATTTTTCCCAAATCTTTATTGTACTGGATATTTTATTTACTCTTTTTCCCGTTTTTAAACATATTTTGGAGGTTAACAATGTATGCATTGCGGCCCTTCTTGTTGATTTCTCTGCTAATGATTATACCTTCGATTCTCTATGCAACAGAAAAAGAAATACCTTCCATTTCTCATATTTCCAATAGATGGGAACTGGAAGAGGAAAGCAACGGAATTAAAATATTTTCACAAAGCAATTCCGAATCCGAATACAAATCATATATGGGAATAATGGTGGTAAAAACATCGCTGAATAGTCTTGTTAATCTTATCGAAGATTCTGATGCATGCAGCGAGTGGAATTATCGATGCATTAAGGAAGAAGTACTTAAAATCGTAAGCCCTACGGAAAGATACAAACGCATAGAATTTTCCACCCCTTTGATCTTTCCCAACAGGGATTCGATTATTTATACCGTCAGAACACAAGACCCTGTAACAAAAACCGTTACGATAACATTCACCGGGAAGCCTGATTTCCTCCCAAAACAACCATCGTTTGTCAGAATCCCAAAAGTATCCGGAAGCTGGATACTAAGACCACTCAATGAGGATTATGTGGAATTAATATATCAAACATACAGTGAACCGGGAGGCATGGTTGCTCCCATTTTTGCAAATCAGGGAAACCAGAATTGGGTATTGCAAACGTTAACAAACATGAAAGATATGCTCAACAGAAAAAAATACAAAAATGCTGACGGACTGGTTGAAGAACTCATTCTAAAAAAATAACCGGAAAAATTTCCGGTTATTTTTTTATTGTTGTTTCCCGTATATTTTTATTGCCTGCCAGATGTTTTATACGCTTACTGCCGACAGCCTCCTGAACATATTTTAAAAACATTCTATTCATTATCTTTTTCAACTGCCTCATAGAGATTCGCATAAATATTCCGAATCCGAATACAAATCATATATGGGAATAATGGTGGTAAAAACATCGCTGAATAGTCTTGTTAATCTTATCGAAGATTCTGATGCATGCAGCGAGTGGAATTATCGATGCATTAAGGAAGAAGTACTTAAAATCGTAAGCCCTACGGAAAGATACAAACGCATAGAATTTTCCACCCCTTTGATCTTTCCCAACAGGGATTCGATTATTTATACCGTCAGAACACAAGACCCTGTAACAAAAACCGTTACGATAACATTCACCGGGAAGCCTGATTTCCTCCCAAAACAACCATCGTTTGTCAGAATCCCAAAAGTATCCGGAAGCTGGATACTAAGACCACTCAATGAGGATTATGTGGAATTAATATATCAAACATACAGTGAACCGGGAGGCATGGTTGCTCCCATTTTTGCAAATCAGGGAAACCAGAATTGGGTATTGCAAACGTTAACAAACATGAAAGATATGCTCAACAGAAAAAAATACAAAAATGCTGACGGACTGGTTGAAGAACTCATTCTAAAAAAATAACCGGAAAAATTTCCGGTTATTTTTTTATTGTTGTTTCCCGTATATTTTTATTGCCTGCCAGATGTTTTATACGCTTACTGCCGACAGCCTCCTGAACATATTTTAAAAACATTCTATTCATTATCTTTTTCAACTGCCTCATAGAGATTCGCATAAATATCAGGAAGGCTATACGTCACCCGGTTCCATGAAGGAATAAGAGTTGCCTCTCTTGGCCCCCTGCTATGTTCCCACGCCGTCCACAAAACTCCACGAAAGTGCCTCACGGCAAGTTCCTCTTCATAACGATTTAAAATCAGATTGTTCATCTCAGCATCATCACTATAACATTTGATAAATCTCAAGGCATTATCATAATACGTGTGCAGCATCATATCTACAAAGGCATCATCCATAGGCACCCCATGAGATCGCATATAATGTAAAAAAAACGTGGCAATATCGACCACCATTCTGTGTAATCCCTTGTTTGCGTCATCTGCAGAAAGTTCCTGATGTTTATGCTCATAGTTTTTAGAGAGGTCCACTTGCGCTATTTTTCTGTTCATTGTTCTGTGATACACCTCAGATAGCGTGGCCATTTCTAAACCCCAATCATATGCAATATCAATACCCCTTGCCAATCGGGCGCTTAAGCTGAATTCACCAGCCAACGGGTATTTGAATATTCGGTGATATCCAAAAAAACGCTCAAGCTCTTTATATCCATGAGTATTCATAATTCTCATCATTGCATCAACAAACGGAATTACAAACAATCTTGTCACTCTGCCTTTTATCGATCTGTCTGTGAGCGATACACGGGCATAATACCCTTTGCAAAACTCATAATCATTATTTGGATTTGCGGTAGGCTCAATGAGTCTTCCTAAAAATATGCGGTCATAGGTTACTATATCACAATCATGAAGCGCTATCACATCCACATCTCCTCTTGAAAGAATGTACCCAAGGGTAATCCATACCGATTGGCCTTTTCCCTGAACACCTGTTTGAATTTCACGTCCCCGAATGCGGTGAAACACCTCCTGAATGCGAGGCCCTTCAACCCAAACAACCTTAACATCACGTTTTGATGTATGGAGTCTTCCAAAATATTTTCTGGCGTCCCGAAATTTCTCTTCATCCTGGGCGCCTCCCAGAGCAACAACTACATTGCGCAGATACCGGACTTTTTTAATTTCGTTGATAATATGTTCGATAACTTCTGTATTTTCGAGCTCGCTGTAAAGACAGGGTAACAATAGACTAATTCGTACCTGACGTGCATAATACTCAAGTTTTTCTTCCAAACTTTTCAAATACTCATTTGCATCAAAAACTTTGTAAATGTCATGCAGTGTTGTTATCGTTCCTTCCTGATGAAAATCTGCCATAAAATACTCCTATTTTTTATTTACAGTCAAAAAAAATCTGTTTTTCGAAAAAGAAAATACACAGCACCAAACAAGCATAAGCCAGCCCACAAATAATCCAGGTTTATTTTTTCTTTCATGTAAAGCACGGAAAATGGCACAAATACCATAAGGGTGATTGCCTCCTGCAGTATTTTCAACTGACTGATGTTCATCACATGGTGTCCGATCCGGTTTGCCGGAACTTGAAGCAAGTATTCAAATAAAGCAATAAACCAACTCACAAGAGCAGCAATAATCCAGGTTTTATGAGACAAATTCTTTAAGTGTCCATACCAGGCAAAAGTCATAAAAACATTACTGCAACAAAGCAACAGTATAGTAATAAGATAATATCGCATAGTATTCTATACGGAAGGAATGATCAACAAGATACTTTCAAAGAAAATAATTAACATCTGTATTCCATAAATTATGGTTTGGGCATTTATAAAATACACGCAACTTCTCTGATATCAAATAGATTTTCTCTCCCCTTTTTTATTAAATTTTGAACGCAAAAATTTTAATAAAATATTACACCGTTAAATGAATATCTAAATTTTTTAATTGTTGACTTTTTATTTTTAAATAGTATATTGAATTTTAGTGATACTGTATTATTTACAAACAATAATCATTTCAGTATTATTGAATTATTCATGATTAATGTCATTTATGCACTTTTGCATTAAAGTCTAACCGATAAAATAATGAGATTCAACATCATGCAATGAAATTTGAAAAAGGAGGTTTTGAATGCTGGCCATAAACTACAACGCCAAAGAAAAAGCCTTTTTACAATTAATAAGAATTGGCACATTCCTTACATTTATCGCAATTAACTTAAAATTTATTGTAGCAGATATCATCAAGCCTCTCATACTCTTTGATATCTTACAATTGGGAGGACATCATAATTCCACGAATATTTTCATTAAGTTCGTTAACGGACACCATTTTGAATTTCACACACCGAGCTTCCCTGACATGTGCGGCGATATTGTAGCAATAATCCTTTTCGCAGCCTCATACCTCTTTATGAATTCCACCAGTGTTAAAGATAAAATCGGTGATATCGCATTTGGCTACTGTGATTCAGAAAATGCTGCGAAAAATTCTATAATGAAAATAAGAGATTGTATATTGTGGGGGAAAAATATATTTTATCTTGCTGCGGTAGGTTTCCTTTTTTATTTCTTTTCAAAATATATATTAACACCATGCTTGGAGGTATTCTTTCTTGAAGAAGCGGAAGCAGGGAGCCTTTTCATTAGTTTAAAAATTTTCAATAGTGTTATCAGGTTGTTTGCCGATTTGATCCTGGTATATACTTATTGTAAATATATTGGTGCAGGTAAACATTTTCAACCCATATTTTATAGTTTCTTCATTATAAGAGACCTTTTATTTACAAATCTGCTTGGATTTTCGCACAAATTTGATTTGGAAATGGCCGCTCCCGTTTTAGACATAATGTTTCCTGTGTTACTTATTTATGCAATCATTAGCTACATTTCTAAAGATAAGTCAGAAAAACCATATGAAATGCGTCATATTGCGTAATAAGTAAAACTTTAAAAGATTTTGGGTTCCATAATTAATTTATTTTAAGCCACTTACAAAGAATGTGTGGAAAATATATATGCTGTAGCATCTGTGTATTTTCCGTTCTAATAGTGACTCCATATTCTTCCACCTCTTAACCCCCTCTATATACAAATTTACAAAACTTTTTATCCGCAAATATTTTAGAAAATAGTCTCCATTGTCCGGTTAGGAATTTGCATGTTTTATTTCCTTGTTCTAAAGCTGTCATTCCCGCATGTTTTTAGCGGGAATCCATAATAAACAAACCTCTGGATACTCGATAAAAGTATTCGGGTATGACAAAAACCGGTACGCACAAATTCCTAACCGGACAATACTGGAAAATAGTAAAAATTTATAACTGAATTCTATTAGAAAAAATCAGATTTATTATGTAGTATGTTATTTATGAAAAAAATATACATATTCGTCTTTATCGTAAATACACTTTTATTGTGCCACACAATTACTCTGGCAGATTCACCCCTTACGTCTACCGAATTTTATGAGGCTTATATGGACGTGAAGATGGTCCAACGGGCACATTTACAAAATGTGATGGGTATCGAAATTGCAGAATTCCTTTCTTCTCCGGATAATCCCATAGATGAAAAAGCTGCCGTGATAAACGCCCTTTCATGGAAATTTGAAGGAAACAACAATGCTGAATTTTATATGTACTATCTGGCACTACTGTACAGCGCTGCAAAAACTTTTAGTGTCAAATTGCGATAACTGGCTTTTTGTC
>SOET01000071.1 GCA_021646465.1 Candidatus Kuenenia hertensis | reverse complement strand
CAACGAAATTACAAGGTTTTATTGCATAGTTACTAACTTTTTCTCTAATTTAGGTTGTTATCGGATGCATAACTGGTAGGCTGGTGGCGATACCACCAACCCCCAATCGTCGCCAGATACTTTGTACAGCATAACAAAATATCCTTACGAATTTCTCGTAGTTAGCGATCCCACATAGATCGCCCCATTATATGCGCATATACACAAACTTCTCTGCGAGGAATTAGGCTCGCAGCGGTGATATTTTCAGCCACTCAGGTATTCCATACTTCAAGGCTTGCAAAGCCCTAAGCTTAAACTATTACTAACGGTTTCATAGGTAGTGCTTGACGTTGGAGTGGTTATGTTGATTGAAGGGGCTACTTTGCCAGTGTATCTGTATTTGTTTGGTATTCATATAGTTCCATTACATCTGCCTCAGATAATGCCTGGTCGTATATCCGGATTTCATCGATACTGCCGTTTATCCATCGAGACGTATTGTTCATAGAGCCAATGTATAATAACTGATCGTGATCCTCCAGTGGACCGTAAGCGTCACTGTCTACCTCTGTGCCGTCAATAAATAATTTTGCCATTGTACCATCCATTGTTACTACTGCATGGTGCCACTGGTTATCTCTTAAATCCGTTGCATTCATCAAATCTATATTATCGTCTCCTCCGGATGTGCTTCTATGGATAAAACTTATCTTATTTGGATAATTATCAACATGAAAATACCATCCTGCTCCGGGGGTTCCGCCTGTAAAATGCTCCAGCAATATTTGCTCATTATCAGTAACGCCAACATTAAACCATACAGACACGGTAATGTTTTTGCCTGCAAAGTCCCACGAAGCACTGTCATCAACAGTGACATGATCATCTATTCCATCAAAAGACAAGGCATTGCCTATTATTCCGGTAGTCTGGTTTGCCCCGTTGATAGTACCGTCATTGCCGTTGCCGGAGTTATCGGTTGCCGTGCCATCGTCAAAAGTCCAGTGGCCCACTAAGCCAGTGGTGATGTCAATATCTGATGGATTTGTATTGTCTGTATATGTTACATCAATTGAATCTGTAACTGTATTACCTGCTCCATCTGTGGCCGTTACGGTTATCGTATTATCTCCGGCTGATAAACCGATATTGGATATTGTCCAACTGGTAGTTCCATCAACCGAGCCGCTTCCACCTGTACTATTACTCCATGTTACTCCGCTCACACCACTAATGTCATCAGAGGCGTTCCCTCCAAGGCTTATGCTATTGCTTGTCGTATCATAGGTTGAACTGGCTGTGGGACTGGTTATACTGATTGTTGGGGCGGTTGTTTCCAGTGTAATGGAATCACTTGATTCATATGACACATTACCGGATGCGTCTTTATACCATGCATAGAGGGTCTTGCTCCCATCCCCACTGCTCAATGTATATGAAACAGTATCACTATAATTCGGTGTAGATGCAACTGACACCCAGCCTGCATCTGACGCTGATGGTGCAGTAAAACTATCAGAAATATAATAACCTGTTACTCCCACATTATCATCTGCTGAAAGACTCAAGGTTGCCGAAGTGGAATTCGTATACATAGCATCGCCGTTAATACTTATTGAACATGTGGGAGCGTTAACGTCTGAATGAATATCGACTGTATCTGTGTTTGTGCGGTAGTTATTATATAGTTCCGTTATGTCAGAAGATGATAATGCGCAGTTATAGATGCGGACGTCGTCGATGAGACCGTTCAGTCCTTGGTAATAACCTTGTCGTATTATAAGTTGAATTAGACGTGGGGCTGGTTATGTTGATTGAAGGGGCTGTTGTGTCAGTTGTACCATATAAAGTATCAAAATCTGTAGTATCATCCCAAATTCCACCTCTACTTTCCCAGGTGACACTTATGCCTGTTTCTGCTAAAATTCTATCCTCCATAGGCCATGGCCACAGAGGGGCATTTGTCAGTACCCCATCGTGGTAACAATATAACACCTCAGCTCCCATACGGGCCCCGTTTTCTCCAGATGTAGCTGGTTCAGAAGCTTCAGGAACAAACAAATAAGCACCTTTTCCATATTTGTTTGTATTCCAACCTGTATATACGCTAATATTACCAGTCCCTTGAGTAGCAGCTGCTGAATAAGTAGTATTGAAATCATAGAGATTATTATATTCATTTGTAAAGGATTCAAGTCTTGGAGACTTGGCACTATTAACAGATAATCCTTTATCACCTGATTGCAATATAGAGTTGCGTAAATCACCATTTATTACATAATCACTATCTTTAGGTTCATAGCTATATTCTTGAAGAGCAAAAGCAATATTATTAGTATCCACTATAGTTAAATTTCTGACTTGTAAATCTGCATCAGCCCTTTGATAAAATCCATTAGCAGTATTAATTGAAACATTGTCATAAAATCTATTCCCTTCTATTCGGTGCAAGATACTGCTAACGGAGTAACTCCATCCCGATAATCCATACATTGTATTCCCACAAATCTTATTTCTGTCTACGGAATCAAAGTCACTATTTGCCCACAAATTAATACCATCAACATCTTCACCCGAAGTGGAATCCATCGTACCAACACAATTCTCAATAATACAATCATCAGAACCATATAATACAAAACAATTATTTCCCCCGCCTCCTCCTGAATGACTTTCCCATCTCCCCCAACAACGCCTTAGAGTAACATTTTGGCAACCAAGAATGTTGAATAAAGTTCTTCCTGATCCATAGGCAATACAATCTTCATAAGTAACGTTGGTGCTATTAAAAGAGAGAAACACCATATAATTTCCTACCCCAGCATTCGAAGCAGAACATTTTTTAATATCTATATTATCAGATTGATATACACTGAGTACATCACTATTTGAATTTGTGAAAATTAACCCTTCCAATGCAATGTAATTAGCATAATAAACATGCGCTGGTCTGCTATTATTTGTTCCATTCATAATAACTTGTCCTTCGTTTTCAGCCTTTATTGTAATTGGGTTTCCAGAAGTTCCAGATATGTCAACAAATAGCTTTTCCGTATATGTACCATCTTTAATTATTAACGTGTCTCCTGCCGTCAGATGATCCATTGCATAAGCAAAAGTTGCCCACGGAGAATCTATTGATCCATTGTTTCCATCTGACCCATCGACTGATAGGTAATAATCATCTGCACTTAAACTAAAAACTGGAATTGATATCTGAAATGATAAAAGAACAAATAAAAAGAATACAATTTTATTAAAACCGATATTATTCATAATGAATCCCCTATTATTCATAAATGAACTCCAATAAAAAATGAAAAAACCCCATTTTAACTCCTGGCAATCTTCCTATCGAAGATCTATGGCTTTGCGACCCAACCTTACAGTTGATGTGCCTTTTTTAAATTTTTGTTTTTTTAAAACATTATTTGCCCTCCTAAAAAATGTAATTAACTCATTAGTTTTTTGAAACAACATATAACTTGTAGTCTAAGAGTGTATTTTTGTATATTACAGTTGCATATTTGATTAGTTTGATAATCTTGTCTGTTAAGAAGACTTTGATCGGTTTAAATTTAATTCTCAGTAAACATAAAACATGCCAAAAACTATTTACTGAAATTAATTAAAGAATTAAATTATCTAATTCTCATAAAATAAAGTAGTTATAAATTTTATATGCTATAGATTAATTTTTATTTTAACCAAAGTAGTTTTAATATTGTGTATGTATTTTCATGCAGTGAAAACAACAAAACTTATTAATAAATTCGTGCTATATATGCCTTTTTTGACCTATTTTAATAATTAATCAAAAAAGTGACATGGTGTATGCAAACCCATACATTATTAGAACTACGGGTTATTATCTCTTTATAATTCCTCAATTAAGTTTTCACTTTATAAGTTCAGGTTCAGGAATTTCAAACTATTCATGTAGTGGCAAGGCGCGCTTTGCTACTACAACATTATTAAAAGTCGCCGAAGGCCTAATTAAACGTTTAGGAATTTCAAAGTTTTTCATTATGTCCTTAACACACCCCTAACCCCTCTCAAGAGCGGACTAAGGGGTGGGCAAAAAGAAAAGTCGTTTGGTTTTAATCTTTCAAAAACCCAACCTAATTAAATAACCATTCTAAAAAAAAAGACCCAAGGCAGATATTAGCATCTGACGTTTGGGTCTTCGGTACACAATGAGAAGATAAATAACGTATTATTTAAAGTTCAAAACAGTAAGCATTGCAGAACTAATTAAATGTTCAGGGATTTCAAAGTAGAGATTCTTCGTCACTCCGTTCCTCAGAATGACATGCTCAAAAGTCATTCTGAATGGAGCGAAGCGAAATGAAGAATCTAATTAATACAACTGCAACACATACCATGATACATAAAAAAGCTATCAAAGATTTGTTCCAAACGATAAATAAACTCTTTTATCGACTGAATTTGGTAACCTGGCATTCTTCTTTTTTATCGAAGACCCATGGCTTTGCGTCCCAACCTCACGATTGGTTTGCCTTTTTCAAATTAATGTTTTCTATTTTATGTTTTACAAAATTTTGTTTTTCCCTCCTTTTCTCTGAGAAAAGATATATTATTGCAGCACTCTTTAAATGCGATAATAATTACAGACGTAGCGATAACAGGTCAAAGGTTGTACGGATTTAAGGAAATAATAAAAAAATTTGTAACACTTTAGTTTTTTAAAGTACCAGCAGTTACTGCTTGTTCCCAAACTCCTCAGGCTGGGCCAAATGAACCTTCTTGCCTTAAAAGTGGGGAACAACCTTTATAAATTGCCCATTTTGTCCCAAGTTTATCGCCTGATTCCCATTAAAGTGGGGTATAAAAACAGCAAAATAGGGTAAAACTGCTCATTTGACCCAGTCTGTCCTGTCTGAGAACACAATTTTAAAGAGAAACTGAGTTTCTCGTCCATCTACGCTCCCAAACAGGAGTTTGGGAGCGAGCATATGAAATTCATTTTTCAAAATACTAAACTGTTACAAAAATTTTACTCAAATGTCTGTTACGAATTAGTTGTTTGACTGCTATAATAATTATCATTTTCTGACTCAAAAAAAAAGACCCAAGTTCAGATTCACCATCTGCCTTGGGTCTTTTCGTCTTCTATAAAGAATGGTTTTTCAATCTCAACACATAAGCAAACAAGTAACCGTATCGTTTTTTCAAAGCTTACGTGTAAAAAGGAAACATAACTCAAATATGTTTCCTTCTAAAATTGGCAACCTGGCATTCTTCTTTTTTATTGAAGACCCATGGCTTTGCGTCCCAACCTCACGATTGGTTTGCCTTTTTCAAAACGTTTGTTGCTTTTTTATTTTCGTGACTTTTATCACAAATGAAAAAACAAATCAAGTGAAAAATATATTTATGTCAAACCAAAATAGAAACGTCCGGTTTTTGAAAATAAATAAGATTCACAGTGAAGAAAAGTTACAAATAAAAATATATAACCGTAAAGCACATATAATATATAGAACACATAAAGTATGTATAATACTTACAAAAAAAGAAGTTTTTTACAGAGTAATATTATCGCCTAACAAAATTGTTTCGGTTGCGGCTGATATTCTCTGTTGTTTTTCATTTAAATATGGTAAATTGTTTTAAATTTATTTCAGATATTACTTTGGGTGATTTTGAGAAGGCGGCAATGTAATGGGTATTTTATTTGGTACTGATGGAATAAGAGGTGTAGCGAATATGCCTCCGATGACTCCTGAAATGGCGCTGAATATCGGGAAAGCTGCTGCCTGTTATTTTAAAGAAAAATGCGGAGAAAAAAGATCTAAAATTGTTATTGGGAAAGATACACGGCTGAGCGGGTATATGCTTGAGAATGCATTAAATGCAGGTATTGTATCTGCGGGTGTTGATGTTCTTCCTGTGGGAATCCTGCCTACGCCTGCGATTGCGCATCTGACAAAATCACTCAATGCTGATGCAGGGATTGTGTTGAGCGCTTCACACAATCCTGCTGAAGACAATGGGATAAAGATTTTTAATGGGGAGGGGTTTAAGCTTTCCGATGAAGTTGAGGAAGAGATAGAAGAATATATTTTAAGAAAAAGAATCGAGACGTCGCATATAAAAGGAGATTCTATTGGAAAGGCGCATTATGTAGACGAGGTAAAAGGACGATATATTGAGTTTGCAAAGGCTTCTGTGAGAAATATGAGTCTGAGGGGAATAAAGATTGTACTTGATTGCGCCAATGGTGCGGCATACAATACTGCACCTTATATGTTCGGTGAACTGGGGGCTGAAGTTATAGTGCTCAATGACAAACCCGACGGAATGAATATAAATTTCGAGTGCGGAGCGCTGCATCCGGAAAAGATGATGGAAGTGGTGAAAAGTGAAAAGGCAGATGTTGGAATTGCCCTGGATGGAGATGCGGATAGAGTTATTGTTTGCGATGAAAATGGGCGTAACGTTGATGGCGACCATATAATTGCAATATGCGCTCTTTATTTAAAAGAAAATGCTTTGCTGGAGAAAAACAGTGTTGTTACCACAATTATGACCAATAAAGGTTTCGATATTGCAATGAGAAAAAAGGGAATTACGGTAATAAAATCAAATGTGGGTGACAAATATGTTATCGATGAGATGAAAAAAACAGGGTGTGTGCTGGGTGGAGAACAGTCAGGGCATATAATATTCTCTCAATATACAACTACCGGGGATGGTATTGTTTCCGCTTTACAATTGCTAAGAGTGATGAAGGAAAAAGGTGAAACACTCAGCAGCCTTGCAAGTTGCATGAAAGCATTGCCGCAGATAATAGTAAATGTTGGAGTAAAAGAGAAAAGAGACGTTAATGTATTGAATGCGAAAAAGCAGATTGAAGAGGCAGAAAAGGCATTGGGAAACATGGGAAGGGTGCTGGTTCGTTACTCGGGAACACAGAATCTGTGCAGGGTTATGATAGAAGGTGAAGACAAAAACGAGATTAAAAAGTTGGCAAATACTATCGCTGCTGCAATAAAAGAAGAGATTGGAATCTGAAAAATGACTCAGGCAGTTATTCTGGCTGCGGGCAAAAGTACGCGTACGTGGCCTTTGACATTAACAAAACCGAAACCATTACTTAAGGTAATGAATAAGGAGATAATAAAACATAATCTCGATGCATTACAGGGATTAGTGGATGAAGTCATCATAATCGTCGGCTACAAAAAAGAGATGATAATGGAGGAGATAGGTGGACGTTACGGAAATTTAAAAATAACGTATAGTGAACAAAAAAACCAGTTAGGCACCGGGCATGCGCTTCGGTGTGTTGAGAAGTTGTTAAATGGTAAATTCATTGTTATGGGCGGAGATGATATTTTCTCGAAAACAGATATACGTGCATGTTTGCGTCATAAATATGCCGTTCTGGGGTGTGAAGTTGATGAACCGGGAAGGTTTGGGGTATTTGTCATTGAAAAGAACGAGATAAGAAAAATTGTTGAAAAACCGAAAAAGTTTATCTCAAACATTGCGAATACGGGTATCTATGTATTTGATAGGGAGGTGTTTCAGTTCAGACTGAAAAAGAGTTCAAGAGGGGAATATGAAATAGTTGATTACATAAATATGCTGGTAAAAAAAGAAAAGGTGGTATGTGAAAAGATAAAAGGCTATTGGCTTTCGGTAGGTTATCCATGGGATTTAATTGACGTAAACCACTTCTTCGTTTCTAAGATAAAAAATGATGTGAAGGGCAAAATAGAAAAGAATGTCACGGTACAGGGTAAGATAAAGGTAGGAAAAGGCACGGAGATTTTATCCGGAACGTATATAAAGGGAAATATTGTTATTGGTGAAAATTGCAGGATAGGGCCTAATTGTTTTTTACGTGGAAATACATCAATTGGAGATGGATGCCATATTGGACAGGCAGTGGAAATAAAGAACAGCATAATTATGGATAACGCGAATGTACCTCACCTCTCTTACATCGGAGATAGTATTATTGGAGAAAACAGCAACCTTGGCGCCGGTACAATTACTGCAAATTTAAGACATGATAATAAAACGGTGAAATCTGTTGTAAAGAATGAATTGGTAGATACTGGTAAAAGAAAGATTGGGGCAATAATTGCCGATGGAGTGCATACCGGCATAAACACAACGATCTATCCCGGCAGAAAGATATGGCCGGGGGTAAATACATTGCCGGGAGAGATAGTAAACAAAGATAAAATGATTGAGTAACTTAAATATTCCATCCATAGAGGGTATATAATAATGATTTTAAATCGTTATTTGCAACATCAAGTATTGCATTTCCCGCCATTATATCACTGACAAAAAATGCTTGTCTCAAAAACAAAAAAAGAATTGGTAATATTATGAGATAAAAGATTGTGGAATGAAAAAGGGAAAGACATAACGCTTATAGTATTTAATACTTACAATTATTTTTCGACTTAATTATTATCCGCTATATTTAATGTTTAGGATTTTCAAACTTTTTCTCCTCCCCCTTAATCCTCCTCAATGAGGGGACAACAAATGTCCCCCGCTGGCGGGGGTGAAGGGGGTGGACCATATTGTGAAAGTATATAATTACAAGTAGCCGAAGACCTAATTAAAGGAGATATTTTGGGCGGAGTATTTTTACGATTTTTGATGTTTTTAACATTTTTTTTCGTGGTATATCGACCTCCCTGTGTGTTTTGTGAAGAAGTTGACGCTGAAAATTATGAAATGGAGGGGCTTTCGAATGTTTCCGGTTTTGATAACCTTATGGAAGAGATTTCGCTGTTGTATAACGATATCCATATTGGAAAGGTCGGTATAAAGCCCGCCTATGAGGTAAAAGAAGTCTTCGATGACAATGTTTTCGATGCTTCGGATGAAAGAAAAGAAGATTTCTACACATTACACAAACCGGAACTTGAGCTCATAACTCCTTTTTCTGACCATATACTTGCACATCTCAAATATGATGCAGAGATTTATGATTATGAGTATATTCAGGAGAGAGACCGCGTGAATCAGTCATTAAAAGGTACTGTTGAATTTTATTTTGCAAATGATTTTAAATTGACATTCAGCGATCATTTCAGAAAGCATAGAATACCTCCTGGCGTACAAAGAAGATTCTTCGCTGATATTGAAGATCTCGACATCCCTATTGAAGATCAGGGGATTGATGTTTTTGTCGATCGAAGGGACATCACAACAAACGCTGCTGCTGTTGATATCGATTTTCCTGACTTTTTTGAGCACCTTGGTTTTTCTCTTCATTATAAAAACAATGATGTGAGTTATAAGAGAGATGAATTTGAAGGAAGCGAATACAACACTGATACTATTAATGCAGATATAGATTATCATTATCCCTCTGCTCCCGTTACGATTTCTTCTGGTTTTCTTTATGCAATTGATCGATATGATTCTGAAAAGAATAACGATGCAATCAATAAGGAAATTCCTTTTGATATTGTTTGGAATTTTACACCGAAAAACAAGCTGTACGTGAATACAAACTATAAAATTTCAAAGTTTAGAAAACATAGCACCCTTGAAAATTTTGAGGGATGGGAAGTTGTGCTTGGGAATCGATATACGATAAATCCCGTTTCTTCGATTGAGTTATATGGAGAAAGAAGCGTAAAAGAACAGCGTTTAACGGATAACAATTCCTACTTTGATACAAATGTAGGAATAAAGTATATGATACAGCATGCACGTTTCGAAGGATATCTTGATGCCCAGTATTTTAATATGAAATTTTTCGAATCAATCGAACAGATTGAGGATGAAGAAGAAGTAGACGGCATCAGTGTGAATCTGAATATAAAATATAAACCTCAAGAGTGGTGGTTTGCTGAATTTGACTATGCATACAACCGCAGAGATAATAACATAAGCCTTGGTGATTTTACAAAAAATACGGTTACTCTTGGACTAGGTATAAATTTTTAGTTTTTTCAAACGCAAAAAAGATGTTCGCATAATTCATTCTGGCTGCTTTTGGGCATTTAAAATACAAGTCCTGTTCTTCGTAGTATCTATCCCTTCTGTGTCAATTTTGTTTTTAATCGCTTCAACCACACAAGTATTCACTTATTTTTTGCAGATCTTGCCATAGCCACTACACCTTACCTCTCCTTTGTCATTTATACAATATAGCACTTGAACTCCCATATCGTATGTGGTAGACTCTTCGCACTCTTCAATCCTTTTCTTAAATTTCAAGTTTTGTAAAAGTCACAATCCGATACTATTTATTATTCAAGAGGAAAAAACATGAAATTTCTATGGAGTGATGATTTGGCTACGGGTATTTTATCGATTGACAATCAACACAAAGAAATTTTCATAAGGGTAAATAGGTTTCTCGGTGAAGTGGAAAGAGGCAATAGTAAAAAGGCGATATTAGATATATTGGACTTTTTGTCGGAATATGTTGTGAAACATTTCTATGACGAAGAACTTTTAATGCTAAGTGAGCAATATAATGGTCTGCGGAAGCACAAGGACGAACACCTGCAATTTAAGAAAGATATTCTTGCCCTGGGGAAAAAAATAAATGACAATGGTATAACTACAAATCAGGTATTACCGATACAACAGCAGGTATGCGGTTGGCTAACAAAGCATATTTTTGGCGAAGATAAAAAAATAGCTGTATTTATTAGAAATAAAAATAAGGATCATACGGAAGATTTAAAAAAACAAATTGCGAAACTGGTTGAAATTGGACGTGCTCTTTCCGGAGAAAGAAACCTGGATAAATTGCTTGAGATGATCGTTGATGAAGCCCGTGAGTTCACGAATGCCGATGCAGGTACTCTTTATATTAAGGAAGACGATTGCCTAAAATTTAAAATCCTGCAGAATGTTTCCATGAAAACCAGGATGGGGGGATGCTCAGGGAATGAAATAACATTTCCTCCGGTAGAAATAAATGAGTCTAATGTATCCGCGTATGTCGCAATTAATGATGTCAGTGTTAATATTCCTGATGTTTACGATTCTGAATTATTTGACTTTACAGGACCAAAAAAATTTGATGCAGCCACAAAATACCGTACAAAATCCATGCTTGTTGTACCGATGAAGAATCATGAAGATGATGTTATCGGGGTTCTTCAGCTTATTAATGCTCTTGACAAACAAACAGGCGAAATAGTTCCTTTTTCGGTTGATTATGAAAATCTTATTCATTCGCTTGCTTCCCAGGCAGCTGTTGCGTTTACGAATGCAAAGTTAATTAAAGATATGGAAGTACTGTTTAGCTCGTTTGTAAAAGTAATGGCTACCGCAATCGATGAAAAATCACCCGTTACCGGAGGACATATCCAACGTGTTGCCGATTTAACAATGATGATGGCGAAAACAATTAACGAACAAACGGAAGGCCCGTTTGCGGATATCTTTTTTAACGATGATCAGATGCATGAATTGAGAACTGCTGCCTGGATGCATGATATTGGCAAAGTAACCACTCCCGTGAATATCGTTGAAAAAGGAAATAAATTAGAGGCGATTTTCGACCGGATTCATTACATAGAATTGCGGTTTAATTATTTAATGCAACAGGTGGAAAAATCTTACTTTCAGAAAAAATTAGAGTTGTTGGAAAAGCAGACCGAAAAAGAAGAAAATGAAAAATTAGAGGAAGAAACCCGGAGAAGGATAAATGAATTAGAGGAAATGAAAGAATTTGTTCTCCGATGCAACAAACCGGGAGAATTCCTGGAAGATGAAAAGTTAGAACGATTAAAAAAAATAAGCAAATTAACTTATAGAGATGCAAATGGGAACGAACAGAATTATTTAAGTGAAGACGAACTGAAAAACCTTTCTATCCGCAAAGGAAGTATTACGGAAGAAGAAAGAAAGATTATGCAGAATCATGCTGTTGTTACAATGAAAATGCTCGAACAAATTCCTTTTACAAAGAAACTCAAAAATGTGCCATTCTTTGCCGGAACACATCACGAGTGTATTAATGGAAAAGGATATCCCCTTGGGATAAAAGGGGATGATATACCATTTGAGGGACGTTTGATGGCTGTGGTAGATATTACAGAAGCCCTCACGGCAGCAGACCGTCCGTACAAAAAAGCTATGCCATTGGAAAAAGTATATCAAATATTGGGATCTATGGTAAATAATGGCGAGTTGGACAAAGATATTGTGGAACTCATGATAAAAGGAAAAGTATACGAACGTTATCTGGAAGAAAAGAAAAAAGAAGAAAAATGAAATAATTATTGGCAGTAAACTTTGTACCCAATCATATAATCAATAATCTTCTTTTTTGCCTCAGTGCGTAAATCTTGATTGAGGTCTTTATTCTCTGATACCTTTTCAACACTCTTCCAAATTTCACACCAATCTATATTAAGAAATAATTGTGATTTAACGAGGGCGAAAATCATTGAAACGGTTAAACTTTTGTTTAGCGTTTTATACGCCTCTTCGAGTATTGGCAAGGCATTTTCCGGATGAAAGAAGTTGTCCATTGCCATTAAATAGCCAAGGCAAAATGTTTCATCAGCACTAAGAAAGTCAGTATCCAATTCAATCAATGGCACATGATAGAGTAGTGTAGGGGGGTGAGATAACTTTGGTGGTGAAAGTGAGACATTTGGGTAAATT
>SOET01000070.1 GCA_021646465.1 Candidatus Kuenenia hertensis | reverse complement strand
GACAAATATCCATATTCCTCCTGTAATCGCTGCAATATCGGTATTAAATCGTTCGACGTCGCATGGCTATAGGTTGAAAGTATCAATCGGCATTTATCCAGGTCCACGGAAGGTACATTTTCTTTTCCGGCATTTACATTATCCTGCATGGTTATCCTTCTCCAATAATCTTCAATAACAATTCAGTTTACAACAAAACTTTAGCAACAATTTAGATTTTTAAAAAATTCACCCCGCTCTTGCAGTGGTGTCAGGAGTTTCCTCCTACCACCTGATACAGCGTGGGTTGCTGTCAGGAGGAAACTCCTGACAGCACGGTGTTTAGATTTTTCAAACGGCTAAATTGATACAAATTTTATCTGTTCTATTTTACAAAAAATGCAAGACTTAAAAAATATATAAAAAGGAGATATTAGTCAATTAAAAACATATTACTTTTAGAAATTATCCTTTAGGTATTGAACTGCATTTTGAAAAATTAAAAATCCATCTCCAAATTCTTTAAGCCCGATACGCGTCCAACAGGGTTGATGCATCGGATCAACATTTCTTTCAGGATGCGGCATCATACCTAAAATTTGACCTGTTTGATCACAAACACCTGCTATATTCAGAATTGATCCATTTGGATTAAAAGGATATCCCGCTTTTTCCCCTTTTTCATCAACGTACTGAAATATCACCTGGCGGTTTTTTATCATCTTTTCCAAAACCGCACTGTTTTTCGTCAGGAACTTTCCTTCTCCATGCGCTACAGGCAGATAGAGAACCGGCACGTTAATCTTATTGATGAAAAATGACTTATCAGAACAAATTTTCAAATGAACCCAGCGGTCTTCAAATTTATTTGAATCGTTATGCGTTAAAGTAGCCTCTTGCTGAAAACTTTCGAAAGAAGGCAGTAAACCCGCTCGTACCAGCACCTGAAAACCGTTGCATATTCCAAGAATAAGTTTTTTCTTATCAATAAAAGTTTTTATTTCTTCTTCCAAATTATATTTTATCTGATTTGCCAATATTTTGCCAGCAGCCACATCATCTCCGTAAGTAAATCCCCCCGGCAGGGCTAATAATTGATAGTTTTCCAATAAATTTTTTTTACTCAACAATGCATTTATATGCACCACATCCACCTTTGCTCCTGCTTTTTCAAAGGCATATTTCGTCTCATTGTCACAGTTTGTTCCTGCGGTTCTCAGTATTAAAACTTTCGGCGATATCATATAGAGCACCTTGAAACAACAATGAATGGTAGGAGTATGTGTAAATGTTTATTCCTAACAGCAAAAAACGGGGATGTTCTTATCATCATTCGCATTACCATCTGAGTGGAGATTGCCAGGCTTCTTTCAAAGCGTAAATGTATTCTTCTATTATAATTTGATTGTTTAACCCAATAATTTTCAGGCATGGTTTCTGTCTCACATTGCCCAATAATCCATAGGATACGTCTTTCATAACTGCCTCAAATTGCATTTTATGCTCCGGTTTAACCTCAACAAGAAATCGTGTGTTGGATTCCGAGAAAAGGATTGTGTCATTTCTTTTTATATCACCTTCGACAACCACTTCTGAAAGATTGAGTTCCATCCCATATCCTCCGGCAAATGCCATTTCTGCTGCTGCAACAGCTAATCCTCCTTCCGAGCAATCATGGCACGATCGTACAATACCATGGCTTGTTGCAATTGATAAGGTATTCATGGTTTTTTTCCCTAAAATTGCATTTACCTCTGGCACATTCCTCCCTTTATATCCGTGAATATGGTAATAATGCGAACCGCCTAACTCATTACGGGTGACACCTACCAGATAGATTAAATTTCCCGGTTCTTTTACATCCATGGAAACTGCACTTCTTACATCATCCATAACGGAAATTGCCGAAATTAAAAGCGTCGGTGGTATTACAATCGTTTCAGTCTCAGTAACAAATTCATTATTCAAACTATCCTTTCCGGAAATAAACGGCGTTCCGTAAGCCGCTGCTATATCGTAACAAGCTTGTGCAGCCCTTACGAGACTTCCAAGGCGGTCCGGTTTATTCGTGTTACCCCAGCAAAAATTATCGAGTAAAGCAACATGCTTTAAATTTCCTCCAACGGAAATAATCTGGCGTAATGCTTCATCGATGGCAGAAGCAACCATATGGTAGGGATCTATGTCACCATAACGTGGATTCATACCATTCGACACGATAATACCTTTATTTTTCCCCAGTATCGGTTTAATAATACATGCATCACCCGGCCCGTCATTTTGCACACCCTGAAGGGGTTTAAGGACGCTTCCGCCCTGCACTTCGTGATCATACTGACGTATTACCCATTCCTTACTGCAAATATTCCATTCAGAAAGAATTTTCTTCAAATCAGTTCCATAATTTTCCTTTTCTGGCAGAAATGGTTCCTCGTAACCTGGTTCATTCCAAATTGCCTCCCGTTCTAATCTTGGTAAGCCATTGTGAAGAAAATCCATTTCCAACTCACCAACCATTTCCGAATCATAATACAACCGAAGCATTTTATCGCCTGTAAAATGTCCAATTACTGTAGCTTCAACGTTTTCAGCATTAAACAATTCAAGAATTTCCTTTTCTTTTTCTTTCGGAACGGAAAGAACCATACGCTCTTGTGCCTCAGAAATCCATATCTCCGTATAGGAAAGGCCTTCATATTTAAGGGGAACCTTCTCCAGATAAACACATGCCCCCATATCCTGTCCCATTTCCCCAATGGCAGAAGATAATCCTCCCGCACCACAATCGGTAATGCAGCTATATAATCTCTTATCACGCGCCTGTAATAGTGTATCGAGCACCATTTTCTCTGTTATCGCATTACCAATCTGAACAGCGCCTCCTGAGATTTGTTCCGATTGTTCATGCAGCTCTGCAGAAGAAAATGTTGCTCCATGTATACCATCACGCCCTGTTCTTCCCCCCACAACAACAATGAGATCATCAGGCCGGGTTGTTTTTTGACACATATTCTTTGGAATAATCCCTGCTGTTCCGCAAAAAACGAGAGGATTCCCAATGTATCGTTCATCAAAATAAATGGCGCCATTTACTGTCGGAATCCCCATACGATTACCATAGTCTCTTACCCCCGCAACAACACCTTTAAATACCCTTTTTGGATGCAACGTGCCCTTGGGAATCTTTTCCGGCGGTATATCAGGTATCCCGAAACAAAAAACATCCGTATTCAGGATCGGTTTCCCCCCTAAGCCCGTACCCATAATGTCCCGAACAACTCCACCAATACCAGTATTGGCGCCTCCATATGGTTCAATAGCAGAGGGGTGATTGTGGGTTTCCACCTTAAAACAAATATTATAGTTCTCATCAAATTCGATAATACCCGCGTTATCTTTAAACACAGAAACACACCATGGTTTATTTAATTCCTCGGTAACTTTCATCACGGTATTTTTCAACAAATTATCGATTATTTCTCCATTAAATTTGATACGGCCTTTCAGGGTCTTGTGTACACAATGTTCAGACCATGTCTGCGCAATAGTTTCTAATTCAATGTCCGTTGGTTCACGCTTTAACGATTTATAATATTGTTGAATGGCACGCATCTCATGGATGTTCAAAGACAACTGGCCCTCCGCACTTATTTTTTCCAATTGACCAGCCTCTGCGTTTACGAGTGGAATGACTTTCTTTTTAAATGAAGCACAAGACACCGTTTGCTGATATTTGGGTATTTCAGGATAGATAAATACGTCTTCTATATTCGTATTCGCTAACACTTTTGTTGCAATCGTATGTAACTCTTCGACTGAGACAGCTGCATCAATCATATATTTTTGGGCAGTTTTGACACCCTTTACTGAAATATTAATATCCTGAAGTGCTTTTATAACAGATTGCTCAACGGGGTCCATAACACCGGGTTTACGGCTTATTTCTATGATATGGAATTGTCCATGAAGGGATGGATGAAAAAAATCTGATGTGAACAAATAATGTTGGGTAACTGAATCTACCAAAAGTTTTTTGGCAATATTATCTAATTCATTGTCGGTAAGCTTTCCGAAAAATATGTAAACCTGCCGAACTCTGACACTTTTAATATCTCCCAAACCAAAAATCTCTATCTCTGATTTGACATTTTCTCCGATCGGGTCAACATATTCATCCTTGAAAAAAACTTCTATCCTTGAATGCATAAAAAACCCTGCTTACTCGTCATCGTGTACCCGTGGATTATTATGGAAAATGCCATCTCGTGATATCTTTGCCTTCTTCAAACGGTTCAATATCATATCGTTATTTCCTGAAATCAGATCATTTTTGAATTCTGTAAGTTCCGCCATAAACCGATCAATTGACTTTATCATATTTTCACGGTTTTGATCAAAAATATCCCTCCATAGCTCCGGGTCGCCAGAAGCCACCCTTGTAGTATCTTTTAAGCCGGCAGCACCATACATTAAATCATCCTCCCCAATAACATTGATAAGGCATGAAGCAATGAGATGCGGGAGATGGCTGACATATGCAAGTAATTCATCATGCCTTTCAGGAGAAATATTTTTCACCTTTGCCCCCAGAAAACTCCACAAGTTAGAAATGGTTTCCACAGCCTTCTCTTTATTATTGTTAAACGGCGTTATAAAGCATATGCAACCCTCAAAAAGATCCGGAGACGCATGGTCTACACCCCTTTTCTCCGAACCGGCAATGGGATGGGAACCCACAAAAACAACATCATCTCTCATATTTTTTGTTATTTGCTGGACTATATAACTCTTTGTGCTGCCGACATCAGTTAGGACAGAATTACTTTTCATTAATGGGAGAACCTTCTCTGCGTACTCAATAATTTTAGATACAGAGGTGGCAAGTATTACAATATCCGCGTTTTTAACTGCATTATCAATACTTAAATGCCCCACATCTATAGCGCCTATTTTCAGGGCACTTTCCAAAGAAGACGCCCTATGCCCAACACCAATAACCGTATCTGCCAAATTTCTCCTTTTAATCGCCAAACCAATAGATCCCCCGATAAGTCCGGGACCTACTATACAAACATTTCCAAATTGCATCATGATAAAAAAAATCGTATTCGGTTATAAAAATTAAATGAAGACAAAAACCTTAAAAATTCGAATGTTACAGTTAAAATTTATATTTGTCAATGTTTTAAACCCTAAAGTGTGTCACAGTGACAAATGTGACACAGTGTGTGCCATGACACACTTTTTCTGAGACATTTCAATTTTACACAAAATATCAGCAAAACATAAGTATTGGCAAATGGATGCGTTATATTATTTATATCTTGCACAATTGCACAATTTATTATTTGGCATATATTTTGCTGCACTTAACCATAAAGAACTTTTAAAGGGAAATCTTGTGCCTATTATCAAGAAAAAGTTGATTATCCAATATTTTCGCCTTCGCTTTCCTATTCATAGTTCTTGACTTGCCTTCGTTTTGTTATTATATATTTATTGAGTAATGAGACATCAAATTGTTGAATTCGAAGAATAGAGGACGGGTAACGGGTTTGAGAAAAATATGATCGTGGAAAGCAAAAATATTAAAGAAATATATCTACTTGTAAGCCCATATATGAGCTTCCTCTTATCTTCTGCCGGCAAATCAGCATACCATGTTAAACTGTTAAACAGCATATCGAATGCATCGAAAAGAGAAGGAATATATGGATTTATCGTTTTAGACGGCCTCGCGTTCTCTTCTATAAAAGAACAGGAAAAGGCCCTAACAGAACATGCAAAAAAAATGTTTGGACAGAATAACGTAAAATTTGTACGTCAGGACGAATTGTCACCGAAGTTTTTTTATGACGAAAGCCTTGCGAAAAGGCTTACCGAACGGGAAAACGTCATAGTTACCGGCCGTGGCACATATACTCTTCGAGGCGTGCTGCAAAGTGTATCCAGCTTTATAAAAGCATATAACATCCCCCCCAAAAATGCATTTGTCAATCTGCAAGAGTCAATAGACGGAGGAAGGCCAGAAATTGACAAAGGAATTTTGTCAGGTTTGCCGGATCTAATACAAATCGAGAAAAAAACGCCTCAAATTGCTTTAAATGACCTTATCCGATGGAGAGATAAAAGGCTTTTCCTTCTCAGAAAAATGGGTTTTTCATTTGGTTAAACGGTATTTGCCCGACATTGCCCATTATTAAGCATTTGCTATACAAGTATTTAACACTCTAAGCAATGTTTTTTCTCGCTTCTGTTACTATTAATTCAAACGACCAAACAAGGGTTCCATCAATCGAAAAATCTATTGAATAATTGCCAAATCTGTCCAGTTGCAATTTTTGAATTGGGCTGATAAAGTTCATACAACAAAATGAACTCTCGTTGGGAATGGATACCACAAACTCATTTTCTAATGGGGGCAATAGTTTTTTTCCATCCGCATCAATAAAGGAAATCCTAAACGTCTTCTTACCCTCATCTCTTTTATCAAACCGTAATTTCAATACAAGGACACAGGAATATATAACAGGCACCTTTATCGCCGTAATCATATCGAAGGCGCCAAGAATATTTAAGTTGTTCTTTATATCTATATTGGCTGCCTGACACAGGGTGAAAAGTATTACTTTCATATCGATAATATCCTAAACAAAACCACAGTATACATCAAAAGGTTTTTTATGTTATTTTTCAGTTACTATCGAGAGAGAAGAAGAACATCCTAATCGATTGGCCCCCGCATTTATCAATGCATATGCCATACGAAAATTACGTATTCCACCCGCGGCTTTTATCTGAATACGGTCGCCTACCACAGCCCGCATCAATGCAACATCCTCTGCTGTTGCACCTGTCGTCTGGAATCCGGTTGATGTCTTTACAAATGCTGCACCAGCCTTCACTGCCAAAAGGCATGCAGCAATTTTTTCAGCTCTATCAAGAAGCCCGTTTTCAATAATTACCTTCACCGGAACCGACGTATCAACTTCAACCACTGATCTGATATCATCATACACGGCGTGATAATTTCCTTCTTTTAGCGCACCAATCCTCATTACCATATCAATCTCGGTTGCACCGCAGAGTTTCACCTGCCTTGCTTCTTCCACCTTCGTAACGGTTAAATTTGTACCGAATGGAAATCCTACAACCGTTACCACCGCACAATCAGTGTCCTTTAAATTTCGATTCGCCTCTTCAACATAAACAGGGGGCACGCATACACCATGAAATTTGTATTGTATGGCTTCACAGCAAAGTCTTTTAATATCACAAGTAGTCGCTTCCGGCCTTAAAAGTGTGTGTTCTATCAACAGTGAAATATCTGAGGCATTCTTTATCGTCACATGTTTTTTCATTGATATTTTCGCATCAGATACTACCGATTCCAGGCCAAAAGATTCTATTTTCTCTGAAATACTGTGTATAAGCGAAAAATAGTTGCTGCTAAGCGCACACATAATTAAATTATCCTGCAAATTGATATTGGTTTTTTAGGTTTTATTTTGGCACTCAGACATTGCTTCTTATTTTCTATTTTACCTTTAGTATTTATGTTTATTAAAATATTTTTTCCCACTTATAGTATATTTTTCTTAAAGTGATAAATATGATTTTCGCTGTTTTATGACAGAATAAAAGAAATGAACACTTCCTTAACACGTAAAACTATTGTGGCGCTTTTGCAAAAAGGGCAAGCACATATTACAGTACAAGAGGCATTAAAAGGTCTCAAACCCGAGCTTCGCAATGTTCGAATCGCTCCCGGATTCCATACAATCTATGAGCAAATGGAACACCTGCGCATCAGCCAGGAGGATATATTACGGTACACCATGGATCCTCAATGGAAATCACCCAATTGGCCTGAAGAATACTGGCCACCGGAGATAAAAAGATTGTCCGGAAAAAAATGGGAAGAAACCCTGATTGGCTTTGAAAACGATCTTAAGGCATTGATCAATCTTGTACAAGACTCGAATATTGAATTAACTTCAAAAATTCCTCATACAAAAAACCATACCTATTTGAGAGAAATCCTCCTCGTTGCAGACCATAACGCATACCATCTTGGACAAATTGTTTTGACGCGGAAAATGTTAGGAGATTGGTCAATGTGAAAGCAGTTTCCTACAAAAAAAAAGATATGCCCTGCTTAAAGAAGAAACCGTCGTTATTCAAACTCCCTATTTTGAGGGAATTTCAGAAAAAAACGAGGACGCATAAGGCACACTAATGATTGTGGTAATAACACCTCAAAAATAAAACAATATCACATATCCTGCATCTATGAAATCGAAGAAAAAACAAGAAATACAAAAAACAGTATTAACAAAGGCAAAAACAAAAACATTTCAACAGGAAATTTATCGATTTTTTCGGGAACATGGCCGAAACCTTCCCTGGAGAAAGACCCACAATCCCTATCACATACTTGTATCTGAAATTATGCTCCAACAAACTCAAGTACAAAGGGTTTTAGGAAGATATGAAAAATTTCTGAAAATATTTCCCGATTTTTCTTCACTTGCCCTCGCTCCTTTACGAATGATACTTGAAGAGTGGCAGGGAATGGGGTATAACCGCAGAGCGATAGCACTGAAAAATATTGCTCAAAAAGTAATTGATGAATATGGCGGTATTCTTCCTTGTTCTGTTGAAGCATTAACAACTTTTCCCGGAATTGGAACGGCTACCGCCTCTGCAATTGCTGCCTTTGCCTTCCATAAACCAACAGTATTTATTGAAACAAACATACGAAGAGTTTTTATTCACCGTTTTTTCAATGATCATACAAACATCAAGGACTCTGAAATTCTGCCACTGGTAGGAAAAACACTCGACTCTTCCAACCCCCGGGAATGGTATTACGCACTCATGGATTATGGTGTAATGCTGAAGAATATTTGCGAAAACCCAAACAGGAAAAGTGCTCACTACAAAAAACAATCTCCCTTTCAAGGTTCTAATCGGCAAATGCGGGGCATGATCCTAAAAGCCTTAACTCTCCGACAACCTGTTTCTGAAGAAGAAATTGTGCAACAACTGCAATTGTATCCTGAAAAATTAAAAAACAATCTTAATCAATTACTCAAAGAAGGCTTTATAAAAAAAGGAAAAGAACAAATTTCTGATAGCATAGTAAAAAAAACATATAAAACCGATTATTCTGTTCTCCTTCGCATACTTCTCAGGCACAGTTCAATGGTAATAGGTATATTGCAAAGATGTGCGTCCGTTTCGGGAGTATTGCTGGGCAGGAAGAATATATTATGCCGTTTTCTTTAATTCCTGGGCAATCAAAGGCATCTTGCCATTAACAACTTCCGGAGTGACGATAAAAGTTGCACCTTCTTTATGGGTAGGTAAATGATACATTGGCTCTAACATAAAACTTTCAAATACGGAACGTAATGCCCTTGCACCAGTCTCTTTTTTAAGGGCAATCTTACTAATCTCTACAAGGGCTTCATCGGTAAATTCCAGTTTTGCATTTTCCATATCAAAGAATTTTTGATATTGTTTTATCAGTGCGTTTTTAGGCTCCGTCATTACTTTGATCATATCCTGTTCTGTAAGCGGCATTAATGGTACAATTACGGGCAATCTCCCCATAAACTCCACAATCATACCAAAGTCAACCAAGTCTTCCACTTCAACTTTATTCAGAAGTTTGCTCAAAGATTTATCGTTATCAGAACCCTCGGAAATGAGTTTTTTTGTTTCGAATCCTATGCTTGCCTTGCCAATTCTCCTTTTAATAATCTCATCAATGCCGGTAAAAGTTCCGCCACATATAAAGAGTATATTCTTTGTATCTATCTGTATATATTTTTGTTCCGGATGTTTTCTTCCGCCCTGAGGAGGTACATTCGATATCACACCCTCCAAAATCTTTAACAACGCCTGCTGAACACCTTCACCTGAAACATCCCTTGTAATGGAAGTGCTCGCGTTCTTTCTTGCAATTTTATCTATTTCATCTATATAAATAATTCCTTGCTGAGCGCGTTGTACATCAAAATCCGCATTCCTTAACAATGCCAGCAAAATATTTTCTACATCCTCGCCAACATAACCTGCTTCTGTTATAGTTGTCGCATCTGCAATAGCAAAAGGAACATTGAGCAGCTTAGCCAGTGTACGGGCTAAAAGTGTCTTGCCGGAACCGGTAGGACCTATTAATAGAACGTTGCTTTTCTCTATTTCAACATCGTCATCCTTTCCCTTGGTGGCTGTTGTTTGCAATCGTTTGTAATGGTTATAAACTGCAACGGCAAGTGTTCTTTTCGCTTTTTCCTGCCCTATAATATATTCATTTAATTTATCATTTATTTCAGCCGGGGTAAGAATTTTGCCTGCGGGTTTAACACTGGCAGATACATGCTCTTTTTTAAGTAGCATGTAACACGTGTCAACACATTCATTACAAATAAAACTGTTTGCATTTCCCTGAATCAATCGCCCTATAGTTTCATGATTCCTACCACAAAAGGAACAACTCATTTTTTTCTCAATGGTCTTTTTTGCCACTTTTAAGCTACCCCATAAAACAAAAAGGTCTATATAAAATACGGTTTTTATGCTAACAAACAATTTAAAAAGATGCAAATTTATTTTAGCAGTGTATAAACTTTCTCACAATCATCTCTGCCATGATTTAATGAGTTTCCTGCAACGCCGGAAGATTACAAAAGCAATATTAAGGTAAGATTAAAAATAAGTTCTTTTGAAACTAATGAAGCCCTGAATCAATTCTTTTAACCTTGACAAGGTATTTTAATTGAAGTAAATTTATTTTTGAAGTTATTATTAATTAATGTTCTTAATCATTTTTGATTGGTTCGGTATTCAAAATGGGCAACTCTGATAAAATAGTTGACAGGCGACAGTTTTTTAAAGACTTATTTTATTATGTAGGCAATAAAGCCGCGGATTACACCAGTAAGAAAATTGACCGAATCATGCCAAAGGGTAATTACTTACGCCCGCCCGGTGCAATAGAAGAAACAGAATTCCTCTCAATATGTACCCGATGCGATGAGTGCATAAAGGTTTGCCCCGCAAAGGCCATTAAGCGGTACGAAGGGTTTATGGATGTGGCCATTGGCACTCCTGTTATAAAACCAAAAGAAAACCCGTGCGTACTATGCAATGGGCTATTGTGTATTGAGGCATGTAAAGAGGGCGCATTAAAACCTGTCGATACAGCGGCTGATGTAAAAATGGGTGTTGCATGCATCAATAAATCACAATGCTTTGCGTGGGACGATCAGGATTGCCAACTTTGCTTCATAAAGTGTCCTTTGCAAGGAGAGGCGTTGTACCAGGAAGACGGCAAACCGGTTATAAACGAAGAAAAATGTGTCGGCTGTGGTATTTGTGAATATGTATGCAATACGATAAATAATTCCTGTGCAATCAAGACGATTCCACAAGGCTAATTTCTGCAAAGGAATAGTATAACTACTCAAAGTATTTTAGGAAATTGCCGAAAAAAACATCATGTTTTTCCTTATAGATTTAAGGTTTATAAAATTTTTTAATCTTATACTAACAAATAAGTGTACCTTTCAGTGTACCTTATTTGATGTTAGTTAATAGTCAAACTTATGAAAGGAATAATAATGCCGGACTGTAAGATTCCGTTTACTTGTGAGCTTTGCGAGAAGCAGCCTTCTTGCAAATTAGACCACATGGAACATAATAAATGGGCAATCGCACAGCGCATGAAGGATATTGCCCATAAAATCGTAGTAATGAGTAATAAAGGCGGCGTGGGGAAAAGCACTGTAACAACAAATCTTGGTGTAACATTGGCTTTGCAAGGTTACCAGGTAGGCATTGCCGACGCGGATATACACGGACCAAATATACCTATGATGTTGGGAGTAGAGGGTAAAAGACTTAAGGGAGTAGAAGAAGGCATATTACCATTAGAAATACTCCCAAATTTAAAGATTGCCTCTCTTTCCTTTCTCATTGAAGACCCTGCACTTCCCATAATATGGAGAGATGCTGCAAAATGGGATTTTTTATGTGAATTAATGGGAAGTATCTGTTGGGGAAATCTGGATTATCTTCTGGTAGATCTACCTCCGGGAACTGGTAATGAGGCTATTTCAATTATTGAACTTATTGGCAAGGTAGATGGTTCTATTATTGTCACAACTCCTCAGGACGTAGTTTTGCTTGATGTAAAGAAATCAGTATATTTTTCGAGAGACAGCAAAGTACCTGTCATCGGTGTAGTCGAAAATATGAGTAGTTTGGTATGCCCTCACTGCAAAGAGCATATAGAAGTGTTTAAAACGGGAGGCGGTGAAAAGATTTGCAAGGAATTAGGAGTGGCATTTCTTGGCAAGATACCTTTAGATCCTGAGGTAACAAAAAAATGCGATGATGGCGAGGCATTTGTAACCGCTTTTCCTGATTCGGAAGGAGCTAAAGCTTTTAGCGAAATAAGTAAAAAATGTGAAATATTTATAAAGGAACAATCAGAGGAAAACATGGAAATAAAAGAATACAGAGAAGTTCCCTTTTTGGGTAAGGTACCCGTGGACCCTAATTTCGTTGATTAATAAATACCTCCCTGATTAACCGTTTGTAAAGACTAACCATCCGTAGATTCCAACCAGAGATTATGTTTCACTCAATCAGAAACAAATTAATATTTCTCTTCCTGCTGGCAGTTCTCACTCCATTATTAGTAATGCGCCTTATCACTTATCCTTCGGCAAGAAAAGCAATTCATGAAACGACAATTAGCAATTTACAAC
>SOET01000023.1 GCA_021646465.1 Candidatus Kuenenia hertensis | reverse complement strand
TCAAAGAACATACAAAAAATTATGACTACGCAAATACTTATCCGGACAATACTGCATTTATGGTAGATTCTAAAATTTTATAGAATAAAGATAAAAATAAATGTTATGCAACAAGAACAACCATATGAATAAACAAGAAATCCTATCTGAAATAAAACGACTTGCAGAAGCGAATGGAGGTAAAGCACCTGGATTTCAGCGCTTTTTCTCCGAAACAGGTTTACGTAAAGGTGATTGGTATCCAAAATTATGGTTGCGCTGGGGAGATGCTATAAATGAAGCGGGTTGCGATTCAAATAAATTTATTTCTGCTTATGATACAGACTTCTTAATAGAAAGATACATTGAGCTTATTCGTGAACTTGGACATTTTCCAATTGAGGGCGAACTCAGGCTTAAAAGAAAAAATGATGAAAATTTTCCTAGCCACAGTGGTTTTGCACAGCTTGGTGGAAAACAAGAGAGAATTGAGAAAATAATTGAATATTGTTTAGAAAAAAATGAGTATGCAGACATAGTCGTAATTTGTGAGGAAATCTCAAATCTTTCACAGAAAAGGGAAAAACCAGATGACAATTCCTCTGAGTGTATCGGTTACGTTTACCTAATAAAGCATGGTAATCGTAATGAATATAAAATTGGCATGACAAACAATCCAATTCGTCGTGAAGGTGAATTACGTCTTGAGTTACCCGAAAAAGTAAAACCGATTCACTACATAGAAACCGATGATCCATATGGAATTGAAAAATATTGGCACAATCGTTTTTCTAATAAAAGAAAAGAAGGAGAATGGTTCTCTCTTTCAAGCAATGACGTAAAAGCATTTAAAAGATGGAAGCGTATTTACTAATGTATTTGCATAACAAGGCGCTCGTTCGGATGCAAACTACGCTGCGCTTCGTTTGCACCGCACAGCTTCAACGTTCCTCCCGACCGCGGGCGGTCGGGAGGAACGTGTCGCAGTTGAGCCAACAGCGAGTAACGCCCGCGGCGGGAGAACACGCTGTTGGAGCAGAAGGGACTTAGTCCCTCAGCTCAACTGCGACACGTTAGGCAATATACAAAAATAAATTTATGAGGAGGTATATTATGCCTTTAGTACGCCAAAATATCCGTGATGGTAACGTTGCATGCCCACATTGTAACGGCGAGACAACGTGTAAGTGTGGCTCTTGTGGTGTACAAAAACCATATTTTGACCGACACGGCAATCAAAAAAATATTACTGTCGTGGAAGGTATTTGTAAAGTCTGTAACGGCACTGGACAAGTTCCAAAATAGAATTATTTTTTAATCACGCTGCGTCAGTAAATGGGTTTAAGAGAATAGTTTGTCCAATTAATTGAAATTATAAGGGTGAAAAAACCTGTGTATTTTGAGATAATAGGAGAAATTAAGGATATTGAAACTATTGCCATAGGAGGAAGAATACGAGATATAATGCGGATTCAGAAACAATTTGGTCACGGTCGCTGGCGCAAGCTTAAAGGCATTGGAAGAGTTCGTCTTGAAAACGGAAGTATCTGTAATGTCGAGTTACACTGGTACGAGGCACATGGCATTGGCAGGAAGAAAATGAAAATTAAGAGATTTTTGGGTTAAAAATATGGGAAGAGAAAAGGAAAATCAGACATTTGCGCTTTGTATAGGAAATAAAGACTGTGAGGATTTGGAAATACGCAAGATTTATCAAGTCCTCCCGGACGACGATGCTGAAAAGGAAGGATATATTAGGGTTATTGATGAATCAGGCGAAGACTATCTTTATCCCCAATCCTATTTCATTCTTATCCAACTACCCCGCGAAGCACAAGAGGCTCTGATAGTAACAAGGTAGATATTTGAATTTTTTCCTAACAAGTCGCTCCACCTGACCGCTATTCCGCTGACGCTCCATAGCGGCAGGTGAGCTTTGGCGTTATGGTTACAGATAAGGATAAGTAAGTGGAAGATTATCAACTTTTGATAGACCTTCATAAAAGTGCAATCCGGCAGGGTCCAGGCAGTGATGCAGAGACGGAAATGGCTATCGACATGTCGATGATAGACCGATCTGAGCCATTAAAGATTGCCGATATAGGCTGGGGACTTCAACATTGTTGTTCGTTCGACCCTTGCGGGTTCAGATTTGTAATCTGAACCCAATAGTTTATTTGATCAATAGCGATATATACATTTCATGGATAAATTGCCACGCATGAAACGTGGGGTTCAGGTCACAGACCTGAACCCGCCTGGGTCGGTGGGGTGCGGCCTTGGCCCAGGATTCAACAAGTTTTCAGTGTGCCTCTTTCTCAACGTTTGGCGTTCCCCACCGTCCACTGAATTCAACATTAGCTGTATAAAGAGGAAAGATCATAACCTGGAACTATAGAGTCATACGTAAATCGATAAAAGAAACCGATGAGTGTATATATGAAATACACGAAGTGTACTATGATAAAAATGGTCAAATAGAATGTTGGACGAAAGAATCTGTAAAACCTTCCGGTATAACATTAGCAGAATTAAGAGAAGATATTTGATATTTTCAACGCGCATTTAGGAAACCTATATTAAAAGAAAAAATAGAAAATGGAAAAGAGGTATTGGTTGAAGATGAATCAGATATTGATATAAATTCTGGTCACTATTTTGAGTTTATGGACAGAGTATCGGTAGCATTAGACTATTTGTATCAATTTGTAGGTAGCCATCCATTATTAAAAAAAGAGCAAAAACTGAAAAAGGATTATTCAAAGGTAGAGGAACTATTAGCATATCTTTATCAAAAGTCTGGTGATTATTGGGGTAAAAACGGCTAACAATGCGTTCAAGACCGCCACGTTAGCCGTAAAAGTATGAGGATATGAACTGAAAAGAGGATGATGGAAAATGGATAAAGATGAAATAATACGTTTGATGAAGGAAAATTACAATGTTTTAACGGATGAATATAGTGTTTCTAAAATTGGCATTTTCGGATCGGCGGCAAAAGGAACCATGACGGAAGATAGTGATTTGGATATAATTGTTGAATTTAAAAAGGCCAATAGGATTCAAATTTATCAGACTTGTGGAGTATCTTGAAAGATTATTTGAAAAAAAGGTTGATGTAATAACGAAAGATGGGATTGAAAATATACGAGTAAAAGAGGTCGCAAGAAATATTAAAAGAAATTTAATTTATGTCTAAAAGAGAAGATACCGTGGTTATCCAGGATATGAAAGAAGCTATTGTGAGAACGTAATTACATATTATTGGTATCTATTCAGCACACCTCTCCATTGTCGATTTCCTTTCAGGTGGTTGATTGCAGAGGTAATGGTCATTGCCAGATACAGCACTCCTGCAATTGGTAATGTGAGCGCCCTCCATGGACGTAGTTTATAGAAAAGGATAGTTCGGTAGGTTGAGTTTCACATCCGTTAAATTAACCCAACCTTACTGGATTGTCATCAATTTTTCGTTGCACATAGTTTCTTCTTAACATTTTTCGTTTAACATTTCTTTAATTGAAAGGCAAATATACACCAAAAATTATTTTTGTCTTTTGCAATAGAGTCAAAATCATTGCTTGTTATTTCACTTCAAGTGTCAAAAACACCTTAATCTAAAGGCAGTTTGTTATACACCCGAAATGGGGTATTTTCTGAAGTACTACAGGTATTACAATAGAAAATTAACGAGAAATCAATAAGTTACTTTCTTGCATATATGATTATGTAAAGTCGGGAAAATGGAGAAACGAAAAAGTTAAAAATTCTGTATTTGCTTTTGAAAGTGTAGGTAACGGTAAAAATGAAATAGAACATTTTTAGAGGAACAATAAATGTTAGAACTTTTATAGTTTTTGTAGGTAATAAATATAGGAGGACTCAAAAAATGAAAAAAGCGTTTATCTTATTCATATTCGGAATAGCAGTAAATTCGAATGTTATTACATCTGTTTTTGCAGGAAGCCCTCCTATCCCTACATTTGGCACTGCAACGGTTGATGGTGATGGGAGTGAATGGGATTTAACGGAAGATTATTTTGCAGATTTAAAAGGGTGCCAATTTTGTCCCCCCGATAGTCCTCCTGACACCATTGCAAAACTTTTTTTGCGCTATGATTGCGATAATCAGATACTTTATGCATATGTAAAACATCAAATTAGTTGTTGTGAGGAGGGTTTTTGGCCGCCGAGGGTTGAAATTTCAGGAGTTGGAAATTTAGAGGAATCAGCTTTTACATATTATCGGAGTACAGAAATTGTACCTAATGGGTGGGAGGCCTCTTTTTCCCTTTCAGAAGGAATATATTACCTTAATGCAGTAGCATCAACTTTTACAGGAGGATATTACTTTGGCATTTCAACAGGTTCTGTTGAGTTAGTGGTTGATTGTGACGAACCTACTGCAGTTGAACTTGCCTTATTTACTGCTAACGCATTTGAAGAGAAAGTGTTGCTGGAATGGGAAACCGCTACTGAAATAGATAACGCGGGCTTCAATATTTACCGTGCTAAACGGAAGAATGGTGACTATGAAAAAATAAACGATGAATTCATAGAGGCTGAAGGTGATGCCACTTCCGGTGCTAGTTACAGTTATATAGATATTCTTGAGCACAGTGGCAGATATTTTTACAAACTGGAGGATCTTGATACAAATGGAAAAAGTATCATGCATGGGCCAATCAGGGCGAGAGTAAGCGTATCGGAATAAAATCTTTATTCATTCCGTACACCTCTCCATTGTCGATTTCCTTTCAGGTGGTTGATTGCAGAGGTAATGGTCATTGCCAGATACAGCACTCCTGCAATTGGTAATGTGAGCGCCCTCCATGAGCGTAGTTTCTAAAAACGGATGACGGATGGTGGGATAATACGTGAGTGCCATGAGAAAAAACGTTAATAATGAAATGAGTGAAATAATGGGGTTGCGCATGAAGGTAACTATCCCGGCTACAGGTGCTATTGAAACCAAGCCTCCTATTTTTTCCAATGAGCGGCGGGAAACCAGTATGCATCCTCCTGTGCATAAGGGAGAGTAAACATGCTGAATTCAGAAGCAGGGTAATCATGAACAATATGTGTTGTTATTCCAGGAGTTGTATGATTGTTTTTTTGTCATGTGCAGGCTTTTTACAGGCATAATTCTCGCAAACGTAGACGGTTGTTTTGCCTTCAATAGGATTTTGTTCTTTAGTATATGGAGCTATTTCTTCAATATATGTGCCGTCTGAAGGATGTAAGAGCAGCACTTTATTTGGCAGGAAACGGATCTGAATTTCTCTGAGAATGTTTTTGGTGTCTTTGTTCTCACGTTCTCCCGCTATAATAATTTCTTTCGAGGGGCCCAAGGCAAAATCAAGGGCGCACATGAATTGGGTATATCCGGAAGGATACTGACTGATGGTATGGGAAAAGGCCTTTATAAGGTTGTTTGCTAATGTTTCATAAAATGAATTACCGGTAATACGTCCTATTCGCAATAAGTTTAACAATGCGACAGAATTTCCTGAGGGTGTTGCGCCATCATAAATTTCTTTTGTTTGTGTGATGAGTTTTTCATTGGTTTTGCCGCTAAAGAAAAATCCTCCATCATTTTCGTCTGAAAAATTGTTAATCATTTGTTCATTAACCTGCAAGGCCGCCTTAAGATATTTTTCCTCAAAGGTTGTCTCATAAAGATCAATCAATCCGTTTACAAAAAAAGCGTAATCGTCGAGAAATCCTGGAATTGCGGCTTCACCCTCGCAAAAACGCCTTAATAATATTGTATTTTCCTGGTAGAGTGTATCCAGTATAAAGTCAGCGGCGCATGATGCCGCTTCTGCGTATTTCGGTTCATTCATGGCCTGTGCACCTTTGGATAAGGCGGAAATCATAAGGCCGTTCCATGAGGTAATAATCTTCTTGTCTTTATGAGGTTTAATACGTTTTTCGCGTATTGAAAGTAATTTTTTCCGGCAGGTACTGAGCAGTTTCTCAAGGGCGTCCGGTTCTAAATTTTCCAGTTTTGCCGCAACTGACAGTGGTTTGTCTGCATGCAATATGTTTTTGTCTTCAAAATTGCCAACGTCCGACACGTCATAAAAATCACAAAAAATGTTTCCATCCTTTTCTCCAAGGACTTTTTTAATTTCTTCCGGCGTCCATACGTAATATTTTCCCTCGACTCCTTCACTGTCGGCATCTTCGGCGGAATAGAATCCGCCTTCAGGCGACGTCATGTCGCGCAATACATAATCAAAAATATCTTCTGCCACTGTTGCATAATTTTCTTTCTTAGTTGCCTGGTAAGTTTCAATATACGCAATGGCAAGCAATGCCTGGTCATACAGCATTTTTTCAAAATGAGGGACTAACCAGTATTCATCGGTGGAATATCGATGAAATCCTCCTCCTAAATGATCATGAATGCCTCCTCTTGCCATTAATTCAAGAGATTTCTCGACCATTTCAAGGGCAAATGCAGCGTTGTTGCGTTTCCACCATCTGAGAAGAAAACTAAAATTATGTGGTGTGGGGAATTTTGGTGACGACCCGAACCCACCGTAAATAGAATCAAAACGGTCCCTTAATTGTTCATAGGCCGTTTTCAATGTACGAATATCTAATGTTTCCTCACTTTCGGAAGATACTTCAATATTTAAGAGCTTTGTAACCTGCGAACTGGAAGCAAGAACACTTTCTTTGTTTGTTTTCCATAAGTTGGCAATTTGCGTCAAGACAGCGATTAAACCGGGGTTACCGAACCGCTCTGTTTTAGGGAAATAGGTGCCAGCGTAAAAAGGTTTCCCCTCCGGTGTAAGAAAGAGAGTAAGAGGCCAGCCTCCACTGCCGGTCATTGCCTGGCAAACGGTCATATAAACATTATCAATATCAGGGCGTTCTTCTCTGTCAACCTTTACGGCAACGAAAAATTCATTTAATAATTTTGCAACTTCCTCATCTTCAAAAGATTCTTCCTCCATTACATGGCACCAGTGGCAGGTGGAATAACCAATAGAAAGAAAAATTACCTTATTTTCAGCTTTCGCCTTTTTGAATGCTTCTTCTCCCCAGGGATACCAATCTACCGGGTTATAAGCATGCTGTTGCAGGTAAGGGCTTTTTTCATTTATTAAACGGTTTGGTTTGTTTGTTTTCATTTTTAATAAAGATTGCTGAGATACGTTATTTGCGTAGGGATTTCCAAAAATAGAGTATGAGTCAAATGTGGTTGTAAATAGTAAAACAAAAATGATATTACATCGAATTAACATAGAATAAATAGTGTGGATAGTAAAGAATAAAAAGTAAAACAACTATAATAATAATGAAGGAAACCGTAAATGTAAATTGTTTATTTATTGTTACTGGAAATAGAAAGATTAAAATCGGGAATGCTCCCTATTGGTAATAATTCCCCGCAGAGAATGCAGAATAATAATGAGGAAAATCCGCATAATTTCCTGTTGTTATTCTTTGATTACCTCTGTGACCCCAGCGTTCTCTGAGGTAAGCGGAACTGTCCGTAATATTTTACATATTGTTTGTTATCTGGAAAAAAATGATTATAATTGCACCATCATGGCGATACCTCCATTCGGGTGGGCAAGATAATCATATATGATGTATTTATGAATTGTTACGATATAAAATGAATACCGAACATCTTGTTATTTTTACGATTGAAAAGCAGCGGTTTGCGGTAAGGTATACGGAGGTGAAGAGAGTTGTTCGTGCCGTTGAAATTACTCCGTTGCCTTCAGCCCCTGAAATTATTGTTGGTGTGATTAATGTGCAAGGGGAGGTACTGCCGGTAATAAATTTAAGAAAAAGGTTGTGTTTAAAAGAAAAGGAAATCGATATTGATGATAAATTGATCGTCTTGAATACTCACAAACGCACGGTAATTATAATTGCAGATGCAATCGAAGGTGTTATAAAAGGAGAAGATATCATTTGTGCGAAGGACATTGTTAAAAATATTGATACTATTCAGGGGATATTGAAGATCAACGGTGATTTGACTTTTATTTGTGACATTGAGAAATTTTTGTCAATAGAAGAGGAAGAGGCTTTGGAAAGGGCGGAACATTCAATAAAGTGATACGCATGAAACAGAAAATACCAGAACAGTTACTCAACCGGTTTAGTGATCTGATTTCGGAAAAACTGGGATTATGTTATGCAAAAGACCGTTGGCATCATTTGATACGTCATATTCGGCTGGCCGCGAATGATTTTGGGTATGGTGATGTAGAAATGTTTCTGCAGCGGTTACTGTCAGCTCCGTTAACACAAAATGATGTTTCGCTGCTTGCAAATCATTTAACGGTGGGAGAGACGTATTTTTTTCGCCATAAAAATAGTTTTGAAGCGCTGGAAAAGAGTATTTTGAACGATTTAATTACGGCCAGAAAGGGGAAAGACCAACGGTTGAGAATTTGGGTTGCGGGTTGCGCTACCGGAGAGGAGCCCTATTCCATAGCAATATTGATCGATAAATTGATTCGGGATATCAGAGATTGGGACATAACGATTCTTGCTACCGATATTAATCAAAATTTTCTCAAAAAAGCCTCTGAAGGATTATACAGAAAATGGTCATTCAGGGGAACTCCGAAGTGGATTATAAATAAATATTTTAAACTAACACACGAAAACAAATATGCTATTTCTCCCCAGATAAAAGAAATGGTTGTTTTTTCCCCCCTCAATCTGAAGGAAGATGCATATCCCTCAATTCTGAATAATACAAATGCAATGGATATTATTTTTTGCCGCAATGTATTTATTTATTTCAATGATGCGTTAATAAGAGAAATATTGCATAAATTCTACCGTTCACTTGTTGAAAATGGGTGGCTGGTGGTGAGTCCGGTTGAAGGACTGCAATGCCGCATACATGAATTCCTTCCGGTTAATTGTTTTGGTGAAACATTTTATAAAAAAGAGATAGCCGCGAAATGTTATGATCCGGTGAATAGATACGTAGATGAGGTCGTTTATCCAATGCGGAAGAGGGAGGATGTCTACGGACAGGTATTTGATGAAGCTGCAAGGTTGCAAAATGTATCTCACAAGAAGGCTGATGAAGTCCTTCCGGAAAGGAAGCAAGACACGGATGAAAAAACATTAACATTATATGAAAAAGCATTAAAGGCATTTGAACGAGGATTGTACAAAGAAGCAACGGATATTCTTTTGAAACTTTATTCTTCCATGCCGGATGATAGGAAGGAATCACAGGTAAAAAGAGATGCCATTATGTATCTTCTTGCGAAATCTTATGCAAATGAAGGGAAAATTGAGGATGCCCTTGAATGGTGTAATAATGCGATAAAGACAGATAAACTGCAGCCTAATTATTATTATTTGCGGGCCACTATCCTTCATGAACAGAAAAATATTGATGGCGCGATAGCGTCATTAAAACAAGTTTTGTATCTTGATCCAAATTTTGTTCTTGCCCATTATGCTTTAGGAAATTTTGCGCAAGAACAGCAAAAACTGAATGAGTCTTCAAAGCATTATGAGAATGCTCTAATGCTTTTGAAAAACCATAAACCGGAAGATGTGCTTCCTGAATCAGAGGGGATAACGGCAGGAAGATTAAAAGAAATAATTCGTATCTATTCAAAGTGTAATACACATCCCGTCAGCTTACGCTGCCACCCCTCTTTTTAGAGGGGAAGATGGGAAGTAGAGACGCAATGCATTGCGTCTCTACAAGAGGGGATTTATGGGTGTGTTATGAATTACGTTGAATAGTTACAATAATTCAGACTATAAGTTAAAAACATGGGTGTAGGGGATTATCCATTTAAAACAAAGGGATATGGGAACAGAATATGAAAGTACTTAACGAAATAAAGATGAAATATAAACTTGCTCTTTTGCTGATATTGCCAATATGTGTCATGTTGTACTTTTCAATTATCGGAACCTTGGAAAAACACGCGGTATCAAAGGAGATGGAAAAACTGGAAACTTTATCGGAGCTTGCAGTATACATTAGTAAACTTGTTCACGAAACACAAAAGGAACGAGGGGCGTCTGCGCTGTACATCGGAAGCAGCGGAAAGGAATTTGCCAGTGAGTTAAATGAACAGAGACAGCTTACTGATCAGAAGATAATTGAATTAAAAAATATAGTCAAAGGAATGCGGCTTGATCAATACGGCACAAAAATCGGCATTACGCTGGAGAGATCTCTGCATCTTATTGCAATCATGAAGGAAAAACGGGAACAGATCAATTCACTCGAAATTACCACGGAAGAGGAAATTGAATATTATACAAATCTTAATGCTGAATTATTAAACGTAATCGCTGTATTATCAACGTTGTGCAACAATCCGGAATTGTTTAAACAAATATCCGCATACGTTAATTTTTTAATGATAAAAGAATTGGCGGGTATGGAGAGGGTATACCTAAGTGATACATTTGCGGCTGACAGATTTGAAGCCGGGGTGTATAACAAATCAAGGGATAACATAATACGGCAGGAAATTTACTTAAAAATATTTAAAGACCTGGCAACAGAGGAACAAAACGAATATTATCGTACAAGTTTAGATAATAAGTACGTGGACGAAGCATTGAAAATGAGGAATATTGCGCTTGAAAAACACGATGAGGGTATGTTTGGAGTAGAACCATCAGAATGGTTTAAGATGCAAACGGGGAAAATAAACCTTTTGAAAAGGGTTGAAGACAAACTATCAGAAGACCTGGTGCTTGATTCCAGGGAAGTATGGCATGCTTCAAGAACAACCTTTATTTTCTTTATCATTCTGACAATCGTTGCGGTTTTTGCTTCCATACTATTTGCATACGTAATTTCCCTCGGAATTACCCGTCCTTTGAGCATGGCAGTTCAGTATGCGGAACATATCTCGCAGGGCGACACTACAATAAAAATAGAAATCAGCGGCAGCGACGAAGTAAGCCACCTATTTGCGGCTATGAAAAACATGGTAGAAAATTTACGCGAACAGACTATGGAAATTGCGGAAGGAGTAAATGTTCTTGCATCATCTACAAGCGAGATACTTGCGGCGACTACCCAGCTTGCTTCAACCTCAACAGAAACGGCCACTTCTGTAACAGAAACGACGGCGACAATTGAGGAATTCCGTCAAACTGCGCAGTTTTCTACCGAAAAAACACAACAAGTATCTGTCAGCGCACAGGGTGCTGCGGAAATTTCTGAAGGCGGAGAAAAGGCGGTGAATGAAACAATAGAGGGTATGAATAATATTAAAGAACAAATGTCCTCCATTGCGGAAAGTATTATAAAACTTAGCGAACAAAGCCACACCATCGGTGTTATCATTGCGACAGTTGATGATATAGCGGAACAGTCAAATCTGCTGGCGGTGAATGCCGCTATTGAGGCTGCAAAGGCGGGGGAACACGGGAAAGGTTTTGCTGTGGTTGCGCAGGAAGTCAGAAATCTTGCGGAAGAATCCAGGCAGGCAACGATGCAGATCAGAAAAATATTAAATGATATTCAGAAAGCCACAAATGAGGCTGTGCTGAAAACCGAACAAGGCAGCAAGGTAGTCGATACAGGGGTAAAACTCACCAGTGAAGCGGGAAAATCCATTCATAAGCTCCGTAACAGTGTTTCACTTGCATCACAGGCTGCAATGCAGATTACCGCATCGAGTAACGAACAAATGTCCGGCATAACACAGGTGGTAAACGCAATGGAGAATATAAAAACGGCAACTTCACAAAACGTTGAAAGTGCCAGGCAACTTGAAGAGGAAGCACACAATTTGAATAATCTGGGACAGAGGCTTAAGAAATTGATTCAAAAATACAAAATATAGGCGTATTGTCGGGGGGAGCATTCCCAAAATTTTTGCAAAATCCCCCCCCCGGCGGGTTCAGGTCTGTGACCTGAACCCCCACGTTTCATACGTGGTAATTTAACCATGAAATGTATATATCGCTATTAATCACATAAACTATTGGGTTCAGATTACAAATCTGAACCCGCAATGGGCTTCCATCACAATTGATAGATTTGCAAAAATTTGAGAATGCTCCCGTTTCAAACCTGTCTCTACCGGTGAGGAGAATACCAGATGCCTGAATTGAATAGAGAAGATCGAAAAAAAATTCTTAAAGAAAGGGCGAAAATACTCGCACGAGCACCGGGAATTCAGGATGATGGAATACAGCATGTAAACATAGTTGAATTTCTTATTGATTATGACAGGTATTGTATTCCAATGAATTACGTTCGTGAAGTGTATTTGATCAAAGATATCACAAAAATCCCGGGAACACCGGAATATGTTATTGGAATTATTAATGTACGGGGGCAGATATTTTCCGTTATCGATATAAAAACATTCTTCAACATTCCAAAGAGGAAGGGTTTTTCAAATTTAAACAAAGTAATAATTATTCAAAATGAGAATATGGAGTTTGGCATAGTTGCCGATTCAATCGCCGGAGTAAAATCTGTTCCTTTGGATAAAATAGTGCCGCCGCCTCTGACAATAGCAGAGTCTGTTCGAAAATACGTAAAAGGAATAACTGAGGATCAGTTGATATTATTGGATGCGGATCAGATGTTAACAGATAAATCGATTATTGTATGTGAAGGAGCAGATGAAAAGAACCGTTAAAATTTTAATTATATTATTGTAATAGTAAAGATATTTACATTTTAATTAAGGTATATTGATTTTTTATGCAAAATGAATATATACCCATAGCTTTAAGCACAATACAGCCGAATACTTGTACGGGATGTAATCTTTACATAAAAATCCGGGCTGATGCAGATATACGTTACGTTTTGTACTGTAGCGGGAATAATGCTCTTAAAGAAGATAAAATAAAAGAACTTTTATACAAACAGATCAACTACCTCTTTATTAATCAAAGTGAAGAAAAACTCTATTTGCGGTATATGGAGTCTCAGTTAAAAGAGGTAATTCATGATCCATCCATTGATGCGAATGTTAAATCAAAGATGGTTTACAATGTGGCAAAATCCATCATGATCGACATATTTAACGATCCGCGCGCCGGTGATAATGTTGATAGGTCAAAAAACTGGGTGGCAAACACGGTAGAATATGTGCTCAATAACAAAGACGCTACTTCAACTATGTTAAATATGGTATCTCATGATTATTATACCTATACTCATTGTGTGGACGTTTCCGTATTGGGTCTTTTATTTGCGAAATATTTAAGACTCGATGGGAAAGAAATGAATAATTTTGGTACAGGGTTATTGCTTCATGATATTGGTAAAACACAAATTAACCTTGGCACACTGAATAAAAATGGGAAGCTTAGCGAGGTGGAGTATGCTGAAATAAAAAAACATGTGGAGTTTGCGCATGAAATATTGAATGATTTGGGCGGACTTAATGAAGATTCATTCTATCCTGTTTTGCAGCATCATGAAAAACTTAATGGAAAAGGTTATCCGAAAGGCTTGAAGGGGAATGAGATTCATGATTACGGAAAAATTGCAACAATAATTGATGTTTACGACGCCTTGACCACCAAAAGACCTTATTCGGATGCGAGAAAACCGTTTCCCGCGTTGCAAATAATGAAAGAGCTCATGGATGAACATTTTGACGAAGTGTATTTCAGAAGTTTTGTTGCCTTTCTCGGCAGCAGGGGTTAGATCTACCAATGAACGAAAAAGAAATTGAATTTCAAAAACGACTGCTGGCCACGTTTAAAATAGAGGCGGAAGAACATGTAAAGGAAATGTCTGCTGATCTGCTGAAAATGGAGGAAAATCCCCCCATCCACGAACAGAACCAAATTATTGAAAAGATATTCCGTGAAGCCCATAGTTTGAAAGGTGCAGCAAGGGCGGTAAACCTTCTCGATATCGAAAAAATATGCCATGCGCTTGAAACGGTGTTTGACTCTGTAAAACATAAAGGGTTTAAACTGTCTGAGGGAAAATATGATATTCTGCATAATGCCGTTGATTGCATTGGCAGAATACTTGTTTCCCCGCAGAAAATTGAAGAAATTTTTGAACTTGTACGCCGGATAGAAGAACTTGCATCGGGTGAATGTACTGATGAAAACCTTACTGAAAGATGCAGTCAAAAGTTCATTGAAGAAAGTTTGTCAACGAACGCTAAAGAGGCATCAACTGAGAACAAAATTACTGATACGGCTGGGGCTTACATTAATGACGATAAACGAAACGATACAAATAATGTCAGACAAAAAGATGATAGTGCCGAAAGGGAAACAACCCATGTAAAGGTGTTACGGGTTGCCGCGACAAAATTAGATACACTTTTTTTTAAAGCAGAGGAAATGCTTTCTTTAAAACAGGTTTCGCTGCTGCGTGCTCATGAACTATCGCGCATATCAGCAATCTTTAATGATTGGGACAATAAATGGTCGAAAGCCTACTCATCGGTGCGAAAGACATTTTCATTACAAAATGAAATTGATTCTGTGAAAGATAAAATAAAACGTAGTAGTGCAGATATTGATTCGCTGATAGAATTCCTGGAATGGAATAATAACTATATAAAAATCCTGGAAAAGGAAATAAATGATTTAGCGGGCTGCACGAAACGTGACCATCGAATGATTTCCGGAATGGTGGACGAATTTCTTGAGGATGTCAAAAAAATCATTATGATGCCGTTTTCTTCGGTATTGGAAAGTTTCCCGAAGGCCGTGCGTGATATTTCCCGAAACCAGGGCAAAAATGTAAATTTGTTAATTCAAGGTGGTGAGGTTGAAATTGACAAACGTATTTTGGAAGAAATAAAAGATCCGTTAATGCATATGGTAAGAAATTGTATCGATCATGGAATCGAAAACACTGAAGTGCGGGTACAGAAAAACAAAAAGCCGCAGGGAACAATTTCTCTATCAATACATCAGACGAATAGCAATCAGGTGGAAATAGTTATCTCAGATGATGGAAGGGGCATTAATGTTGAGAAAGTAAAAAAAGCGGCGCTAAAATCCGGTTATACAAAAAAAGAGGATATTGATAACATGGATGACAAAGAAGCATTGTCATTAATATTTCAATCAGATATATCTACAAGTCCGATTATTACAAATATATCCGGAAGAGGGCTTGGGCTTGCCATAGTCCGTGAAAAAGCTGAAAAACTTGGCGGCAAGGTGAATATAGAATCTGGTATAAATGCGGGTACGACATTCAGAATAATTCTTCCTTTAACACTTGCTACATTTCGGGGGATAATTGTAAGAGTCGCCGATCAGAAATTCGCAATCCCAACGATCAGCGTGGAACAGGTGATACGTGTTAATACGAATGAGATAAAAGAGATTGAAGAAAAAGAAACCGTATTTGTTGATGGAGAATCTGTTCCGTTAATAAAATTGAGTGATGTATTGTGTATATCCAGTGTAAATAAAAACATATCAAAAGAAATCGCAAATTCCGATTATCTCCATACGGTAGTTATCAGTGCTTCAAATAAGTGCATCGCTTTTTCTGTGGATGAGGTGCTTGATGAACAGGAAGTATTAGTCAAAAATCTTGGTAAACAATTAGTGCGTGTCCGAAATATTGCAGGTGCAACAATTCTTGGTTCCGGAGAAATTATTCCTGTAATAAATGTGTATGATTTAATTCAATCAGCAATTAGAACACCATCTTCTTCCGTTACAAAAGATATTCAAAGAGAAACGACCGTGGGGAAAAGAAAAATGATACTTATTGTTGAAGATTCAATTACTTCCAGGATGTTATTGAAAAATATTCTTGAATCAGGTGGTTACAATGTAAAAACTGCTGTTGACGGAATTGACGGCCTATCAAAGTTGAAAATGGAAGAATTTGATTTGGTGGTGTCAGATGTTGATATGCCGCGGATGAACGGATTTGCTCTTACTGCGAAGATTCGGGAAAACAAAAAATTATCTGAGATTCCGGTGATTCTGGTAACATCTTTGGGTTCCCGTGAAGATTGTGAAAGAGGAATAGACGTGGGTGCAAGTGCTTACATTGTTAAGAGTAACTTCGACCAGAGCGACCTCCTGGAAACAGTAAAACGATTTATATAGTTGTAGGGGCGGAGCATTTGCAGTCCTGAATGTATTATAGCTCATTCCCAAATTCAACTGCTTGTTCCCAAACTCTGTTTGGGAACAAGCAGTCGTAAGTCGCTGCCGAAGGCAGTCTAATTGAATACAGGTACAATATATGATAAATGTAATAGTGGTAGATGATTCGCCCGTGGTGCAGGAACTTTTAGTGCATATTCTTCAGAGAGATCCGAATATATGCGTTATTGGTAAATTAAACAATGGAAGGGAAGCGGTAGAATTTTTACGATGCAAAAAACCTGATATTGTTGTGATGGACATTCAAATGCCTGAGATGGACGGCATAGAGGCTACCCGTACGATAATGAAAACAAATCCTCTGCCTGTTATTATGGTAAGTGCATTTTGGAATCCAAAGGAAAAAGAGAAAACATTTGTGGCGCTGGATGCCGGAGCTATGGCATTCATTGAAAAGCCGGGAAGCATAGAAGATCATAACCATGAACATGCTTCGCGGCATTTGATAAACATGGTAAAATCGCTATCCAATTCTGAATTTGTAAGGCCGGGAACAGACAATGCATCACAAAAGAAATCTGTTAAAAACGAGGCAACAGAAAATGATATAGAGTGTGCGGGAAAAATTAAACTTGTTGCAATTGGCGCATCTACAGGAGGACCTCAGACGATTCAGATATTGCTTAAAAACCTTGATAAGGAAATACCTGTTCCTGTTTTGATTGTTCAGCACATTTCCCCCGGTTTTATAAATGGGATGGCAGAGTGGCTTATGAAAACAACGCCATTTAAAATTCATGTGGCAATCAATGATGAAGCAGTTTTACCGGGGCATGTTTACTTTGCCCCGGATGGTTATCATATGGGGGTAAATGATAAATTAAAAATATTTCTTGGGCACAGCATGCCGGAAAATGGTTTACGTCCATCGGTCTCATTTTTGTTTCGTTCGGTAACTGAAAATGTTGGCGATAGGGCGGTAGGTATTCTTCTTACAGGAATGGGACAGGATGGCGCACAGGAATTGAAGTTAATGAAAGAACGCGGTGCGATAACTATTGCTCAGGATAAAAGTACCTCCATCATTTATGGCATGCCCGCGGAGGCAAAAAGAATCGGCGCCGCAACGCACATACTTTCTATTTATGATATTCCTGCTGTTCTTGAAAAATTAACGTTAAAAACTGGTGCAGTTGAATTAACGGGATGAATATGAAAACCGTCATCCATAAAGAGATCAAAATACTTATTGCCGAAGACAGCCCGACGCAGGCTGAGCGTATAAAGTATGTTCTTGAAAAACAACGCTATAAGGTTTTTATTGCACGAGACGGCAGACAAGCGATAGATATGATAGATACCGTGCAGCCAAATTTGGTTATTAGTGACGTTGTCATGCCGGAGATGGATGGTTATGAATTATGCAAAAAATTAAAATCAAAAAATATCCCGGTAGTTCTCGTGACTTCTCTTTCCAGCGCGGAGGATATCTTTAAGGGATTAGAATCCGGCGCCTGCCATTTTATACAAAAACCATTTCAGGAAGAATTCTTCATCTCCCGTATCGATTATATTCTTGCAAATGAGGCATTACGAAAGCAATCTGTTTCACAATTTGGTATAGAATTGTTTTTGTCCGGCAAAAAGTATTTTCTCACGGCTGAAAAATTGCAAATAATTGATCTGCTTTTTTCAGTGTACGAGAGTGTTATTCAGAAAAATACCGAACTTGAAGAGACAAACAGGAAATTGGTAGAGGCAAAAGCATTGCTTGCAAAACAGGCTGCTGAACTCCACGAAATTACTTTATTTGACGAACTCACAGGGTTGCGTAACCGCCGCGGTTTTTTTCTGATAGCAGAACAGCAATTGAAAATTGCAAAACGAAAGAAACAACCCGTATTGCTTATTATGATTGACGTCGATGGATTAAAATATATCAATGATACCTATGGCCACAAAGAAGGCGATGTGATGCTGAAGGAATTAGCTGCTATTATTAAGAAAATGTTTCGGGAGTCTGATGTTGTTGCACGCATAGGTGGTGACGAATTTATTGTGTTCTCAGTGGAGTCTGAAGAAAATGATGCGGATGATCTTGAACGCCGGTTCCAGGATAACATCGATGACTTTAACTCCCGGACTGGTTATCCTTTTCAGCTTATGGCAAGTATAGGTAAGTTTTTTTGCAAAGTGGGTGAAAACAGCACCATCGACGAACTCCTGGACAAGGCTGACAAAATAATGTACGAAAAAAAGCGGATGAGAAATGGGTAAAGAAGATAACAGCGATATTGAAATATTAATTGTCGAAGACAGTCCTACACAGGCAGCGCAATTGAAATACATTGTAGAAAAAAACCACTATATTGTGTCTCTTGCGGAGAGTGGCTCTGAGGCGCTTGCCCTCATGGAAACACGGAAGCCGTCGATGGTTATCAGTGATATCGTTATGCCCGGAATGAGCGGGTATGAATTATGCAAAAAGATCAGGGATGATGATAATTTAAAAGATATTCCGTTTATTTTGTGTTCTTCGCTCTCTGATCCGAAAGATATTGTAGAAGGGCTTGCATGCGGAGCAGATAGTTTTATCGTGAAACCTTATAAAGAGAGTTTTCTCGTATCCAGGATAAATTATGTTTTGGCCAATCAGGCAATCCGAAGAAATATGAATGCTCAATTTGGCATCGAAATATTTTTTGCCGGTAAAAAACACTTTATTACTTCCGAACGTGTACAAATAATAGACCTTTTGATATCGACCTATGAAAACGCAATTCAAAAGAATTTAGAACTAAGAAATTTAAATAAGGAATTGGAAGAAACAAAAGCTGAGTTGACTGAAAAGACTCAAGAGTTATACAGAATGTCAATCACCGATGAACTTACAAATATTTATAACAGAAGAGGTTTTTTTATCCTTCTGGAGCAGCAAATGAAAATTGCTGACAGGACGAAGGAAAAACTATTTTTGTTTATAATTGATTTGAACGATTTTAAAAAAATAAATGACAACTACGGGCATAACGAAGGAGACCGCGTATTAAAGGAAACAGCAATTATTTTGAAAAAAACATTCCGTGAATCCGATATTATTGCGCGGATGGGAGGTGATGAATATGCTGTTTTTTCGGTAGATAGTAATCGTCAAAACGCAGAAGGTATTGTCAGGAGGTTAAAAGACAACATAAACAGGTATAATGAACAGAACAAAAATCCCTATAAGTTGTCAGTGAGTGTGGGTTTCGCATGCTATGATTATCAAAATCCATGTTCAATAGATGAAGTAATTGCGAAAGCAGACATGCAAATGTACGAAGAAAAGAAAAAAAAGAAGGTAAAAAATGTATAACACTGCAACGAATGGGAGCATTCCCAAATTTTTGCAAAATTTTCCCCAAGCGGGTTCAGGTCTGTGACCTGAACCCCACGTTTCATGCGTGGCAATTTAGCCATGAAATGTATATATCGCTATTAATCAGATAAACTATTGGGTTCATATTTGTAATCTGAACCTGCAAGGGGCTTCTTTCACAATTGTGTTCCCAAGTAGAGACAGGTTTCAAACCTGTCTCTACTTGGGAACAAGAATGATGGAGTTGCAAAAATTTGGGAATACTTCCAATAATGATCCTGTCGAATCGGTAAAAATAAAGATCAAAGGGAAGAATAGCGGGAAAAAAGAAAAAACAATTACCGATGAAGAAGGATTATTTGAATTTGATAATTTGATAGCTGATACATATAAAATCACAGGCAAGGAAAAAGGACTTTGGAAAACGAAACAAACGGTACAACTTGATGAAATAGAAGAAAAAATAAATCATAAATCTGTAAGGTAGGGTTTTTTATCCGACAATACCAACATGAGCCTGCACAGAGACGTGCAGTGGCGGAGAGAGAAGGTGTTGAAATTTCCATTGACAAAACGATTTTTTTTATTATGATACTGAGAATGAGTCTCATTAACAATATTTGGGAGGGTAAAAAATGTCAGTATTAATAGTAGGTGGTGATCATTTGGGGAGTATTCCGAGAGAGCTTGATAAAATAGGAGTAAATGAGGTGAAGCATATGTCAGGGAGAAGTACTCAGAAGATACGCAACGGCATTCCCGAAACAATGGATTTTATTATCGTGTTGTGCGATTACGTGAACCATAACCTTTCCCACAAAATTAAAGAGTATGCAAATTCGAAGGAGATACCTGTTGTTTATGCCAAAAGGTCTTGGTCGTCCATTTATCAAAAGATGAAGGATAGTCAGAGTCAATTTAAGAAGTCTGGTTTACGGTTGCCTCTTAACTGACAGGTGATTTGAAATTCTGAATATTAAATTATTATACTTATGAGATAAAGAATGAGTGAATTTATTCACATGTTACGCTGATCATGGATTAATCGCTACTTGTTGAAAATAACATTGTGACAAAACAGAAGATAAATACTCACGAAGTAATTGATATTGTCGTAAATATTTTAAATGCAAGAGACCCATACACTTCAATTCATTCATGGCGTGTTGCTGAATTGTCGGTTATGATGGCAACCGCAATGTCAGTGCCGGAGAAAGAAAAAGAAATAATACATATCGCGGCACATTTGCATGACATTGGTAAGATAGGCATCCCGGATAAGGTGTTAAACAAAACGGGTAGTCTGACGTTCGAAGAAAAAGAGCAAATACAGGCGCATCCGCGGATAGGGCACAATATTCTTAAAAGATTGCCAATGTTCAGGGAAATATCATGTATCGTTCTTCATCATCATGAACGTTTTGACGGGTTCGGTTATCCGGAAGGTCTTAAAGGGGAAAGTATTCCCCTTGCGTCGAGAATAATTTCTCTGGCAGATACCATTGACGCTATAACTGCTGACAGACCATATAGAAAGGCAAAAAGTACAGAAGACTGTTTCGGGGAAATTGAACTCCATACCGGCAGTCAATTTTGCCCAACAGTAATAAGCAACATGGCAAAGATAAGAAATGATATAGAAGTTGTATTAAATAAACTAAAAATAAGAGAAATAAAACATTATGCTTTTGTGGGGCATGAAGAATTAATGCATTCAAGGAGGTTGATTTAATTATGAGATACAATACTACGATAAAGATAACTGCTTTCTGTTTACTTTTAACATTTTTTCTGTGTTCAGGTGTCTTTGCCGGTGTTTCGTATACATTGAGCAGAAATGCAGACTATTCAACGGATGACAGGGCCTTTCTTGCAGCTGATACCCTTTATGTAAAGATATCGCAAAACAAGTATGACTATCGTGATGTTACAAAATCTGTTTTTACTTTAAAAGCAAAGGGTAAAAAGTCTAAAAAGGAAGTTGAATTAACGTGGAACACTGGTCAAGGCGCGTTTACCGGTTCAGCCTCACTTGGTGATTACAATGTGGATGATAAGATAACAATTAAGATAAAACTTGAATGGGATGACTATAAAATCAGGAAAAAAGACCGTATTGTTGTAGGTACTCTTGAAATGTGGGAAATCGTAGGAACCGTTTATGATAAGGCTTCGGGTGATATAAAGGATGCACGGGTAAGGATACAGGGAGTAGCGGATATTAACGATGATGATGAGAGCTATTATCCTGAAGAGGAAGCGCAATGCGTCCTTTCTGATGAAAGCGGAAATTTTTCAATAGAATATGAAGGGATTTCAGGGGAGGAAGTTATTGTAACTGCTGGTAAAGAGGGGTATAAAAATGCGGGAGAGGAAATGACTTTGGGAAAAGATGATTTTGTGAGCATTGCCCTTTCAGCAGTTCAGGAGGAAGATCACACGGATTATGAATACCTATCGAGCAAAAACTGCAAAAAGTGCCATGAAAATATTTATAACGACTGGAAAGACAGCGAAATGGCAAGCGCAGCGGTAAATTCGATAAATCAACTGATTTTTCTTTTGTATACTGCATGGTATGTTACAGGAGACAGGGCAAATTTTGGAGATGTTTCTATTTTTGACGATCCTAATCCTGAATTTGTAGGTGACAAGGGGAAGATATTTGAGGATTCCACGGGCAGGTATAAAATTTTGGGAGACGCTGGAAACATTCATGATTGCGCTGATTGTCATTCACCTTCGTTTGCATCCGGTGTACAGAGCGACGGTAAAACGCCAAAATGGGATATGAGAGCGGGCGTTTTGACTGATGTTGATAATTTGTCATCAATAGACAAACAAGGCGTTCATTGCGATTTTTGTCATAAGATGCAAAATGTGCATGAGGAGGAAGAGTATTGGACGGAACCCGGTGTGAATTATAAAGTGGATCTTTTACGTCCCGACCCTGCTTTAAATATCGCAAAAGAGGGGAAGGTGATGTTTGGGCCTTTTGACGATGTTACCTATAAAAGTATGCAGGCGTCATACGTTTCACAGTTTAAAAAGAGTGAAATATGCACCCCTTGCCATCAGGATGCAAGGAAATTATATTTGCAGCCGGTAGACGAAAATGATCAGCCTACTGGTGGAGAAACCATTGAAAGGATATTATGGAGCGAAGACACATACCGTGAATGGAGATTTAGCGGTTATAGCGGGTTGGAGGAAGACTATCCGATGGATAATTACGCAGGGCAGGTGCTGCAGTGTCAGGACTGCCATATGAAAGATCCGCCGCCAGACCCTGCAACGGGTGAATCTATTGCAGATTATACCGAAGTTACCGATTCATATTATATGTTGAGTGAAAGTAAAAAGCAGAAGGGGACGAGCCGCGATCCCAGAACCATATATCCCCACCATTTTGAAGGTACCAACCAAAACCTTCCGGTTGGTGAGAAGAAACGATATCTTGATTGGGCGGTAGACCTTGCAATCTCGAATGCCAGTGTTGCTGATGGCATTGTCAGCTTTGATGTGAGTGTAAAAAATTCCCACACGGGACATGCCTATCCGTCCGGCGTCACACAGCGCAACGTCGTTTTATTTGTGGAAGTAACGCAATCAGGAAATTCTCTTAGTCAAATCAATGATCAGGTTATTGATACACCGGGAGGGAATTTTCCGGATGGATATTATGAGGGAGAAGGGGATTATGCGGGCAAACCAGGTAAAATATTCATAAAACATAACAGAATGATCGAAGATAATGAAGATTTGAACCCGTTTTTCAATGACATATTGTATTCTTTTGCCGTTGAAGAATTGTATGATACACGTATTAAGGCGAATGAGACAGATACTACACATTATGAATTTCAAACACTGGACAACAGTACAATAACCATAACGGCGAGGCTTATTTACCGTTTTTATCCGAAAGGGACTCTTGAGTTTGCAGCGCAAAACGGATATGTAATCTCTCTGGAGGAAAATGATTATGAATCACACAAAGTGTCAATAAGTCTGGAACCGTAAAAAGAGGAAAGATACAAAGTATTTGTAAAAAAGAAATATATCTGTTAGTATCTTTACTTTTCGTATGGTGAAAAAAGGATATTTTCAGAAGAAATCAATAGTTATTACAATAATTCATATCGTAACGTAAGGGCTGAAGACTTCGTCGTGAGTTCAGCCGAACGATTTTCAGCCCCTACACGGCAACGTCTATTTTTTAATGAAATATAGTATTGTCATATTACTGCTTGCAGGATTTTTAATTACAGAGCTTACCGGCTGTGCTACAGGATGGTGGGGGCGAAGGAATGTATCCGGTATTTCACGGTATGTTAACGGTGATGCGGTTTCTGTTTGGGAGGCGATTGATCAGGCCCTTATCGGAGTAAGGGTGAAAGAAAGAGATGTGGAAAAGGGATTTGTGGTAACTGACTGGGTGAAGGGATATTCTACTACAAGAGATATGGGGTTGCTTTTGGAGGGTCGATGGCAGGAACGTTATCGTTTGTTCATTACGGTTGAGCCTGAACAAGGCAGGACCTATCTGTCTGTAGAGGCTTATGTTGAAGAGAAGGCTCCCGGCGGCAGCCGTGCTTATCGGTGGGAACGTGTTCCATCAAATGGAATGCCCGAACAAATGTTCCTTGAAAAGGTGGAGCAGATTCTTAATGCACAAGAATAGTAGTTGTCAGTAATAAATTATGAATGAGATAGAATGTGATATCATGAATAAAAGGATTATTTTCTGTTTTCGCTTTTTCGTGTTTTTGAGTATGTTTCTTTTTTCAGCAGGAGTAATATATTCTCAGGAAACGGAAACCGAACCAGCGGACAATTTTCAATTACAGGTATATCTTACAGAAGAAGAAGCGATTAAAGAGGTTTTCCCGGAGAGTGATAGGATCATAACGGATGAAATTATCATGACTCCTGAAGAAAAACAGAATCTGGAACAATTATTAAAAAGGCGTCTTTTTGAGAATCATTTCACTGTACACATTGGAATGAAAAAAAATAAAGTTCAGGGATACGCAATCATAACGGAGGAGATCGGAAAGTTCCATCCGTTTACCTTTATCGTTGCGGTAAAGCCAAACGGAAAGATAAAGGATATTGCCGTACTTGTGTATCGTGAAAGCCGCGGCGGAGAGATTGCAAGGAAACGTTTTCTTTATCAGTTTATCGGTAAATCCCTGAAAAACCCTATCAGGATCAATAAAGATATTATTAATATTACCGGAGCTACCATGTCGGTGCAGTATATGTGCGCCGGAGTTAGGAAGGTGTTGGGAGTGATAAATGAATATTATCTGAATGGGAAAAGGGATGTGAATGCATTGGCGCCGGCTGGTACGACAAAAATAACGGGAGAAGATGTTACCTCCCGTAATGAAAAACGCGAAAAAAAGGAGAGAGAGGTCTCTGAGAAAAAACTTGTGAAACAAACGAGGATGATCATGGGTACGTTTGCCGAGATATCCACGTATTCAGACGATGTTAAAAAAGCGGGAGAGGCCATTGACGCTGCATTGGATGAAATGGAGCGAATGGATGCCATGTTAAGCAATTACAAAAAAGACAGCGAACTTTCAAGGGTAAACAAGGTTGCCGTAAAATCTCCTGTATTATGCACCGAAGAATTCCTTGAGTTTCTTGAACAATCATTTTTCTTCAGTGAGTTAAGCGGCGGGGCATTTGATATTACGGTTTCCCCTGTGGTGGCATTATGGGGGTTCTTCAATGAAAAGGGACATATTCCTTCCGAAGTGGCAATCAACAGGCTTCTTCCTGCCGTATCGTATAAAAATATAGAGATAAAAAGAAACGGAGATCAGAAAAAAGCGGGTACGGTTTTTTTTAAGAATATGTCGACGCAAATAGATCCTGGCGCGATTGGAAAAGGGTATGCCGTGGACAAGGCACTGAAAGTCATGAAGAATTACGGCGTTGATAATGCATGTATTAATTTGGGAGGAAACATATACGTACTGGGGACTCCGGCGGGGAGAAACACGTGGAAAGTTGGGGTGCAGCACCCGCGTGATACGGGTGAAATACTGGGATATCTGGAACTCAGGGATGAAGCCACGGCCACATCAGGCGATTATGAACGATTTTTTGATATCGACGGAGTCCGATATTCTCATATAATCGATCCGCGGTCGGGGAAACCTGTGAAAGAAACGATTGCCGTGACAATCGTTGCCCCATCCGGAACGGATGTTGATGCTCTTTCAACAAGTGTATACGTTTTAGGCCCGGAGAGGGGGTTCGATCTTGTTCGGGAGGTACCAGGTGCGGAGGCGTTAATTGCGTGTGAGAAGGACGGAAAGATTGTTATATATGTAAGCCGGGGTTTTGATGAAAAATTTACAAAGGTTAAAAATGAAGGAAAAATCGATGTCGCGTGGCATGTGGTCTCTGCCCATTAGTAATAAAATGTTTTTTACCTTTTTCTTATCCATTATTACTGTTGCAGTTGGGGTTGGCTTTTGGGTAGCTTACGACAAGACGGGCTTTTCCCCAAAGAAAACGGTGCGTTATTATTGTGGTGATAAAGAGGAAGAGTTTAACCCTGATCAAACGCAGGAGGAATACGCTGAGAGTTTAAAGGAAGGGATTTATTTTCCTAAATCGTACAGAGAGCTTTTAGGGGTAACCCATGCACATCTATTCTCAATACCTATTGTTGTTTTTATCCTTTCAAGGATGCTTGCGCTGACACAGTTGCGTGACTGGTTGAAGATAACCGTTTACAGTGGCTCGCTGGCGGGGATTGTCATGAACCTCAGCGCGCCATGGCTTATTCGCTATACGTCACATCATTTTGTTATTTTGTTAACCGTTTCCAATATTTTATTTATCCTTACATTCGGCGCGTATATCTTTTTCCCCCTCTATGATATGTGGTTTCAGGGTGAAAGGGCAAAAGGGTAAAAAAAGGAAATGTCTACAGAATTAAAATGCATATGACATCCCGATAAAAAAAGTTCGTCCCGGTCTTGGCAGATCATCTGGAACGTATACATTTCCGGGATCATCGTAATCTTTATCCAGCAAATTGTTAACTGTTCCCTGTATCTCCATTGTTTCCCAAAAATCTTTTGCTATGAGAGAAAGGTTGAGGAGTGCGTAGGAAGGCAAGTCATCCCTTGAATCTCCTTCTTCCCGGTAACGTTTCCCGCTGAAGAATGTGCTCAGGTTTGTATTGATATATTTCCATGGCTGCATGTTTACCCCAAAGTTTCCTTTATGTTTTGTGACAAAAGGGAGATTTTTGCCGTTCTCGTCATTAGGGTCCTGGAAGGTATAATTCATAAAAAGGTAATTGTTTTTGGTAAAATTGATCCTGCTTTCAAATTCGATTCCGTGAATATATGCATCTCTAAAATTTTCAAACTGCCAGAGTCCAGGGTCTTTCAACTGAAGGACAATCAAATCTTTGATGTTATTGTAAAAATAATTAACTTTGCTCGTTATATATCTGTTAATAGTGTAGTCGATGCCTATTTCATAGGTATCAATTGTTTCCGGTTCTAAACTTTCATTTCCATGACGAGCGGGCTGGTTCGTAATATACATTTCATCAAAGTTTGGAGCACGAAATGCCCTCCCATATAATAACTTAAGCGAGGCGTTTTCTAAAATTTCCCATGTTAACCCGATACGTGGGCTGAACTCTCCGCCAAAATCGCTATAATCATCGAATCTGAATCCCGTAGTGAGATTTATTTTATCAGTAATATCCCATACATCCTGAACATAGGCAGACCAGATTCTCCTTGTAACATCATTTGCGAAAGGATACGTATCAGAAAAGTCCTGGATTGAGGATAATGGTTCATATGTCAGCGGATGAAAATTTGAGTAATAGCTGATATTTGTTTGATTTATCAGCCTGAATTCCATGCCCATGGTAAATAAATTTCCGGTAAACAATTCAATATCTATGGGAATTTCAGTTCCTGCAATCTTTTGGCTATATCGTCCATTGCCAATTAACCCTTCAGAGTATGTGTAAAAAGTTTCATATATGTTATCTTGATTTGTGTCAAAAGACAATGTTGTCCCCTCTGGCAACGATTCCACATAATAGTCATCATCAAACTGGTCGTAATATATTCTTGGGCTTATGGCAAGCCTTTCTCCAAGTTTCTTTTTATACATTATTTCTGTAAAGACATAGTTATTTTCAATATCGGTTTCATTTGTCAGCGCATCCTGGATGCCAAGATAACCTCCCCTGTTTTTGTTTAAGTAGAAACCTTCAAAATAAAAATCTTTGTAATTGGCTTTAAGATTCATGATATATTTTCTTCTCCAATCATCAGGGCTCCCCGGAGCTTCCGATGCCTTTGGGAAACCGAATGAAGAAAATGCATTATCCATAGCGGTAACAAAATCGCTGTTTATTGATTCTTCGAGGCCTTTTGTTTCAGAGTAGTGTAACATTCCCGTGACGCTTACTTCTCCGTATTTTTCACCAAACAGGATATTTCCTTCCATCGTATCAAAGCTTCCGTACCCGCTGTTGACCCGTATGCCTTCTAAAGCAGAAATATCTTTGGTAATAATATTAATAACTGCCAGAAATGCATTTTCTCCGTATAAGGCAGAGCCTGGTCCTCTGATAATTTCTATTCTATCCACATTCTCAAGGGGAAAATCGTCAAAATTTTGAAATGCATCACCTATATAAGGATTATTAACAAAGTGTCCATTGAGCATTACCCGAACCATGTTTTCTCCTTCTACACCACGTATTGCAGGAATCACTGTGCCGTAAGCGCCTCTCTTTAAGATTTCAAATCCCGGTATTGTTCTTAATATTTCAGCAAAAGTACGATATCCCATGTTTTTAATTTCCGGCTCAGTTATCACTGATATGATACCTGGAGCTTTCGTTATTGTGGTATCACGTTTTGTAGCAATGGTGACTTTTGCTTCCGCTTCTTCCTGTAACCATTTTGCCTCTTCATGAAACATACTTTCTGCCTGTGCCAGTCTTGCATCCGTTTCTGTATCGTTTTGTTTCGGAAAAACAATATCGAAATTAATGTTTTCTCCATAAGCTGTCGTTTGTTCTTTCGTCGTTTCTCCGGGAAAAACAAGCGTTTTGCAAATGGCAAGGCAACAAATAAATACTATGGCAGTTAAAATACATGTCTTTTTCATGTTTTCATAGTGGGAAAAAATTTAATTCTGTCACGTCCTTCATATTTTGCGAGATAAAGTGCCTTGTCTGCTGTCGAAATCAACATTTCAGGAACTGAAGTTGTATCGGGAACAATACTTGAAACACCAATGCTCACAGTGACATTATTACCCGCATGTGAATTTTTATGAGGGATCTTCATAGCAGCCAGATTTGATTGCATTGTATTTGCAACCATGAGAGCCCCTTTTTCATCGGTATCCGAGAGAAGAGCAGCAAACTCCTCGCCTCCATAACGCGAGATTATATCACACTGCCTTTTTACGGCATTGAGTAAGGCGTTTGCTACCTGTTTAAGACATTCATCACCTTTTTGATGACCATAGGCGTCGTTATAGTTTTTGAAGCAATCGATGTCGATCATCAGTAAGGATATTGGTTTTGATAACCTGGTTGATCGTTTCCATTCACTGTGGAGGATTTCATCGAAAAAACGCCTGTTTGCAACCCCGGTAAGGCTGTCAGTTCGTGAGAGATGGCGGAGCATTTCATTTGCCTGTTGTAATTTGGCATTTGTTTCTTCAAGAATTTGCGTAAGCTGAAGCAATTCGGTTTCCCGTTGTGCCCGTTCATCCATTTCCTTTTTCAATCTCAGCACGGAATTTATCCGGGCAATTAATTCGACCGAATTCAAAGGCTTTTTTATATAGTCTATCGCACCCGCATCAAATGCCTTTTTTAAACCTTCATTTGTGTCATCAGCCGTTATCATTATTACAGGAATGTTCTTTAAATGTCCGGAAGTATTTATTTTCTGGCAGGCTTCCACTCCATCGATACCGGGCATGCTGATATCCATCAGTATCAAATCAATCGTATCATTTTCCAAATTCAGGAGATTAAATGCTTCATATGCCGAATTAGCAAAGAGTAATTGTGAATATCCTTCGGATTTCAAAAATATTTCGATCTGTCTTTGTACATGCTTTGAGTCGTCAACGATGAGTATTGTGTTATTCATAGACAATCTCTACCTGTTCAATATACCGTGATAGTTCATTAATCAATTTTTGCGTTTCTGCTGTGTTTTTGTTTTTCGCGCTTGATTCGATTGCCTTTCCCATGACGGTGAGTTCATGGAAACCATACCCGCCGCTTGCCCCTTTTAATCTGTGTGCCAGCATTTCGATTGTTTTAAAGTCCATGTTATGCAATGCGGCAGTTATTGTTATTATGTCGTTTCGGACGTCTTCAATGAATTCAGGGATAAACTTTTTAAATACGGTGTTAATTGAAACAAATAATTTGTTATCAACCGTAATTTCAGTTTCACAAGAAAAAGAGGTTCCCTTTTCTTTATTTTCTTCTGCAGGGTGGTAATTTGCGGATAAACCGACTTGTTTATGGATGGTATCTAAAAGTATTTGTTTTTTTATTGGTTTGACAAGATGATGATTACATCCCGCATCAAGGCTTTTCTGTTCATTTCCTTTTAATGCATGAGCAGTTAATGCGATGATAGGCGTTTCTTTCGCCCCGCACTCCTTTTCGTATTTTCTTATTTCTTTTGTGGCAGTGTAACCATCCATAACCGGCATTTGTATATCCATTAATACAAGATCATAATTTCCTGATTTGAATTTTTTCAAACCATCTTTCCCGTTTTCAGCTATATCTAACGCATAGTGTGTTTCATTAAGGTAAGACTGAATCAATACACGGTTATGGAAATAATCCTCAACAAGCAAGATCCGCAGGGGATGAACATTTTTAGACATACTATGAGATATGGTACGATTTGTGGCGTTGTCGTCTATTATTAAAATGTTAGGCTTTTCAGTGAAAGACAATTGTTCTTTATTCCGCTTCTGTACTATCGATTGAATACCAGGTGTTACGGTGAAATGAAAAGTACTTCCCTTTCCCTCAATACTTTCTACCCAGATTTCTCCTTCCATTAATTCAACCAGGCGTTTGCAAATTGCGAGTCCAAGTCCTGTTCCGCCATACTGCCGGGTAGTAGAAGAGTCTGCTTGTGAAAAATTATCAAAGATAATACTTTGCTTTTCTTCGGGTATACCGATTCCTGTATCAGTAACAGAAAAGAGCAGCATGCCTTTTTTATCCGGAATGGTATTACGTTTTACAAACAGCGCTATCTCGCCTGTTTCGGTAAATTTTATGGCATTCCCGATTAAATTTGTGAGTATTTGATGGAGACGCACCGGATCTCCAATTAAGAAGGGAGGAACATCAGGGGCTAAATGAAAATTCAACTCAAGACCTTTTTCGTGGGCGCGAAATGCCAGGACTTCGCAAGTCTTTTCTATTTGTTCACGGAGATCAAACTCTATATGCTCAAGGGTAATTTGTCCCGCCTCCACCCTGGAAAGGTCAAGAATGTCATTGATGATTTGCAGGAGGTTATCTCCTGCCATGCGGAATATCTTAACGTATTCCGGCCTGTTTCGGTGTTAGTGTCGTTTCCCACAATAAGTCCGACATGCCGATAATGGCATTCATGGGAGTGCGGATTTCATGACTCATACTGGCGAGAAATTCGCTTTTTGCATTATTTGCGGCAACGGCTGCTTCCCTGGCTTTTTCGAGCTCCGCTTCGATTCTATGGCGCTCATTGATTTCCTGCTTTAAAAGTTCATTTGATTTGAGCAGTTCAGAAGTCCGTTCCTCAACACGCTTTTCCAGGGAAAGACTATAGTCTTCAAGTTTTTCATAAGAATTCTTTAGTTCTTTTGACATGAAGGAAAACGTTTGCGCAAGAACGCCAATTTCGTCTTTCGAATTGAGGACGCTGTTTTCTGAAACGGAAAAATTTCCTTTTGCAAGTTCCTGCGCCATCTGTGCCAATTTAATAAGTGGTTTTGCCAATCGGGAAGAAAGAAAAAGCACCATGCATGAGCCGATTACAATGAACACGATGGTCGTTAAACCGGACCGTATTACCATGTGCAGAGTTTGCTCCTCAATCTTCAGGTGTGAATCGTGTAGTATTTGATAAAGATTTTCCAATGAATATCCAAGCCTCAATACGCCCCACTGATCAGTACTTACATGGATGGGAACAATAAATTCCATGTAGGGAATACCGTCTTTTTCAAACTCATTGATTGTTGCCATATTTTGTGCTATCGCAAATTGGTTGTCTTCGCCGGAAAGAACACTTTCATTCAGTTCCGGTTTTAAGGTATGAACAAGTGCAATTCCTTTTAAATCAGTAAGGATGATATATTTTAAATCTTCATTTTCCTTTACGGCTTTATTTGCCTGATTAAAGATATCAAGAAGATTGTACGAAGCAAGCGCATCTTCTACCTGAAATGCGAGATTATCAGAAAGGGTTTCCCCCTGTTTGCGCAGATTATCCTTTATTAACTCAATCCTGCGTCCGAGTTCACCCGTCAATATCTCCTTTTGTGAATAGATTTGAACAAGGGTTAATATTGTTAACAGGCCGATAATCAACCCCAGCATCGTGAAAAGGAGTTTCCATTTGATGCTGTTTTTTAATTGAATATTTTTTGCCATATTGATTATTCAATAAATTCATTTACAGAAGATAGTGCCTTTGTATTCAGTTTTATACCATATTGTTCTATTTTTTTTACGTTTATTGCAATATAAGTGCCTGCCGGATTTTGAACCTTTTCGACAGCCGTATTATTCAATTGAATGTTTTGTGCTGTTTTTGCTGCTTGTTCTCCCATTGTGGCAACATCGGCTGAAATGATAAATGATGCGCCAAAATTGGCAAAGAGTTGGTCATAGGAAAAGACGGGTATTTTTAATGCATCGCATCGGGCAAAGATTTCATTCACACATTCCATACCGGAAAGAACAACAGGGTCAGAAATTAGCCAGAGTGCGTCAACTTTGGGCAACAGGTAATTGAGCGCTGTACTTGCCTCTTTTTCTTTTGTTATGGCCCTTCCTATAATTTTAATTCCGACTTGTTCGGATTCGGTAATCGCTTTCATGAACCATTCTTTATTGTGGTTCTTACTGTAAATAATGCCCACCGTTTTTATATCAGGAAAGAAATAACGATACATCATCATATTTGTCATGGGGGGAAGTTCGCTGGCGATAACATAAGTTTTGTCCGTTATCATGAAACGTTGCCAGTTTATGCCTAATGAATAAATAATATTGGTATCTTTTGCAATTCTGCTTGCCATAATGTAAGCCTTTGAACCTATGGAGAAAATAAGATCCGGGTTCGTGTCCCCGATTGACTTTTCTATCTTCTTTTCATCAAGCCAGTTACTTCCGATATCCATTTCGGTAGTGGAACCTTCAAAATTAGTTTTAAATACTCCTTGTATCAGGGAATATTTTTTTACGGATTCATTGGAATTAATGATTAAAACCCCGCCATTTCCTTTTGCATACGGAATGTATGACAAAAAGATTGTTGTAATAATCGTTATTAAAAGTATCAAAAGGCGGCGCCTTGCCGCTAATCTTTTGCGGGTGTAAACTTTAATTTTTTCCATTGAATATTTAACAACCGCCATCATTTCTGTAACAACTCCCAATCATTTTCATCAAGCATTTTCCAGCCATCAAGCCCAAGCATCTGAATATTACTTTTTCCATCAGGTGTTTCTTCCATGTTTGCGATTGTTTCCACTAATTCCGGTACCACGTGGCCGGATTCAGCCGGTATTGCTACAACCGGCAGGAGTGATTCTTCACTCATAGCAAGAATGGAAAGATTTTTGTATAGCCCGTTATTTATATCCGCCAGCATTTCAATGCTGTATTCAGTAGTTAATGCCGCTTGAACAAGGCCGAAACCAATAGAAATAAGTGCGTCAATATCCTTGGGAACGTTCAAAATCTGAAGCGTTTCAACAATCTCTTTATCTTTTTCTTTCAACATTGACTGAAGAAATTCTACAGTATATTCTTTGCCTCCCGATGATGCGATGCTGCAACCTTTCAGCATTGCAGGACAATTAATATTTTTTTTGGCGATAAGCACTTTCTTTTGGTATGAGTTGTCGTCTAATGTGCCTATGAGGACAGGTTTGATAGAAAACAAATTCTTTAATTCTTTATAATACCAGCTGGAGAGTATAAGAACGCAGTTGTGCTGGCCTCTGGTTTTGTTCTCAAAAGTGTTTCTGTTGCTGAAGGGCTGGAACTGGTACGGCCCGATTTTTTTTAAATAAAGATCGAATTTTGTTTTGAGAGAGGCATAGTTATCGATATTTGATTCGGGGTTATAAAAATATATTGTATACTTGGATTCGGCAAAAACCGTGAGTCCGGGGCGACAAGGTGCAAATACAATAAAAAAAATCAGTATGAGATAAAACAAGAGTGCCTTTACAGAAACGAGAAAGGCAATTCTTCTGAGAAGTATTACTTGTAAATACGCAGATTTTGTCATAGTGCAATAAAAAGGTTGATACTATTTGCAGGTTCAGGTTTGCAAGCCAATGTCATTAAATGAAGCTACCTGACTCACAAGTCCCCCTTAGAAAAGGGGGATTCAGGAGTTTTTTGTGCTGTCAGGAGTTTCCTCCTGACAGCAATCTACGCCGTATCAAGGCGGCAGGAGGAAACTCCTGCCGCCACTGTTCATATACGTTAATTGGTTTTTTACAAAAAATCGGAAATGCTCCCGCTGCAACCCGCCGGAGATATATCAGAATTTCCATGTTAATTTTGCATAAATTGCCCTCTCTATTTCGGTAGGTTCCAATGAACCGTCCTTATATTCAAGGTGTTTGTCGTCAAACAGGTTTGTTCCTGTTAAACTAACATCAAGATTATTTGTGACGCGCCATCCGAGTCTGACGTCAAAACGTATATAATCGCTGATATTTCTGTCAAGGCTTGTAAAACTGTCAACATAAAATAAAGCGGCGTCCAGTTCCACATTATACGGAAGATTGAGTAATGATCGAATATTAAACAAACTGTGAGGGTCTGACTGCTGTTCTTTCGTAACGTTGTAATTGGTAGAATCAACGTCAAAATATGTGTAGCCGGCAACTAATCTCCATGGATCGGTGACTGTCCAGTTAACGGTTGTTTCCACGCCGTATGTTTTTGTATTAAAAACGTTTTTGAATGTTTCGTCATTAACGTCATGTATTATATCGTCATAGAAGTTGTAAAATAAAGCAGTATCAAGTGAAAGTTTTTTTGTAAAATGAATACGGTATCCGATCTCATATGCCAGGAGGTTTACCGCTTCAAGGTCTTCGTTGCCGGTAAAGTAATAGTAGGGGGAATGGTCAATAACAATATCAGATTCGAAACGGGAAGGTGTCCTCACCGCCCGTGAAACAGCAGCCCATATTGTTTGCATTTCAGTGAATGACCAGAGCGCCCTTAAACTGGGCTGGATTTCAAATCCGGTGTAGTCATTGTGTTCAAACTTTGTTCCGATGGTGACTTTTACTGTGTTGCCGAAAAAGGAAAATTCATCCTGTAAAAACATGCTGGATACATTGTCCGCTCTGTTTAAAGGATCAAGTAATAATCCGTCATCGTCTTCGGTATCGTTATAAGTATAACGATACCCAACTCCCCATATAAATTCATTCCAATCAGTAAGGCGTAAATTATGCTGGAAATCAATATCGAATGTGTCGCGTTCTTCATCGATACTTGAAGTCGTGCGGTTTGTTCGGTCGTAATATACCTGCAGCGCCATTTCCGAAGTGTCTGAAAATTTGTGCCTCCAGTTTGTCCGCATATTACCGCCTGATGCATAGATATCGGCGTCCGGATAGTATTTGTTCATTTCGCTTTCATCACCCGTATAGATATCGCCCTGGAATGTTAAAGCATCTTTGATTGAATAATCCCAATCAACCCTGAAACCAGCACGTGCCGCTTCCCAACTGTCGTTTGCGCTGTCGCCTGATTCGAGGACGAAATCATCATGGTTCGCATATTTTGAATAGATTCGGAAATAAGCATTATCGCCCAGCTTGCTGCCGTAACGAAGTCCTCCCATACCACGTTCTTCACTACCCGCGCTTCCCGTGAAGAGGCCGCCCTGCGTATCTTTTGCACTTTTTGTAATTATGTTTATTATACCGTTTACGGCGTTTGCGCCCCATAGGGTGCCGCCGGGACCACGAATAACTTCAATGCGTTCTATGTCTTCCAGCAATGTGTCCTGAACATCCCAGTACGTTCCGGAAAACAAAGGGGAGTAAACAGTGCGCCCGTCGATTAAAACAAGCAATTTGTCGGCATATCGGTTCGTAAAGCCTCTCATCGTTATTGCCCATTTATTTGCGTCAATTCTTGCAACATGTACTCCCGGAGCCATTCGTAGCACTTCCGGAATACTGTTTGCGACGGAACGGCGGATATCTTCCTGTGTAATAACAAATACGGCTGCAGCCGTATCAGAAACCTTCTGTTCTCTTCGTGATGCGGTAGAAACAACGCTCTCTTCCTGCAACCATTTTAACTCTTCCATAAACTGATTATGAACTGTTGATTGGAGAGATACGATATCTTCGGTTAGTCCCAAAGGTGGGGAGGAGATAGCAAACAGACCCGGAATAAAAACAAAAAGAATTATCTTATGGTTTAGTGATACTGCCATAAAGGAACAGGCTCTTTAATAAGCAAGGGTATGTTATAAGTAGGGATATAGTAAACAATTGAAGGAATAAATTCAACTGCAATCATTTATGAAAATGTGTTTTTCTTCCTTTTAGGTTACGCAGGCCAACACTGACAGGATTAAGGGATACATACTTAAAATGCGCATAAAATGTGAATTTTTCATTGATAACGGGGTGGCAGGGACTGTAGACACGCATAGCAATGCGTCTCTACGTTTGTCCGTGTTGAACTTGTGCAACGTTGTTTATAAATCACACATTGTGAGCTTCCTGAGTATATATGATCTATTTTTCCTCCATTATGATTTCAAGTTCTTTATCTTCTGATTCGCCAAGTTCCATGTTTGTTTTTGATTTTTTATAACCGCTTTTTTTTGCAATGATATTGTAAGAATTGCTTTTTAAATTAGTAAATTCAAAGGAACCAGTCTCGTCCGATTTTGTTTTCTTTTTTGTTTTGCTTCCTTTTTTCAGCCGTAACTTTACTTTTTCCAAAGGTGTTCCTTCTGTATCAATTACCGTACCAGAGATGCTGCTGTTTTTTGTGGAGGGGTATAAGTAAGTAATGCCGTCTTTATCGTCCTGGTGTAATGTTCTTTGGCTGATGTCACCAGGAAAACTGTAGCCATACATCGTTTTTTCCGAATCACTGGGGCGGTAAAGGTCATCCAAACTGAGGGAATGGCCGAGCTCATGCGTGCCTACATTTTGTATGTCAAATTTATTAGGAGAACCATCGGTACTCCATTTCTCATTGGTGTTGAAACGTATATCACTGTCGATCATTTCTCCGGACGTATAAAACCAGAAATTGTTTTGTCCCAATACTCCTTCATCTTCTATAGGACCAAAATCGATAATATTAATACCGTCCGCTTCTCCATGATCATTTTTTGAGGTTGTTCCGCCGTCAATGAAAGTAAAGGTAGAGGTATCAACATCCGTCCATGTCTGCATCGATGACGAGATAGCGTCAAGACTGCCGGAAGGGCCGTCCGTTGTATTAATAAGATACGTTACCGTATCTTTTTTCCATTTTATTTCTTTTCCGTTATTCGTGGTACTCACTTCATACCCATATATTGAAAAACTAAAAAACAGTAATACTATAAAGGTGATAAAGGGAACGATACGGTTAGATTTTGTTCTCTTCATTGTATTATTTTACTCCTTTTATCCTGTCTATAAGAGTTTCAATGGGAATGTTATTATCAATTACCTCTTTTCTATTAATGGTAGTAAATCCGCTTTTTTTCGCTATTCCGTTCTTATCAATAAAATATTTGCCCTGTGCCCTTCCGACAATGCGAAATACGTTTTCTTTCTGTTCTGTTCTTTTGCTTTTTGCGGTTTTAAGGAACAAGAGTATTTTTTCACCTTTGTTAAGAGTAGCCATGTCGGATATCTTTAGTCCTATTCCCTCTACTTCGCCACCTTCATATTCTACTGTAATAGTGTTCTGAATAATATTGCCGCGAATAATTTCGGTTAATTTTATTGTAGCACTGGTAAAAATAGTTTTTCTGTCGTTGCTCCAATATGATTGAACATCTTCAACGGTACCCGTAATAACTGCATGAGACGATTTAGTAAGTTCTTCCGTACTGAGACCGGTCACAATGGCCTGTGCATTGGTAATAAAAGTGCAAATGGATAGTACGGCAAGGATGACTGTTGTAAAAAATGTTTTTATCACAATGATCTCCTTTTTTTTTCTTAGATATGTTTTTTAGACGTTATTGTTGTATTTGTGTGTAGAGCGTTTGAGAATAATCGTTTTTCTGCCTTCTATCTTTAATCTCTCTTCGGCAAATAAGCGGATTGCCTCTGGATATGCTATACATTCTTCCTTAAAAACTCTTTCTGCAAGTGTGTCTGGTGTATCGTCATCGAGAACGGGTACGGTCCTTTGAATAATAATGGGACCGTTATCATATATATTATCAGCAAAATGTACGGTACACCCGGATACTTTTGCGCCATAATCGATAACTGCCTCGTGCACTTTGTGTCCGTAATGATTATGACCGCAGAAAGCGGGGATAAGGCCGGGGTGAACATTCATTACCTTTCCAATATATTTATCCGGAATTTTGTACAAGTGCATGAAACCTGCGAGGGTAATAAGATCAATAGGATATTCCTCCAGTTTTTTTGTAATTGCATCGCTAAAGGAATTGATGTCTTTGTACGAAGAGCGCGAAATTACCGCTGAAGGAATATTGTTATTCATTGCACGTTCAAGTCCTTTTGCATTCTGATTGCTGCTAATAACTATTTGAATCCTGGCAGGTAAAGAATTGGACTTTATGCAGTCTATAAAATTTTGCAGTGTTTTACCATTGCCGGAAATTAAAACAGCGATATTTATGATTTTTCTCATTTGATATGTGCAATAATAGTTGACAAAAAAATTATGTTTTGCTATCATTCTCCCTTTCAAATTTTAATAGAAAACGAACTGTATAATATATATAAAAGAATAGGTTTTATATGTCAAAGATAATTACAGAGAAATCAAAAAAAGCGTTCCAGGAAGCGCAAAGTTTTATACCGGGCGGAGTGAATAGCCCCGTGAGGGCGTTTGGCGGAGTAGGTGGTACTCCGATCTTTATAAAGTCGGGTTCGGGATGCTACCTTACTGATATAGACGGTAATAAATACGTGGATTATGTTGGTTCCTGGGGGCCATTGATTCTGGGGCATGCCGATTCGAGAATTGTAAAAAAGGTGAATGAGGCGGTTGCAAATGGTACCAGCTATGGTGCTCCAACCGAGCTGGAAATTCAGTTGGCAAAACTTGTTAAGGAAGCGATGCCATCTATTGAAAAAATAAGGATGGTAAATTCCGGTACTGAAGCCACTATGAGTGCTATTCGTCTCGCGAGGGGATATACAAAACGAGATGCTGTTATTAAGTTTGAGGGTTGTTACCATGGCCATGTAGATAGTTTGCTGGTTCAGGCAGGTTCAGGCGCTACAACGTTAGGTATGCCGAACAGTCCGGGAATTCCCCAGGATTTTGTAAAACATACCATTTCACTTCCATACAATAACATCGATGCAGTAAATGAGGTTTGTTCGAAACGTGGCAATGAGATTGCCTGTATCATTGTCGAAGCGGTAGCAGGAAATATGGGGGTTGTCCCGCCAGCAAAGAATTATTTGGAAGGTTTGAGGGAAATAACAAAAAAACATGGCATTGTGCTCATCTTTGATGAGGTGATGACCGGTTTCAGGGTTGCGCATGGTGGGGTGCAGGCGCTTTATAATATTACACCTGATTTGACTACCTTGGGCAAAATTATCGGGGGTGGGTTTCCTGTCGGCGCTTATGGCGGCAAGAAAGAAATTATGGATAGCATCTCTCCTGTCGGGCCGGTGTATCAGGCAGGTACTTTATCGGGTAACCCAGTTGCAATGACTGCGGGAATTGCAACTTTGGAAATTTTGAGAGACAGTGCTGTTTATAAAACTTTGGAAGAAAGGTCGAAGCAATTAGCGGACGGTATGGAAAAAGTATGCAGGGATGAGAACATTCCGGCGTATCATACCAGAGTGGGTTCGATGTTGTGTACTTTTTTTACAAACCAGCCGGTGACTGATTATGCTACTGCAAAGCTTTGTGATACAAACAGATACGCAAAGTTTTTTCACGGTATGCTTGAACGGGGATTTTATTTTGCCCCTTCGCAGTTTGAAGCGGCATTCGTTTCGGTTCTGCATGGTCAAAAAGAAATAAATGATACCATTGGTGCGTTTGGAGAAGTAGCGAAAATATTATAAATTTATATATAATTTATCATTGATGTTTACTTCGGATAATGGTAGCATCTTCACAAAAGAAAATGATAAGTCATAAATGGTTATGTTTTTAAAATATAGACATATGAAAAGGCTTTAACATGACAAAAGTAAATGACGATGTAAAAGTGATACTGGAGCGAATAAGTTCTATGTGTTCAAATGCCGAATCTGTTCTGAATCTATGCATGTTGTCGTTTTTGAAGCATAATATAGAATTGCTTAATGATGCTCAAAGAATTAGCAAGTCAGTTCATGATGAAGAAAATGAATCGCTGGGCATTCTCGGCAGTATAAAGAAAGATAATGATTCCGATAAAAATTTGTTGAAAAAATTAGCTGTAGTTATTGGGCATATAGAAATGGCTACGGATGATATGGATAGCATGATACGTAACATTCGGGTCAAATTAAGTGAAAAAATATTGTTTGGTGATAAAGCGGTAAACGAAGTGACGCAACTGTTTAAAGAGACACTTGATGTATTGAAAACAGCCAGGGATGCTATAGTGACAAAAAATGAAGTTTTGAGGAAGCATGTTATCGATAAGTATGAAAATTTAAGCAAACTCGTTAACGATTATTCTGAAGAACATGAAGAACGATTAGTTATGGGGATTTGTCAGCCAAGAAGCGCCTCATTGTATTTAAACATTGTTGATTCGCAATCAAAGGTGGTAATGCATATGAAACAAGCGATAGAAAGATATTTTGCTTAGCAGGAGATGTTTTGTTTTTTATCAAGAAAGACCATGAGGCATACAGAATTATAGGTTTGGTTGGCAGCTTTGGATTCACCACTGCAGGAGCTCTGGCAGGGGGGTATTTCCTTGGTACTTATATTGATAGAAAATATGGTACGTCGCCATGGTTTCTTTTGTTTTTTATTTTTTGGGGTGCAATTGGCAGTTTTATCAAATTTTTTCAAGTAATAAAAAAATTGTCTGATGAAAATAAGAACAAACCAGCAGAAAGAAAAAATTGATATCCTGGCGCTGGATGAAGGATTTCCAGACAGAGTATTTCGGATGTCCTTTTATTTATCGCTGATTATAATAGTCTGTTCGTTATCTTATATGTCAACAAAGTTGACAATAAGCGTTGCGACCGGATGTTTTATTAGCTTGTTGTTGTTTCAAATGTCGTGGTGGGGGATACGTTATGGGGTGCAGAAAAAAAGGCCGCAAATAAAGGGATTTTTTCTTCAGTTCAGCATGATAAAATATTTTATTGTGGGAGGGATTCTTTTTTCTGCATGTGTATTTCTGGAATTAAATGTTATTGCAATGTTTGCCGGTTTAAGCATTGTTTTAGCGGTAATAATATTGAAAGTATTGGGTAATGTGTTGGTGGGGCAGTTGAATAAGACGGTTAAATTCCCATCAGAAAACAGCAAGTGTTAGGCTTGAGATAGATTTAACTAGAGAAAGGAGCAAGGTAAGTGTCTGCTGAAGGTCATGGCGGTGGTGGAGGAGGGACTTCCACCGAATTACCATCGTTTTTGGATTTTATTCCTTCGGATGCCCATAGTCAGTTTTTAGGCTTGACGAAGCATGAGTGGGTGCCGATAGTGATGTCTGCATTAATTATCATTTTTCTGGGACTATTTTCTATCGTAGCAACCCGGAAGTTGAAAATGGTGCCGGGAAGGCTTCAGGCGCTATTGGAGATCATCGTAGAAGGCCTTGAGAATTTTACGAAATCGCAGATGGGACGTGTTGCAGAGCGTTTTGTTCCGTTTATTGGTACGTTCTTTATTTACATTTTTTGTATGAACATGCTGGGGCAAATACCGCTTTTTCATTCTCCAACGAGTAATTTAAATACAACAGTTGCGCTTGCCTTAATTGTTTTTTTTGTCACACAATATCAGGGTATAAAAAATAACGGCATTTTTGGTTATGTTAAACATATGGTGGGTAAACCTGTATGGCTTGCACCGCTTACCTTTCCTTTGCATGTTATGCAGGAAGTGTTATCCCGTCCTCTTTCTTTATCGATGCGTTTATTTGGTAATATAATGGGTGAGGATACGGTAATTGCAATATTTATCGGTTTTTCTCCCTTTTTGCTTGGTTTTATACCTTTACCGATGCATCTGCCAATGGTATTTCTTGCCTTGTTGGGAAGTACTATTCAGGCGATGATTTTTGCGCTTTTGGCAAGTTTTTATATCGCAGGAGCTATAGGAATTCATGACGAAGAAGAGCATCATTAAGAAAATCTGCAACAGGGCATAAGGCTCTCCTCTTCACATTTTATTTATCTGATAAGTGGTGTGGTTTTTGTCTTAAAAATTTCACAACTTTTTTGATAAGGGGAGGTAAAAGATGGATTATTTTGCAGTATTGGCAATTGGAATTCCTGTGGTAGCCGTTGCGGCATTTGGTTGCGCTTTGGGGCAGGCGAAAGTAGTGAGCAGCGCCGTTGAAAGTATGGCAAGGCAACCTTCGGTTGCTGCGAAGATACAGCTAGCTATGATAATTGGTATTGCTTTTATTGAGTCTCTTGCAATTTATTCTTTGATGATGTCGTTTATGTTGTTTGGTAAACTGCCTGCTTCGGAAGCAATTCTGGAGATATTCAGGCAAAATGCTTCAAGCGGTGAATTGTTTTCTTCTGCTGATATAATCTTGCAGCAAAATGTAAAATAAGAAATTTTTTTTATAACAAATTTTTGAGAAAGTTACAACTCGTTCCATACTTCAGTGTTGGAACGAGTTGTATAGTGATTAATGTATCTGTATTTTAGTTATTCTTTTTTTAGAAGGAGGAGTGTAGGTGGTATATTTTGCTTTGTTAGCTATTGCAGTGGCATTATTGGCTATCGCTGCCTTTGGTTGCGGTATTGGACAGGGAATTGCGGTTTACGGTGCAGCAAATGGTATGGCGAGGCAGCCGGATATGGCAGGGAAAATTCAATTGGTTATGTTCGTTGGCCTTGCATTTATTGAGTCGTTGACGATTTATTCATTGATGGTGTCTTTTATCCTTCTTGGAAAATTGCCAAAGACAGAAGCTGTTTTAGAGGTAATTCAACACGCTATTAAGTAAGAATTGGTGTAGGAGGAGATTTCATTGGATATCTTAAATACCCTTGGAATAAATATTAAGTCGGTTATAGTCCAGGGCGTTGGATTTTTAATACTGCTTTTTGTCCTTAAAAAGTTTCTTTTTGGCAAAATATCAGCCCTCATTAAGGAGAGAAGTGAAGGGATAAAAAGTACTTATGCAAAGATAGAAGTAGATAAGTCTGATGTAGAAAAGATGAAAATCGACTATCAGGTGAAACTTGCTGAAGTCGAAACCGAGGCGGCCAACAAAATACAGGAAGCCATCAATGAAGGCGGGAAACTCAGTGAAGGGATTGTAAAGCGTGCGCAGGAAGAGGCAGAACTGATTCGAACAAAAGCTCAGGAAGGTATTGAACAGGAAAGAAAAAAGGCTATTGCTGAAATCAGGAACCAGGTGGTCAATCTCTCTTTGCTGGCTTCTTCAAGAATAATTCAACAGTCCATAGAACAACAAACTGCTGAAAAGTTGGTTGATGATGTAATTAAGGATATGGGGGGGTTGAGTGTTAGATAAAAGTGTTGCGGTTACATTTGTGAATGCCCTTCTGGAAACAGCGGTTGATAAGGGAATACTCGACCAGGTGGAAAACGATCTTGGGCTTGTTTCTGCTGCAATTGTAGAGTACGAGGATTTAAAAAAAATGTTCATGCATCCTTCTATAACGCACAAGGAAAAGAAAGATACCATAAAAACGGTATTTGGTGAATCTGTTTCCGGACTTATGCTTAATTTTCTCTATTTACTGGTGGACCGCAGAAGAGAGCAGATTTTAGAATTAATACCTGATGTTTATGGACAGGTTGTAGATGAAAAAAAGGGTGTAATAAGAGCCAAAGTTCAGTCTACAATACCTATTGTCGGCGAGAGGTTGGAAAGTCTCAAAGACAGCTTGAAAAAGCTTACCGGGAAGATTGTGGAAGTTGAAGTTGTTGAAAACCCTCAAATTCTGGGCGGGCTTATCGTTGAGGTTGGAAATAAGATGATTGACGGCAGTGTTGTCAATCGGTTGAGAAATTTAAGATCAAAACTTATGGAAATCAGGGCAAGTTAATCATACATAAGCCTTGTTTTTAAAGTTTCAGATAAATATCATTCTTAAAAAAGATTGTTTCGTGGCAGGTGTATACCTGCCACATGATTTTAATGGTTTATACAGGAGTATGTGTATATGGCGTTAGGGGATATTGCTTCAATCATTAAAAAAGAAATTGAAGGCTATGAAGAAAAATTAAAGTTGGAAAATGTAGGCCATGTGATGCAGGTTGGTGATGGAGTTGCCAGAATTTACGGCCTTGATGAGTGTATGTCCAGCGAGTTATTGGAGTTCCCGGACAATGTATATGGCATTGCCATGAACCTGGAAGAAGACAATGTGGGTGCAATCCTTCTTGGGTCCGATGAAAAAATAAAGGAAGGCGATGTTGTTAAAACTACAGGAAAAATTGTTCAGGTACCTGTGGGCAAAGCAATGCTGGGGCGCGTTGTAAACGCACTGGGCCAACCGATAGATGGAAAGGGACCAATTGCCACCGAAGAATTTCGTCCGATAGAAGGAGGTTCTCCGAATGTGGTAGAAAGGCAGCCTGTAAAAGAGCCTTTGCAAACTGGTATCAAGGCCATTGATGCAATGATCCCTATTGGAAGGGGACAGCGTGAATTAATTATCGGTGACCGGCAAACAGGGAAAACGGCAATTTTGGTGGATACGATTATTAACCAAAAGGAAACAGGGGTATACTGTATTTATGTTGCTATTGGGCAAAAAATGTCAACTGTTGCAAGCGTTGTAAAGACATTGGAAGATCATAATGTTATGGACAACAGTATTGTTGTCGTTGCGTCTGCTGGAGACCCTGCGCCATTGCAATACATAGCGCCGTATGCAGGTTGTGCTATGGGTGAATATTTCAGGGATAACGGAATGCATGCGGTTGTTATGTACGATGATTTGTATAAGCATGCTATTGCTTATCGTCAGATATCCTTGCTTTTAAGGCGTCCTCCCGGCCGTGAAGCATTTCCAGGAGATATTTTTAATTTGCATTCCCGTTTGTTGGAAAGGGCCGCTAAATTAAATAGTGAGCTTGGAGGGGGATCTTTGACAGCCCTTCCGGTTGTTGAGACACAGGCGGGTGATTATTCAGCATATATTCCAACCAATGTGATTTCGATTACCGATGGTCAGATATATCTTGAAGGTGATTTGTTTAATGCCGGTGTAAGGCCTGCTATTTCTGTGGGGTTGTCTGTTTCCAGGGTAGGAGGAAACGCTCAGATTCCGGCGATGAAAAAAGTTGCGGGTATGTTGCGACTGACATTGGCGCAATATAGGGAAATGGCTTCCTTTGCGCAGTTCGGATCGGAATTGGATAAGTTTACTCAGGCGCAAATTGCAAAAGGTCAGCGACTTGTTGAAATATTAAAACAGCCTCAATATGAGCCGGTAGCCGTAGAAGATCAGATTATGTCTATTTTCGCCGGTATAAATGGCTTTTTGGATGATATTCCGGTAGATAAAATTAAGAGGTTCGAAAAAGAGTTTCTTGCTTTTATGAAGGAAAAACATGCTTCTATTGGTTTAGAGATTGCCGAGAAGAAAAAAATCGATCAGGAATTATCATCAAAGCTGGAAAGTGCTATAAGTGAATTCAAACAAACTTTTGGCAAGAAGGGTTAAGGGATGCAGAGTATTCGTGAAATTAAGGAACGCATAAAAGGCATTTCCAGCATAAAACAAATTACCAGGGCGATGGAGATGGTGGCTGCAAGTCGCCTGAAAAAAGTTGAAAACAGGGTGGTTGCTTCGAGAACTTTTACAGAAAAGCTTCATCAGATGGTAAGTGATTTACTTTCTTCCCTGTCAGAGGAAAGCTCTCACCGCTGGTTTGCAAAAAGTGAAGGCGGGAGTTCTGTGGCGAAAATTGTGTTGATCACAGCGGACAAGGGATTATGCGGTGCATATAATAATAACATTATTCAAAAGACAGTGAGATTTATCAAGGAAAGCAACAAGCAGGTTAAGTTAATCCTTATTGGTAAAAAAGCAAATTTATATTTTTCGAAAAGAAAAGATGTATATGCAATCGAAGAATATATTCCTGAAAGTGTGGAAAAGCTGGGTTTCGATTGGGTTAAATCCTTCGCGGCAAAATTAACTCAGGATTATAATAACCAAAAGTATGGAGAGTTGTACGTGTTTTTTACCAAATTTCATACCGTAATGCAGTCATTTCCTGAAAGTCTTCGTTTGTTTCCTATTGAAAAAGAAGGATTTGGCGGTGAGGGAAGAGAAAAAAGGGAATACATTATAGAGCCTTCTGTTGAAAATATTTTAGATAATCTATTCCCTAAATATATTGAGACGCAAATCTATCAATGTATTTTAGAATCACTGACCTCTGAATATGCTGCCAGGAGAGTCGCAATGATTGCCGCTACTGAAAATGCAGGGGAAATGATTGATGATTTGACAAGCGTGTATAATAAAGCAAGGCAGGAGACAATTACCAAAGAATTGCTTGAAATAGTCTCAGGTGCTGAAGCTTTGGTATAAAAATACTTTACAAGTATTCACTGATAACATAACTTTATTTCATAGAGAGATAGATTTTTACCGGAAAACCCTTTTTTTTGATGGTAGAAAGTAATGGAAGGAGTGAGACAATAAGTGGTAATGAAAGCTGAAACGAATAATATTGGGAAAATTGTGCAAGTGATCGGGCCTGTGGTTGATGTGAAATTCCAACCAGGCAAATTGCCACCAATTAAGAATGCCGTTAGCATACATGATAAGAAGGCAAATATTTCTGTCATTGCAGAAATTGCCCAGCATCTTGGAAATGATACGGCAAGATGTATTGCCATGTCTTCGACTGATGGACTTGTAAGGGGTATGGAAGCATTAGACGAAGGGGCGCCCATATCGGTTCCTGTAGGAAAAGAAGTGTTGGGGAGAATTTTTAATTTATTAGGACAGCCGATTGATACCAAGGAACCTTTTAAGGCTAAAAATACTTTACCTATTCACCGCACCCCACCCTCATTTGAAGAGAGAGAGACGACCACAACTGTTCTGGAAACAGGCTTGAAGGTTATTGATCTCCTGGCTCCATTTGCGCGTGGCGGAAAAATAGGTATGTTTGGCGGAGCGGGAGTGGGAAAGACTGTTTTGATTATGGAGCTTATCAGAAGTATTGCTACGGAACACGGTGGTTATTCTGCTTTTGCAGGCGTTGGAGAAAGAACTCGTGAAGGTAATGATTTGTGGCTGGAAATGAAAGAGTCCGGAGTTATTGATAAGACGGTACTTGTTTTTGGACAGATGAATGAACCTCCGGGCGCAAGGCTGAGGGTTGCATTGACCGGTTTAACCATGGCAGAATATTTCAGAGATATGGAAGGACAGGATGTTCTTTTGTTTATTGATAATATTTTCAGATTCGTTCAGGCAGGTTCTGAAGTATCTGCTTTATTAGGCCGTATGCCTTCCGCTGTGGGATATCAACCGACACTTGCTACCGAGATGGGTGATTTGCAGGAGAGGATTACAACAACGAAAAAAGGTTCTATCACATCATTGCAGGCGGTGTATGTTCCTGCTGATGATTTTACTGATCCTGCACCTGTAACAACATTTCCTCATCTTGATGCTACGATTGCATTGTCAAGACAAATTGCGGAATTGGGTATTTACCCTGCAGTGGACCCCCTCAGATCAACCTCTCGTATTTTAGATCCAAGAATTTTGGGGCAGGAACATTATGAGGTTGCCAGAGAAGTACAGAGAATATTGCAGCGTTTCAAGGAACTTCAGGATTTTATTGCAATTCTTGGTATGGAAGAGCTCTCAGAGGAAGATAAGGTGTTGGTTGCCAGGGCAAGGAGATTGCAAAGATTTTTATCTCAGCCGTTCTTCGTTGCGGAACAATTTACCGGAACGAAAGGAAAGTATGTGCCTTTAAATGAAACAATCAGGGGTTTTAAAGAAGTAGTGGAAGGAAAGTATGATAACCTACCGGAACAGGCCTTCTATATGGTAGGGGGTATTGAGGAAGTGGTGGAAAAGGCAAAACAGATGGGTGGTTAATCATGACAAAAACGTTTGATTTGGAAATTGTAACTCCCCTGAAAACTGTATTTAAGGGATTGGTAAAGAGTGTGACCGCTATGGGAACACAAGGTTCTTTCGGAGTATTGGTTGATCATGCTCCCTTTATTACCGAATTGCAGACGGGCATATTGACGATAGAAGATGATAAAAATGCCACATTAAATTTTGCTCTTGATGGAGGGTTCTTTGAAGTTGTCGCTAATAAGGTAATAGTATTAGCTGATACGTGCGTGACAAGAGAAGAAGTAAATGTTGCAAAAATACAGGAAGAAAAGAAATCTGCGGAACAGATGCTGAGCAAAGAAGGAACCCGGGAAGAGAAGGAACGTGCTATGGCGATGCTGAAACGTGCGGATACATGGTTGAGTCTTGCCAATCGCTAAATAAAGTTTTAAAAATTTCCATTTGTACCTTTAAAAAAATAACGTTGATTCTGCGGAGCGCATTATGACGATACTGATAACTGGCGGCGCCGGATTTATAGGGAGTCACTTTGCACGCCGCATGGTCAGACGCCACCATGTCGTAGTGCTTGATAAATTGACGTATGCAGGTAATTTGGAAAATCTCAAAGACATACGCGAGGATCGTGAACTTTCCGGACGTTTCAGGTTTTATAAGGGTGATATTTGTAATCAGGAATTAGTAGATCATATTATGTCCGCGGAAAATATTGACACGATTGTCAATTTTGCCGCGGAAACGCATGTCGATCGTAGTATCCTTAGTGCGAGTACATTCATAGACACTGATATGAAGGGGGTGTTCGTACTGTTGGAAGCATCACGCAGATATAAAATTAAAAAATTTATTCAAATATCTACGGATGAAGTCTATGGCACAGCTCACCATGGAGCCTTTAAAGAAACCGATCCGTTAAACCCAAGCAATCCATATTCTGCCAGCAAGGCGGGGGGAGATCGTTTGGCTTTTGCGTATTGGAAGACGTATAAATTGCCAATCATCATAACCAGGGCATCAAATAATTACGGACCGTATCAACATCCTGAAAAATTCATTCCCCTTTTTATCACAAATGCAATTGAGGATTTAAAGCTTCCGTTGTATGGTGACGGAAAGCAGGAAAGAGACTGGATTCACGTGGAAGACCATTGCGCAGCTATTGATTTTATTATTGAGAACGGCCAGGACGGAGAAGTATATAATATTGGAGGTGGTAATGAAAAGTATAATATCGATACGGCGTTATTTATCTTAAGCGTACTTGAAAAAGATAAGAGCATGATAGAAAATGTAAAAGACAGGGAGGGGCATGACCGGCGTTATGCTCTGGATTGCACGAAGCTGAAAACTTTGGGATGGCTTCCGCAGATAAATTTTGAGGAAGGTCTGAGAGATACAATAAAGTGGTATGAAATGAATGTATCATGGTGGAAACAAATTAAAAATGATGAATTTAAGAAATACTATCAAACACAATACAATCATAGATTCGCTTGCAAAAATTGACTATTTGGTTTTTATAAGAACGATTAAAATGATACAAATAAAAAAGAATAAGATGATAGAGTTTGTGGAAAATAGCAGGAGAATAGGTAGAAAATGGTTCTCCGCAATACAGGATTTTGAGTGTACAGGGAATAATCGTCTAAAAAAATACTTCCATGTTTATATGGCGGTAAAGGTGTTCCTTATCATTCTGGCTACATGTTCGATAACGATATTGTTTCTGATTCCGGCATTTCAGAGATTTGTTGAAGATGCTTCCAGGCCGAAAGTATTGCTTTTTACTTCTCCGGTAATTTTCGTTATTCTTTTTAAATTGTATTTCATAGGCATGATCTTACTGACATTTGACAGGTCGAAACATATCTTTCAATTGGCAATCAAAAACATGATGCGGGAAAGAGAAAAGATTCTTTTAAAATTACGGGAGGCTGCGCCTTTTGGTTTGAGGCATGTATATGGTAAATTAGTAAGATACCGATAACGGGCTGAATAAATGAATAGTTCTTGCTCATGATAAGATCAATAAAATTACAAAATAGAAATAATAAGAAAAGGAAACTTTATAATAAAAGTTTCCTTTTTTTATTGTTTTTTTTGCTGAACTTTATTTGCAATAGAGACGTCCTTTCTCAAACGGCAACGACGTTTACCGATGTTACGAGTATCGCCCTGGTTAACAATTCTTCCAGGGGAATGGGGGCGGCATGGGGAGATTATGATAATGACGGTCTTATTGACCTTTACGTGTCAAATTACAAGGATGAAAACATTTTATATAAAAATACAGGGAATGATACTTTTTCTGATATTACAGATTTTGCAAATGTAGGAAATACGGGCGCAAGTACTGATATCGCGTGGGGAGATTACAATAATGACGGTTTTTTGGATTTGTTTTTGGTAAACGGTTTGGGGCCTGGGTATGGGGATAAGAAAGTATTGTATAAAAATAGTGGTGACGGTACTTTTGAGAATATTGCCGAAAAGGGGGAATAGAAAATCTGGCGTTTGGTATGTGTGTTTCACTGGCTGATTATGACAATGACGGACTTTTAGACGTGTATTTTACCAATAACGCCCATGTCATGATATGCAGCGGTCAATCAAACAAATTGTTTAAAAATAATGGGGATGATACATTCAGTGACGTCACCGAAGAAGCAGGGGTAGGGGATTTTGGAAATGGGATGGGAACCGCCTGGTGCGATTATGATAACGATGGCGATCAGGATTTGTATGTATTAAATTTTGTGAATTCAAATATCGATCCACCGGAAAATAATCTCAGTGTTTTATATAATAACAACGGTGATGGAACGTTCGCGTTGTCTGTGAATGCAGTAAACACAATCGGAGGACACGGAGTGGCATGGGGAGACTATAACAATGATGGATATATGGATGTTTACATCGCAAATGTTAAAGATATACTTCCAAGTGGGAAAAACGTATTGTTTATGAACAATGGGGACGGGACTTTTGCCGATGTTACCGATTCTGCAGGGGTTGGAGATGAAAATGACAGCACCGGGGTTGCCTGGGTTGACTATGATAATGACGGAGATTTGGACCTGCATGTGGTAAATGGGGGGATTGCCGCACTTTCTGAAAGCAGGTTATACCGGAATAATGGAGACGGCACTTTTACGGATGTAGCGCAAGAGGCGGGTATTCAATACAGAGGGTTTGGCGAGGGTGCTTCCTGGGGGGATTATGATAATGATGGCGATATGGATGTCTACCTGGTGAATTATAATGAACCGAATATTCTCTATCGTAATAACGGGAATACAAATCACTGGATTGAAATACAAACAAAAGGAACGGTAAGCAATGCTTCAGGCATCGGAACGAGAGTGAAAGTAGTTGCCGGTGGATTGAATCAAATTCGCGAGGTAAGTGGTGGCGACGGCTTTTGTTCGCAGGACAGTTTGGTAGTTCACTTCGGATTGGGAATCAATGAGATGATAGATACTCTGGAAGTTCTTTGGCCGTCGGGAAAGGTACAAGTATTTGAAAATGTTGAAGTAGATCAAATACTTACAATAACAGAGGAATAGAAATGTTTAAAACATATTTTCTCTTTTTCATACTATTCGCAATGGGTAGTAATAGTGTTTTTGGTTTTTCTGGTGGCCCTCCGGCGGAGAGAACGGGAAATCCGGGAGAAGCGTGTGGAAGCACAACATGCGCTTCCAACTGTCATACATCTTATTCGGAAAATGAGGGTTCTGCGAATTTCGAAATAAGCGTTCCTACTTCTCATTATGTAGCAGGAGAATCATTAGACATTACCATTTCTTTCGGCAATTCTTCCTCCGCGGTGTATGGATTTGAAGTAACCGCTGTTGACGCCGATGATAATATTGCCGGTTCCTTTACATCAATAGACAACACAACACAAACAGAAAAATATAACGATCTCTATGCCGCTCACACAAAGGTGGGTTCTGCAATGAATCAATGGACGGTGCAATGGAATGCCCCTTCCGGGCAAGTAGCTGATCCTGTCACATTTTATGCGGCAGGTAATGAGGCGAATGGGGATTCTTCGAGTTTTAACGACTATATTTACACCGCAAATACTTCTGTTACCGCATCGTCAACACCTTCTTCCTGTGATGCGGAGACCATTGCAGCATCGTCATCTGATCTGGAACTACAAACCGGTAAAACTGAAGAGGTAACAATATCCGTGAAAGGTGAAAACGATTGTCCGGTTGAAGGCATAACGGTGAAGGCAAAAGTAAAGAAGGGGAAAAAGAGCGTTACAATATCGCCAAAGAAGGAAATAACTGATGAAGAGGGAAATGCGGTATTTACCCTATTAGCCAAAAAGAAGGGCAATGCGAAGGTAACATTTAAGGCGGAAGGGTTAAAAACAAAGATAAAAATAAAAGTTGTTGAGTAATTGTTGTAAAGCGAAATTATGAGAGTTTGTATTATGAATAAATTAAAGATAGCCCTCCGGGGAAGTATTTTCTTTGGGTTTTTCATTCTTTGTATGTATCCTTCTGTCACTTTTTCGCAGGTTACGTTTACTGATGTTGCGGAATCAGCAAATGTTAACAATAATTCTCCCGGACTGGGAGCCGCATGGGCTGATTATGATAATGACGGATATTTAGACCTGTATGTGTCGAATTATGGCGACACGAATATACTCTATAAAAACAATGGAGACGGTACGTTTACCGATATTTCGGAAGATGCGGGTGTAGACGATGACGGAAACGGGGCAGGTATCGCATGGGGCGATTGTGATAATGACGGATATCTTGATCTCTATCTGGTGAATGATGTGGGGGCGGGATACGGGGCGGAGAACCTTTTGTACAAGAACAATGGTGATGGTACGTTTACCGATATTGCCGGTACTGCCGGCGTGACGAGTGTGGGATACGGTCTCTGCGCGTCATGGATTGATTATGATGGTGATGGGTTATTGGATTTTTATCTGACGAATAACGTGCACACTATTTTTTGTTATGGTCAATCCAATAAATTATACAGAAACAGGGGAGGCAATTTGTTTGAAGACGTTACTGAATCTGCCGGTGTAAATGAACCGGGGAATGGAATGGGGGTTTCCTGGTGTGATTATGATAATGATGGAGATCAGGATCTTATGGTGATAAATTTTGCAAGTCCGTATCTTGATTCACCGGAAGATAATCCCAGCGTTTTGTACCGGAATAATGGGGATGGTACATTTACTGACGTTTCCTCTATTGCCGGTATTAATCATCTTGACGGCGGTCATTCGGGGATATGGGGGGATTATGATAATGACGGCGATATGGATTTGTTTATTACCAACAATAGTACGACGATATCACAATCCCCGCCCATCTCCACCAGCGGGAAAAACGTCTTATACCGAAACAATAATGATGGTACATTTTCCGATGTAACCGATGCCGCAGGATTAAATGACACGGCAACCAGTATAGAGGCGACGTGGATTGATTATGACAATGATGGAGACCTTGATTTGCATGTGGTGAACGGGGGAATACAAAGGGATGAAGCGAGCAATCTCTATCAGAACAATGGTGATGGTACTTTTATTGATGTTGCGGCAATCGCAGGCATTCAAAATACCGGCAAGGGAGAGGGCGCAACGTGGGGAGATTATGATAATGACGGCGATATGGACCTCTATGCCGTTAACTACAAAGAGACAAATCGTCTGTATCGGAATAATGGCAACGATAACCACTGGATTATTATTAAAACTGTTGGCACAACAGATAACAAGGCAGGGATTGGCGCCAGAGTTGAAATCACCACCGATTCCGGTTCTCAAATAAGGGAAGTAGACGGCGGTTCCGGTTTTTGTTCGCAGGATAGTTTGTGGGTTCATTTTGGCCTGGGGAGCAATGCTAGCATCACTACACTGAACATTACCTGGCCGAACGGAAAAATCCAGACCCTTACCGATCTTGAATCCGATCAAACCATCGAGATAACGGAAGAGTAACCAATGAAATACATTATTCTGTATGTAATATTCGTGATATTCCTTTTATGGAATCCTGCGTATGGTTTTTTGAGCGGTCCTATTGCAGGCCGTACTGGCGCCCCCGATGATATCTGCGGCAGCAAGAGTTGTGATGATCCCCCCGTGTGCCACGGTAGTTTCAGCATAAATTCCAGAACGGCTGCCTTTTTTATTACAACACCACCCAATTACGTGTTGGGGGAGACGATAGAAGTGACCGTGTCTTTTTCAAATTCTACTTCCGGCTTGCATGGATTTGAGTTAACCGCTTTAGACTCTACGAATAAAAAAGTTGGAACTTTTCAAAGTAGAGACATTACAACACAAACAGAGGCATATTTCAACGAGTATGCCGCCCACACTACGGTTGGTACCGCAAGAACTTCATGGACGGTGCAATGGACTGCTCCTCCGGCTAATGTGACTGATCCTGTAACCTTTTACGCTTCAGGGAATCAGGCCGATGGGGGAGGTACTCCGGAAAACGATTATATTTATACGGCAGCGGCATTAATAATACAACCCATTCCAACACCTACCTTGACGGAGGACGAATGCGGTGCAAAATCAATGCAACTTTCTCAGGACTCTTTAAAACTTCAAAAAGGTGAAAGTAGGGAAATAGTTGTTACCGTGAAAGGAGAAAATGATTGCGTCTCTGAAGATGTCTCTGTTACGACAACCATAAAGAAGGGGAAAAAACGCTTATCACTTTCCCCGGAAAGCGGAACAACAGATGAAAACGGACAAACCATTTTCACGATCACAGCCAGGGAGAAAACCGGAAAGGCAACAGTTGTGTTTAAGGCAAATGGATCGAAAGAAAAATTAAAGGTAACGGTTGCGTCAGAGTAAATTATATCGTCATACCTTTCTTTTCAATTGCTTCCGGCCTTTGCAAATAAAGCGGCAAAAGTTTTCCGGGTTCACACTGATAGCCTGACTCATACCTTTTTTCTCCTAATAGTGCAACGTTTCCCGGTTTTGGTGTGGCATACTCTTCCGCTCCGATAATAATATCTTCCTGTGAAAAAATTTCCTTATAGGGCAGAATTCCATCCCCGAAAATCGTTACCGGACGGGGGAGAAGCGCCAATAACTTCTCTGGCTCAATCACCATAAATTCCGTGAGTCTTTTCTTCTGCACTCCGTCAATTTGGTACACACAGGCGTACACGTGTTTGCGTCTCGCGTCAATTATCGGGCAGATGGGCAACGTGCCAGAGGTACAATTTTCCGCCACAATATCAAATATCGGTACGTCAACGACCGGTCTGTTCAGCGCATAGCTAAGGGTTTTCGCACAAGTAACGCCAATCCTTAATCCCGTATACGAACCTGGCCCGACATCAACGGCGATCACATCGATATCATTAACAGTCCAGTGTACCTCCTCTAAAATATCCTTAATGGCAGGGACCAATTCCCGTTCATGCCGCATGGCGCCGCTAAAGGTCTTTGTGATGATACATTGCTGATTCTCACAAAGGGCAATGCCCCCGATATTGCCAGACGTTTCAATGCCGAGTACGTTCATAAAATTATTTGATAAACATTTTTTAAGATTTAAGATGCACGATGCATGATCTACGATGCGAGGTCCACGATAATATGTCTGTTCGTTGAAAGCAAACTTTAAATTAGGCCTTCGGCGGCTTTATGGGATAAAACATTTCAACGTAGGGGCTGAAAATCTTCAGCCCCTACAAAGATTGAAATTCCTAAACGTTAAATTATGTTGGGGTTTAATAAACGAAACCCCAACGACTTTTATTTACCCACCCCTTAATCCCCACCCAAGAGGGGATTTTCATAATTCCCCTCTTGGGTGGGGTGGCAGCGAAGCTGACGGGGTGTGTTCTCGTTTTCGTAATAAAAACATGAAATTCTCAAACGTTGGGAGTATTCCCGAACGTTTAATTTGACTTTCGAAAATATTATTTTCTGTTGTCATTCCCGTGTAAACGGGAATCCAGTCTTTAATACATGATATGGATTCCTGATTCCTCGGGAAAAAACAACTTTGAAATTCTCAAATGCTAAATTATAACAACGAATTGAAGATTATGAAAAATGAAAATTTCTATTAAGAATTTCTCTTTTTCTTCATTTCTCGTAATAGTTTGGTTTTTTGAAAAATAAATTTCAACTGCTCGCTCCCAAACTCCTGTTTGGGAGCGTAAATTGCCAGTAGAGACGCATAGCAATGCGTCTCTACATTGTTCTCGGCGGTATCTGCGGTAAATAATCCAATCGAATAAACTACTTATTACCTTGACAATAAACAATAATTTTAATAACATTATTTCTAAATTAATCATACCTGATCGCATCAATACCAGTTACGGAATTTCTCCGACCATATTATATGGGCGTTTAGCTCAGTTGGCTAGAGCGCTTGCTCGACACGCAAGAGGTCGCTGGTTCGAGTCCAGCATCGCCCACCATATCACTCAAAGAGGGAGCATTTAATAAACTATATACACGGTCATAAATAATTGCGCATAGTTTATGAAGTTTTTGTGTTGTCAGGAGGAAACTCCTGACAGCAATTTAAAACCATGTAGGTCTGGTTTCTTACCAGACAATTCTATATGTTCCTTCAAATCGGGCATATTTTCTTATTGATTTTCTTCATTAATATCTCTATAGTGTTAAACTTTTGGGGGGGGAGAGATTAGGAGGGTGGTGTTTATTTCTTATAAAACTTTTCAGTTTTGGAAATGTAAATGCCCTTCTCATTCCGTTTAGCGAAATTCAGATTCACCGCATGTGTGAAAGACCACATACGCTTTCCTGCATATAAAGGGGCGGTCTTTCGTGGTGGATTTGGGTATGCCTTTAAAAAAATCGTCTGTGTGGTACGGGGAAAGCCATGCGATAACTGCATTTTGAAACAAAAATGCATTTACGCATGCATCTTTGAAGCCCATTCCCCGGAAGATGCAGAAATATTACAGCTTTACCACAAGGCGCCTTGCCTTTTTGTCATTGAACCGTCCGTTGCCGAAAAGCAGGCCTTTGCGCCTCAAGAATCATTTTCCTTTCACTTGATAATCATCAGAAACTCCATAGATTACCTAAATCTTAATTTAAACAAGGTTGGGAAAAGATGAAAGATATTCTTATCTGCGTGGCAGGCGCTACGCCGCAAATTATCACCGAAACTATTTATGCACTTTCAAAAACCATGCCCCCTGTATTTGTCAAGGAATTGTATGTCATAACCACCTCTTACGGCAAACAATTGATTGTTGATGCGCTTATCAGGCAAGGCATTCTTAGACAGCTTATCAAGGAATACAAACTCCCCGAAATACCCTTTACGGAAGACAGTTTTATTGTGATTAAAGAACATGAAAGTATCCCCTTGCAGGATATAAGAAACAATGAAGAAAACGAGCTAACCGGAGATATTATAACGGCATTCATCAGGGGAAAAACAGAGGATGCGGGGTTGCGGCTTCATTGTTCCATTGCCGGAGGCCGTAAGACCATGGGATTCTATCTTGGCGGCGCCTTGCAGCTCTTTGGCAGGCCATGGGATAAGCTCTATCACGTCCTTGTAAGCCCTGAATTTGAGAGCAATCCGGCCTTTTTCTATCCTCCTAAAAAACCGAAACTGATACCGTGCAGGATGCCTGACGGAACGGAGAAGAAAATAAGCACCGACATGGCATGCGTTCAACTGGCAGACCTGCCGTTTATACGCCTGAGGGGAAAATTACCCATGGGCAGTAATAACTTCAGAGAACTTGTCCGCCAGGGACAGGAAGGGTTAGATACGGCGCTGGTGCAGGAACCGCTAAAGATAAATCTGCGTGACAGGGCGCTTGAGGTAGGGAACAGGACGATCTATTTCACCCCCATAGAGCTATCCCTTTATATCCTGCTTATGGAGCAAAAGCTGCATCACTGTACACGCACGGAAAGGAAGCATTGTCTCGAATGTGTTGATTGTTATACCCCCATTGGGCACTTGATGGGAAGGGAGGCATTGAATGCCTTTACCGCATGTTATGCAAGGATATTCGGCAAGGATTCTTCGAAGGACCGGGAGCTTTATGAAAAGTATGGGAAGCGGGGAGGAATCCCTGCAAAAATAATACGGCAGGCTATCAGTAAGGTAAGAAGAAAAACAGAAGATGGCCTGCGGGACAAAAACCTTACCCCCTTTTATACGATAACATCTGTGGGTAGCTATGGCAGCACACAGTATGGATTACGGCTGGAAAAAGACAAGATGATTATAGAATAAGAACAATAAGGACGCAGATAGACGCAGATGAACGCAGATCAAACAGGAAATATTTCTGAAATGTTTCATGTGTTGAATTTTAAGTTTGCCGAAGTAAATTATGAAACATCTATGATCTGACGGTCGCAAAGAGGCATAAAAATCCTAAGATCTGTATATCTTTATGTTTTTCATCTTCGTACTACTATCCATCAACTTCTTGTTTTTTCTGCTCGTTTTTTAAAATGCATAGCCATAAGGCATTGATTATATGATGCTTACGTAAAGTTTGTAGCATTGAGTTTTTTGTCATTTGAAATTGTTTCGTATTTGGTTGCGGCCAAAGGCCGCGCTGTGCCCTTTGTGGTTAAACTCTTTTTAGTTGCGGCTTTGCTGCGCTGTGTCCTCTGTGGCAAAAATATTATTTTCAGGTGAAAAAGTAAAAAGGCTTATTCATTGTCATTGTATGCAGGAAGGGTGAAGCGTTAGCGCACCCATCAAAAAAAACCGACCACCGTTCAACAGGGAGGAAAATATGAATGAAAGACAGAAAAGAGAATATCAGATGATAGTGCTTGCGGCGCTATTGCATGAAAGTATAGGAGGCATATATGAATGATACTGTTTATAAAATTGCTATAGCTGCATTTTTGCATGATATAGGTAAATTCGCAGAACGGGCAAGAGGACATTTCCATGTTGATCCTGAGTTTATAAATAATCATGCAAATTTATATCAACCATTTTTCAATGGCAGGCATACTCATAAGCATGCCGTTTATACCGCCGCCTTTATTGACCACATAGAAAAATTTTTACCAAAAAAGTTTAACAAGGGAAATTGGGGGCTTGACGATAACTTTATGAACCTTGCTGCCGGGCATCACAACCCAGTTACTCCCTTGCAGTGGGTAATTGCCATAGCGGATAGGGTAAGCAGTGGTTTTGACCGGGATGAGTTTGAGGATTACAATAAGGAGATAGGGTTCAGAGATTACAAAAAAACACGGCTTCTTACACTATTTGAAGGGATATCTCCGGATGAGCAACGGAAAGAGGATAGCCTCGAATCGTACAAATTCCGCTATCCACTCAAAGAATTATCGCCTTCAAATATTTTCCCCATAGATAAGGAAGAGTACATGCTGTTGGATGGCGCACAAGCTTCGAAAGAATACGATGAACTCTTTCTTGGTTTTATAGCAGCGTTGGAAAATCTACATCACAAACAGCATATTCCGCTCTGGTTTGAACACTTCGATAACCTGCTCATGATTTACGCATCCCATATTCCTGCCGCTACCGTTGGCAAGGTAGTTCCGGACGTTTCCCTTTACGACCATTCAAAAACAACGTCAGCCCTGGCATCTGCCATTTACTTATATCATCTCCAGCGCAAAACGATGGAGATTGAAAAAATCAGGGACTACGAGGATAAAAAATTTCTGCTTGTAACAGGGGATTTTTACGGTATCCAAAATTTTATATTTACGGAAGGTGGAAGCGCAAACAAAGCCGTTGCCAAACTTTTGCGGGGCAGATCATTTGCGGTATCTCTTATCTCAGAGCTTGCCGCTGACATGCTATGCAGAGAAATTGGATTAACTAATTCGTCAATTATTCTCAATGCTGCCGGGAAATTTACTATCCTCGCGCCAAATACAAAAGAAACAAGAGACAAGATCACTGCAGTTGAAGAAGAAATCAATAAGCGGCTTATCGGGATGTTCTACGGAGAAGTCTCACTTGGTATATCATTCATTGCGGCTGCTTGTAACGATTTTGTATCAAAGGAAAAGGAAAAAGGTTTTGTCCACCTGTGGGACTCTTTAGCGAAAGAGTCGGAAAAGAAAAAATATAACAAGATCAACCTTGAAAAATACGGCGGCGTAGTTGACGACTATCTTGACCAGTTCAACAATGATTTGGATAAAAAATTATGCCCATTCTGTGGCAAAAGGCCATCAAGTCCAGAGGTGGAAAGTGACGTTCTCGTTGGCAAAGATGAATCTGCCTGTAAGATATGCAGAGATCATATCTACATCGGTACTTTTCTCGTAAAAGAACCGAAAATTGCCATCACTACGGTTGATGCTGAAATATATGGCAAAAAACTTAAAGAGCCGATCTTTAAAAGGTATCAAGTATCTTTTGATGTTACCGGAAAACTCAGCGAGCTTGTAAATAAAGGGCAGCTTCTGAAGTACTGGGATATCTCAATTCCAAAAGAAGGCAGGATTGCAAAGGAAATAACCGCAAAATTTATCAATGGGTATGTACCTGTCTACACAAAGGAAGACGAGACAGAAGAGGCTATCAATCGCCTCCTGCACGGCAATAAAACTGAAAAGGCAAAAAATGAACTCTTTGACATGAGAAATGAAGATTCTCCCAAAATGTTCCACGATATAGCCAAGATGTCTTTGAATAAAAAGGAAGATAAATTCTCCGGTGTAGAAGCATTGGGTGTTCTAAAAGCAGATGTGGATAATCTTGCACTTATCTTTTCTTGCGGGCTAAAACGTATCACCCTTTCACGGCTGGCTACTATGAGCAGGCAGATGAATCACTATTTCTCTGTCTATCTTCCTTTCATTCTCAGTACAAATAAGGAATTTAAAGATATCTATACCGTCTTTGCAGGCGGGGACGACCTTTTTCTGATAGGACCGTGGAATAAGATTATTGATTTTGCGCTTTTTTTGAAAAATTCATTTGAAAATTACGTTTGCGGCAACAAAAAAATTACCCTTTCTGCCGGAATAAGCGTCAATAAACCGGGAGAACCCATTCCGTCCATCTCGGAAAGGGCAGAAGATGCCTTAAAAAAATCCAAGGGGAACGAGAGAAATTCTATAACACTATTTGAGGAGACCGTGAAATGGGAAGAGTTTGAAAAATTGAATGACATCAAGAAAACCATTGAATCGTGGATAGAGAACTCTTTTATTAATAATGCCATGTTGTTAAGGTTAAATACATTTTCCGAAATGGCAAGGTATGCAAAGGAACTTAAGGAACTTTTCGAAGCAGGGGAAGGCATTGAGGCTGACGATTGGGAATATCTGAAGTGGAGGGCGTTGTTTAAGTACACGCTGGTAAGAAATGTCGGCAAGCATTTAAAAGGCGCAGAAAAAGACGCGGCAATTCAGGAGGCAGAAAATGCCGCTGTTTGGCTTGAAGACTACACCAGCGCCATGAAAATACCTGTATGGCAAGTTATCTATAACCGAAGATAGAGGAGGAATGGAAAATGGAAATAAAAAGTTTTTGGAAAGACAAAGGGAGAAGACTGATTGATCCGGATTTATTCTCTGGGAGAGCAGATGAACTGGCAAAGGAAATTTATACAGAACAAAAACAAAGCAGGGGAAAAGCAAACAAACCAAGTCAGATTAGAAAATTTTATGATGAGGTAATCAGGTTTGATAGTATGTTAAAAACAAATCCTGCTGATTTTGAGAATATATTACCATATCTCAAAATGCTCAACGCAAAGGCTGCTTATGCGATGGGAAGAGACTTGGTTTCTAAGGGTTTTAAAGACTTTATTGCAACTTCATTAAACCAGGTAAAGGATAAGAATGATTTTGATGCTTTTGCCGGACTATTCGAGGCATTTATTGGCTATTACAAATTTTACGATAAAAAGGGAGAAACAGTATCCACTCAAGGAGGGAGAAGATGAAACCAGAGAAGATGAAACTATCGGCAATCAAAAAACTCGAAGGTACTCTTGTACTGAAAAGCGGTCTTCATATCGGTTCCGGCAATATGGAAATGCACATCGGAGGTACTGATAGCCCTGTTATTAAGCATCCCCACACTTTAGAACCCTACATTCCAGGTTCTTAGTTAAAGGGCAAGGTCCGGTCGCTTCTGGAAATGGAGAGTGGGCTGATGTTTTACACGGAAGGCGATGTAGTATCTTCTAAAACATTGCAAGAAATTGATAGAAATAATGGGCTAGAAGTTGAACTAAAAAATGAATTAAAAACAAGGTGTGAGGCAATCCTTAAGATATTCGGTTCAAGCGGTGCGGATAAAGAAGATGAAACACCTCTTGGACCAACGAGGGTTTCTTTTGCCGACTGCTACCTGGATGACGCATGGAAAAAAAAGGCTAGGGATAACCGGTGGCTTTTAACGGAGGAAAAATCAGAAAATGTTATCAACAGGATAAAGGGCACCGCTAAAGATCCAAGATTTATTGAGCGGGTGCCGGAGGGGACAAAGTTTAATTTTCTTGTTACATTTAAGGTTTTGCAGGATGGCGATGAAGACCTTTTTAATACTGTCCTTTTAAAAGGATTAAAACTCCTGAAAATGGACGCCCTCGGGGGAAGTGGCAGCAGGGGGTATGGGCGTATTGCCTTTGAGTTTTTAGACCCTGTAATTGGGGCGAGATTTAAGGACTTAGATCCTTTTGTTAGTGAATAATATGAAAAGCATATGACACTCTGGTTTTTGAAATTAGTTAGAGAAATCAATTTTGTATCTCCTGTGCAGCGTGTAACACACCCCTAAATCCCCTCTTGATAGAGGGGACTTGCTATCTTCCCCTCTAAAAAGAGGGGTGGCAGCGTAGCTGACGGGGTGTGTATTAAAGCTGAATAGTTACCATGAATCTCTAAAATCTGATTTGTTTGACTGTAAATGTGGAGGTATAGCAGGATGGAAAAACCAATAAAAGTCAGGCTTCATATCATGTCACCCGTACATATCGGCTGCGATGATGTGTATGAACCTACCAGCTTTACAATCGATGAAAGAAAAAAAACGCTGGTGGAGTTCGATCCGATGGATTTTATAAAATCACTTTCCAAAAATGAGAGAGAGAGTTTTATTAAAATCTGTGAGAAGGGAGATATATCTTCTGTCATTGAAATTTACAGATTTGTTTCTTGCAAACAAATCAGCGGCAGGGAGATTGAGATAGCCAGCGGGTTATTAGACCATTATCATAAGGTCTTAAACCTTCGCGGTGAAAGGGATATAAAGAATGGACTCAACAAGTTTGCAATTGATAGGACGGCGTACAATCCCCATAATAATCTGCCGTATATTCCCGGTTCTTCCATAAAAGGGGCGTTGAGGACGGCGTATTTGAATGTATTGGCAAAAGAAGCTCAATCTGCTAATTGCTGGGAAAAATATTTACATGAAAGAGAATTAAGAACAGACATGGATAAGTACAAATTTATAGGAAAAAATAAAGTAGCAAAAAGGCTTGAAAAAGATTTGCTTAAGATTAACGGAGACGACTTTGCGACTGATCCCTTCCGGATGGTTAAACCATCCGATTTTCTCCCTGCGGGTGATGTTAAAACAAGAATAGTTTATGGTGTTAATAAAAAAAAGGACCCTTCAAGCAGAGACGCGCAAGGCCCGCCTCAAATAATGGAAACTATAAAAAAAGGCTCTGTGTTTGAAGGTATTATAAACATTCAACAGCCGGAAACCAGAGCAGGGATAATAGAACCGGTAGAGTTGAAACGCTTACTTAGAGCAATACACGAAGTTTACCAGACCATATACGACAGTGACCAAGATGTTGCTAAAAAAATTGGAACAAATAACGCTGTTGACCAAAAGGTTTATGATAGATTTAAGGATGATTGGGGCAAGACCGCATTTTTGCTCCGCATAGGACGTCATTCTGGCGCTGAAGCTGTAACTATTGAAAACAACAGATTAATTATGATTATCGGTAAGAATAAAAAGCCGGAAAAACACCTCGATCATGCCACTACTATCTGGCTTGCATCTGAGTCAAGCAAACCAAATTCAAATAACGGTCTCGTTCCCTTTGGCTGGGCTGTTATGGAGATATTACCATTTGAACCTGAAAAAGACGAACGCGGCACACATGCCGGTTACGAAACCTTCGATGATTGTACGGCTCAAAAACAGCAGAGAGATGGCATGGATGAAAACAATCCACCGGAAGATGATGACCTAATGGCAAGATTTAACAAGTTCAAACTTCAATGTAACCCTGAAAAATTTCTTAGTTTTATTAAAAGTATTAAAACGGAAGAAATTCCTTTCATGGAAAAGATATCGCTTAAAGATATTAAAGATGTGAACTCGGTTGTAAACATTGGGATAGTGGAAAGCATAGAAAAAGTTGAAGTATCTCCGGACGTTCTGAAGGCAATTGCCGGAAAGATGCTGGAAGTTATTAAACCGCATAAAAAATGGGACGATAAAAAACATGAAAAATACAAAAGACTTTGCTTGATGGCAGGGGTTCACAAAAATAACTAATCTTCCCAAAGGCGGTTATCTCTTCCGCCTCGGCTGGGGCAGCGGTCTTATATCCATGACAATTGCCAGGGAACTCAGGACTGAAAGACGATATGGAAAATCAAAACATCTCGTTATGGGCAAATATCCAATGGGATTTATAAAGTTGTCATTTTTAGCAAAAATATGAATACAATTAACCCTGTCAGGGCTGACTCACGAACTTACGTTTTGTATTACTTTTTTGAGAAATGTACCACAAGCATCCTGCTTGCGCTCAGGCTGGAAGCTTGAGTTATTAAATTAAATGCCCGCCAACAGGTATGCTGACTGGTAGTCAGGAGCAGGGATGCTCCTGATACTATGATGCAATATCTGATTTCTGGCAAATATTTCATCCATCTTTTTCCAAAAAATTAAAAGCAAGGACTTAAATCTGAGATCGTTGAAGAAGCCATACAGTGGGCAAGGAGAGAAATTTAGATAAGCGGTACGTTTTCTCTTAAAGATTATGGATATAAACGCACATATTGACTATTGGCTCAAATCCGCTGCACATGACATGGAGGTGGCAGAAACACTTTTCCAGAATCAGAAATATGACTGGTGTTTATTCATTGGACATCTGGTAATCGAAAAAGTACTTAAGGCATTCTATGTGAGAGATAAAAAGGAAATACCTCCCAAAATACACAACTTACTAAGATTGGCAGAGAATACAAATCTAAAACTGACAGAAGAACAGTTAACTTTTCTTGCAGATATTAATGATTTTAATCGGGAAACAAGATATCCTGATTTAAAATTTGGCTTCTATCAGACGTGTACTAAGGAATTTACTGAAAGATACTTTTCAAAGATAAAGGAAACATACAGATGGCTGCTGTGCCAGATGAAATATTAAAGAAGCTTAAAAAATTTCTCAGTATGATATCAGCTAGCGGAATACAATTAGAAAGAGCTATACTTTTTGGTTCCTATGCAAAGGGAACGGCAAACAATTGGAGCGATATTGACGTTGCCCTGGTTTCAAAAGATTTTACCGGTATCGGATTCTATGACAGGCAGCGCGTCAATCCATTTATAATAAAAACAGATTCAAGGATAGAACCGCATCCATTCAGGCCGGAAGATTTTACCGGAGAGCATCCTTTTGTTAATCAGATATTGAAGGACGCAATTGAAATCCCATTAAGCTCGGACATGAAAACAGAAGAAAATGAATTAACACCGCTGAAAGAAACCCTTCAGGAACTCAAAAAAGAAGGCAAAGTCCTTGTTGCGCTTCTCTATGGTTCATACGCAAGAGGGATACCGCATGTAAGGTCTGATATCGATCTTGCAGTGTCCTTAAGTGCAAAGGACATGGAAGAAGAAGTTGAAATAATTGACAAAATTCTTATGTCCACAAAAAAGGATGTGTCTATTCTAAGGCTCGATGATGAAGATGAGTCCCCTTTTGTCATCCAGGAAGCACTGAAAGGTATACATCTCATAGAACCTGATAGCGATACACTTTACAAAGTTGCACACAGGGCGCTTCACGAAACTGAGGAAATACGGTTCAGGAGGGCATTGAGTGGGATTTTCACAAAGGACACAGAGATCACCGTAAAATAATGATAATAAATTCCGGGAATTTATTCTATGACTGACAAGAAAACAGAACGTCTTTTTTCTTTTATTCGTGAAACAATTGACTATTTTTTGCTGCGGCTGGAAGGCGTCGATAAGGATCTTTACTTTGCTGATAGAGATAAAAGAAACATTCTCGATAAGAGCATAAACGACATTATACTCTGTCTTGTAGATATCGCTGAGGAATGTTTAAAGAAAAATAAAAGAAATATTCCGGATACTTACAGAGACACTATTCTTGCCTGCCATGAATTTGCAGGAGAGATCGTCTTAAAAACCGCACCACTGGTAAAACACCGCAATGAGACAATACATCAGTATCTCAAGGTAAACTGGCAGAATATTATGGTTGTGAAGAATAGGATCAATGAGATAAAAGAATTTGTATATAAAATGGAAAAACTTTTAATTGAATAAAGGCGGCGCAGACACCGGAAGTCCCCTCTATCAAGAGGGGATTTAGGGATGTGTTATAAATTACGCTGAATAGATAATAAGCAAACAAAATTAACAATAAAAAACAGAACTATGAAAAAAATCCTTGTTTCACTCATCGGCGAGCAAACCATTCCCAATATTCTCGTTGCTGCTCATTACCGCCCCGATGACTTTTGGTTTGTTTCAACGGAAAGGATGGAAAATGAAAGAAGGGGAGAGTGTATAGCAAATACCCTGAAATTAAAAAAACTTTTGCCCGATCCTGAAAATATACAAAAGGTAACCGTTGACCAGGATTCTTTGACTGATTGTATGAATAAGATAGAAAGCCTCATCAAAAAAACAGGTAATGAAGTTGAATATATTGTTAATATAACGGGTGGAAACAAGGTTATGGCGCTTGCAGCTTATGAAATATTCAGGGGAATAGGCCAGAGGGTCGTCATAAACTATATACCGCTTGGAAAGAATGAACTTGTACAGATTTTCCCCAGAAAAAACCCCTTAAAAACCAGCGAGATCAGAGAAAGGTTAGACCTCGAAGAATATCTGTGCAGTTATGGATTCAGTATTCAGCATAAAAGTAAAACAGAAGAGATAAAAACAAAGGTTTTCTCCCGTAAAGATTCCACCGTAAAGATACTTTACAATTATGAACAGATAAAAGGCATATTAAGTTTTTTGTATGAAAACTTAAAAGATAAAAGAAAACTGAAAAAGTATCGTCTATCAGAAACCTTTGATAGTGACATTACAGATATTGAAAAAGAAATATTGAATAGCTATGGTTTTGAAATAAAAGACAGGTTTATCAGTAAAGATTTGATAAAAGACGATATTGTCTATTTGACGGGTGGCTGGTTTGAAGAGTATGTTTATAGCGAAGTTTACAGCCTTGTGAATGAAGGGATGCTGGATGACGCCATGATGAATATCACTATTGAAAATTTAAGCGATGTCACAAACGAATTAGATATTGCATTTCTGAAGGATAACATTTTTTACTATGTAGAGTGCAAAACCCTTTCTGAAGATGAAAAAGATATAGTCAGGGATGAGGTTTATAAAAAAGGCGCAATATCCACATTGCTTGGCAAGGGTGAAAGGCGGGCTCTCATTTGCACTACACAAAGTCAAATAAATGAATCCCTGATAAAAAGAGCAAAAGACTATGGTATTGAAATACTCACTATTGAACAGGCAAGGAATTTAAGGAACAGATTAAAGGAACGTTTCAAATAAATCCGTCACTTTCCTTTCCGGTTTTAAATTATCTGTGTAAGCCGATGTTCATAGTAAAGTGTTACAGAAATTTTCATTTTTATTATGCAGGTTTCAAGCTAATCGGTGGCATATTATTAAAATGACAGGCGGAAGAGGCATTATTTGTTACCTCCCCTTTATCCCCTCCTTCGCAAGGAGGGGATAAAGGGGAGGTTATAATTTAGATTATTTTCAAAACTGCAATTGTCTATCCAAATAAGGTTAGAAACTCAGACAAAAAACACCAAAATAGTTGATCATTAGAAGGAACGTAATGAAACATTTCAGAAATATTTCCTGGCTAACTTTTAAAACGCCCGATATGGTAAAAAATCGGTTTTGTAAGTACTTGTTAATACAAGAGAAAGGAAAGGGGTGCAGTATGAACGAAGACCTGTAATAGAAGGGATTGCGACTCATACAACAACAACTGCAACTGCGAACCGCGTATGAACGAAGACCTGTAATAGAAGGGATTGCGACTCTTCCAGGCCTCTACCTCTGCAATTCTCCTGGACGTATGAACGAAGACCTGTAATAGAAGGGATTGCGACTGGACAGCTCCAGTTGGAGATGTTCAGGGGCGATTTGTATGAACGAAGACCTGTAATAGAAGGGATTGCGACGCAACAATTCTGGATACTGCATCCAAAACTTTCTCGTATGAACGAAGACCTGTAATAGAAGGGATTGCGACTTGTTTTTTACTTTAAAAGCCACAGATATTGGGGTATGAACGAAGACCTGTAATAGAAGGGATTGAACACAGTCGCCAGTGACCAGGGGCCAGATGTCAGGGAAATGCAAAAACTTATCTCACTGAAATCTGGCAACTGGCAACTGGTCGCTGAGAAATGCCTGTAATAGAAGGGATTGAACACAGTGGCCAGTGACCAGGGGCCAGATGACAGGGAAATGAAAAAACTTATCTCACTGAAATCTGGCAACTGGCAACTGGTCCCTGAGAATGGCTT
>SOET01000069.1 GCA_021646465.1 Candidatus Kuenenia hertensis | reverse complement strand
AAGACTTTCAAGGCACTTTTGCTTTTTGACTTGAGGTGAAGCTCCGCTTTAATATAAAATTATGCAAAATATGCAATCTTTTTGTTGTCGCCAATTCTTTCGATGTGATTTGTGCATGTTTTTGATTATTGACAGTAAAATTTTGGAGGACAGATGAGGCCCGTAAGCCATTTAGGCATATCCTTTGTTGCCGGTGCGGCTACGTATTATTTTACCAGATCAATTCCCCCGAGTATTGCTTGCTTTTTGATCGGATGGTTAATTGATGTTGATCACATATGGGACTATTATATAAATGTGGGTTGGGATTTTAGTATTAAAAAATTTGGACATGCGGTTGATTCCGGAAAGATGAAAAAGGCGTTTCTCTATTTTCACAGTTATGAATTACTGATTATTCTGATTATTTTGTGCTTTTTTACGCAGTTTAATTATTGTTTATCTTTTACTACTTTGGGTATTGTTATACACTTGGTATGCGATCAGATAGTGAATCCTGTGAAACCGCTGACATATTTTTTAATTTATAGAGTATTAAAAAAATTTGATCACAATGTTATATTTAAGATAGATGCAAAGTAACTATTCAGCGTAAATGTTACACGGCTCGTTCCCAAACTCCAGTTTGGGAATGCATTTGTTGTAGAGACGCATTGCTATGCGTCTCTACAAGTCTCGCCTGTATATTGACAGATAGGAAATAAAATTACCGGATTCAAATAGTTTGTAATTTAAATAATTTGTTAAATCAAAACCCTCACGGGAAACAGAGTTTCCATTGCAGTTGCGTTCCCAAACTGGAGTTTGGGAACGAGTTGCGCTCTGCGCCCCAGGTAGTTTGATAAATTACGCTGAATAGTTACGATGCAAAAACATAATTAGTGACAAAAAAACAAAGACACGCATGCTTGGGTTTTTGTTTTTTTGTGTCTTTCATGTCTTTCGTGGTTAGAATATTCATGTGTGGCTATGCCGGTACCGCCTATGATATTTCCAATTCTAATCCCAGATCTTTTATCATCAGCAGGTCTTCTTCCGCAGGGTTTCCGCTTGTTGTTAAATAATTTCCAATCATTGTGCTGTTTGCTCCCGCGTAGAACATCCATGATTGCAGGCTTCTTAAATTTTTTCCCCGGCCTCCGGCAATCTTAATTTCTTTATCGGGCAGGATGAACCGAAAAAGAGAAATGATTTTTAATGTTTCCATGGGGGTAAGTCCGACGCTATTCTCCTGTGGCGTACCTGAAATCGGGTGTAAAAAATTGAGAGGTACTGAGTCGACGTCTAATTTTTTTAAAGTAAACGCAAGATGAATACGGTCCTCCGTTTCTTCGCCGATACCAAATATTGCGCCGCAGCATATCTCGAGACCTGCCTGTTTTGATACGTGTATTGTGTTTAAACGGTCTGCATAAGTGTGGGTGGTGCAAATATTGTGAAAAAAACGTTCAGAAGTCTCTAAATTATGATTTATTCTCTTTAAACCGCTCTTTGCCAGGGAAATCGCCATTTCTTTTGTTAATACACCGAAGGAGCCGTGAGGATGTATGCGTGAATCGCGTGAGATTGTTTTTATGGTATTGCATATATTTTCAAATTCATATTCGTTATTGATGGTATATCCGCTGGTAACAATACCAAGCGAATGGGCGCCGCTATTTTCCGCGCACATTGCGGCATTCACCACTTTGTTTTCTTCAATGAGATTGTATTCTTCAATTTTTGTAAGGTAATGTGAAGACTGAGAACAAAAATTGCAGTCTTCCGTACATTTTCCCTGTTTGGCGCTTACAATAGAGCATGCTTTTATTGAGCGCCCAAAATATTTTAAACGAATTTTGTTTGCCCAGTAAAACAGATCATATACCTCATCTTTTTTCACTTGTGACAGGTAAAGTGCGTCTTCAAGGCTGATTTCTCTGTTCTGTAATGATTGTTGGGCGATTTTTTCAATTCTGTTGTTCATAAACTTATTGGCAATACAAATATATTTGTCAGCATTTCTTATTCCTGTATTTTAAATAAGCGTTGCGTACATTCTGCCAAACGATCTCCGGCCTGTCAGACCGGACATACGTCATACAGTCCGTACCCTCAAAACTCCATGTGGCGATATTACAAATCCCGGCATTATATGCAACGTCAACGGCCGTCATTATTTCCTCTTCCCTTTTGGCAGGAACCCGATATCCCTGTATCCATATCTGGGGTTCTTTTTTATGTTTTATTGAAAGGGAAAGGACCTCTGAAGATACCTGTTTTACAAATTCAGTCACGTCTTTTTTATAGGCGTACCAGTAAGGGTCGCTGCCAAAGATATCCATGCTTTTAATCATTGCAACTTTTTCCCACTCGTATATGCCGTATCTTGGGTCTGTTGTTGGAAACAAGCACACAGAGTTTTTCAATCCTTTTTTAGAAGCAATACCTGAAAGATATTCCAGGAAACTGACAATAGTAAATTGACGGAACTCCTTTACTTCATTCGTAAAGTCCATGGGTATTTCATAGCCATATTTTTGTTTGAACAGATCATTGCATGTGCTGCATATGCATCCCCAAATATCCTTTTTTTTGCCTCCGAAAAGAGGGGTAAATTCCCCGAAGAAAAGATGCGGTTCATCCCAGAATACGCCTTCCGCTCCTGTTTTAGCAGCTAATTCAATCCAGTTTGCCATGTAATCTCTGAAGGTTTTTGAGTTCAAACATGCTTTGTATATCATCATATCGCCTTCAGTGAAGTTCAACTTTTGTCTGCAATTCTGGTATGTCTTAACAAAAGTGGAAAAAGATTCTCCCCCGAAAACACGTCCTATACCCCAGGGGTCAAGGAAAACTTCAAGGCCGGTTTCGCGGCTGGCTTTTACGATATCCACCATGGTTTCAGAATGGTACGCAACGTCGTGTTCACTCATGGTGTGAACAACGAAAGTGCACCCGTCGTCTACCATTTTTTTCATGTCTGTTTTTACATGACGTAATATTCTATTGGCAAAATAACTGGCTCCGAATTTCATGCATGCAATATTAAACTTAAGCAACATTTCTGTCAAGTGAATCAATGAAACAGGAAAAAACATAAAGACATAATTTAAAGATTGATCATTTTGGAAAACTTTTTTTGCTTGCCTGAAAATATATTTATTGCTAACATAATCGTACTTTTACGGGCTCTGCCATGTTCGTGGATCGAGGTATAAATTTTAAAGACCTATAGCAATATTTTGGGAACCCGTCTTTGGTAGCAGAGTATATTCTTCAGGGGAAAAATACAAAACTATCATTGGGAAGACCACCGTAAAATACGGGTCAGAAAAACGTCTCACACGGCATTGCGGTGGAGCCTCTATACATAAATCAATAACAAAGAAGACAGCAAAAATAGACATTCCCGCCTGGTACTAACAAAAAAATCACCTTTTTCACCTGACGTCTATGTATTTTGAAAATTGCATTTAAAATTATATAATATTCGCTCTAAACGGGAACATTATCCAATATTTGATTGTTTAATAGGATGCTTTTGAGAGAAAAATGAAGGGGAATAACACAAGAAAAGAATTTGAAGAGATTGCCATGCAGCATGTGGATTCCCTTTATAACATGGCAGTTCGTATGTCGATGAACAAAGAAGATGCGGAAGATCTTGTTCAGGAAACGTACCTGAAAGCGTATCGTTTTTTTGACACGTTTCAAAAGGGGACGAATGTTAAGGCATGGCTTTTCAAAATCTTAAGGAATACATTTATAAATAAATACAGAAAAGCGATTAGCACCCCAAATGAAGTACTTTACGAAGATGTTGAATTATTAAATTCGCATATATCACATAATAACGAAGCGGAAGCAAAAGCAAAAGAATCTATAGATACATTAGAAAGCAGAGTTGAGAGTCTTGATAATGTGTTGGAAGATGACATAAAGAATGCGATAGATAATTTGCCCATCGAATATCGCGAGGCGATAATTTATTCTGATATTGAAGAATTAACATATAAAGATATTGCCGAAATTACAAATGTTCCGATCGGGACTGTTAAATCGAGGATTAACCGTGCGAGAAGCTTACTTAAAAAGAATTTATGGAACTATGCAAAAGAAAGAGGTTTTGTTAAGAGGGAGAAATAATGTCTTGTATCGAAGTTAATAAATATCTCTATGAGTTTATGGATGGTGAATTGGAAATTAATCATTACCATAAACTGCAAAAACATTTAAAACAGTGCGTTCCTTGTAGCCAAATCTATGAATTTGAAAAGCATACCCGATTATTGATAAAATCTTATTGTAAAAATGTAACAGCACCGCACTATTTACATAGTAGAATTATCGCAAATCTTGATTCAATCGACCAGGAATTATCTTTTTCACCTCCCCATACAAGGCAGAAACCGTTAAAAATAATATTTTCCCCCCATACTCTTGCAATAGCAGCTTCTCTATTACTAATGATTGCCGGAGGGTTATTCTATATTGCAAATAACCGGCAGGAAGATTCAGTTTCTATTGTGGATGATGCAGTTACCAATCACGTTAATGTGCTAAATGACAATTTAGTTTTTAACGAAAAAACATCAGTTGTCGGCGATGTGAGCAACTATTTAAGCCCAAATATTAATGCGCAGCTTCGCAAGTCGTTAAACCCATTAAATATTGAACAGGTGCGAATAGTAAATAATTTACCTGTAAGCCATTATGGCACAAGCAGCCCATGTGTGGTATTTAACCAGGGGAAAAATAAACTATCACTTCAAATTATCCGTAACAGTCGTTTTCCAATTTCAAAACTGGAGCGAACCCATTTTGGCCCCAAAGAGTTTTACATTACGAACCGGCGTGGATTTAATTCTGTTATCTGGAGGGAAAATGACACAACCTACTGCCTCACATCAGATATTAATACCAATGATATGTTAAGGTTCGCGGCAACTCTTTCCTCTCGTTAATTGAGGCAATACTTGCCAATAAAAATTAATGGTGTGTTTGTCCTATTGATTTTAACTCCTTAAGCTTTTTATATAGTCAAATCTGTATAAGATATTCTACAGGTTTATAATATAACCTGTTTTTTATAGAACAGTCCACTTCCTAGTATCTCAAGCATCTCTTCGGTAATTTCTTCCTGTCGTATATATTTTTCAAGGGATTTGAGGCCTGAGAGCTGTCTTTTTAACGACTCAGATGCGCCTTCCATGCTTCTCAGCCGATACCAGTTTTCACTTCTGAGCGATTCTACATAGCACCGGTAAAGAGCAATAAATAAAAATTCTTCTATGAGTTTTTCTAAAATGATATTTGGTTCCAAATGAAGCACCGGTGGTATGCCGGATGGGGCAAAGGTCTGCACCTTTTTTATGTCAGGCGGAAGGACCCGTTCTAAAATAATGTTTGCTTTTTTATTCACAATAGTGGTAAAGAGAAGGCTGAGATTATAGTATTCCACTTTATTGTAGATATTCATAATTTCTGAGACAATTTCTGCCAGCGCTGATGATATCCCGCTGATACTTGCAACGGAGTCTTTATACCCTGCACAGGATATCTTTTTTAATTCAAGCGCTGATTTGAGCCTTCTTCCAATAATAAACAGTGTATCATTGCCGGTAAAAGTATCAGAGATAGTTTCAGCCATTTTTTCATTAAACGTGCCGCATAATCCCTGTGAAGAGCCAAAGGCAACGAGAACTCTTTTTCCTTTTTGCTTTTCCTCTTTGATGATATCGGGGTAATATTTTAGTATGTCGGCCATGGCATAAAGCACGTTGTTTTCAAAGGCCCTCACATTCTGAATGGTGTCTTCGGTTTTTCTGATAGCAACTCCGGCATATGCCTTCATTACCTTGACGATGTCTTCAATAGTGTGGTAAACAGTAACCTTTTTTTCTATGTCTGCGGAAGAAAGCACGTTTAAACCTCTGTTTTAGTAATAAATTCGGTGAGTTTTTCCCGATATTTTTGCCCGAGTATTCCTTCCTGGTTCATTTGATCGATAAGTTCGGGAAATGCATGTTTTGCCATAAAGAGTATTTTTTTAGAAACGGTTTCTACTGAGCGTATATCTACCTTATCGAGGATTCCTGATTCGAGGATCATAAAACTTAATACTTCTTCCCCAAGAGAAAAGGGGCGAAATCGAGGTTGTTTCAGGATTTCCCTCAGACGTTCACCACGTCGTATTAGTTTGGCTGTTTCATCTTCCATATGTGCTCCGAATTTGGTGAACATTTCCACCTCGGCAAAACGAGAATAGTCTATTTTAAGTCTTTCTGCTACTGCTTTCATTGCTTCCGCCTGTGCCTTGCCTCCTATCCTTGAAACGGATTTGCCAACATCAATTGCTGGCCGAATTCCTTTATTAAAAAGTTGTGCATCGAGATAGATTTGCCCGTCCGTGATAGAGATGAGGTTTGTCGGAATATAGGAAGATATTCTTCCTTGTTGTGTTTCTACTATGGGGAGTGCGGTGATGGAACCTCCTCCGAATTTCCGGTTTAGTTGTACAGACCTTTCGAGCAATCGTGAATGAATAAAGAATATATCTCCCGGATAGGCCTCTCTGCCGGGCGGTCTTTTGAGCAAAAGGCTGAGCGATCGGTAAGCATCGGCATGCCGTGTCAGGTCATCATACACAATTAAAACGTCCCTTCCCCGGTCTAGAAAATATTCGGCAATGGCAGTAGCACTGTACGGTGCAATGTATTGGATACCCACGGAATTTGAGGCGTCCGCAACCACAAAAATGGTCCTGGAAAAATCACCGTATTTTTTTACTTCATCAAGGATGTTCAGTACACGTGATTTTTTTTGGCCGATAACAACATAAATAGAAATAACATCAAAATATTTCTGATTAATAATGGTATCTATTGCAATGGAGGTCTTTCCCGTTGATGCATCGCCAATAATGAGTTCTCTCTGGCCTTTTCCAATAGACAGCATAGCATCTATTACTTTAATGCCGGTATAAAGCGGTTCCGTTACAAAATCCCTCTTGAGCATTGATGGCGCCGCCCGTTCTATCGGGTAGGAAATTGTTTGTTCCGGTCTTGGATCACCGTCAATAGGGTTTCCGAGTGCATCTACCACCCTTCCCAATAACGTTTCACCAACATGTACCGAGACAATCTGTTCGGTTTTGTATCCTTTATCGCCTGCTTTTATTCCATTCTGTTCTGTAAGCAGTACTACGGAAATGCTTTCCCTGTCAAGATCAAAGACGACACCCTTATCACCGCCTTCAAATTCTATCAACTCATAGAGCTTTGCATCTCTCAGTCCGGCGATCTGGACGATCCCATCTCCCACAGAGAGTACCTTTCCTTCTTCAGAGACGTCAATGGAAAATCTGGTTTTTTCTGCGGCGCCCTTTATTGTTTCAAAAAATCCAAGTATCGCTTCTTCCATGGTTAAACGGTTTCTTTCATCCTTATAGTAAAGGACTCTATTTGCCCCATGAGGGAAGAATCATATATCATGTCATATATCTTTATCTTTACCCCAGCAATCAGGCGATCATCTGTTGTTGTGCTGAGGTTTACTTTTTTTGCGGTGAGTGATTCCATGGCATCCTGAAAGGCTTTTAATTCATCTTTTTCGAGTGGAAAAGCAGACATAATTTCAATTTCTATTGTTTCATCCTTTTCCTTGATCTTTGCGATATCAGTGGTAATCTGTCCGAGTTTAGCCAAAATCTTTCGAAAAAGGGCTTTGTGAAGTTCCTTGTCCGAAATGTCACGTAAAAGTCTTGATGCAAAAACGGATGCGGTTTCTAGTGCTTTCTCTTTTAAAAGTGTTTCGAGTCTCCTTTTTTCTGCGTTATATATCCCTTTTTCCTTTTCGATGCCCTTTTTTACTTCTTTTTCTGCCTCACTCAATAATCTTTTTTTTTCATTTTCCGCCTCCTCCTTTGCCACCTCAAGCATCTGAATATGTTGTTCCTTGTATGTGTTCAATTCGTTCTGATGTTTTTTCCTGAGCTCCAATGCATCTTGCTTTGCCTTTTCAGCGTCATCGATTGTTTTTTCAATAAGCCCTCTTCTTTTTTCGATGATGGAGCGTATCGGTTTATAGAGTATCCTTCTGAGAATGAACAACAATACGGCAAAGTTTATAATCTGAAAAAGAAATGTCCAGATGTCAAATTTCATTTTGTGAGGTATCCTATAAGGGGATTTGCAAAGAGAACGATGAGTGCTATAACAAATGCATAAATGGCGATTGATTCGATCAGTGCCATTCCGACAAAAAGCGCCCGCATGATTTTGTCTGCGGCTTCTGGTTGCCTAGAAATAGAATCGAGGGCCTTTTCGAGGGCGTTGCCGAGCGCCCTTGCTGGGCCGTAACCGCCAACAGCCATGGCAATGCCAGCAGTAATAATTGAAACAGAAATAACAATGGCTAGTGTATTCATATCATGTCTCCTTTTCCGGTTTTGTTCTGATTCCCCCTGCGATAAATACAAGGGTTAAAACGCCAAATATGTATGCCTGTATGAGTCCAATTACAATATGCAGTAAACTGAAGGGAACTGGTACCAGTAGGCCTGCGATACCGAGAAGAATGACTGCTACCATATCTCCGCTTAACATATTTCCGAAAAGCCTTACCGCCAGGGCGACGGTCCTTGTTACTTCAGCAATAATATGAAAGGGTAGCAATATCCATGTGGGCTCTTTGTAGTGTATCAGATACCCTTTAAGACCTTGGGTTGCAATACCAAAGACATGGGTCATTGAGTATGATATCACTGCAAATGCAAAGGTTGTATTAAGATCTGCGGTAGGAGTTTTCAGACCGGGTATCAGTCCGGCCATATTGGAAGCGCCTATAATGATCCAGAATGTGCCCAGTACCGGCAATACCATCCAGGGATTCAGCGGCAACGCGTCTTTTATTGTTTTTTCTATTGCCTCAAAAATAGCTTCCAATATTTCCTGGCAGATGCCTGGCTTAACAGAGAGTTTTCTTGTTAAAAAGTAACAGACGGCTATTATAACGACCATGATAAACCATGTGGTTACAATCGTATCGGTTATACGGACAGGACCGACCGAAAAAATCGTTTCAGGAAAAACATGGAGAGTTTTCATTGTTTTGACTTTTTGATGAAAAAATGCCAGATATTATACGTGCCCGTGGCAATACCAATGATAATAAACGTTATTGTCCATGAAATGCCTTCGTTTCCAAATTTTTTATCCAGATATCTTCCAAAATAAGCACCGCCAACAACAGGAATCACAAAAACCCATCCGCCGACTCCAAGAACGTTGGCAAATTGCCAGAATGTGGTTTTCTGTTTTCGTGATTTGAGGAGTTTTTTTGCAGATGTATCAATATGTTCTGAGAATTTTTTTGACCCCATCAATAACCACCCCGAATAAATTCAACTGTCTTTTTCATAAACGATCTTTCCAATCCCTCAAGTGATTTTTGAAAGGCCTTTTCTGCTTTATCTCTCTTTGCAAATGTGTCTTCGATGATACTTGAGAGCTTTTCAGCATTGTCACTCTCGAACACTTCGCTTGAGATAAGAGTGACATTTCCTTCCCGTATGTGCAGGAAACCACCATTCACAGCGAGAAAGACTTCATTGCCGTCTTTATCTTTATAATAACAGAGGGAGGGCACCAGGATTGTTAAAAAATCTGTATGCCCCTTTAGGATACCAAAAAATCCCGTTTCGTCTTTTAAACGGATGGACCGGATCTCTTTTTGTAAAATCTTTGTTGGTGTAACGATCTGTAATGGAAACAATGAATTATTCATCGGAGTTCCTCAATTTCACCAATCATGAAAAATGCCTCTTCCGGAACGTCATCCAATGTGCCGGATATTATTTTATCGCACCCATTAAGGGTCTTATTGAGTGGTACATGCCGTCCTTTTCTTCCGGTAAATTCTTCCGTAAGGAAAAAGGGTTGTGTAAGGAATTTTTCCAGTTTTCTGGCACGTTTTACAATGAGCCTGTCAGTCGGAGAAAGTTCTTCTATCCCCAGCATGGCGATAATATCAAGGAGTTCCTTATATCGGGAAAGGTGTTCCCGTACCGTATTGGAAATTTCATAGTGTTGTTTTCCGACATTTTCAGGACTCAGAAATTTTGATGCAGACAGCAATGGATCAATAGCCGGATAGAGTCCTTTTGATGAAATTTCCCGGGAAAGTACCACCGTCGCATCAAGGTGGGGGAATACGTTGGCAACCGCCGGGTCTGTCAGGTCATCAGCCGGTACGTATATTGCCTGTACAGAGGTGATGGAACCTCTTCCTGTGGATACGAGTCTTTCTTCTACTTCGGCAAGTTCTGAAGACAAGGTGGGTTGATACCCTACACGGGAGGAAAGTCTTCCGAGGAGAACAGAAACCTCGTTTCCTGCCTGAACAAAACGGTAGACATTGTCCATTAAGAACAGTACATCGCTACCAATCTCTTCCCGATAAAATTCTGCAAGGGTTATTGCAGTTAATGGCGCCCTGAAACGTATACCAGGAGCATCGCACATCTGTCCAAAAACAAGTAATGCATTATCGATAATACCCTGTTTTTGCATTTCCTGCCAAAGTTCGTGCCCCTCCCGCATTCTTTCCCCTACACCGCAGAATATGGATATTCCCGAATATATCTTTGCTATTTTGTAAATAAATTCCATAAGTAATACGGTTTTCCCCACCCCTGCTCCTCCAAAAAGGCCGATCTTGCCACCTTTTGGGAAGGGAGCCAAGAGGTCTATAATTTTTATGCCTGTTTCCAGTATTCCTGATGCGGGTATCTGTTCAGCGAGGCCGGGAGGCGGCTTGTGAATGGGTAGGAGGGTAACGTCTTCCAGGGGAGGTTTTCCGTCTATCGGCTCTCCAAAGATATTGAATGCCCTCCCAAGGCAATCTTTACATGCGGGAATAAGAAGGGGACTGCCTGAATGGGTAACGGTTAAACCCCGCTTTAACCCCTGGGTAAACCCAAGGGCAAGCGCTTTAACAGTTTTATGACGTATGTGATCATGGACTTCAAGGACAACCGTCGTGTTATCCGGTTTCTTCGCGATAAGGGAGTCATGGATATTCGGAAGTCCGTCGTTGAATTCAATTTCTAAGACATCTCCATGTACAGCTGTTATAATACCTTCGATGTTCATATTCTATTATCAGCATTATAATAAGGAAAATGTTTTATGCTTTAAGAGTTCGCAAATAGCGATTTTCTGTTTTGCATAATAATCTTAACTTTTAAATTATAACTAATATAAATCATATTATATTATTTTGTTAAAAAACAGCATCGGATAAAATATTTTAAGTTGTAAGTAATAGAAGACACAATACAATGTTTTATTAATGCTCTTTGTGACAGATATTTAACTCTTGATATGTCCTCTTCTTTCAGTATTAATTGAAGATATTAATAAGGGATAAATAATAAATGACTTTTTATGATATAACCTTGCCCATATTAAATTCCATGATAACATGGCCTTCCGACCCTGCAGTGTCAATTAAGAGAACAAGCCTGATTACCAGGGGAGATTCTTGCAATGTTTCTGAGTTAAAAATAGGTTCGCATTGCGGCACCCATATTGACGCTCCACATCACTTTGAAGAGAACGGAAATACCATTGATCAGATATCTCTGGAAGATCTGATAGGGAATGTTACGGTATTTGAGTGTAAGAATAAGGAAAAGATAGATTTAAGTGATGTGAAACTATTGAGACTTGATAATGTCAGAAGGGTTATTTTTAAAACGGTAAACTCAACATACTGGGAACTTCCCACGTTTAAAAAAGATTTTGTTTATGTGACAAAAGATGCGGCACAATACTTAGTAGACAAGGGCATAAAACTTGTTGGTATAGATTATCTTTCAATAGAAAAATTTGATAATAAAAAGGCAGAGACTCATCATATTTTTTTACAGAATAATGTAATTATAATTGAAGGGCTGAATTTGTCAGACGTCAGCGCCGGAAAGTATGAATTAATTGCATTGCCGCTGAAAATAAAGGATGGTGACGGGAGTCCGGCGCGGGTTGTTTTGAGAAGTATTGACGCAACAGCTTGAAATATTATTGGTAAATTCCAGGGGAGGAACAGGAAAATCTTGTAAATACATTAATGTGTAAGAAGTTATTATTTATTATGTATATGAGTATGACCTTGTTCATACGTATGTTCTTCGTTGTGTTCATGCTCATTCACTTCAACACCGCTATTGTAACATTCGCAACCGTACTGTATGACAGTATGTCCGATCCTGAATTTTTCAGCTAAAATACGGTTAATTTCTTTTGAAATTACAGTAGTTTTACTGATAAGCATATCCTTTGTATCAATGTGTACGCTCATTGCATACATGCCGGAAGTAATGGTCCATATATGAATATCATGCGCTCCTTCAACGCCTGAAATTTGTTCTAAGTGTGAAATTACCTCATTGACGCTAATTTCCTTTGGAGTAGCTTCCAGTAAAATATCAACAGATTCCATTATCAATTTATACGACCAAATCAGAATGAGAATGCACAGCATGATACTAATGACAGGGTCAACAATATACCAGTTTGTATAATAAATAATAATTGCACCGATTATTACACCCACAGAAGAAAGGGTATCGCCAAGCATATGCAAAAAAGCCGATTTGACATTCAGACTGTGTCCGTGTTCGTCTGATTTAAGAATATAAGCACAGCTTACGTTCGCAATCAGGCCTACGACAGCCAGGAAAAACATTTTACCGCTTGATATTACTTCCGGCCTTACAAATCGATGGTATGATTCGTAAAAGATCCAAACGGTGATGAGAAAAAGTATGATGCCATTAAGCAATGCCGCCAATATTTCCAAACGGTAAAAACCGTAGGTCTTTTTTTGCGTAGGTGGTTTTGATGCGAATATTATGGCAAACAGACTAATCAACAGTGCAAAAAGATGGGTGAGCATGTGGCCAGCGTCGCTGAGCAAAGCAAGGCTATTTGTAATAATTCCCCCGATTACTTCAACAATGAATATGATACCTGTGATAGCGCTTGCCAGGATAAGTTTTTTACGTTCGTGAAACCTATAGGTATGCTTGTGTGCATTTTCTTCTGAAGAATGGTAATAATCTATGCTGTGAATATGTTTAATGATTCGACTCCGCGTATTTAACAACAATAATAATATTCAGGTAAAGTTAATTTATAAATTATAAATATCTCATTAACCTAAAACAAACTTTTTTTAATTTGTTCCGTATTTTTGAAATTGAAATAGAACGATACATTTTTGTATAATTATTTTCTTGTAGATTCGGTAAATATCTTAATATTCAGTGCTTTATATTTTGTGAAAATGCAATAACCTTATGAAGCATTGTACCAGGGTTTGATAGGTAACTTAGATATTTTGTACGTTCATATTTTGTAAAACCAAGCTATTGTTTATAATTATTATATGTTATATGCGATAGTTATAAAATGGAGGTGGAATCATGACGACAGTGGTAATAGACGGGAAGGAAGTA
>SOET01000068.1 GCA_021646465.1 Candidatus Kuenenia hertensis | reverse complement strand
ACGATGTCTTGGCACATTTTCGTGTCCACGATGTCCTGGCACTTATCAACTAACCTTGATAGACTATCCACCGATAAACTGGCAGATCATTTTATCAAAGAATTCAACATTAAAGTCAATTGCACGGACGATTTCAAAAAAGACATTTATAAATATTCAGAAGGCAATCCCAAAATGGTGAAAGAACTTTGTTTCATGGCAAAAGACGCAAAATATCTATCTTATGGCAACTGTAACGTAAAACTCATTGATTTAGACTACAGAATACGTAAGGCAATGCATTAAAAATAAATTATAGTGACATCCTCCGAAAATCCGATGGAATTAAGGTGATTTTACCACTATTGATTTTAGTGTACGGATCATTAATGATTTCAATACGAGGATTTTCCGTTAGTGCCTGAAACACAAGGAAAATGTTGTAATTTTTTTTAAGTATTCGTGCGGCATCCCATTCATTTGTCGATAATTCTATGATGGATATTTCCGGTGATTCGCTTGCTTTTATCGTTATTGCTATTACCTCTGAATTATCCTTATATTCACAATTCCATCCCGGAGTTTCTTCTTTGGAGGCTACCCGGTGAAGCGATTTTTGTATGTGATACGGAAGAATTCTTCTCAGATAGTCGAGTGCTATTTGTTCTCCAGCAGCTTTAACTTGGTTACTTTGTTTTTGTTTCTTGCGCTCTGCCCTGCCTGGACATTTCTTTGGTAGATCAAAAATAATTTTTAGGTAGTATTTTTTCAAAGAGCCTTCCGCCTTTTTTGAAAGAAGCTGGTTTTGGAAATTGTTCATAATCCGCTATTTTAGCGGATGTTCACCTCAAGTCAAAAAGTAAAAATGCCGTGAAAGCATTATATTTATTGGTTCTTACGGCGAACAGGAAGTTTTTCCCTCGTGACTACTCGTATATTTCTGCGAAGAACCTATATCGGTCAGAAACAGAACGGAAAAAAACGTCAAAATCAAACAAAAGCAATCCAGTTTGGTTTCAAAAGGATATGGCAATATCTTTTTGGCGAGATACATATCAGACAAACTTGAGTTAACGAAAATAGTAAAACTATTTTTCAAGGTTAAACTATTAATAAAAAAATACAAACGAATGTTGTCAGACCCTTCAAGCGCCTTTAAATTCAACGAAGAAATTTTGCATTATCAGAAAAGTCCATATGAACTTGGGGTCGCTTATTTATAAAATTCATTTCGTTAATAATCAATTCTGAAGTAGCAAGAATCATGAAGGAGAAAAAATTGTTTGATACCTTTACCGTAAAGGAATTTTTTGCAGAACTCAAAAAATTCAGCATTGTTCGGTTAGGAATTTGTACATACCGGTTTTTGTTATACCCGAATGCTTTTATCGGGTATTCAGTGGCTCGGTTATCTTGGATTCCCGCTCAAAACATGCGAGAATGACAGCTTTAGAACAAGGAAATAAAATATGCAAATTCCTAACCGGACAATGCTGCAAAAAATTAAAAAATATACAAATAAATCAAAACAAACCATTTCTGAGCGAATTATCAAAAAAGCAGAGGGTTCTATTTGATGCTTTTGGAATTCGGGAAGATGTATCACATAGTTATTAACTTTTTTCTCCAATTTAGGTTAATAAACCCCCATTCTCTTTCATAGGAAAGATACCAAAAAAATGAATAATAATAACATCCCGATGTTGAGAAAAATATTCTTTGCCATGCTTGATGAGATAGCGCCGGAATATATCATTTTTGATCATGTAGAATTGGTTAAACCAAAACTCTATTCTTTCTTCCTGTATTTAATGGACAAAAAAATTCCTCTGATAATTATAAGCCGTGGTATAAAGAAAAAAGATATTGATCATTTACGTATGGTCTTGTTTGATTTTGAAAAGATGGAAATGACTAACCTTGATAGACTATCCACTGATAAACTGGCAGATCATTTTATAAAAGAATTCAACATTAAAGTCAATTGCATGGACGATTTCAAAAAAGGCATATATAAATATTCAGGAGGCAATCCCAAAATGGTGAAAGAACTCTGTTTCATGGCAAAAGATGCGAAATATCAATCTTATGGCAATTGTAGTGTAAAACTCATTGATTTAGACTACAGAATACATAAGGCAATGCATTAAAAAACTTAGTATGCGAGGGCAAGATGGGAGTATTCCCGATTTTTTGTAAAAAAACCCTTTCAAACCGATTGCAGAATTTTTACTGGTTGTAATACTGCATCGCCTCCGGTATCATTTCCTTGATTTTTCGTATTCTTGTTTCGTCAGAAGGATGGGTACTCATGAATTCGGGAACTGTTTTTCCTTCCTTTGTTTCTGACATCCTTCGCCAAAAATCTACTGCTGCATTCGGGTCATATCCCGCCATAGCCATAAAGATTAGTCCGAGATGGTCCGCCTCACTCTCATGAAGACGACTATAGGGAAGGAGGACTCCGTATTGAGCCCCATATCCATACGCGGCAGAAATAGCTTGCTTTGCCATTTCAGATTGTCCTTCTGTCAGGGCTGAAAGTGCCGTTCCTCCTATCTGGTAGATTACTTCCTGACTCATTCTCTCATTTCCGTGTTTTGCTACGGCATGCGCTACTTCATGCCCCATAACCACAGCAAGACCGGTTTCATCTTGTGCGACAGGTAAAATTCCGGTGTAAACAACAACCTTTCCTCCCGGCATTGCCCAGGCATTCACATCTTCGCTTTCTATAAGATTAAATTCCCATGCATAATCTTTTAACTCTTGCGACATATTATTTTGCGCAAAATATTGCTCAACAGCCTCTTGTATATTTCTGCCAACCCTTTTTACCATTTCGGTTTGTTCCTGATTGTTACTCAATTTATTACTTTTGAGAAACTCATCGTATTGCTGAATACTCATGGTAAGCATGGTTGCATTCGGAATAAAGCTCATTTGCTTTCTGCCGGTGATGGGTACTGAACTGCAGGATAAAGAGAAAAGGGAAATGAGTATTAAGAAATAAGAAATATATTTTTTTTGAAATATCATTGTATGACTCCTCGTATTTTGTATGTCAGTTTTTTATCAATTCTTCAAGTAATTCTATAATTACCGGTTGTTGATTATCAAGCAAATTATATCTGGCAAATGATGGTGTTTTTCCAACTTTTATTGAGTATGCTGTTTCCGGAAGTGCAAAAAACAAGTCTTCATCGGTACGGTCATCTCCGATTGCCAATATAAAATCGGGATGTTTCTTCTCGATCCAATATTTTCCCGCAGTTCCTTTATTTACCCCCGCTGTTCTCACCTCGATTACGGTATTTCCCTGTAAAATTTCTATATACATATCATCTGCGTTTTTTTTCATCATATTCAGGAAGTCGTTTTTTATTATCGGGCATAATTTTTCATCCGCAGCGCGGTAGTGCCACACGAGGGAAAAATCCTTTTCCTCGATAAATGATCCCGGCAAACGGTCAACGTATTGTCGAAGAATGGAAAGTATTTCAGGTTTCCAGTCATTTGCAAAAGAAGCGCTCAGTTGCCAGTCGCCGTATTTCTCTTTCCTCCATGCGCCGTGTTCGGCGGCAAGTTCTATATCAAGCGAACCAAACCATTTCTGTAATGTGGCCTTATCGCGTCCGCTGATAATAACAACATCTGTGTTCTGAAAACCTGAAAGGCGCTTCAGTATCGTAAGCAATTTTTCACCGGGTTTTGCCATGAGCGGGTGTTTTACATACGGAACCAGCGTACCATCGTAATCAAGAAAAATGAGCCGCTGTTTTGCCTTTTTGAAAGTTTTAATCAACTGTTGTTTTATTTCATCAGACAAAAAACGGGTACAAAATTCTTTCTGTTCTTTTTCAGGAGAAAGTAGATTATTCATAATAAATTCTTTCCATTAATGCTACAGGAAAGGAAGTAAAAATTTCTGAAAGAAATATGCGTGTGATGCCATCAATGTTTTTTGCCGTTACCATTTCTCCGGTAAAAATATTCCTGTATCCGGCGGTGTTATTTTCAAATGGAAGTATAAGAAAGGTATCCTCCCATACATTTTCTCCAAATGGCAGTTCTTCGACATTGGAAAGTATTTGTGTCATGAATCGGGGAACAACGACAAGTATGGTTTGTGTATTGCTGTTTCTTGCAAAAGCACAAACGTTATGTCCTTTTGATCCCGTAACCTCAAGGGGAATATAACTTGCCGTTTCAAACAGTTCTCTGTTTTCTTTTCGAAAGGTTAACGCCTTATAGGTCACATAGAGTTTTATCATACTATTTTCTCTGTTTTTCATTATATTGGCAATAAGTGTTTGTCTTTCGCCGGTTGTTTCCTGTTCTTTTAATTCGGCTAACATTTTTATTCGTATATCATAATCAACGGGTCTGCGGTTATCGGGATCCACAAGGCAAAAACTCCATAGTTCATTTCCCTGATAAATATCGGGGATTCCCGGTGAAGTGATCTTAAGCAGCGTCTGCGCAAGAGAATTATATATGCCACAGTGCGAAATCTCTTTTTGAAATTTTTTAAAATCATGTAAAAATGTATTACCTTGTTTCCTCTTCATTACGCTGTCAATGAAATACATCAATCCTTCTTCATATGTCGTATGCGGGTTTATCCAGCTCGTATTGACCTTTGCTTCCCGTAATGCCTTAAGCATATACTCTTTGATTCTGTTTTTAAAAATCTCATACCCTGAATCGTCCATTGGTTCAATAGGCCAGGCGCCAATAAGTGTTTGATAGAATAAATACTCTTCATTTTTGTCTGGAGCAACCAGATCCTCTACTATACGTTTGTGCTTTTTGTTGATTCTGCTCCACCTTATCACGCATTCTCTCCATTTTGCCGGTATTTCAGAAAGGACGTTGATGCGTGCTCTTACATCTTCACTTCGTTTGGTATCATGGGTGGAAGTTGTTAACATGGAATGCTGCCATGATCTTGCCCTCTCCGTATTTTGTCCGTGAAATGCATCAATTGAGATACCAAACCAGTCAGGATTTCCCCCAACTTCATTCAATGATATAAGACGGTTATACACATAAAAAATAGTATCCTCTACCCCCTTTGCCATGACCGGTCCGGTAATTTGCTGAAACTTCATCGTAAAATCAAGCCATTCTTTTTTGTCTTTTTCGGTAAAATATCCAGGATAATTGTTCAAAAGAACGTCTTTAAGAAAGAAAAAAATCGATTCATTCAGCGCAGGATTTTTTCGCTTCGCCTTCGAAACGGCGCTTTCCACATAACGCCGGTCACGTTCATCTATAACCGGAGAATGAATGTATGTTCTGTAGACAGGAAAGCATGCGATTACCTCAATAATCACGTACGTAAGGCTATTGAGCGTAAAATCTCTGGTATGTCTGTTTTTTTCCGAAATACGGTTCAGGTAGTGCCCCAGGGTGTTAATTTCGCTCGACATCGCCACCTGCATAATGAGCTTCTTTCTTTCATAGATAACCTCGTGAAAGTTTATCGCTTTTTTAATAAACCGGGAATACATTTTGTCGAAATCCTTTGCATTCCTTGTTTCAACAAATATCCCGTTAACCGTAGCAAGAAAGTCGTAACCCGTCGTACCGAAAATCGGCCAGTCTTCCGGTATCCTTTCCGACTTTCCAAGAATCTTTTCCCCCACAATATAAAATGGTTTATAGTGCGGTTCTTTAGTAAGTATCTCATTGTATTGTTTTACCAATGCAGGGTTTTTCTCTGATTGTTCAACCTCTGAAGGACAATTATTTCCGGTGTTTTTCCTATTGTCGTTTACCGTCAGGAGATAACAGTTCCATTGTAATTCCTTAAAATATTCAGGCGGACAGTATAATCCGTCGGGATGATCTACCCGTAAACCTGTTACTTTTCCCTCACGGACAAGGCGAAATACGAGTTCATGGGTTTCTCTAAATACCTTCAATATTTCTACTCTGGTTGCAGCGAGATCGCTTATATCAAAAAACCTCCGGTAATTAATTTCCTCGGTAGCAACCCGCCAGTGAGAAAGCCGGTACACCTGTTTATCAAGGAGACTGTCGAGGAGGTCAAAACTTTCTGTTATCCCTTTTTGTCCGTTGAACAGCACCACATTAGTATCAATAAAATGCTGAATTTCCTGGCTTTCGTTGTAAAGATTATACAGCCGTTTTTTTATTACCTCTTTTTCGCGGTAGCGTTCTCTGATTTTTTCTTCTTCCGTTTCCGTGTAAGCGGGAAGATGATCAATAGCTGTCAGGATGCTTAAAAGTTCTGTCAAATGGGGATTTTCTTCCGATAAGGTTTCTTCTAATTCTTCCAGCCGGTGTCTTAAAATATCCAAGTATGTTTGCGGCCGTAATGGGAATTTGTGGTCATAGTAATCTATAAAAAAAGCCCCGTTTTCGAATCTCAGGGTTAATTCCTGGCTATCAAGGATATTGCCATATTGATCTCCCAAAACGGGAAGAAGTATTTTATTTTTTAATTCATCTTTTACCGGATTCCAGTCGATATCAAAAAAATCCGCATACCAGGAACTCATTCCGTTTTCCAGCATGTCCATCCACCACATATTCTCCTTGCTTGCTATGCCCATGTGGTTTGGTACTAAGTCAAATATTTGCCCCATCCCATGATTACAAAGCTCATGCACCAGTTCATCCAGTTCCTGCTCCGTGCCGATTTCAGGATTCAGGGAATTGTGATCAACAACATCGTACCCATGAAGACTGCCCTCCCGGGCCTTTAAGTAAGGAGAACAATAAATATCACTTATACCCAAACTATGCAGGTATCCAACGATTTCTTTTGTGTCTTTAAACGTGAAGTGTTTGTTGAGTTGCAACCGGTAAGTGGCAACCGGTATTCGTGGATTAGGATGGTGTGCGGACGCCATGTCAGCCCCTTCCATAAATCTCGGTAATTTCTCTCAGTTCGTTTGTCACGAATGGAGTGAGTTGTTCGGGAAGCAGTCTCCATGCCCAGTTATTTTCAGTGGTTGCTGGTAAATTCATCCTTGCTTCCTCGCCAAGCCCAAGAATGTCCTGCATAGGAATTATTACCGTATCTGCAATTGACATCATTGCAAGTCTTATCAACGCCTGGTACACATTGGATTCGGAGACCTCCCTCCCTAAATACTTGAAAAGTTTTTTTCTCGTTTCTTCGTTTGCCTCATTTTTAAACCATCCCTTTATGGTATTGTTATCATGGGTGCCGGTGTATACCACGCAGTTTTTCACATAATTATGGGGTACGTAAGGATTTTTTGCGATATCATCGCCAAAAGCAAAAAGGAGAAGTTTCATGCCAGGAAACTGAAACGTTTGCATAACGAGTTTTACATCAGGAGTTATGGTACCCAGGTCTTCAGCGATAAGGGACAAATTGGGAAAGTGTTTAAAAATCGTGGTAAAAAAATCTTCAACAGGAACCTCAACCCATGCACCGTTAATAGCAGTTTCTTCCTGAGCGGGGATTTCCCAATACGCAACAAAACCTCTGAAATGATCTAATCGGACAATATCAAAAAGCTTCAGGTTGTGTTCGATACGATTGATCCACCACAAAAATCCCGTTTCTTTGTGAAAATCCCACATATAAATAGGATTTCCCCATCGTTGACCTGTTTCGCTAAAATAATCCGGCGGCACTCCCGCAACGAATAATGGCTGTTCATTTTTATCCAGCTTAAATAATTCCGGATGCGACCAGACGTCCGCACTGTCATAGGTAACATAAATGGGGATATCCCCGATTATTTGTATGTTCTTCTTATTACCGTACTCCTTAAGTTTGTACCATTGCTTGAAAAATATATGTTGAATAAACTTTTCCTTTCCGGTTCGTGCTTTTAATTTTTCATTCCATTTGCCTATTGCGTCAGGTTTTCTATACTTAATTTCTGCAGGCCATTCGCTCCACACCTTTCCGTGAAAATGTTCTTTAAGGGCAATGAATAAGGCATAATCATCCAGCCAATGCGCGTTCTTTTTACAAAATAACTGAAATTCATATTTTCCATTCTCTTGCTGTTGAAAATTTTGATATGCCTTTTGAAGAATACCTTCCTTACAGACGGTAACATTTGTGTAGTCTGCCCGATCATTTGGTAAGTGTTTGTAATGTTCGAGATCCGGCTCCGCAAGCAATCCCTCTTCCATCAAAATATCCGGACTTATCAGGATATGGTTCCCCGCAAAGGCGGAACAACTGCTGTAAGGGCTGTTACCATATGCGGTAGATGTAGGATTTAACGGCAGTATTTGCCATAAACACTGTTTCGTTTCTTCCAGGAAGTCGATAAATTTATAGGCAAAGGGACCAAAATCTCCAATGCCATACGGCGAAGGAAGTGATGTAATATGAAGTAATATTCCGCTTCTTCTCTTGTTCATAAATAATAGTTGAATTATATGGAAATCAATGATCGGAAAAAGGAACGTTTTGTATGTGCAAAAAAAGTATACCAAAAAACATAAGAGATGGGAACGGGAAATCGAAATTGAATATTTTATGAATAAATAATTCTGTAAAAACAGATGCTAAAATATTTTTGACAAATCATCTACGCTCTTTTCTTCTTGCGTGATCAATTTATCCGGGACTGAAATTTCCCGTTGCTTCTCAATTGCCTCTTTTAATTTTGAGGTTATTTTATTGCGGCCGCAAACCACAGCGCCAATAATTCTTCCTTCTTTCATTGTAATCATGATGTATTCCTTCGGGTTTCCCCCTTTGAAATAGTCCCTTTTTCCCCCTTCTACCTGCAAATTGCCTGTTCCTAAAAGATTAAAAAAAAGCGTACCTATTCGTTTGAAATAGGTTGATGTTGTTTCATATTTCATTAACTCTCTTCCCGCCATATTGTTGCCGGCAATATTACCTTGCGCTATTGCATTGATCCAATTTGTTTGGGTAATATATTTTTTAAAGACAGTATCCATAATTTGTGCAGCATTGCCGGCTGAAAATATATCATCATCATGACTGCGCAAATACTTATCTACCAAAACCCCATTCTCTATTTTCAAACTGCTGCCTTTTAACCAGTCAACCGCATGAGTAGCCCCTATTGCTATAAAACAAACGTCACTATCAAATCTTTTCCCGTCTTTTGTATATACAGTTGTCAACCGGTTATTCATGTCTTCAAATGCATAAACCTCGGTATTGGTAATGACTTCAACCCCCATAGTTTTAAATTCATCGTGTATCAATTTGCATCCATATTCGTCAAAAAAGGGGTCGCCTAAAATATCTCTTCTTACGATAAATGTAACATTCAGTCCAATTGCCTTAAATTCTTCCGCCATGTCCATGCCTAAAAGGCCTCCGCCAACCACGACAACCTGTTTTGCATCTTTGACAAAACCCTTCATTCTTTCTGCCTGCACCAAATCATGCATGGTAAAAACTCCTTCGATACGGCTTCCGGGAAATTTCGGTTCTAACGGTGTAATGCCCGTGGCGATAAGAAGTTTGTCATATCCATATTTATTCCCTTCGGAAGTTTCTATTATTCTGTTTTCCTTATCAAGCTTTGTCGCCTTTATTCCCAAGTGAAGATTGATTCTTTTTTGTACATAAAAATCCTTTTTTTTAACCATGATTCCTTCAATGCTTATTTTGCCTACTGAGTATTCAGGTATTCTTGGCCGGTAGAACATGGGTACCCTTTCTTCAGATATCACGGTTATTTCCGCATCGTTGTCCATATTACGTATACTTTCTGCTGCCGTAATACCGGCAGGCCCGCTACCAATGATTAAATATGTTTTTGCCATAAAAACTCCGGTAAGTTGGAAATAAAATTAATAAAACACTAAGATATTATTATAATGAATGATTATAATCAAAATAATTTCTACTCACGATGCAATTCGATTTAAAATTGTATGCAGGATATTTTTAAAGAAATTCTTCATTTGACAGAAAAGAAAGAACCTTGCGTATTAGTGACGGTCGTCCGCACGAAGGGTTCTACTCCGCAATGTTCGGGAGCAAAAATGCTAATCCGCAAGGATGGCAGCTGCGTTGGCACCCTGGGCGGCGGATGTGTAGAAGGTGAAATATGGTCGCAGGCAAAACAAATCCTGAAGAATCATAGCGGCCCGGCACTCCTTACGTATAATTTAAACGAAGAGTTTGCTTCAAGAGACGGCATGGTATGCGGCGGAACTATGTCTTTTTTTATTGAACCTCTGGTAACACCAAACTCCGCTGCAACATTTGCAAGGGAAATACTCCTTGCCTATGAAGGATATTCATCTTTTTTTCTGGCAACAATAGTTAACGTTAAAGAGGGAAAAACTGTGTTGGGAAGAAAATTTCTTGTTAGGGAAGACGGTACAACACTAGGAAATATTGGGAATGAGAAACTTGAACGGGAAATTGCCAGTGCTGCTAAAAATATGGATTCTTACGGAGAAAACAAAATCTTCCGGGGCACTGATGGAACGGAATTTTACATAGAAGGGTTTCAGGCGCGGCCTACACTTATCTTAATCGGGGGAGGACACGTAAACAGGGCTGTTTCACGGATTGCAGCAATGCTGGATTTTAATATTTATATTGTGGATGATCGTCCGGAATACGTCCAAAAAGAATGTTTTCCCGGTGCAAAAATAGTTATGGTCTCTGACTACAAAAAGAGTCTTGAAAATATTCCAATAACTCAAAATAGTTACGTTGTGGTTGCTACACGCGGACACCGTTACGATGACCTTGCCCTGTTTGCAGCCGTTCAAACGAAGGCATGTTACATTGGGCTTTTGGGAAGCAAAAGAAAATCGCTGCAAATATTCAAAAGCCTTTTGGAAGAAAATATTTCGTTGGAGAAGATTAAAGAAATACATGCCCCGATAGGTCTGAATATCGGAGCCCTTTCTCCCGAAGAAATAGCGGTGAGCATCATGGCGGAAATCATAATGATTCGCTACAGCGGCGACGGCAATTCACTAAAAATGAAGGAATCACAGGTGAACGCACTACTTTTAAAGAAAACCAAACATAACGCTGAGTAAAATTAATGGAATACTTATTATTGTAAACGATTAAGTATGTCCTCAAAAAAGGCGACTTTTCATGTGTATATACAATTTTAGACAAGACAAATGAGTTGGCACAAGTAAAGGCCCCGCGCCTGCTAACTTCTTTCGGAACGGAAGTTTTATTGTTTAGAGTCGTTTATGAATCCCAAATGCTTTGATTTTAGATGACAGGGTTGTAGATTTCATTCCAAGGAGTTCCGCCGCACCTCCCTCACCGGAAATTTTCCAATTTGTTTTGATAAGAGCGGCAAGAATATTCTCTTTTTCCAAAGACTTCAATTCATCGTTCGTCATGATCTCACGGGGTTCTTTAGTAGGTTTTATTGAGTGTGAAAGTTGCGGTAATTTTTTACCCGTGTATATTGCCGGCAAACCTAATTTTAACTCCTTTCCCCGTGATAAAATAACTGCACGTTCAATAACGTTTTGTAATTCACGTATATTTCCGGGCCAGTCATAACTCTGGAGTTGGAGAATATGCTTTTTCTTTAAAAATAATGCCTGAAACCCCATGCTCCGGCAGTTCTGATTTAAAAAATGTTTTGCCAAAAGAGGAATATCCTCTTTTCTCTTCCGGAGAGGATCTATTTCAAGCGGAAAGACGCTTAAACGAAAGTAGAGATCCTGCCGGAACCGTTTCGATTCCATTTCCTTTTCAAGATCTCTGTTGGTAGCGGCAATTACCCTTACATTAACACGGCGAGTCCTTTCCTCTCCGATTCTCTCATATTCTCCTTCCTGAAGTACGCGAAGTAATTTACCTTGTAATTCTATTGGTATCTCTCCTACTTCATCGAGAAAAATAGTTCCTCCGTCAGCAAGCTGAAAACGACCAATCCTGTCCTTAATTGCTCCGGTAAAAGCGCCTTTTATATGTCCAAAAAACTCACTTTCAAAAAGTTCCCTTGGAATGGAAGCACAATTAACTTTAATAAGCGGATTATTTTTTCGCTTGCTTCGTTGATGAATCGCCAGGGCAATAAGTTCTTTTCCGGTACCGGTTTCACCTTTTATGAAAACTGTTGTGTTCGTCGGTGCCACCAGTTCTATTTGTTGGAGTGTTTTTTGTAAGGAGGTACTTTGGCCAACAATATCCACAAATGAATATGCTTCTTTAATCTCATCTCTGAGATACTCATTTTCCAGTTCCAACTGTTGATGTAATTGTTCAATTTCTTCAAATGCTCTGGCATTGGCAATGGCAGCAGCAGCATTAGAGGCAAAAGTTCTGAGCATGATCAGTAGCGCCTCATCCAACTCTTTTCTGCTGAAAAGTGCTAGCACGCCAAGGGTCTCATCGCGAAACACCAATGGCTGCCCATCAAAGCTTGCTATTTTTTCTCTTTGCGCCCAATCAGTATCCAAAAGCCAATCCGGATTTTCAAGGATATCATTGCGTAAAACAGCATTTCCGGTTCCGCCTATATAGCCTATTTTTCCTGATGCACTAACATTTTCCTGAGAATAAGTATAAAGGGGAAACCGTTTATAACGTCCTTTAATAGATGTTGGCCATTTTTCACTGTAGAGTGATCTTCCATTGCTTGCAACCAGATGCAAACATTTAGTTTGATCCGGACAATCTTTCCGCCAATAACACTTATCACATATGTCACCAGGAGCAATGAGCCAAATCCTGGCAAGCACAACATTAGAATCTTCAGCAAGCCCATTTACAATATTACGAAAAACCACATCGAGTGAACGTTCGTTTGATACGGAAATAGCAATGGATTGGAAGAATTCCAGATTCATTTTTCTATAAACTTCTATTAAGCCGAAAATACTGTTTTTTCGTATCTATTCAGCATAAATGTCACACGGCTCGTTCCCAAACTGGGGTTTGGGAACGAGTTGCGCTCTGCGCCCCAGATAGTTTGATAAATTACGCTGAATAGATACGTTTTTTCTTATATTATCTTTACGACTCAGAACATAGCGTATTATGCAAATTGGTTGTTCTATGAAATCAATAGTATTTGGGAATCGCTTTAACGTCAATATATTTATGATTACTAAATATAGTAAATAATAACGAATTTTCATGAACAACTATACTTTACAAGTGACTGTAGTTGTTATAGTGCAAGTAGTAATGTATTAAAATAAAGGAAGATATGGCGTTTTTGGTGCATTTGGCACAAGGATTGTTGATTAAAAAACATAGAAGTAAGTAAATTTTTTCCCGATGACGTTACTTTTAAAAAACAATGCAGAAAGGAGACAAAGTATTTTGAATAAAATATAAGGTGTAAAGAAAATTGTGACATTATTTCATTTTTATAATTCAGAATGTATCAGGAGAAATTACGATGAAGAAACATACTTTATGGATAATGGCTTTGTATTTTATAACATTTTTATCTGGCAGTGTTTTTGCCGCAAACGGCAACAAAGGCGATTGGGGTTTCGAAACAAAGGCGTACAAATATGCCTTAATAGAGGGAAAAGTGATTTCAATAAATCCCGATAAAAAAACGTTAACTGTTGAAGGTTTCGATGAACAAATCTTTTATTGTGAGTACACAGAATTTTACCAAGGAGACATTACACTGCCAATGGAAAGAGTCTTTCATCCTGTGAAATTCAACAAAGAGCAGAGAATTAATGCTGCTGATATTAAGGCAGGCGACATTATTAAAGCCAGATATAGCAGAATTGCCAGTGGCAAAATCTATCTCGACACTTGCCTTGTAGGGGAAAAACCAATACCCCTGTATAGCAGAAGTGAAATAATTCAAAATATGATTGCTAGAAACTAAGAAAGGAGAAGAAAGTATCATGCGTAAATTTTTAAAAGTTACATTAGCATCAGCGTTGATAGGATG